>NZ_JBWKUZ010000001.1:510283-1413714 GCF_059421435.1 Janthinobacterium sp. GW821-FHT03A03 | reverse complement strand
ATAGGGAAGCCGTAGAGAAATCGAGTCCGAATAGGGCGATCAGTCGCTGGGTGTAGACCCGAAACCAAGTGATCTACTCATGGCCAGGATGAAGGTGCGGTAACACGCCCTGGAGGTCCGAACCCACTAATGTTGAAAAATTAGGGGATGAGCTGTGGGTAGGGGTGAAAGGCTAAACAAACTTGGAAATAGCTGGTTCTCTCCGAAAACTATTTAGGTAGTGCCTCAAGTATCACCATCGGGGGTAGAGCACTGTTATGGCTAGGGGGTCATTGCGACTTACCAAACCATTGCAAACTCCGAATACCGATGAGTGCGAGCTTGGGAGACAGACGTCGGGTGCTAACGTCCGGCGTCAAGAGGGAAACAACCCAGACCGCCAGCTAAGGTCCCAAAGATTGGCTAAGTGGAAAACGAAGTGGGAAGGCTAAAACAGTCAGGATGTTGGCTTAGAAGCAGCCATCATTTAAAGAAAGCGTAATAGCTCACTGATCGAGTCGTCCTGCGCGGAAGATGTAACGGGGCTAAGCCAGTCACCGAAGCTGCGGATATCCTTTATTGGATATGGTAGGAGAGCGTTCTGTAAGCCTGCGAAGGTGTCTTGTAAAGGATGCTGGAGGTATCAGAAGTGCGAATGCTGACATGAGTAGCGATAATGGGGGTGAAAAGCCTCCACGCCGTAAGCCCAAGGTTTCCTGTTCAACGTTCATCGGAGCAGGGTGAGTCGGCCCCTAAGGCGAGGCAGAGATGCGTAGCTGATGGGAAGCAGGTTAATATTCCTGCACCGTCGTATGATGCGATGGGGGGACGGATCGCGGAAGGTTGTCTGACTGTTGGAATAGTCAGTTTCTGTCTCATAGAAGGCGCTTAGGCAAATCCGGGCGCGGAATTCAAGGGGATGGGACGAGTGAACTTGTTCACGAAGCAATCGGAAGTGGTTCCAAGAAAAGCCTCTAAGCTTCAGTCATACGAGACCGTACCGCAAACCGACACAGGTGGGCGAGATGAGTATTCTAAGGCGCTTGAGAGAACTCGGGAGAAGGAACTCGGCAAATTGGTACCGTAACTTCGGGAAAAGGTACGCCCCGGTAGCTTGACCACTTTACTGTGGAAGGGTGAAAGGGTTGCAATAAACTGGTGGCTGCGACTGTTTAATAAAAACACAGCACTCTGCAAACACGAAAGTGGACGTATAGGGTGTGACGCCTGCCCGGTGCTGGAAGATTAAATGATGGGGTGCAAGCTCTTGATTGAAGTCCCAGTAAACGGCGGCCGTAACTATAACGGTCCTAAGGTAGCGAAATTCCTTGTCGGGTAAGTTCCGACCTGCACGAATGGCGTAACGATGGCCACACTGTCTCCTCCCGAGACTCAGCGAAGTTGAAATGTTTGTGATGATGCAATCTACCCGCGGCTAGACGGAAAGACCCCATGAACCTTTACTGTAGCTTTGCATTGGACTTTGAACCAATCTGTGTAGGATAGGTGGGAGGCTTTGAAGCGGGGACGCTAGTTCTCGTGGAGCCAACCTTGAAATACCACCCTGGTTTGTTTGAGGTTCTAACCTTGGTCCGTTATCCGGATCGGGGACAGTGCATGGTAGGCAGTTTGACTGGGGCGGTCTCCTCCTAAAGTGTAACGGAGGAGTTCGAAGGTACGCTAGATACGGTCGGACATCGTGTTGATAGTGCAATGGCATAAGCGTGCTTAACTGCGAGACTGACAAGTCGAGCAGGTACGAAAGTAGGACATAGTGATCCGGTGGTTCTGTATGGAAGGGCCATCGCTCAACGGATAAAAGGTACTCTGGGGATAACAGGCTGATTCCTCCCAAGAGTTCATATCGACGGGGGAGTTTGGCACCTCGATGTCGGCTCATCACATCCTGGGGCTGTAGCCGGTCCCAAGGGTATGGCTGTTCGCCATTTAAAGTGGTACGTGAGCTGGGTTTAAAACGTCGTGAGACAGTTTGGTCCCTATCTGCCGTGGGCGTTGGAAATTTGAAGGGGGCTGCTCCTAGTACGAGAGGACCGGAGTGGACGAACCTCTGGTGTACCGGTTGTCACGCCAGTGGCATTGCCGGGTAGCTAAGTTCGGAAGAGATAACCGCTGAAAGCATCTAAGCGGGAAACTTGCCTTGAGATGAGATTTCCCAGAGCCTTGAGCTCTTTGAAGGGTCGTTCGAGACCAGGACGTTGATAGGCTGGGTGTGGAAGTGCAGTAATGCATTAAGCTAACCAGTACTAATTGCCCGTACGGCTTGTCCCTATAACCTTAGCAGGTACAGAGGATAAGAAAGTACATGTTGCGTGAATGTTGATCGCAATCATTACCCCTTAGTGTTGTAACACTAATATCTCAGTAAATAATCCTACTTCTTCCAGATTCATGGCCTTGTTGCTCAATAGAGAACAAGCGTCAGTACAAGTTATGCCTGATGACCATAGCAAGTTGGTCCCACCCCTTCCCATCCCGAACAGGACCGTGAAACAACTTTGCGCCGATGATAGTGCTGCAACCAGTGTGAAAGTAGGTTATCGTCAGGCTTGTTATTCGAAAAAACCCCCATCGGTGATCCGGTGGGGGTTTTTTTACGTCCACAGATTGCCGCGCTTGCACGGCGCACGGACGAAAAAAAGGCAGCGCTGCGCGCTGCCTTTGTCATTTATCAAACCCATTAAAAGTGATAAGCGACTTTGACGTTCATGTAATTGACGCCGCTATTCGGTTTCTTGTAGCCGCCGTTCGAGAAATGCTGGATTTTCGCAGCGACTTCCCATTTGTTATTGAACACATAGCCGACACCGATATGGTCGCCGAACTGGAAGTGGGTCGACAGGCGGTTATCGTCGTTGTCGTACAGCTTGGACAGCATGTGTACGCCAATACCGCCTTCCGCATAGAAGCCCAGCTTATTCGTGTTTTCAAAGCGGAAGACGGGAGTAAAGCCCAGATCCCACAGTTTTTGATGCTGGCCAGGGACGTTGCGATAGCTCTTGCCATCCCAGCCGCCGATGCTCGCATCCCAGTAACCACTGAGCTGCGTGCCATTCGATACAAACCAGGCTTTATCCCAGTTCGACGTCACGCCGGCGCGCAGCATCTGCACCTTGACACCCTTGGCATATTCGCCGTAGACGGAGTCGATCAGTTTGCCGTCGGCAGCAAAGCCGGCGTTGGCTGCCATCAGCGCGGCTAGGGCGGCGATGGACTTGAGGAGATTCTTCTTGAAGAACATAGAGGCTTTCATCGTAAAATTGGCCGATAGGCTTGTCTTGTTTGCACAGGCACCTTGTTTTGCATGCCGCTTTCGCCACTTGTTGATATCAGGGGTTCAATTGACATTCTCTACAAAAATCGCATTTCTCGGTATCGGTCTGATGGGGGATCCGATGGTCCGGTGCCTGCTACGCGCTGGATATTCTGTCACAATTTGGAATCGCACGCACAGCAAGGCCCAAGTCCTGCGCGCGGCAGGGGCGCAGCCGGCTGTTTCCATCGCTGAGGCGGTCAGCGGCGCGGACGTGGTCATTTCGATGCTGGAAGCCGGTCCCATCGTGGCGCAACTGCTGCAGGAAGCGCTGCCGGCCTTGCGCGCTGGGGCGCTGTGGATCGACATGAGTTCCACCAAGCAATCGGAAGCCCAGCAATTTCATGCCACTTTGCACGCCGCCGGCCATGGCTTCATCGACGCGCCCGTGTCGGGCGGGGTTGGCGGCGCGCAGGCCGGTACGCTGGCCATCATGGCCGGCGCCAGTAGCAGCGATTACGCGCGCGTGGAAACTATCCTGGCGGCCATGGGGCGGCCGACACTGGTCGGGCCGCCCGGCAGCGGCCAAGTGGCCAAGCTGTGCAACCAGCTGATCGTGGGCGCCACCCTGAATATCGTGGCGGAAGCGCTGTTGCTGGCCCAGGCGGCCGGCGCCGATGCGGCTGCCGTGCGGGCGGCCATCCGCGGCGGTTTTGCTGAGAGCAAGATTTTGGACGTGCATGGCCAGCGCATGCTGGAACGCAATTTTGTTGCCGGTGGGCAGGTGAAGAGTCAGATCAAGGATATGCACAATATCCTGGCGGCGGCGGAAGCGGCGCACGTCACCTTGCCGGTGACGCAACTGGTGACGCAGCGCTATGAAACTCTTGCCGAAACGTACCCGACGGCCGACCATGCGGCGGCCTTACTGGCCCTGGAAGCGTTGAATCCGGGCCAGCGCCTGGGCATTGCCCCGGATAAACTGAGCTGATTCAAGCGATGGGCAGGCTCGCTTCGGCCAGTCTGACCCAGAAACTGGCGCCGATCGGCAGTAATTGGTCGTTGAAGTCGTAACTGCCATTGTGCAAGACGCACGGCCCCAGGCCGTGGCCGCCATCGCGGTGCTCGCCATCGCCATTGCCGATGAAGATGTAGCAGCCGGCTTTTTCCTGCAGGAAAAACGCGAAATCTTCCGCGCCCATGGTCGGTTCGACATTCGCGTTGACCTTCTCGGCCCCCACCACGCTTTTCATCACGTCGACGGCAAACGCCGTTTCTTTCGCATGGTTGACCAGCGGCGGATAGTTGCGCTTGAAGTGGAACTCGACTTCCGCGCCAAAAGCGGCCGCCGTGTGCACGGCGATGTCGCGCATGCGCTCTTCGATCAGGTCCAGCACGGGCGTGGTGAAGGTGCGCACGGTGCCGACCAGGCTGGCGTCATCGGGAATCACGTTGGTGGCACTGCCCGCATGGATTTGCGTGATCGACAGCACGGCCGTATCGAGCGGGCTCTTGTTGCGCGTGATGACGGTTTGCCAGCTTTGCGCGATCTGCACGGCCACCATCACGGGGTCGATGCCCTTGTGGGGCTGGGCCGCGTGGGCGCCCTTGCCCTTGACGGTGACGTGGAATTCATTGCTCGACGCCATCATCGGCCCTTCCACCACGCTCAGCGTGCCCGTTTCCGCGCCTGGCCAGTTGTGCATGCCGTAGATGGCGTCCATGGGGAAGCGGGTAAACAAGCCGTCTGCTATCATTTCGCGCGCGCCGGCGCCGCCTTCCTCGGCCGGCTGGAAGACCAGGTAGACCGTGCCATCGAAGTTGCGGTGTTGCGCCAGATAATGGGCCGCGCCGAGCAGCATGGCCGTGTGGCCGTCGTGGCCGCAGGCGTGCATCTTGCCCGGGTGGCGCGAGGCATGCTCAAAGGTATTCATTTCCTGCATCGGCAAGGCATCCATGTCGGCGCGCAGGCCGATGGCACGCTTGGAGCTGCCATGCTGGATGATGCCGACCACGCCAGTGCGGCCCAGGCCGCGTACCACGGGAATGCCCCATTCCGTCAGTTTGGCGGCGACGACGTCCGAGGTGCGCTGTTCTTCGTAGCACAGCTCGGGGTGCGCATGCAGGTCGCGGCGGATACCTTGCAGCTCGGATTGAAACGCCAAGATCGGATCAACTAGTTTCATGGGACTCTCCTGTGGATGCTGGCACGCAGCAATGTATGGCGCGCCGGACCGCGTCTGTTTGATCAAAAACAGGCGCGGCTAACAATGCATTGTAGCCCTTGTTTGCCGGGTAAATCCAGCGCACGGACCAGCTTGCCATGGCGCCAACAGCAAGCGCGCGGAATGGTTTACAGTATCGCCTTCCGCCAACGTTTTTGGATTGCACCATGACCACCACCCAAGTGCGCGCCGCCTGCCCGCTCGATTGCCCAGATACCTGTGCCCTCCTGGTCACGGTGACCGATGGCGTGGCCACCGCCGTCAAGGGCGATCCCGACCACCCGACCACGGCTGGCGTGCTGTGCACCAAGGTGTCGCGCTTCACGGAGCGCACCTACCATGCGGACCGCTTGCTGACGCCGCTGCGCCGCGTGGGCAGGAAAGGCGAAGGCAAGTTCGAGCCCATCAGCTGGGAGGAGGCACTGACGACCATCGCGGCCCGCCTGAAACCGATCGCCGCGCGCGATCCGCAGGCGATCTTGCCGTACAGCTACTGCGGCACCATGGGCCTGGTGCAGGGCGAATCGATGTCGTCGCGCTTTTTCAACCAGCTCGGTGCTTCCTTGCTGGACCGCACCATTTGCGCGTCGGCCGGCGCCACGGGCTACCGCTACACGGTGGGCGCCAGCATCGGCACGGACCTGGAGCAGTTCCAGAACGCCAAATTGATCATCATCTGGGGCGGCAACCCGATCGCCTCGAACCTGCACTTCTGGATGCGCGCGCAGGAAGCCAAGCGTCATGGCGCCACGCTGATCGCCATCGACCCGTACCGTTCGCTGACGGCCGAAAAATGCCACCAGCATATCGCCTTGCTGCCGGGCACCGACGCCGCCCTGGCGCTGGGTTTGATGCATGTCTTGATTGTGGAAGATATGCTCGATCACGATTACATCGAGCGCTACACTATTGGTTACGAGGCCTTGAAGCAGCGGGCCCTGGAATGGCCGCCCGAGCGCGTGGCCGAAGTGTGCGGCATCACGGCCACGGAAGTGGTGGAACTGGCGCGCCTGTACGGCCAGGCCTGCCGTTCTGGCGAGGGCGCCGCCATCCGTACCAACTACGGCGTGCAGCGCGTGCATGGCGGCGGCATGGCCGTGCGCAATATCGCCTGCCTGCCGGCCCTGACGGGCGCGTGGCGCCATCCGGCCGGCGGCATGCAGCTGTCGAGCTCGGGTTCCTTCCCCGTCAACCGCAAGGCCCTGCAGCGTCCAGATTTGCTCAAAGGCACGCCGCGCACGATCAACATGAGTACCATCGGCGACGATTTATTGAAAGAAAGCTCGCCCGAGTTCGGCCCGCAAGTCGAGGCCGTCATCGTCTACAACTCGAATCCGCTGGCGGTGGCGCCCGATTCCGCGAAAGTGGCACAGGGTTTTGCCCGCGAAGACCTGTTTACGGTCGTGCTCGAACACTTCCAGACCGATACTGTCGATTACGCCGACATCGTGCTGCCCGCCACCACGCAGCTGGAACACGTCGACGCCCATTCCACCTATGGCCATCTGTACATGATGGCGAACAACGCGGCCGTGGCGCCGCTGGGCGAAGCGAAGGCGAACACGGAAATCTTCCGCCTGCTGGCCCGATACATGGGCTTTGATGACCCTTGCTTCCAGGAAAGCGACGATGCGCTGGCGGCCAGGGCGTTCGACAACACAGATGCGCGCGCCGTGCATTTCGACTGGGAATCGCTGAAACGCAGGGGCTGGCAAAAGCTGGCCATGCCCGAGGCACCCTTTGCCGAAGGTGGTTTCCCCACGCCATCGGGAAAGTGCGAGCTGTATTCGGAGGCCATGGCGCAGGCGGGACTCGATCCCTTGCCGACCTATATTGCGCCGCACGAATCGCTGGCCAGCAATCCCGCGCTGGCGGCGCGCTTCCCGCTGGCCATGATTTCCCCGCCGGCACGCAATTTTCTCAATTCCACCTTTGTGAACGTGAAGAGCCTGCGCGCAGCCGAGGGCGAGCCGCACCTGGACATCCACCCTGACGACAGCGCCGCACGCGGCATCGCGGCGGGCGACATGGTGCGCATCTTCAATGACCGCGGCAGTTTTGTCGCCAAGGCCAGGGTCACGGACAAGGCGAGAAGAGGCCTGGTGGTGGGCTTGTCCGTGTGGTGGAAAAAGCTCGCCAGCGATGGCAAGAACGCCAATGAAGTCACCAGCCAGCGCCTGACGGACATGGGCCGTGCGCCCACCTTTTATGACACGCTGGTCGAAGTGGAAAAGGTTGCCTGACATGGTGCACTGGCCGGCCCGGCTGCTTGTCGGCGTGCTGTGCCTGTCGCTGGGCGGCTGCACGCAGCTGCGCTATTATGCCCAGGCGGCGCAGGGGCAATATGCACTGTGGTCCGGCGCGCGCCCCGTCGATGCCTGGCTCGATGACCCGGCCACCGAACCGCGCCTGAAAGTGCGCCTGGCCAAGGCGCAGCAGATCCGCCGCTTTGCCGTCAGCGAACTGGACTTGCCCGACAATGGCAGCTACAAGAATTACGCGGCCTTGCGGCGCCCCTTTGTGCTGTGGAATGTGGTGGCCACGCCGGAACTGTCGCTGCAGCCGCTGCAATGGTGTTTCCCCATCGCCGGCTGCGTCAATTACCGCGGCTATTACAGCAAGGATGAGGCGCTCGCGTATGCCGACGAGTTGCGCGCCCAGCATTACGACGTGCAGGTGGGCGGCGTGCCTGCGTATTCCACGCTGGGCTGGTTTGACGATCCCCTGCTGTCGACCTTTATCAACTACAACGATGCGGAACTGGCGCGTCTGATTTTCCATGAACTGGCGCACCAGGTGGTGTACGTGCCCGGCGATTCCGCTTTCAACGAATCGTTTGCCAGCGCCGTGGAAGAGGCGGGCGTGCAGCGCTGGCTGGCGCATGAGGGCAATGATGCCATGCGCATGGCCTACGCCCAGTACACGGCGCGGCGCCAGGATTTTCTGGCCCTGCTGCTGAAGTATCGGGGGGAACTGGAAGCCGTGTATGCGAGCGAGGCCAGCGATACGGACAAGCGCGCGCGCAAGGCGCAGATATTCGCGGCGTTGCAAGACGCCTATCAGTTGCTCAAGCAACACTGGGGTGGTTTTGCCGGTTACGACCGCTGGTTCGAGCAGCCCTTGAGCAATGCGCACCTGGCTTCCATCTCCACCTACAATGAATTTTTGCCTGCCTTCAAAAAATTGCTGGAAGAAAAAAAGAACTTTCGTGCTTTTTATGCTGCAGTGCACACAATGGCCCAGATCAAGAAGCCTGAGCGCAGGCAGGCGCTGGAACAATTGTCCAGCCCCTGACCCGTAAAGTTTGTCCCGCACGTCAGGGCGAGTGATCCTGCAACAGTGTATTTGCCATGCTGCATTGCAGCATAAAATACCCCTAGAGTTGCCGCTCGAATACTGTTGAAAGCGCTTGCATGGAAGCGCGGCGCCCGATAGCATCGCATTAGTAGCATAGAGCAATTGCTCGTCAGAATGCTCAAACTGACTGCCGGACAACAGAATCCGCAGCAATGATCCGCGCCGGCAAGGTGCGCCGGCTCCCCCACGATGATTCGAGACAAGAGGCACAGGATGGAAAAAATTTGGCTGAAGTCGTACCCTCCCGGCGTCCCCGCCGACATCGATCCTGATCAATATCGTTCGCTGGTGCATTTGCTGGAAGAAGCGTTTCAAAAATATGCGGACCGCAATGCCTATGTCTGCATGGACAAATTTCTCACCTACGCCGAACTCGATACCTATTCGCGCCAGCTGGGGGCCTTTCTGCAAAGCCGTGGGCTGAAGAAGGGGGCCAGAGTCGCCCTGATGATGCCGAACGTGCTGCAGTATCCGGTGGCCATTGCCGCCGTGCTGCGCGCCGGCTATACGGTGGTCAACGTCAACCCGCTGTACACGCCGCGCGAACTTGAGCACCAGCTCAACGATTCGGGCAGCGAAGCCATCATCGTGCTGGAAAATTTTGCCCATACGGTCGAGCAAGTATTGAGCAAGACGGCCGTCAAGCACATCGTCGTCGCCAGCATGGGCGAGATGCTCGGTGGCTTGAAGGGCATGATCGTCAATTTTGTCGTGCGCAACGTCAAGAAGATGGTGCCCGCGTATTCCCTGCCGAACGCCATGCGTTTCAAGCAGGCGCTGGCGCTGGGCAGCCGCATGAAGCTCACGCCCGTCGAGCTGAGCATCCACGACGCCGCTTTCCTGCAATATACGGGCGGCACGACAGGCGTGTCGAAAGGCGCGACCTTGAGCCACCGCAATGTGATCGCCAACGTGCTGCAAAGCGAAGCGTGGTCGGGCGCGGCGCTCGACCAGAATAGCCGCGAGCAACTGATCATCGTCTGCGCCTTGCCGCTGTACCATATCTTTGCCCTGACGGCGTGCGCCATGTGGGGCACGCGCGTGGGGGCCCTGAATATCCTGATCCCGAATCCGCGCGATATCCCGGGCCTGATCAAGGAACTGGGCAAATACAAATTCAATTTGTTGCCGGCGGTCAATACGTTGTATAACGCGCTGGTCAATCACCCCGATTTCGCCAAACTCGATTTCTCGGGCTTGAAGATCGCCAATGGCGGCGGCATGGCGGTGCAGCAAGCCGTCAACGACAAGTGGCTGCAGGTGACGGGCGTGTCCATCATCGAAGGTTATGGCTTGTCGGAAACGTCGCCCGTCGCCACCTGCAACCGCGCCGACAGCACGGCGTTTTCCGGCACCATCGGCTTGCCCGTGCCATCGACCGACATCGCCATCCTCGACGATGACGGCAAGGAAGTACCGCTGGGCCAGACGGGCGAAATCGCCATCCGCGGCCCGCAAGTGATGAGCGGCTACTGGAACCGTCCCGATGAGACGGCCAAGGTCATGACACAAGATGGTTATTTCAAATCGGGCGACGTGGGCATCATGGACGAGCGTGGCTACGTGAAGATCGTGGACCGCAAGAAAGACATGATCCTCGTCTCCGGTTTCAACGTCTATCCCAACGAAGTCGAGGCCGTCATCGCGGCCCATCCGGGCGTGCTCGAATGCGCCTGCGTGGGCGTACCCGATGAACACTCGGGCGAGGCCGTGAAAGTCTTTGTCGTACGCAAGGACCCCAACCTGACCCAGGAAGTGCTGGCCGCGTATTGCAAGGAGCAGTTCACGGGCTACAAGCGGCCGAAATACATCGAATTCCGCGATGAACTGCCGAAGACCAACGTCGGCAAGATTTTGCGTCGCGCCTTGCGCGACGAGAAAAAGATAGCAGCATAAACAATGTGGATGCGCCAGGGGGGGCATCCCTTTTACAGATAAAGATGAGGCGAGATGGACAAGATTTGGTTGAAGTCGTACCCGGACAGCGTTCCCGCAGAGATTGATTGCACGCAATACCGTTCCGTCACGCATTTGCTGGAAGAGTCGTTCCAGAACTATGCGGACCGCAATGCCTTCGTGTGCATGGATAAATTCCTCACCTACCGCGAACTCGACAAGCTGTCGCTGCAAATGGGCGCCTGGCTGCAAAGCAAGGGCTTGCAACGGGGCGCGCGCGTGGCGATCATGCTGCCCAACGTGCTGCAATACCCGGTGGCGATGGCGGCGATCCTGCGCGCCGGTTATACGGTGGTGAACGTCAATCCGCTGTACACGCCGCGCGAATTGCAGCATCAGCTGATCGATTCGGGCAGCGAAGCGATCATCGTGCTGGAAAACTTTGCCACCACGGTCGAGCAGGTGCTGCCGCACACCCAGGTCAAGCACGTGATCGTCGCCACCATGGGCGACTTGCTGGGCGGCTTGAAGGGCACGATCGTCAACTTCGTCGTGCGCAAGATCAAGAAAATGGTGCCGGCGTTTTCCTTGCCGAACGCCATCAGCTTCAACAAGATGCTGGCCGAAGGCGTGCGCCTGACCTTGAAGCCGGTAGAGCAGGGCCATGACGATATCGTCTTCCTGCAATACACGGGCGGCACGACGGGCGTGTCGAAAGGCGCGATGTTGTTGCACCGCAATGTGATCGCCAACGTGCTGCAGAACGAGGCGTGGATGGCGCCTGTGATGACCAAGGAAATGCGCGCCACGTCGATGGGCTTCATGTGCGCCCTGCCCCTGTATCATATCTATTCGTTGACGGTCAGCGCCCTGATGGGCATGCGCCTGGGCGGCATGTGCGTGCTGATCCCGAATCCGCGCGACATCCCCGGTTTCGTCAAGGAATTGAGCAAGCACAAGATCGTCGTCTTCCCGGCCGTCAATACCTTGTACAACGCGCTGCTGAACAATGCCGACTTTGCCAAGCTCGATTTCTCCAGCTACAAGGTGTGCAATGGCGGCGGCATGGCGCTGCAGCGCAACGTGGCCGAACGCTGGCTGAAACTGACGGGCTGCCCGCTGATCGAAGGCTATGGCATGTCGGAAACGTCGCCCGTGGTGACGGGCAACCGCGTCGATATCACGGAATTCACGGGCACCATCGGCTTGCCTTTCCCGTCGACGGAAGTGGCCATTTTGAATGACGACGGCGTGGAAGTGGCGCTGGGCGAGCCGGGCGAAATCGCCGTGCGCGGCCCGCAAGTGATGGCGGGATATTGGCAGCGTCCGGACGAGACGGCCAAGTCGATGACGGCCGACGGCTACTTCAAGACGGGCGACGTGGGTGTCATGGACGAGCGCGGCTACGTGAAGATTGTCGACCGCAAGAAAGACATGATCATCGTCTCCGGCTTCAATGTGTATCCGAACGAGGTGGAAGACGTGGTCGCTTCCTGCCCGGGCGTGCTCGAATGTGCCTGCATCGGCGTGCCGGACGCGAACTCGGGCGAAGCCGTGAAAGTGTTTGTCGTGCGCAAGGACCCTAACCTGACAGTGGAACAGATCCGCGAGCATTGCAAGCATGAATTGACGGCATACAAGAAGCCGAAATACATCGAGTTTCGCGATGAATTGCCGAAAACCAACGTCGGCAAGATCTTGCGCCGTCAATTACGCGACGAAAAAAAAGCGGCTTAATGCGCCGATAGGGCCGTGTCCGCCGCCACGGCTTGCCGTGGCCGGGCGGACAGGCCAAAGCAGGGGCGCAGCCAGTGCACCTTGCTGATCAGCAGCGACGTGCCCAGCCAGCAGATGGCCACCGTGCCGGCCAGCACCAGCAGCGGCTCCAGCACGGGGCCAAGCTTCAGCGGCACCAGCCAGTAAGCCAGCAGGATAATCGCGCTCTGGTGCAGTATGTACCAGGGAAACACGGCCTGACGCGCCCATGGCAACCAGGCAAAAGGGCGGTTCAATAACGCATGCGACCAGCCCAGGATGGTGCAGATGGCCAGCCACATGTACAGGTTGCGCATGGGCCAGGAGCCGAACGAGGCCCAGGTCAGCAGGTTTTCCGAAGAAATCTGGTCAAAAAACATGTACACGGCAAACGCGCCCAGGCCCAGCCACAGCGCATGCCAGCGCAGCCGCGCCAGTTCGCCCCATAAACCCTTGTCATTGCCCAGCCACCAGCCATACACGAACAGCGTGAAATACATGGCGTGCGCGTACCAGTCCTTGACCAGCGCGTGGGTTTCCGGATAGCGCAGTTTCAGGAAGACCGTTGCCGCCAGCGCCGGCAGTGCGGGCAAGACCAGGAGGCGCCAGCCGCGCAGCCCCGTGAACAGCGGCCTGGCCCTGGCCAGCAGCGGCTGCAGCGCCACCAGCACAACGGTGTACAGCAGCAAGTACACCAGATACCACAGATGGTTCCAGGTAAAACCAAATTGCCAGCCGGCAAATGCACGGGCGGGCCAGGCGTAGCCGCCATAGTAATGGAGCAGGAATTGCCCAAATCCAGGCTCAACCAGGCCGTTGCTGACGCCTTCGCAATAGGGCTGGATGGGAATGATGACGGCCATGCCGAACAGCAGCGGCAGCAACAGGCGCTTGACTCTGCGCCACAGGAAGGCGCCGCGTGTGTGCTGCGTCATCATGGCGCACGAGACGCCGGAAATGAGGAAGACGATTTCCATGCGCCAGCGGTTGAGAAAGATCAACGGCATGTTCAAGGCGTCGGTGGCGTAGCTGCTGTGTATGTGAAAGTTCCAACCATCCATGTACACGAGGGCAGTGTGATAGGCAATCAGCAGGCTGAAGACGAGAAAACGCAGGGCGTCGATATCGTGACGGCGGGAGGCTATGGTCATGGTTGGGGGACGAGTGGTGAAGGAAGGCCCAGCATAGGCAGCGACGGGGCAGCGTGCCAGCGAAATGGGACCAGCGGACGGCTGGCTGGGACGAATGGATCGCCTGGGACGGGTGCGGGACCTTACAATCATGCAACTAATTCACCATCCGAGACCATGCACATCGCTTCCACAGATCTGTTGCAACGTTATCAACGCTGGCGCCGCGTGGCCGAGCCGGGATTCTGGATCGTGCTGACCCTGCTGCAGGCCAGCGTGAACAGCTGGCTGGCGTGGATCGACCTGCAGCGCAGCGGAGTCGGCACGGCGTTTTGGGAAGTGGCCGTATGGGAATGGAGCAGCAATCTGGTGCTGCTGGCGCTGGTGCCCGTGGTCGTGCTGGCGGGGCAGTACAGGCCGCTGCACCTGGTGTTCCAGCGCCAGAACCTGCGCTGGCACCTGGCCGCGTCGGTCGTGTACAGCGTGGTGCACGTGGCGGCCATGGTGGCCTTGCGCAAGCTGGCGTACTGGAGCGTCGGCAGCGCTTACGATTTCGGTAATTGGTGGCGCGAGTTGCCGTATGAATACCTGAAAGATGTGCGTGCTTACTTCCTCGTCCTGCTGGCGGTGGGTTTTTACCAGTTGCTGCTGATGCGCTGGCAAGGCGAAGCGACACTGCTGGGTGAGCCCGATGAGGGGCCGGCCGTGGAACCGGTGCAACAGCCGGAGCGGTTTCTGGTGCGCAAGCTGGGCAAGGATTTTCTGCTGCCGGCTGCCGATATCGAGTGGATACAGGCCTGGGGCAACTATGTGAACTTGCACGTGCGCGGGCACGATTATCCGTTGCGCTCGACCATGGCGGCCATCGAGCGTCGCCTCGATAGTAAGCGCTTCCTGCGCGTACGCCGCAGCTATATCGCCAATATTGATTTTGTGAAAACTATTGTGCCGCTGGAATCGGGCGATGCGCGCGCGCTGCTATCCACGGGCGGCGAAGTGCCCGTCAGCCGGCGCTACCGCGATGCCTTGAAAAGCATAGCCTAGCTTGCCTGCAAGCCCGCCTTGCCGTCCTGCACGGTGAAACTGGCCAGTGTCGCGATGCCGGACGCGCTGTCGCGTACATTTTCCAGGCCCTGGAACTGGGCCGTGCTTTTTTCTGGCGTGATCTCCAGCAACATATAGCCGCGCTTGTCGCTGCGTCCGTAGCGGATATGCGGGTTCATCGCCACGTACTGTTCGGTGCGCGCCTGCGGGCGGGAACTTGATGTGATCGAGGTGCCGCAAAACTCCGTGGCCAGCACGGGATTATCCTTGCCGGTGGGACGCATGGCGTTGCGGCTCAGTTCCGTGGCATAAAACGTATGCACGTCGCCCGACAGCACCAGCGGGTTGCTGGCCTGGCTGCTGCGCAAGGCGTCAAGCAGGCGCTGGCGCGCCATCGGGTAGCCATCCCAGCCATCGGTCCAGATGCGCTCGTCGCCGGGGCGCAGGATGGGCACCTGGCTCGACTGCGCCATCAGGGTTTGCTGGGCCAGGATATTCCAGCGCGCGGGCGAATTGTCGAGTCCGGCTTGCAGCCAGCGCTGCTGTTCCTCGCCCAGCATGGTGCGTTCCGGCTTGCGCAAGTCGGGGCAGTTGCGCGTGGTGACGGAATTCGCGCCGCCGCGGCCCGGCCTGGCGCAGGCGTGGTAGGCACGGTATTGCCGGTCGTCCAGCACGTGGAAGCGTGCCAGGCGGCCCCAGTCGTAGCGCTGGTAGATGCGCATGTCGACAAAGCCGCTTCTCCCCAGCGGCAGCAGGCGCAGCGGCATGTGCTCATAAAACGCCTGGTAGGCGGCCGCGCGGCGCTGCAGGAACGTGGGCGTGAGCAACTCGTCGCGGTCGTTGCCGTAGTCGTTGGCCACTTCATGGTCGTCCCAGGTGACGATCCATGGCGCGGCCAGATGCGCGCCCTGCAAGTTGCGGTCGCTCTTGTATTGTGCGTAGCGGGCGCGGTACTCGTCCAGGGTAAAGCTTTCGTGCGTGCGCACGGCCCGCTCCGGGTGCTGCAGCTGGTATGGACCCCATTCATAGATGTAGTCGCCGAGAAAGGCCACCAGGTCGGGCGCGGCCGCGGCGATATGCCGGTGCGCCGCATACGCGCCGAATTCCCAGTGCTGGCACGAGGCCACGGCCAGTTTCAGCGACGCGGGCATGGCATCGGCCGCGGGCGCCGTGCGCGTGCGGCCCACTGGGCTGACGGCGTCGCCCAGCATGAAGCGGTACCAGTACCAGCGTCCTGGTGCGAGACCGCCCGCGTCAACGTGCACGCTGTGCGCGAGGGCCGGCGTGGCCGTCGCTTGCCCCTTGGCGGCGATGCGCCGGAAAGCCTCGTCTTCGGCCACTTCCCAGCGCACATTCAGGGCGATGGCGGGCGTGGCGGCGCCCTGCAGCGGATCGTAGCAGATGCGCGTCCACAGCACGACGGCGTCCGGCAAGGGCGATCCGGAGGCGACGCCGAGCGCAAACGGATAGCCGGTGCCGTTCAGGCGCGTGGCGGCGCCGGCGCTGGAACCGGACAGCACGCTGCCGGCGGCAGCCAGCGACACTATGCGGGCGGCGCTGTGCAGGAAGATGCGGCGCTGGCTATCCATGCCGTCTGAAAATCAAACGTGGGATTATTGCGACAGTCAAGACGACAATAAGGTCTCGATCGGCGGCACCTTGCGCGGCTTGCGGTCGGAATCGGTCGCCACGTAGATCAGGGTTGCTTCCGTGACTTTGACGATGCAGGCCTGCAGGCGGTTGCGCTCGGCATACACCTCGACATTAACGGTGATCGAAGTATTGCCGACCTTGACGATATCGGCGTAAAAGGACAGCAGATCGCCGACGAAGACGGGATTTTTGAAGACGAAGGAATTGACGGCAATGGTGGCGACACGGCCGTTGGCGCGCCGCGTGGCCGGCAGCGAGCCGGCGATATCGACTTGCGCCATGATCCAGCCGCCGAAGACGTCGCCGTATACATTGGCGTCCGACGGCGCGGGCATCATGCGCAGTTCGGGCATTTTTCCGGCGGGCAGGCCGGAGGCGAGGCAGTTGTCGGGGCGGGCGGGGGAGGTGCTCATCTTTTATTCTCATGAAAGGCTACAATTGCTGCGATTGAACCATAAAAAGCCGACCTTCGCCATGCGCCGTTCCCAGACTCCCCCTCCGCCCCGCTCGCCAGCTTCCGCCAGCCACAGCGACTTCGCCACCATCAGGACCTTGCTGCCGTATCTGTGGGTCTACAAATGGCGCGTATTGCTGGCGCTGCTATGTCTGGTCGGCGCCAAGCTGGCCAACGTGGGCGTGCCCCTGATCCTGAAAAAACTCGTCGACGCCATGACGATCACGGCGACGCACCCGCAAGCGTTGCTGGTGCTGCCCGTGGGCTTGCTGGTGGCCTACGGCTTGCTGCGCCTGTCGACGACCTTGTTTACGGAATTGCGCGAATTCCTGTTCGCCCGCGTCACGCAGCGCGCCGTGCGCACCATCGCCCTGCAAGTGTTCCGCCACCTGCATGCGCTGTCCCTGCGTTTCCACTTGAACCGCCAGACGGGCGGCATGACGCGCGATATTGAACGGGGCACGCGCAGCGTCGGCTCGCTCATTTCCTACACCCTGTTCAATATCTTGCCGACGCTGGTGGAAATCACCCTCGTGCTCGCTTATCTGGTCTTGCATTACGACATCTGGTTCACCGTGATCACGGCGGTGGCGCTGGTGTCGTATATCGCGTTTACCGTGCTGGTGACGAACTGGCGCACGCATTTCCGCCGCACCATGAACGACCTCGATTCGAAGGCAAATACCAAGGCCATCGATTCGCTGATCAACTATGAAACCGTGAAATATTTCGGCAACGAGGATTACGAAGCGAAGCGCTATGACGAAGGCTTGCAGCGCTACGAATCGGCGGCCGTGAAATCGCAGACTTCCTTGTCCTTGCTCAATACGGGCCAGTCGCTGATCATCGCCACGGCCGTCACCCTGATCCTGTGGCGCGCCACAGTGGGCGTGATTGCGGGCACGATGACCCTGGGCGACCTGGTGCTGGTGAACGCCTTCATGATCCAGCTGTATATTCCGCTCAATTTCCTGGGCGTCATTTACCGCGAAATCAAGCAAAGCCTGGCCGACATGGAGCGATTGTTTTCCTTGCTGAACGAAAACCGCGAAATCGCCGACACGCCCGAGGCAAAACCGCTCGTCACGCGGGGCGCGGCCGTGCGTTTCGAGCATGTGGATTTCAGTTATGAAGCCAAGCGGCAAATCCTGTTTGACGTCGATTTCCAGATACCGGCCGGCACCACGACGGCCGTGGTGGGGCACAGCGGCTCGGGCAAGTCGACGCTGTCGCGTTTGCTGTTCCGCTTCTATGAGGTCGATGGCGGCGGCATCACCATCGATGGCCAGGATGTGCGCGCCGTCACCCAGGACTCGCTGCGCGCGGCCATCGGCATCGTGCCGCAGGATACGGTGCTGTTCAACGACACCATCGAGTACAACATTGCCTACGGCAAGCCGGGCGCCGGCAAGGAGGCCATCGTGGCGGCGGCCAAGGCGGCGTCGATCCATGACTTTATTGAAAGCTTGCCAGATGGCTACAACTCCATGGTGGGCGAGCGGGGGTTAAAACTGTCGGGCGGCGAAAAGCAGCGCGTGGCCATCGCCCGCACTCTGCTGAAAGACCCTGCCATCCTGATCTTCGACGAAGCCACGTCGGCGCTCGATTCGAAGGCCGAGCAGGCGATTCAGGCGCAATTGAAGGACATTGCCAGGAACCGCACCACCCTGGTGATTGCGCACCGGCTGTCGACGGTGGCCGATGCCCAGCAAATCCTCGTGCTTGACCATGGCCGCATCGTCGAACGGGGCACGCATCCGCAATTGCTGGTGCTTGACGGCTTGTATGCGCAGATGTGGCAACGCCAGCAGGCGAACCAGGACGATGACGAAGAGCAAGGCCAAACCGACGAATTCGCCGCGCTGGCACCGGCAAAATAAATCGCTGGGGGGAAATCAGTAGGAAAAATGCTACACGCGCCCTGATTCAGGCGCGCGCATAGCGCCTATTTGACGGCAATCGCAGAAAACGGCTGGTCCGGCGCTGAAAATGAAATAAAATTAATTCCATTGGTGGCGTCTGCACCACAGTTGTTTCGTTCGGAGTACATCCGGTTTGTCCGCCCAGGAGAATTTATGAAATTGACCAAAATCATCGCCACGCTGCTCAGCGTCGGTGTCATCAGCAGCATGTCGCCAGTCCAGGCCCAGGAATTGACCGGCACCTTGGCCAAGATCAAGAAAGCCGGCTCCGTCACCCTCGGCGTGCGTGACGGCTCCGTGCCCTTCTCCTATCTCGATGACAAGCAGCAATACCAGGGGTATTCGATCGACCTGTGCATGAAAGTCGTCACGGCCCTGCAAAAGCACCTGGGCCTGAGCGAACTGAAAGTGGTGATGAGTCCCGTCACGTCGGCCAACCGCATCCCGCTGATGGCCAACGGCACCATCGACCTCGAATGCGGCTCGACGACGAATAACCTGGAGCGCCAGCAGCAGGTGGCGTTCGCCCCCACCATGTTCGTCATCGGCAACCGCGTGCTGTCGAAAAAATCCTCGAACATCAAGACCCTGGAAGATTTGCGCGGCAAGACCCTGGTGGCCACGGCCGGCACGTCGACCATCAAGCAGATGACGATTTTGAACAAGGAAAAGAACCTGGGCATGACCATTGCCGTCGGCAAGGATCATCCTGAGTCCTTCCTGATGCTGGAAACGGGCCGCGCGGTGGCTGAGGCCAATGACGACATTTTGCTGGCGTCGCAAGTGGCCAACTCGAAGAACCCGAACGACTACGAAATCACCAAGGAAGCGCTGTCCGTCGAACCGTACGGCATCATGCTGCGCAAGGGCGACCCGGCCTTCAAGAAAGTGGTCGACGACGCGCTGATTCGCCTGTACAAGAGCGACGACATCAACCGCATCTACGCCAAGTGGTTCACGTCGCCGATCCCGCCGAAAAACATCAACCTGAAATTCCCCATGCCGCCGCAATTGAAAGCCGTGTTCATGAATCCGACCGACTCCGGTGACCCGGCCGCGTATGCGGCCGTGCCGGAAGCGCAGAAGACTTCGGACAAACGGAAAAAGTAAAGACTGCGTAACAAACCGGGAGGCGCAAGCCTCCCGATTCATTTGCGGGGCGGGTGGCTGGCTGGCCGCGCCCCTGGAGCTGCACGGGAAGGATGATCATGAATTACAACTGGAATTGGCGCATTTTCTGGGAGATATCTCCCGATGGCGTCGGCACGTATATGGACACGCTGTGGTCCGGCCTGACGTGGACCCTGGCCACGGCGGGTGCGGCCTGGATCATGGCACTGATATTGGGCCTGGTGATCGGCACGGTGCGCACCCTGCCGAATAAATGGATAGTCGGCGTGGCCAATGCCTACGTCGAACTGTTCCGCAACGTGCCGCTGCTGGTGCAGATGTTCCTGTGGTATTTCGTCATGCCGGAACTGCTGCCGCCGGATCTGGGCGCCTGGGTCAAGTCGTTGCCGAATGCGCCGTTCGTCACGGCCGTGCTGTGCCTGGGCTTTTTCACATCCTCGCGCGTGGCTGTGCAGGTGACGACGGGTATCGAGGCGCTGCCGCGCGGACAGAAACTGGCCGGCACGGCATTGGGACTGACCCTGCCGCAAACCTACCGTTTTATTCTGCTGCCGATGGCCGCGCGCGTCATCCTGCCGCCGCTCACCAGCGAATTTTTGAACATCATCAAGAATAGTTCCGTGGCGCTGACCATCGGCCTGATAGAACTGACGGCCAGCGCGCGCGCCATCCAGGAGTTTTCTTTCCAGGTGTTCGAGGCATTTTCGGCCGCCACCATCATCTACATCGTCGTCAACCTGCTGGTCGTGGTGCTGATGCACCTGATCGAGAAAAAGGTCGCCATCCCGGGCTTCATCGTCGCCGGCGCCAAGACGGGAGGACACTGATATGTTCGGTAACTTCGACTTCGACGTCATCTCCCGCTCATGGGTCTACCTGTTCCAGACCGGCATGGTGTTTACCTTGCAGCTGACGGCGCTGGCCATGGTGGGCGGCATCGTGCTGGGCACCTTGCTGGCGCTGATGCGCCTGTCCGGCAACCGCATCGTCTCGGGCGTGGCGTCGACCTACGTCAACCTGATACGCTCGATCCCGCTGGTGCTGGTGATCTTCTGGTTCTACTTCCTCGTACCGTATATCGCCGCCTGGATCATCGGCGCCAGCGAACCCGTGAAAGTGGGCGCGTTTTCGTCCGCGCTGATCACCTTCATCATGTTCGAGGCTGCCTACTATTGCGAGATCATGCGCAGCGGCATACAGTCGATTCCGCGCGGCCAGGTGTGGGCGGGCCAGGCGCTGGGCATGAACTACCGGCAGACCATGGCCAGCATCGTGCTGCCGCAGGCCTTCCGCAACATGATTCCCGTGCTGCTGACGCAGACCATCGTGCTGTTCCAGGACGTGTCGCTCGTGTACGTGCTGTCGATCCCCGATTTCGTCGGCGCAGCATCGAAAATCGCGCAGCGCGACGGCCGCCTGGTGGAGATGTACGTGTTTGTCGCCGTCGTGTATTTCGTGCTGTGCTATGCCTTGTCGTTCCTCGTCAAACGCCTGCAGAAACGCGTCGCCATCATTCGCTAACCGTAAAAGAAAGAATAAGATGATCGAACTCAATAACGTCAGCAAATGGTATGGCCAGTTCCAGGTACTGACCGACTGCACCACCAAGGTCGCCAAGGGCGACGTGATGGTCATTTGCGGCCCGTCCGGTTCCGGCAAGTCGACCCTGATCAAGACCGTCAACGGCCTTGAACCGATACAGCAGGGGCAGATCATCGTCGACGGCATCGCCGTCAACGACCCGAAGACGAATCTGTCGAAACTGCGCGCGCGCATCGGCATGGTGTTCCAGAATTTCGAGCTGTTTCCTCACCTGTCCATCCGCGAAAATCTGACCATCGGCCAGATCAAGGTGCTTGGCCGCGGCGCCGATGAAGCCAACGCCAAGGGCTTGAAATACCTGGACCGCGTAGGCCTGCTGTCGCAGCAGGATAAATTCCCGGGCCAGCTGTCGGGCGGCCAGCAGCAGCGCGTGGCGATCGCCCGCGCGCTGTCGATGGATCCGATCGCCATGCTGTTCGATGAGCCCACCTCGGCGCTCGACCCGGAGATGATCAACGAGGTGCTTGACGTGATGGTGGGCCTGGCGCAGGAAGGCATGACGATGATGGTCGTCACGCACGAAATGGGCTTTGCCAAGCGCGTGGCCAACCGCATCGTCTTCATGGACCAGGGCAAGATCATCGAGGATTGCAGCAAGGATGACTTCTTCAACACGACGCGTTCGGACCGGGCGCGCGATTTCCTCGCCAAGATCATCCATTAATTTTCCATTACTTTGAAGTTGAGTGCGAATGCCTGACATGAAACAAATCGCCGGCGCCATGCTGGCGCTGGGCATGCTGGCCCATGCCCACGCGGCTGACAGGATCGCCATCGATATCGCTCTGCGCGATGCCACCGTGATCGACGTTGCCGCTGGCCGCGCCGTTAAGGGCAAGACCGTGCTGCTCAAGGGCGATAGCATCGTCGCCGTCGTCGATGACGCGCAGCTGCGCAGCTACGCGCCGAAGCAGACCATCCGCCTGCCCGGCAAATATCTGATGCCGGGCCTGTGGGATACGCATGTGCATTTCGGCGGCGGCCCCGAGCTGATCGACGAGAACAAGCAGCTGTTGCCCCTGTACCTGGCGCACGGCATCACCACGGTGCGCGACTGTTCGGGCGACTTGCCCGACACGGTGCTGGCATGGCGCCGGCAGATCAACGCGGGCCAGCTGCAAGGCCCGACGATTTTTACTTCCGGCGCGAAGCTCGAAGGCATCAAGCCGCTGTGGAAGGGCACCATCGAAGTGGGCACGCCGCAGGAAGTCACGCGCGCGCTGGACGGCCTGCAGGCGCAGCAGGTCGACTTCGTGAAGATCACGGAAAACACCCTGAAACCGGAGCTGTACCTGGAAGCGCTGCACCAGGCACGCGAACGGGGCATGCGCACTTCGGGCCATATCCCCGTGCAGCTCACATTGGAGCAGATGGCCGATGCGGGCCTGGGCACGATCGAGCATCAATCATATCTGCTGCGTGCCACCACGCCGCGCGAGCAGGAGCTGACCGCCAAGGTGGCCGCCGGCGCGATGACGGGCAAGGAAGCGATGCACGCCAGCGTGCAAAGCTACGACGAGCCGACGGCGCGCAAGGCTTTCAGCTACCTGGCCGCGCGCGGCACGGCCATCGTGCCGACCCTGTGGGGCTCGCGCGTGACGGCTTACCTGGACCGCGAAGACCACACGCACGATCCGGCCTTGCAGTACATCGGCAAAGGCTTGCGCGCCACCTACGACTGGCGCGTGCAGCGCGCCGCCAAGGATGGCCCGGAAGCGATCGCCCAGCGCCACGCGCAGTTCGAGCAATCGGCAAAGCTGCTGCCGATTTTGCAGCAGCAGGGCGTGAGCATCATCGCCGGCACCGATGCGGGCTTTTTGAATTCCTTCGACTATCCGGGCCAGGCCCTGCACGACGAGATCGGCCTGTATGTACAGTACGGGCTGACGCCGCAGCAAGCCTTGCAGTCGGCCGTCATCAACGGCCCCCGTTTCCTGGGCAAGCTGGACCGCTACGGCAGCGTGGCGGCCGGCAAGGCGGCCGATTTGCTGGTACTCGACGCGAACCCGCTGCAGGATATCGGCGCCACGCGCCAGATCCGCCTGGTGGTCAGCCGCGGCCATGTGTACGACCGCGCCGCGCTGGACCGCATGCTGGCCGAACTGCGCGCCTGGGTGGCGCAGCAGGAGGCGGTGCCGGACAAGTCCTGATTCGCAGGTACTCAGGAGAACAAAACGGCCGGTGCGCACAGGCCGTTTTGTTCTCTGGCAGGCGTCGCATACCGGCCTTCCCGGCGGGCGGGGCGCGCGCGCGGCTGGTAAAATGGCGCTATCCGCAATGACCGCCTGAGAGCAGCCGCCATGTCCACACTCGATCACACCCCAGATTCCATCACCATCACCCGTCCCGACGACTGGCATTTGCACTTGCGCGACGGCGCCGTCATGGCCAGCGTGCTGCCGCACAGCGCGCGCCAGTTCGGCCGCGCCATCGTCATGCCGAACCTCAAACCCCCGGTCACCACCACGGCCGATGCCGCGGCCTACCGCGCGCGCATCCTGGCCGCCGTGCCGGAAGGCGTGAACTTCGATCCGCTGATGGTGCTGTATCTGACGAACAACACCTCGCCCGATGAAATTCGCCGCGCGCAGGACAGCGGCATCGTGCAAGCCGTCAAATTGTATCCGGCCGGCGCCACGACGAATTCCGACCTGGGCGTGACGGATTTGAAGAATTGCTACAAGGTGCTCGAAGTGATGCAGGAAGTGGGCATGCCCTTCCTCGTGCACGGCGAAGTGACGGACCCGGAAATCGATATTTTCGACCGCGAAGCCGTCTTCATCGAACGCGTGATGCGCCCGCTGCGCAGCGCCTTCCCGGCGCTGTCCGTCGTGTTCGAGCACATCACTACCAAGGATGCGGCGCAGTACGTGGCCGAAGCGGAGGGCCCGATCGCCGCCACCATCACGGCGCATCACCTGCTGTACAACCGCAACGAGATTTTCAAGGGCGGCATCCGCCCCCATTATTACTGCCTGCCCATCCTCAAGCGCGAAGAGCACCGCCTGGCCCTGATGACGGCGGCTGCCAGCGGCGACGAGCGCTTCTTCCTCGGCACCGACTCGGCGCCGCACGCGCAGGGCGCCAAGGAAATGGCTTGCGGCTGCGCCGGCTGCTACACGGCCCTGCACGCGATGGAAATGTATGCCGAAGCGTTCGAACGCGCCGGCGCGCTCGATAAACTGGAAGCGTTTGCCAGCTTCCACGGCCCGGCCTTCTACGGCGTGCCGCGCAACACGGACACCATCACCTTGCGCCGCGAAAGCTGGACCTTGCCGGCCTCGCTGCCGCTGGGCGACAGCCACGTGATTCCGCTCAACGCGGGCGAGCAGATCAACTGGAAAATGGTCTGATCTCTCCATGCTGCCATCGATAGACTGGACCCGCCCCTGGTTTGCCACGGTGCTGCCGGCGCGACGGCAGCTGGACCTGCAGCGCGACACGGTGATTGCCGCGCTCAACGGACGCGCGCAGGCGCTGGGCCTGCGCAATCCGTCCGGCTTGCCGCTGGCCTTCGTGCCGCAGGCGGACCTGCCCGAAGGCGTGGCCTACGAGGAGTTCATCGGCGCCACGGGCGGCGTGCCCACGCGCGACAATCTGCATGATTTTTTCAACGCACTCGTGTGGCTCACTTTCCCGCGTATCAAGCGGCAATTGAATGCGCTGCAGGCGGCGCAGATCGCCCTGTCCGGCGTCGGCAAATCGCGCGGTCCCGCGCGCGACGGCGCGACGATTTTCGACGAGAATTCCGCCTTGCTGGTGCTGCGCGACAGCGATGCGGGGCGCGCGCTGGAAGCGGCCTTGCGCGGGCACGACTGGCGCAGCGCGTTCATCGCGCAGCGTGATAAATTTGGCGTGGGCGGCGACGCCGAAGTCTGGCTGTTCGGCCACGCGCTGATGGAAAAACTGGTGGCGCCGCGCAAGGCCATCACGGCGCATACGCGCGTGATCTTTGCCGGCGACGCCTATTTCACCCTGGACGATGCTGCACGGCGCGCCTGGCTTGACGAGCGGGTGGCGCTAGACCTGGCGCAGCAAGGACTGACCACGGCGGACTTCACGCCGCTGCCTGTGCTGGGTTTGCCCGGCTGGTGCGAGGGCCAGGACGACGATTTTTACAATGACGCGGCGGTGTTCCGCCCGAAGCGCAAGGCGGCTGGCGCAGAAAGAGAGTAGAGCATGGAAAACACCATCCGCTGGGGCATCCTCGGCACCGGCAAGATCGCCCGCGCAATGGCCGATGGCTTGCGTGACGCGCCCGGTGCGCAGCTGGTGGCGGTCGCTTCGCGCAGCAGCGCCGGCGCGCAGGCTTTCGGCGCCGAATTCGGCATCGAGCACTGCCACGGTTCCTACCAGGCGCTGGCCATGGACCCGGACGTGGACGTGATCTACATCGCCACGCCGCATACCCTGCATGCGGAAAACGCCCTGATGTGCCTGGCCGCCGGCAAGCACGTCGTGTGCGAAAAGCCGTTCACGATGAACGCGCGCGAAGCGCAGGCCGTGGTTGACCTGGCGCGCGAGAAAAAGCTGTTTTTGATGGA
Source organism: Janthinobacterium sp. GW821-FHT03A03 (assembly GCF_059421435.1). Taxonomy (NCBI): domain Bacteria; kingdom Pseudomonadati; phylum Pseudomonadota; class Betaproteobacteria; order Burkholderiales; family Oxalobacteraceae; genus Janthinobacterium; species Janthinobacterium sp. GW821-FHT03A03. The sequence continues at coordinate 1,387,751 of NZ_JBWKUZ010000001.1, read as the reverse complement.
AGCGATGTGGAGCCGCTTCTTGCCCGCCGTGCAGGAAGCGCGGCGCATCATCGCCAGCGGCGAAATCGGCGTGCTGCGGCAGGTGCAGGCCGATATCGGCTTTGTTGCCAGTTTCCCGCCCGAGCACCGCATGTTCAATCCCGAGCTCGGCGGCGGCGCGCTGCTCGACGTGGGCATCTATCCGCTGTCGATGGCGGCCTTCTTTCTCGGACCCGTGTCGGCCGTGCAGGCGCTGGCCGAGACGGGCGCCACCGGCGTCGATGAGCAGGTGGTGTTCTCGCTGCTGCACGCGGGTGGCGGCACGTCATCCTGCGCCTGCAGCCTGCGCGCGCAAACGCCGACGGAAATGACCATTTCCGGCAGCCTGGGACGCATCCGCCTGCCGAACCGGTTTTACAAGCCCGATCACCTGATCGTCGAAGCGATGGATGGCGCGCGCCGCGTCGTCGCCGCGCCGCATCTGGGCAATGGCTACGCGCATGAAGCGATCGAAGCGATGCGCTGCATCCGCGCCGGCCTGCTGGAAAGCCCCGTCATGCCGCAAGCGGAAAGCGTGGCGCTCATGCATAATCTGGACACCATGCGCGGCCAGATCGGTCTCGTTTACCGTGCCGACCAGGCCTAAGCAGGAATATTCCATGACATTGCACTCTTCCCGTCCCAGCCTGAAAACCGTCCTGATCGCCAGCGGCGTCGTCTTGACCCTGGCGATGGGCGTGCGCCACGGCCTGGGCTTCTGGATGCAGCCGATCTCGCAAGCCAACGGCTGGACACGCGAAACCTATTCGCTGGCGCTGGCCATGCAAAACCTGATGTGGGGCGTCTTCGGTCCGTTCGCCGGCATGGCGGCCGACCGTTTCGGCACCATGCGCGTCGTCATCGTTGGCGCCATCAGTTACATGGCGGGCCTCGTTTGGATGGCGCTGGTGACGCAGCCCACCCTGTTCATCGTCGGTTCCGGCATCTTCATCGGCCTGGCGCTGGCCTGCACGGCCTTTGGCGCCATCAGCGGCATCATCGGGCGCAGTGCGCCGCCAGAGCAGCGCTCGTGGGCCTTCGGCATCTCGTCTGCGGCCGGCTCGTTCGGCCAGTTCCTGATGATGCCGGTGGAGCAGCAGCTGATCTCCGCCGTGGGCTGGCAAAATGCCTTTTATGTGCTGGCCGCGCTGGTGCTGCTGGCCATGATCCCCATGGCCTCCTACCTGCGCGAGCCGCCCGTTTCGCACGCCAGCGGGCCGCAGCAAAGCGTTGGCGCCGCCTTCAGCGAAGCAGTCGGTACCCGTTCGTTCTGGCTGCTGCTGGCTGGCTATTTTGTCTGCGGTTTTCAGCTGGTGTTCATCGGCGTGCACTTGCCGGCCTATCTGAAGGACCAGGGCCTGATGAATCCGAATGTCGCCGTCACGGCGCTGGCTCTGATCGGTCTGTTCAACATCGTCGGCTCCTACTATGCGGGCAAGTTCGGCGGGAAAATCGCGAAACGCTATCTGCTGTCGGCCATCTATGTGACGCGCGCCGTGGTTATCACCGTTTTCCTGCTGGCGCCGTTGTCGGCGTGGTCCGTGTACTTGTTTGCCGCCGCCATGGGCGTGCTGTGGCTGTCGACCGTGCCGCTGACGAACGGCATCATCGCCGGCATCTTTGGCGTGAAACACCTGTCGATGCTGGCAGGGATGGTGTTCTTCTCGCACCAGGTGGGCAGCTTTCTCGGCGCGTGGCTGGGCGGCTACCTGTACGAGCACCAGGGCAGTTACCACGTCGTGTGGTTGATCACCATCGGCCTGGGCTTGCTGGCCGCATTGATCAACCTGCCGATCGACGAGCGCGCCGTCAAGCGCGTGGCGGTGGCCGCGTAATGGCCAGCTGGCGCGCATGGCTATGGCGCCTGGCTGGCGCCGTGCTGCTGGCCATCGTCTTCCTTGCCTATCTGCGGCCCGACTTCATGCTCGACCTGGCAAACCGCTTCTGGATGTGCATGTAGGGCGCCGGGCCTTACACCTTCAAAAACTCCTCTTTCCCGCCCAGCCAGCGCGCCAGGTGCGCTTCCACGGTGGTCGCGGCGGCGGCCGTGGTGGCGTGCAGCAGATCGTGCGCCACGTCGCGGGCCTGGTCTACTAACCACTGGTCCGTTTCCAGGTCGGCGAAGCGCAGCATGGCCTGGCCGGACTGACGCGCGCCGAGAAATTCGCCTGGACCGCGGATTTCCAGGTCGCGCCGGGCAATTTCAAAACCGTCCGTTGTCTCGCGCATGGTCATCAGGCGCTGGCGCGCCACGCCGCCCAGCGGACCCTGGTACAGCAGCAGGCAGACGCTGGCCGCCGAGCCGCGCCCCACGCGGCCGCGCAGCTGGTGCAGCTGCGACAGGCCGAAGCGCTCGGCGTGCTCGATCACCATCAGGGAGGCATTCGGCACGTCGACGCCCACCTCGATGACGGTGGTGGCCACCAGTACGTGGATCTGGCCGGCGATGAAGGCATCCATCACCTCCTGCTTTTCCGCCGGCTTCAGGCGGCCGTGCACCAGGCCCACCTGCAGTGCGGGCAGGGCCTCGGCCAGCATCATGTAGGTGTCGGTGGCCGTCTGCAGCTGCAGCGCTTCCGATTCCTCGATCAGCGGGCAGACCCAGTACACCTGGCGGCCCTCCAGCGCGGCCGCATACACGCGGGCGATGACTTCGTCGCGCCGGTTCTGGTCGATGGCGCGCGTGACGATGGGGCTGCGGCCGGGCGGCAGCTCGTCGATCACCGATACTTCCAGGTCGGCGTAATACGTCATGGCCAGGGTGCGCGGGATGGGCGTGGCCGACATCATCAGCTGGTGCGGCACGGCCGCGCTGTCGCCCTTGTTGCGCAGGGTCAGGCGCTGGCCCACGCCGAAGCGGTGCTGCTCGTCGACGATCACCAGGCCCAGTTTGGCAAACAGCACGTTATCCTGGATCAGCGCATGCGTGCCGATCACCAGTTGCGCCTCGCCCGATTCGATCAGGGCCAGCGCCGCCGTCTTTTCCTTTTTCTTCAGGCTGCCCGTCAGCCACGCCACTTTGACGCCCAGCGGCTCCATCCAGGCGGCGATCTTGCGGAAGTGCTGCTCGGCCAGGATCTCCGTGGGCGCCATCAGCGCGGCCTGGTAGCCGCTGTCGATGGCCTGCGTGGCCGACAGGGCGGCGACGACCGTCTTGCCGCTGCCGACGTCGCCCTGCAGCAGCCGCTGCATCGGATACGGCTGGCGCAGGTCGGCGCGGATTTCCTCGAGCACGCGCGCCTGCGCGCCCGTCAGCTTGAAGGGCAGGGCGGCGCCGAAGGCTTCCGACAGGGTGCCGACGATGGGCAAGGAGGCGGCGCCTTTCGAGCGGCGCGCGCGCTGGGCGCGTTTCAGCGACAGCTGCTGCGCCAGCAGTTCATCGAACTTCATGCGCACCCAGGCCGGGTGCGAGCGGTCGGAAAGCGCGCTTTCATCGATTTCCTGGGGCGGATAGTGCAGCAGGCGCACGGCCGCCTGAAACGGCGACAAGCGCATGTCGCGCAGCAGCTGGTCCGGCAAGGTGTCCTGCCAGTCGATGCGGCGCATGGCGTCGGCGATCTCGCGCCGCAGCACGTGCTGCGACAGGCCCTCGCCGGATGGGTACACGGGTGTCAGGGCCGTGGGCAGCGGCGCGCCCTCGTTCACCACCTTGTACGTCGGGTGCACCATCTCGGCGCCAAAAAAGCCATGTTTGAGTTCGCCCCGGGCGCGCACGCGCGTGCCCTCGGCCAGCTGCTTGACCTGGCTGCCGTAGAAATTCATGAAGCGCAGCAGCAGATCGCCCGTCTCGTCGGCCAGCGTCACCAGCAGCTGCTTGCGCGGCTTGAAGCTGACTTCGCACTTGGTGACGACGCCTTCGACCTGCCACGACTCGCCGCCGCGCAGGCAGGCGTCGCGTATCGTGTACACCTTGGTCTCGTCTTCGTAGCGCATCGGCAGGTGCAGCACCAGGTCCATATCGGTGCGCAAGCCCAGTCTGGCCAGCTTGCTTTCCGTGCTGACCACTTTTTTGGCGGCTTTCGGCTTCGCAACAGGCTTGGCGGTGGGAGGAAGATCGGGCTTGGAATCGGGCATATGCAAGGTTTTGATGCCGTTAGCGTAAAATAGAGGGTTGGCCGGCACATCCTGTGCTTGCCGCAGTCATATATTCATTGCGGCGGATCATTGTAATGCCTGTATAGGCGCACAGTATAGTGCCAGATGTCCAGTTACGCATTCCTAATCATTTTTGACGTACTTTTGAAGCCATGTATTCGCTTTCCGATTTCGATTTTAATTTGCCGCAAGAAAATATTGCGCAAACACCATTGGCCGAGCGCAGCGCGTCGCGCCTGTTGCAGCTGGACGGCGACACCCTGGTCGACCGCCAGTTTTCTGACATCGTCGGACAACTAGCCGCGGGCGACCTGCTGGTGATGAACGACACGCGCGTGCTGAAAGCGCGCTTCTTCGGCGTCAAGGAAAGCGGCGGCAAGATCGAGGCGCTGGTCGAGCGCGTCCTGGACGACCGCACGGTGCTGGCCCAGGTGCGCGCCTCGAAATCGCCGCCGCCCGGTTGCCGCATCCGCCTGGCCGACGCCTTCGACGTGACGGTCGGCCAGCGCGCCGGCGAATTTTTCACATTGCACTTCGAGGCCGACGTGTTCGAGCTGATCGAGGCGCATGGCCGCTTGCCGCTGCCGCCTTACATCGAACACGATGCGGATGCATTCGATGAAACGCGCTACCAGACCGTCTTCAACAAGGTGCCGGGCGCTGTCGCCGCGCCGACGGCGGGCCTGCATTTCGACCAGGCCCTGCTCGATCAACTGAAGGCCAAGGGCGTCAACTTTGCCTATGTCACCCTGCACGTGGGCGCCGGCACCTTCCAGCCCGTGCGCACGGAAGTGCTGGCCGAGCACAAGATGCATACCGAGTGGTACACCATGCCGCAGGAAACCGTCGACGCCGTGCGCGCCGCGCAGCAGGCCGGGCGCGACGTGGTCGCTGTCGGCACAACCAGCCTGCGGGCGCTGGAATCGGCCTCGCAAAGCGGCCAGCTGCTTGCTGGCAGCGCCGATACGGCCCTGTTCATCACGCCCGGCTATGCCTTTAAAACGGTGACGCGCCTGATCACCAACTTCCATTTGCCGAAGTCGACCCTGCTGATGCTGGTGTCGGCCTTTGCCGGCTATGCGCCGATCCGCCGCGCCTACGCGCATGCGATCGCGCAGAACTACCGTTTCTTCAGCTATGGCGACGCGATGCTGCTGACCACGCAATCGCGCGCCCCGTTGAACCTTACCCATCCCGTGAAAGAATAAGAATGCTGGAATTTACCCTTCTCAAGACCGACACGAGCGGCCTGACCAAGGCACGCCGCGGCACCTTGAAACTCAACCATGGCGTCGTGCAGACGCCGATCTTCATGCCAGTGGGCACTTACGGCTCCGTGAAAGCCATGTCGCCGCTGGAACTCAACGAGATCGACGCGCAGATTATCCTGGGCAACACGTTTCATCTGTGGTTGCGTCCGGGCAACACTGTCATGGAGAAATTCGGCGGCTTGCACGGTTTCATGGGCTGGAACAAGCCGATCCTGACGGATTCGGGTGGTTTCCAGGTGTTTTCGCTGGGCGCCATGCGCAAGATCACGGAAGAGGGCGTGCATTTCAATTCGCCCATCAACGGCGATAAACTGTTCCTGTCGCCGGAAGTGTCGATGCAGGTGCAGCGCGTCTTGAATTCCGACATCGTCATGCAGTTCGACGAATGCACGCCGTACGAGATCCAGGGCCGTCCGGCCACCATCGAGGAAGCGGCCAAGTCGATGCGCATGTCGCTGCGCTGGGCGCAGCGCTCGAAGGACGAGTTCCACCGTGGCGAAAACCCGAATGCGCTGTTCGGCATTGTGCAGGGCGGCATGTTCGAGATGCTGCGCGACGAGTCGCTGGCCAAGCTCGAAGAAATCGACTTCCCCGGCATCGCCATCGGCGGCCTGTCCGTCGGCGAGCCGAAGGAAGACATGATGCGCATGCTGGCCCACGTGGGTCCGCGCCTGCCGGCCAACAAGCCGCATTACCTGATGGGCGTGGGCACGCCGGAAGACCTGGTGGCGGGCGTATCGAACGGCATCGACATGTTCGACTGCGTCATGCCGACGCGTAACGCCCGCAACGGCTGGCTGTTTACCCGTTTCGGCGACATCAAGATCAAGAATGCCAAGTACAAGGAAGACCAGGCGCCGCTGGACGAGACCTGCAGCTGCTACGCCTGCCGCAACTTCTCGCGCGCCTATCTGCACCATTTGCACCGCTCCAAGGAAATCCTCGGCGCGCGCCTGAACACCATCCACAACCTGCATTACTACCTGGACCTGATGCGCCAGATGCGTGAAGCGCTGGACGAGGACCGTTTCCACGCGTTTACGCTGCAATTTCACGCCGAACGGGCGCGGGGTGCTTAAGAAAAGCTTAGGACGAGGCGCACGGGCGTCTTGTCCCGAGGATTTCTTGATAGATGCTTGGAGCAGGCGATAAAGCATTGCATAATGCCTTTTTAGCCCCATTTGAAGCTGCCATGCCTGCAATTGGGGGCTTGGCGTATTGCCAATGCTAGAATACAGCGCTATTTTTTCAAACTGATTAGAACTGGAGTCACCGTGTTTTTCATTTCCAACGCTTATGCGCAAGCCCCTGCCGATGCCCTGGGTTTCGGCGGCAACCTGACCAGCTTCCTGCCGCTGGTACTGATGTTCGTGGTCATGTATTTCCTGATGATCCGCCCACAGCAAAAACGCGCCAAAGAACAACGGGCGATGATGGATGCGCTGACCAAAGGTGACGAAGTCGTGACCGCTGGCGGCATGCTGGGCCGTGTATCCAAGGTAGTGGACGCTTACGTCACCATCGAAGTGGCGACCGGCACCGAAATCACGGTGCAAAAGAGCGCCATCACCACCTTGCTGCCTAAAGGCACCCTGAAGGCGCTGTAATTCCTCGCTGTCATTGCTTCGGCAATGATTCACCGGGGCGGCTACCCGCCGCCCCTCGCGACGCCTCCGACGCTCAACACTGAACGCTGAATCAATATGAATCGCTACCCTGCCTGGAAATACATCATCATTGCCGTCGCCTTATTGCTGGGCGCACTCTACACGGCGCCCAATTATTTCGGTGAATCACCGGCGCTGCAAGTAACCAGCGGCAAGTCGACCGTCAAAGTGACGGGCGAACTGATGACGCAAGTCGAGCAAATATTGACGAAAGAGAACGTCAAGTCGGAAGGTGTCACCATGGATGGCGCCGGCAACCTCGCCTCCGTGCGCGTGCGTTTTGCCGATCCCGATACCCAGTTCAAGGCAAAACTGGTGCTGGAAAAGGATCTGAATACGGATGCCAGCGACCCTGCCTACATCGTGACGGTCAATCTGCAAGCCAATACGCCGATGTGGATGCAGAAACTGCATGCCTTGCCCATGTTCCTGGGCCTGGACTTGCGCGGTGGCGTGCACTTCCTGATGCAGGTCGATGCGAAAGCCGTACTCAACAAGAAAGTCCAGGGCGTGCAGTCCGCCGCGCGTAGCGTGTTGCGCGACAAAAATATTCGCCACGCCGGCATCGAGCGCGTGGGCGACAGCGTGCAGATCAACTTCCGCGACGCGGAAACGCGCCTGAAGGCAAAAAATGTGTTGTCCGACCAGATGTCGGAACTGGCCTTTGCCGATGCGGGCGAAGGCAGCGATTTGAAACTGAACATCACCCTGAAGCCGGCGGCCCTGAAGGCCACCATTGACGAAGGCGTGAAGCAAAATATTTCCACCCTGTCCAAGCGCGTCAACGAGCTGGGCGTGGCCGAGCCGCTGATCCAGCAGCAAGGTCCCGACCGTATCGTGGTGCAACTGCCTGGCGTGCAGGACGTGGCCCGCGCGAAAGCCATCATCGGCCGCACGGCGACCCTGGAAGTGCGCCTGGTCGACGAAACCATCGTGCCCGGCACCGAACTGTCCAGCGCCATTCCGTTCAACTCGGAATTGTTCACCGTCGGCAAGGGCGTGCCTGTCGTGCTGGCGAAAGACGTGATCCTGACGGGCGACTATATCTCCAGCGCCACGGCCAGCTTCGATCAGAACCAGCAGGCGGCCGTGTCGATCGACCTGAACGGCGACGGCGGACGCAAGATGCGCGAAGCGACGCGCGAACGCGTGGGCAAGCGCATGGCCATCGTGCTGTTTGAAAAGGGCAAGCCGGAAGTGCTGTCGGTTGCGACCATCCAGCAGGAACTCGGTTCGCGCTTCCAGATCACCGGCATGGGCGGCGCGGAAAACGCGAATGAACTGGCGCTGCTGCTGCGCTCGGGCGCCCTGTCGGCGCCGATGACAGTCATCGAAGAACGCACGATCGGACCGCAGCTGGGCGCGGAAAACATCGCCAAGGGCTTCCACTCGACCTTGTACGGCTTCATCGCCATCGCCATCTTCATGATCGCCTACTACATGCTGTTCGGCGCCTTCAGCGTGCTGGCCCTGGCCACCAACCTGTTGTTGCTGGTCGGCTTGCTGTCGATGATTCAGGTGACCTTGACCTTGCCAGGTATCGCCGCTATCGCGCTGGCGCTGGGCATGGCGATTGACGCCAACGTGCTGATCAATGAACGTATCCGCGAAGAGCTACGTGCCGGCAATACGCCGCAAGCGGCGATCGCTGCCGGCTTCGACCGCGCCTGGGCGACGATTCTGGACTCGAACGTGACCACCCTGATCGTCGGCCTGGCGCTGCTGGCCTTTGGCAGCGGTCCCGTGCGCGGCTTCGCTGTCGTGCATTGCCTGGGTATCCTGACCTCAATGTTCTCCTCCGTCTTCGTGTCGCGCGGCGTGGTCAACCTCTGGTACGGCCGCAAGAAAAAGCTGACGACCTTGTCGATCGGCACGGTGTGGGTGCCGGGCGCCAGCAAATAAGCGACGGCCCCGACTCACCCAATAGCGTCAACAGCGATCGCGTCCGGTGGCCCAGCCGCCGGACGCACAGAATAGAACTCAGAGGATTTCATGGAATTTTTCCGGATCAAAAAAGATATTCCCTTCATGCGCCATGCGTTGATTTTCAACGTCATTTCGGCCGTGACCTTCCTTGCCGCCGTCTTCTTCCTGGTGCACAAGGGCTTGCACCTGTCCGTGGAATTCAAGGGCGGCACCCTGATGGAGGTGAAATACCCCAAGGCGGCCAATCTTGAAGGCATACGCGGCACCCTGATCGCCATGGGCTATGAAGAGCCGGGCGTGACCAGTTTCGACACGGCGCGCGATGTGATGATCCGCCTGCCGGTGGAAAAGGGCGTCAGCGCCGCGAACACCTCGCAGCGCGTGTTTGAAGCGTTGTGCAAGGCCGAGCAAGGCACGACCAAGGCCATCGACACCGTTACCGCCAAGGGCGAACATGTGCTCAAGAGCGCCTGCATGGATGCTGCCGGCAGCGAAGCGGTGGTCCTGCAGAAAGTCGAATTCGTCGGCCCGCAAGTGGGCGAGGAGCTGGCGCAGAACGGTTTGAATGCGCTGGTGGTGGTGATTATCGGCGTGATGATTTACCTGGCCGTGCGCTTTGAATGGAAATACGCTGTCTCGGCCATTATCGCCAACTTGCATGACGTGGTGATCATCCTGGGCTTCTTCGCCTTCTTCGAGTGGGAATTCTCGCTGACCGTACTGGCGGCCATCCTGGCGGTGCTGGGCTATTCGGTTAATGAATCGGTGGTGATTTTTGACCGTATCCGCGAAAACTTCCGCAAGCAGCGCAAGGCTTCCGTGCATGAAGTGATCGACAACGCGATCACCAGCACCATTTCGCGTACCATCATCACCCACGGCTCGACCCAGATGATGGTGCTGTCGATGCTGGTCTTCGGCGGCCAGACCCTGCACCATTTCGCCCTGGCGCTGACCATCGGTATCTGCTTCGGTATTTATTCGTCCGTGTTCGTCGCGGCCTCCATCGCCATGTGGCTGGGCGTCAAGCGCGAAGACTTGATCAAGCCGGTCAAGGAAAAAGACGAAACCGACGGCGCCGTGGTGTAAGCGCAGGTCTTTTGCAGGTTGAATGAAGAACGACCACCGTTTGCGGTGGTCGTTTTTTTTTGTAATGGATGATGATGAAGCGTTTTTTATGGGTAGGTGTGATGGCCGGCGTGACGGCGCTGGCCGGCGCGGCCGATTTCAGCCGTGTCGACGCCGGCAGCATCGCCATGCGCGGCGCGATTGCCGATGGCGATGCGGACCGGCTGCGCCAGTTGTACACGCACGAGACGACCTTGTTGCGCATCAATAGTGACGGCGGCGAGCCGCTGGCGGCGATGCAGCTGGGACGCCTGGTGCGCCAGCTACGGCTTGATCTCGCCATCGACACGGTGTGCGCGGGCAGCTGCGCCCTGTATGTCTTCCCGGCAGCTTACCGCAAGCACATTCCCGCAGACGCCGTGCTGGCGCTGCAGGAATCGGCTTTTCTGCGCGCGCAGGCGAGACCGGCACAGATGCGCCGCACCCTGGTTGACGCGGGCGTGGCGGCCCAGGACCTGAACCGCGAGACGCAAGCGCTGGCCGCGCGGCTGGCCGGCGTGGCAGTGCAGGAAGCGGCGTTTGCCGCGGAGCTGGGCATCGCGCCCGCCTTCTATCGCGACTTCCGGCAGGTCGCCGCACTGGCGGACGTCGTGCGGCAGCGCTTTCCTGACCAGGATGCCGCCGTCTACTGGTGGCCGGCCGCCGCCCGCCTGCAGCGCTGCTACGGCATCGCGGGCGTGGAAGAGGGGGCGCGCGCGGCGCGCCTGGCGCCTGACGACTACCTGTATGTGCCAGCCCTGTCTGCCCTCGTCATGGGCGACCACGCTCTGCAGGGCTGTCCATGAGCCGCAGCGGCCGCCTTTTCCTGCTGATGGACGCCATGCGGGCCAGGCGCGTGCCCGTCACGGCGGCCCAGCTGGCGCAGCAACTGGGTGTATCCGAGCGTACGATTTACCGCGATATCCAGACCCTGGCCGAACTGGGCGCGCCATTGCAGGGCGAGGCCGGCATCGGCTATGTGCTGCGCCGCGGCGCCTTCCTGCCGCCGCTGATGTTCGGACCCGATGAACTGGAGGCGCTCGTGCTGGGCGCGCGCTGGGTGCGCCGGCAGGGCGATGCCGGCCTGGCGCAGGCGGCCAGCAATGCCCTGGCGAAGATCGCCGCCGCCTCGCCGCGCGACTTGCGCGACAACATGGCCGACACCAGCCTGTGGGTGCCGCTGGGGCGTCCCGCCGATGGCACGCAGCCGGCCGACCGCTATGTGCAGCCGGTGCGCGAGGCCATCCGCTATGAGCAGAAAATCACGCTCGGTTACCAGGATGAGCACGGCAGTGCGACGCAACGCACGGTGTGGCCCTTTGCCCTGGCCTTTTTTGAGGGCAAGCGCCTGCTGGCCGCCTGGTGCGAGCTGCGCGGCGACTACCGGCATTTCCGCATCGACCGCATCGCCAGCGTGGCACCGCATGCCGAACGTTATCCCACGCGGCGCCACGTGCTGCTGGACGCCTGGCGCAAGGCGCACGATATTGATCCTGAAAGCTAGCGCGCCGGAAGCGCAGCCACGCTCCTGACAAAAACTGTCAGTGATGGCTCGTACGATGGTGGCTTCTTCACTCACCGGAGCCATCTATCATGCGCCTGTACCACCACCCCATGTCCTCGAATGCCCGCCGTGCCCTGATGACGGCGATCCACCTTGATTTGCCGCTGGAACTGGCGGAAGTCGACCTGATGAATGCGGACGACCGCCGCCGCCTGGCCGAGCTGAACCCGAACGGCAAGGTGCCGGTGCTGGCCGATGGCGATTTCCTGCTGTGGGAGTCGTGCGCCATCATGCAATATCTGGCGGAACAGGTGCCAGGCCAGACGCTTTATCCGCAGGCGCCGCAAGCTCGTGCCGACGTCAACCGCTGGCTGTTCTGGGCCGCGCAACATTTCGCGCCTGCCATCAGCGTGCTGACCTGGGAGCATGCATGGAAGGGCATCACGGGCGGCGGCCCGGCGGACCCGCTGGAGGTGGCGCGCGGCGAGCGCGACCTGGCTGAATGCGCCGTCGTGCTCGATGCCTACCTGGCCGGGCGCAGCTGGCTCAGCGGCGAGGCGCTGACCCTGGCCGATTTCGCCGTGGCCGCGCCGCTGATGTACAGCGAGCGCGTGCAACTGCCGCTGGGGCAGTACGCCAACATCCAGGCCTGGTTTGCGCGCGTGCGGCAGTTGCGTGCCTGGCAGGAAACGGAAGTGACGCTGATAGGAGAATAAATGTGGCTGCTAAGTGAGCCAGCGCACGGAGCCGGCACGGCGGCGCGGCATAAGATAGGGCTGTCTCTTTCAGGACATCCCTAGCTTTGGACTTTACCCGCTTTCGAGCGGGTTTTTTTTGCCTTGTGTTTGGCTGGAGCTTGAAAAGTTGACAAGTGCGCCGCATGTGGACCGTATTCTCTTTTCAGGAAAATCCGCCATGTTCATGCCGCGCCATCCGAAGCCGCTGTTACGTACCCGGGCTGTTGCCATGCAAGTCGTCAAGCAGGAGCAAACGAGCAAGGCCGTGGACAAGCATGTGCTGATCGTCGAGACAGCCAAGCCGGTGGCGCCGCCACCGGCCAGCAAGAAACGCTAGTGCACCAGCACCTTCAGCAGCGACTGCACTTCGTCGTCCGATTCGGCGAGGATGTTCGACAGGGTCATGTCGTCGCCGATCACGCAGTCGATGCTGCGGGCGGCGCGGGCGGCCCGGACGGCGATGGCGGCCGGGCTTTCGTTGAGCGGTGACGCCACTGGCGCCAAATCGTTCGCCAGCAACAGGGTGTCGCCCAGCGATTCGGGCGGGATGGCGCGCAAGCCCTCCCACAGGGAATCGATGGCGTGCATCACGGCTTCCGGTACCTTGAGTTTGGTCAACACGCCGTGGCCGATGGCCTGCTCGCCATGTTCGATCCAGTCCTGCGGTTCGCCGTCGAGAATGCCGGGAAATTCGGCCGCGCGCGACAGCAGATAAAAACCGCCCACTTCGTGCACGATGCCGGCAAACAGGGCCGTATCGGGATCGACCTTGGTGACGCGGCGGGCCAGCACCTGCGACAGTGCCGCCACATGGGCCGTATGCTCCCACAGCTGGGTGGCTTTGGCTTGCAGGACGGGATCGGTAATCGTGCTGCCCAGCTGGCGTACGATCAGCGAGGCCACCACGGACTGCAGGGTGCGCACGCCAAGGCGCTGCACGGCATTGCGCACGCTGGTGATCTCGTTGCCGGAACGGTTGAAGGCCGCGGAATTGGCGATGGCCACCGTGCGCGCGGCCAGCAGCGGGTCTGCCTGCACCAGCTTGGCGGCCGCTTCAATATGGCAGTCGGGATCGGCCAGCGCCTGCTGCAGCTTGAGCGAAGCGTCCACATTGGCGGGGAAGGTCAGCTCGCCACGAGCGGCTTGTGCGGCGATGCTTTTAAAGGCGTCGAGTCTGTTCATTGAAAAAATTATACTCGCAATATTTCCGTGTGGAACTTTTTAGCCGTGATCTTTTCGCAAACAGCCTGGCAAAAGGCAAGCAAAGCCCCCGTAAACGGCAAAAGGCATGCCACTGGATCAGCGGCATGCCTTTTCTAACGACAACGATCGTCAAAGCGCTGGACAGGGCCACCGCGCAGCAGGTCTTGTTATGCGTTGTTACAGGGATTCGCTGAAGATGGCATCGCAGCCCTCGACCAGCTCGTCGCTGTCTTCCAGCTCATCCGTCAGGCCCAGGTCGAACAATTCCTCGACGGCGTTCATGAAGCTGTTGTGCTTGGTCGCGCCGATCAGGCGGTAGATTTCGCCGTCTTCATTGCGCACGCCGATGATCAGCTTTTCCTGGCGTACCAGTTCTGGCGTGCTGGCGTTGAGCAACAAGTTGCCGATGATGTGTTTATCGAAATGAGCGGGCTTTTTGCCTTCGAGCAGTGTGGTTTTCAACTTGTTTTCCTTTGTCTTGTTTGAATCTGATGTTTGCGTGATGAATTGTCAGCCTTGGCCATTGGCAATGGCCTGTTTCAGGCCCGCCAGGGTCGTTTCCAGACGAATAAAATCGTCTTCGGTATAGTCGGCAAACAAGTGCTGCCCTTGTCTGGTCAGCTTGGGAAATACGTCATGGAACACTTGCTCTCCCTCGCAGCTCAGGCGTACGAAGTAGGAACGCTTGTCGCGCGTACAACGTTCGCGTATTACCAGACCTTTTTGTTCCAGCCGGTCCACGACGCCTGTCAGGGTGCCCTTGGTAATCAGGGTTTTTTGCCCCAGTTCCTTGTAGGACATGCCACAGGTGTTGCCGAGCGTGGCAATGATGTCGAATTGCGCATGCGTCAAGCCGTACTGGCGCACGAAGTCGCCGGAAAACCGCTCGAAGCCCTGCATGCATTCGGCCAGCAGCCGGATACTTTTTAAATATCGTTCACCCATAGGCCATGATTATATCCTTCCGTCCCGCTTTTTTCCGGCGCATCGGGCGGGCGCCTTGCATGGCGGGCGCAGCGCCGTCGAACTCCGGTATGATAGGCGAACTGTAGCCATAGCCCCGATCCCGCCCCGCCGATGTCCCTCGCTAATCTTTCCCGTATCGGCCTCGACAAACCGTTGCGGCTTCTGCTGATCCATGCCGGCGATGCCGAATCGATCACCTGGGCCGGCCTGGTACAGCCTTTGCGCCTGTGCGCGCGGGCGCTGGGGCCCGATGCCCTGCAACTCGATGTGCGCACGCCCGAGCAGGTGGCGCAGCAGGGCGGCAACTGGCATATCGCCCTGCTGGTGGCCGACGAGACGGAGGCGCCGCTGCGTGCCGAGCTGTGCCGGGCCGTGATCGAACGTTGCCGTTCGGCGCCATTCTGGGGGGGCGTAGGCGCGGCCGTGCTGTGGCTGGCCGACGCGGGCGTCATGGACGGCGTGCGCATCGCCCTGCCGTGGGCCTTGTACGCGGACGCCGAGGCGAAGGCCGAGCGCGCCATCCTGACGCCGCATTTGTTCGATATCGATGGTCCCCACATCACGTGTTGCGGTGGCGCGGCCAGCATCGACTTTTCGCTGACCCTGATCGAAACCGTGTTTGGCGCCGACGCGCAGGCGCTCGTCAAGGAAGCGCTGTGCGTGGACAAGGTGCGCGGCAAGGAAGAGCGCCAGCGGGTGGCGCTGCAGGCGCGTTTCGGCGTGCTGCAGCCGAAGCTGTCTGAAGCGGTGACCTTGATGGAAGCCAATATCGAGGAACCGCTGTCGACGGACGATATCGCCAGCCTGGTGGGCCTGTCGCGGCGCCAGTTGGAACGGCTGTTCAAGCAGTACCTGGGCAGCCTGCCGTCGCGCTATTACCTGGAACTGCGGCTGCAACGCTCCAGGCAACTATTGCTTGATACACATTATTCCATCGTGCAAGTGGGGTTGATGTGTGGTTTTTCGTCCGGTTCGCACTTTTCCACGGCCTTCGGTACCCTGTTTGGCAATACGCCCCGCGAAGAGCGGCAGCGCAAGCTCATGCCAGCCCCGTAGGACGCGGCGGCACGGGAATTTTCCTGTGATGAATTGTGAAAATCCTTGTCGCAGATTCAAAAGAGTTTTAGCATCCCGCTTTTTATAATGCTGTACACACGTGGCTGTCGTAGCTGCGGGAGTACCTAACATATTGATGGGGAATGCTATGAATGCCAAGCTTGATTCGACCGTAACCGCTCGCCCAGTCACCCGGGAAACCTTTGACCAGGTCCTGGTTCCTACCTACGCTCCCGCCGCCATGGTGCCGGTGCGTGCCTCCGGACTGGATCTGTGGGACCAGTCCGGCAAGCATTACCTCGACTTCACGTCCGGCATCGCCGTCACCAGCCTGGGGCACTGCAATCCGGCCCTGGTCGACGTGCTGACCAAGCAAATCAATTCCCTGTGGCATTTGGGCAACGGCTACACCAACGAGCCCGTGCTGCGCCTGGCGCTGGCCCTGACGGAAGCGACGTTTGCCGACCGCGCCTTCTTCTGCAACTCCGGCGCGGAAGCCAATGAAGCGGCCCTGAAACTGGCGCGCAAGTATGCGCACACCAAGTTCGGCGCGCACAAGTCGCGCATCATCTCCTGCTTCAGCTCTTTCCACGGCCGCACGCTGTTTACCGTCTCCGTCGGCGGCCAGGCCAAGTACACGGAAGGCTTCGAGCCGCTGCCGCAGGAAATCAACCACATCGCCTACAACGACATCGAAGCGGCGCGCGCCGCCATCGGTGACGACGTGTGCGCCGTGATCGTCGAGCCGGTACAGGGCGAAGGCGGCGTGGTGCCAGGCAATCCGGAATTCCTCAAGGAGCTGCGCGCCCTGTGCGACAAGACAGGCGCCCTGCTGATTTTCGACGAAGTCCAGAGCGGCATGGGCCGCACTGGCGCGTTGTTTGCCTATATGGGCTACGGCGTCACGCCGGATATCCTGACGGCCGCCAAGGCACTGGGCAATGGCTACCCGATCGGCGCCATGCTGACCACCAATGAGCTGGCGCAAACCCTGGCAGTCGGTACCCACGGCACCACCTACGGCGGCAATCCGCTGGCTGCCACCGTGGCCCTGAAAGTGCTGGAAATGATCAACACGCCAGCCTTCCTGGCGCGCGTGAAGGAAGCGAGCGTCAGCACCATCGCCATGCTGCAAGGCCTGATCACGGACTATCCGCAAGTGTTCTCCGTGGTGCGCGGTAGCGGCCTGCTGCTGGGCCTCGTGGTCAGCGACGCCTACAAGGGCCGTGCGAAGGATATCCAGAAGGCGGCAGAAGCGCAGGGCCTGATGGTGCTGATCGCCGGCATGGACGTGGTGCGCCTGGCGCCGGCACTGATCGTCTCGGACGAACAGATCGTCGAAGCGGGCCGCCTGCTGCGCGCCGCCATCGACGGCATGCTCAAGGCCTGAGGCCAGGCCAGCTCCCTGTTTGATCACCGGCCCGCTGCTTTGCTGCGGGCCGGCTTGGTTCTACCCCAGCATCGTCAGCATTGAAGGAGTACCCATGTATGTTGTCCGTCCGGTAGAAATTGCGGATATTGCAGCCCTCGAAGCGCTGGCCGCGGTAACCATGCCGGGTGTCCATACCCTGCCGAAGACGCGCGATAAAATCGCCGCCTCCGTCGAGCGCTCCATCGCCTCGTTTGCCGCCCACGTCGATATCCCCAGCGAAGAGTCATATCTCTTCGTGCTTGAATCCCTGCTCGACAAGAGCATCTTTGGCACGGCCGCCATCTTTGCCTCGGCCGGCTCGAACGGTACCTATTTTTCCTTTCGCAATGACGTCATCCAGCAGGTTTCGCGCGACCTGAACATCAGCCACAGCGTGCATGCGCTGACCCTGTGCTCGGAGCTGACGGCGTACTCGCAGCTGTCCGGCTTCTATGTGCGCAACATGGAGCAGGCGGGCCTGGAAGCGGCCCTGCTGTCGCGCGCGCGGCTGCTGTTCGCCGTGCTGGCGCCGCACCGTTTCGGCGACCGCTTCTTCGTGCCGCTGGCGGGCATCACGGACGCCAATGGCCAGTCGCCGTTCTGGGATGCGCTGGGCCGCAAGTTCTTCCAGATGGATTTCCTCGACGCCGAAAAAGTCATTGGCGGCGCGCGCAACCGCACCCTGATCGTCGAGCTGATGCCCCATTACCCCGTGTATGTGCCGCTGTTGCCTGGCGACGCGCAGGCGGCCATGGGCCAGATCCACCCGAGTGGCGAACTGGCGTTCAACCTGCTGACGGAAGAAGGCTTTGAAGCGGACGATTACATCGATATTTTCGATGGTGGCCCGATCCTGCAGGCACACAAGAATTCGCTGCGCTCGTTTACGGGTTCGCTCACGCGCCGCGTGGTTGCGGGCGCCGCGCCCAGCCGTACGGGCCTGAAAGTCAATTACGCGATTGCGTCCGGCGCGGAGCGCAACTTCCGCGCCGTCACCTTCGCCTGCGATGCGCTCGAAGCGCAGGACACCGTCGGCTTGCCGGCCGAGCTGCTCGAAGCGCTGGCCGTGGCCGAAGGCGACAGCGTCATCTGCGTGCGCATTTAACCGAGAGAACCTTATGCTAGTTGTACGCGCCATCAACGCCTCTGACCTGAATGCCCTGTACGGCCTGGCCAGCCAGGTCGGCACCGGCATGACCACCCTCAAGCCCGACATGAAAATGCTGGGCGACCGCCTGGCTATCGCCTGCGCCTCGTTTGCCGAAACCATCCCGCCCGAAAAGCGCGACTACATGTTTGTCATGGAGGATACTGACACGGGCCGCCTGGCTGGCGTATGCGCCATCAAGGGCGCCGTGGGCCTGGAAGAGCCGTTCTATAACTACCGCATCGGCACCCTCGTGCATTCGAGCCGCGAACTCGACGTGTTTACACGCATGGAGACGCTGTACCTGTCGAACGACCTGACGGGCAGCACGGAGCTGTGCTCGCTGTTTCTGCACCCCGATTACCGCAGCGGCAACAACGGCAAGCTGCTGTCGAAAAGCCGGTTTCTGTTCATCGCCCAGTTCCCGCACCTGTTCACGGAAAAGCTGATTGCCGAAATGCGCGGCTACCAGGCGCCGGACGGCAGCTCGCCGTTCTACGAAGGTCTGGGCCGCCATTTCTTCAAGATGGATTTCCATCACGTCGATGATTTGACGAGCCTGGGCAAGAAATCGTTCATCGCCGAACTGATGCCACGCCAGCCCATGTACGTGGCCTACCTGCCCGACGAGGCGCAGGAAGTGATCGGCAAGGTGCATCTGAGCACGGCGCCCGCGCGCCGCCTGCTGGAACAGGAAGGCTTGCACTTCGAAGGCTATGTCGACATTTTCGACGCCGGTCCCGTGCTGCAGGCGCGCGTGTCCGAGCTGCGCGCCATGCGCGACAGCATGCCGGCCGTGCTCGATGCCGAGACTGCGCTGGACGCCGGCGAGGTGGCGCAAGCCGAGCCTTACCTGGTCTCCAACACCGACCTGAAAGATTTCCGCATGATCGTCACCAACGCCAATCCGCATGGCGGAAAAATCGCGCTGGACGACGATGAATTGCATTTGCTGCGTTGCCACAACGGCGACACCGTGCGCACCTTGTCACTCAACCCGAGGAAGCATCCCCATGTCTAATGTGTTTAATTCGTCTACTGCAGCATCGAACTTCATCAATGGCGCCTGGCTGCCAGGTACGGGCCGGGAACGCGTCACCATCGATCCGTCGAACGGCAAGCAGACCTGGGCCAGCCTGGAAGCGACGGAGAAAGAAGTCGAACAAGCCTGCCAGGCCGCCCGCGCGGCTTTCGACGCGTGGGCCGATACGCCCGTCGAAGAGCGCATCGCCATCTGCGTGCGCTTTCGCGAGCTGCTCAAGGAACATGCGGAAGCGCTGGCGCTCTTGATCTCGGAAGAAGTGGGTAAACCATTGTGGGAGTCGCGCACGGAAGTCGCTACCATGGCAAACAAGATCGATATTTCGGTGCAGTCGTACCACGCACGTACCGGCATCACGCAAGGCAAGATCGCCGACGGCGACGCCGTGCTGCGCCACCGCCCGCATGGCGTCTTCGGCGTCTTCGGCCCGTACAATTTCCCCGGTCACCTGCCGAATGGCCACATCGTGCCAGCCATGATCGCCGGTAACACCATCGTCTTCAAGCCCAGCGAATATGCGCCGCGCACGGCAGTGAAAACCGTGCAGCTGTGGCAGCAGGCGGGCTTGCCGGACGGCGTCGTCAACCTCGTCAACGGCGGGCGCGACACGGGCGTGGCGCTGGGCGCCAATGCGCACCTCGACGGCGTGCTGTTTACGGGCTCCTGCCAGACGGGCATCAGCCTGCACCGCCAGTTCGGCGGCCAGCCGGGCAAGATGCTGGCGCTGGAAATGGGCGGCAACAACGCGCTCGTCGTGTGGGACGTGAAGGACGTGGACGCGGCCGTGCATCACGCGATCTTCTCCGCCTTCGTCTCGGCCGGCCAGCGCTGCACCTGCGCGCGCCGCCTGGTAGTGCAAGATAGCGCAGCGGGGTCTGCCTTCGTGGCGCGCCTGGTGGAAGTGGCGGCGAAACTGGGCATTGGCGCCTCCGACGCCCAGCCGCAGCCGTTCATGGGGCCAGTCGTGTCGAGTGCCGTGGCCGCGCGCCTGGTGCAGGCGCAGGCGGACATGGCCGCCAAGGGCGGCACGACCCTGCTGCAGATGCGCCAGTTGAATCCCGAGGCGGGCTTTGTCACGGCCGGCATCGTCGACGTCACCGATGCCGCCGGCATCCCCGACGAGGAGTGGTTCGGCCCGCTGCTGCAAGTGATCCGCGTGGCCGATTTCGATGCGGCGCTGAAGGTCGCCAACGCCACCGAATTCGGCCTGGCCGCAGCGCTCTTGTCCGACGATCCGGCGCTGTGGCAGCTGTTTCAAACGCGCGCGCGCGCCGGCATCATCAACTGGAACCGTCCGACCACGGGCGCGGCCAGCACGGCGCCGTTCGGCGGCATCGGCAAGTCGGGTAACCACCGGCCGAGCGCCTACTACGCGGCCGACTACTGCGCTTATCCGGTCGCCTCGATCGAGAACAGCGTACTGGAAATGCCGGCCAAGCTGTCGCCCGGCCTGAATTTTTAAGTAGGTTTATCAAGGAATACCCATGCACAGCACGCGCGAATACAACTTTGACGGCCTGGTCGGCCCATCGCATAACTATGCCGGACTCTCGTTCGGCAACGTGGCCTCGTTCAGCAATGTGAAAAGCGCCTCGAATCCGAAGCAGGCTGCCTTGCAGGGCCTGGCCAAGATGCGCGCACTGGCTGCGCGCGGTTTTGGGCAAGCCTTGCTGCCGCCGCAGGACCGTCCGAATTTCCGCCTGCTGCGCTCCATCGGTTTCACGGGCAGCGATGCCGAGGTGCTGGCGCGCGCCTACAAGGAGTCGCCCGTCATCCTGGCCTGCGCGTATTCGGCCTCGCCCATGTGGACGGCGAACGCCGCCACGGTCAGTCCGTCGGCCGACACGCAGGACGGCCGCGTGCACTTCACGGCAGCCAACCTGAATAACAAGCTGCACCGCGCCTTCGAGCACGCGCAGTCGGCGCGCAGCCTGCGCGCCATTTTCAGCGACGACAAGCACTTCGCCGTGCATGACGCGCTGCCGTCCACGCCGGCCTTCGGCGACGAGGGCGCGGCCAATCATACGCGGCTGGGGGCGAGCCACGGCGCGCCATCGGTCGAGATGTTCGTGTATGGCCGGGTGGAGTTCGATCCTTCCGCGCCGTCGCCGAAGCGCTACCCGGCGCGCCAGACCCTGGAAGCGTCGCAAGCCGTGGCGCGCCTGCATGGCCTGGATGCAAAGCGCACCGTGTACGTGCAGCAGAATCCGGAAGTGATCGACCAGGGCGTGTTCCACAACGACGTCATCGCCGTCGGCAACGGCAATGTGCTGTTCTATCACGAACAGGCGTTTGCCGATGAAGAGGCGAGCTTGTCGCAGCTGCGCCGCGCCGTTGCCGGTACGGGTACCGAACTGCAGGCGCTGCGCGTGGACACGGGCCAGGTGCCAATTACGGATGCCGTCAGCAGTTATCTGTTCAACAGCCAGTTGCTGACGAAGGAGGGCGGCGGCATGGCGCTGGTGATCCCGCAGGAATGCCAGGAAAACCGCGCCGTGTCGCGCTACCTGGAAGGCCTGGTGGCAGGCGCCGGTCCCATCGATGAACTGATCCATTTCGACCTGCGCCAGAGCATGCGCAACGGCGGCGGGCCAGCCTGCCTGCGTTTGCGCGTGGCCCTGACGCAAACCGAGGCGCGCGCCATGCACCAGGGCGTGATCATGACGGAAACGCTGTACCATCGGCTGGTGCAGTGGGTGGAAAAGCACTACCGCGACCATCTGGAGCCGGGCGACCTGGCCGACCCGCAGCTGGCGCTGGAAGTGCATGCAGCGCTTGAAGAATTGACGATCATCCTCAACTTACCTGGATTGTACGACTTGTAGGCGACAGAAAAACACACAGAAAATCCGAGACACACTATCCGCAGTATCGAAAGAATTGGACGGGCGACCCCCGTCTCTTGACACCGCTGCCGCCCAGCCACAAGCCCGAACGACAGCGCTGGACATTCACATTACCGTAATGGAGATGCAAGATGAATCACACGCCACAAGATTTGCGCACACAAACGCTGGAGCTGATCAAGGACAAGGCGGCAGCGCCTGTCGTGCAACTGGTGCAGGCCTGGCTGGACTCGCTCGACGCCGAAGACCTGGCCGATATCGCGCCCGACAGCCTGGCGCCCGTACTGGTCGACGGTTTCACGCAAGCGGCCAAGCGCACTGGCAGCGGTTGCCAGATCGCCACCCTGCGCTATGCGGATGGCCGTGGCGGCATGGCGAGTGCCTTGCTGATCCTGAACGAAGACATGCCATACCTGGTCGACTCCATCGTCATGGCCATGCGCCGCCAGCACCTGGCCGTGCGCGGCGTGATGAATACCGTGCTGCCCGTGCGCCGCGCCGCTGACGGCAGCGTCGACGCGGTGCGCCAGGCTGGCGATCCGCTCGAATCGTATGTGCTGGTGCTGCTCGATGAGGAACTGGCGCCGGAAGCGCTGGCGGCGCTGGTCGGCTCCCTGGACATGGTGGCGCGCGACGCCGCCGTCGTGCGCCGCGACGCCGCTTCCATGAGCGAGCGTTTGGCCGCAGTGGCCACGGCTGCATCGCAGCATGGCGAAGAGGGCGCGGAAGTGGCCGCTTTCCTGGAGTGGGCCCGCAGCGGCGGCTTTGAAGTGTTCGGCTATGCCTACTATCGCGTCAAGCCGGGCGTGCGCGAACTCGAACGCGATATCCCGAGCCGGGTCGGCGTGCTGCAGGATACGGCGCACCCTGTGTACGGCACCTGCCTGGCGAATATCCCGGGCGACTTCGACACCCTGGCCAAGCGCGAATCGGCGCTGTCCATCGTCAAGGCCGACGTGGCAGGCACCCTGCATCGCGACCAGCAGCTCGATTTCATCGGCGTGCGCGACACCGACCCGCAAGGCGCCATCCTGGGCGAACATTGCTTCGTCGGCCTGTTCACCCGCGCCGGCAATTCCACTCCGCTGGCGGCGCTGCCGTTTGCGCGCGGCCGCGTGGCCAAGGTGCTGAGCCTGGCCGGCGTGCGCCAGCAAGGCTTCCGCGCCGAGAAATTCCGTGAAATCCTCGAATCCCTGCCGCGCACCGAAGCGCTGGAAGCGGACCTCGACTGGCTGGCGCAAGTGTGCGGTTCTGTCGTTTCGCTGTACAAGCAGCCGCGCACCAAGGTCTTCGCGCGCCGCGACGTGTACGCGCGCCACCTGAACGTGCTGGTCTACCTGCCGCGCGAGCGTTACAGCGCCAGCGTGGCATCGAGCCTGGCAAAAGCCCTGCAAGCCAGTTCCGGCGCCACGCACGTGAGCACGCAAACACTGGTGGCCGACGGTCCCCTGGCGCGCGTCTACCTGATCGCCCACGCCGCCCGTTACCCGCTGGACCTGGAAACGGATATCGAACAGCCGCTCCTTAGCGTGCTCGATGGCTGGCACAACGGCTTTGCCGCCGTGGCCGACGCCGTGCCCGACGTGGCCCTGCGCGCCAGCCTGCGCAAACTCTGCGCTACTTTACCGCTCGATTACGTGGCCGCCACGGCGCCGGCCGTCGCCTTCCGCGATCTCGACACCATCCTGCGCAACACCGATCCGGCGCACGTGGCCGTGCGCATCGAGACGGGCGCCGTCACCACCATCCGCCTGTATTCGGCCAACAAGGTGCCGCCGCTGTCGACCATTCTGCCAGCCCTGCACAATGCGGGCGTGGCCATCGACCGCGAACAGGCGTATTCGGTTTCTCTGTCCGACGGCACGCGCTATTTCGTCACCAGCCTGACGGTCGATGCTGCCAGCGCGGCGAAACTGGCGCAGCCATCCGTGGTCGCCGTGGCGCAGGAATTGTTTGCCGCCCTGTTCAACGACACGGCCGAAGATGGCCGCCTGAATGGTCTGGTCATCGAAGGCGGCTTGTCGACGCGCGAAGTGCAGCTGGTGCGCGCCTACACCAGCTACTGGCGCCAGACGGGCAGCCGTTTCTCGGTGCGCTACATCGCCGAAAGCCTGCGCAAGCAGCCGGCCCACGTAAAAGCCCTGGTCGAGGCCTTTTTGCAGCGCTTCGATCCGGCGCTGTCCGACGCACAGCACGCGGCCGCCCTGGAGGTGATTTCCACCATCAAGGCCGGCCTGCCGTCGGTGAACCATGCCGATACCGAGGAAATCCTCGGCGCGCTGGCCGACCTGATGAGCGCAACCCTGCGCACCAGCTACTTCCAGAACAATCAACAAGGCGACAAGATCATCTTCAAGTTCGACACCAGCAGCCTGGCGCTGGTGCCGGAGCCGCGTCCGTACCGCGAGATTTTTGTCTTCTCGCGCCGCTTTGAAGGCGTGCACCTGCGCGGCGGCCCCGTCGCCCGTGGCGGCTTGCGCTGGTCCGACCGCATGGAAGACTACCGCACCGAAGTGCTGGGCCTCGTCAAGGCCCAGATGGTCAAGAACGCCGTCATCGTGCCGGCCGGCGCGAAGGGCGGTTTTGTCTGCAAGATGATGCCGAAGGACGCCGTGCGCGAAACCATCGCGGCCGAAGGCGAAGCCGTGTACCGCCTGTTCATTTCCAGCCTGCTGGAAGTGACGGACAACCGCTCGCTGGGCAATATCGTCCCGCCGGTCGATACCGTCTGCTTCGACGACGCCGACCCGTACCTGGTGGTGGCCGCCGACAAGGGCACGGCCACGTTCTCGGACATCGCCAACGGCATCGCCGTGCAGCGCGGCTTCTGGCTCGGCGATGCGTTCGCCTCGGGCGGCTCGAACGGCTACGACCACAAGAAACTGGGCATCACGGCGAAGGGCGCATTCGAAGCCGTGAAACGCCATTTCTATGAGATGGACCACGACCTGAACACCACCCCGATCACCATGGTCGGCGTGGGCGACATGTCGGGCGACGTGTTCGGCAATGGCGTATTGCTGTCGCGCCAGCTGAAACTGGTGGCCGCATTTGACCACCGCCACATCTTCCTCGACCCGACACCGGACGTCGCCGTCTCGTTCGAAGAACGCGCGCGCCTGTTCGCCTTGCCGCGCTCCTCGTGGGACGACTATAACAAGGAGCTGATTTCGGCCGGCGGCGGCGTGTATCCGCGTTCAAGCCGCACCATCGAGCTGTCGCCGCAGATCCGCGCCGCGCTCGATATCGCCGAAACCTCGCTGGCGCCGGAAGAACTGATGCACCGCATCCTGAAATCCCCGGTGGACCTGTTCTACAACGGCGGCATCGGCACCTACATCAAGGCCTCGACGGAGACGCACGCGCAGGTGAAGGACCGCGCGAATGACCATATCCGCGTCAATGGCAATGAGCTGCGCGTGAAGGTTGTGGCCGAAGGGGGGAATTTGGGTGCGACCCAGGCCGGCCGCATCGAGTTCGCGCTGACGGGCGGGCGCATCTTCACCGATGCGATCGACAACTCGGCCGGCGTGGATTGCTCGGATCATGAAGTCAACGTGAAAATCTGGCTGGACGTGGAAGTCAATGCGGGCAAGCTGACGGAAGCGGAGCGCAACCGCGAGCTGTATGCGATGACGGACGACGTCGAGCGCCTGGTCTTGCGCGATAACACGCAGCAGACGCATTTGCTGGTGCGCGAGTTGCAGGCGCAAAGCGAGAGCGCCGTGCAGGATGGCTATGCCGCCCTGATCGCCAGCCTGGAAGAAGAGGGCGCCCTGTCGCGCGAACTGGAGCAACTGCCGTCGGTGGCCGAACTGGCGCGCAGGAAGAGCGACGGGCGTGGCCTGACCACGCCGGAACTGGCTGTGGTGATCGCCAACGTGAAGAACCGCTTCAAGCGCATCCTGTCCGCGCTGCCGTTGACGGACGAAACGTGGGCCGAGCCGGTGCTGAAACCGTACTTCCCCGCGCTGCTGGTGGAAACGCGTTCGGCGCTCGACCATCCGCTGGCCAATGCCATCCTGGCGACCGTGCTGGCCAATGAAGTGATCAACCGCTGCGGCCCGCTGACGATCCGCAACCTGGCGGCGGAACATGGCGTGGACGAGTCAAGCGTAATCCTGGCCTGGGGCCAGGCCTGGGTGGCGCTGAATCTGGCGCCCGTGTTCGACGCGCTCGATGCGGACGCCTTGACGGTGCCGCGCGCGGTGTCGATCAAGGTCGATGCGCAAACGCGCGTGCTGCAGCAGACGATGATCGCCGGCGTGCTGTCCGTGCCGGCCGAGCAACTGCGCGGTGCGGGACTGGCCGAATTGACGCGCCTGTTTGGCGCGGAATCGAAGCGCGAGCTGCTCAAGGCTGTCGGCATCAAGTCCGAAGCGGCGCTGGTGCCTGGCTTGAGGCCGGCCTTCGTGCTGGCATGGGACGCCGTCGATGCCCTGGAAGTCGTTGCCGGCTTCCTGTTCCCGGCCCTGTCCGTGCCGCGTCCCGCCTCGATGGACCTGGCGGCCTTCCTGCAAGTGGGCCTGGCCTTGCGCAGCCAGGCGGGCATCGATACGCTGGAGCGTGGCCTGAAACTGGCCGCGCAAGGCAAGTCGCAGGAACAGTTGCGCAACTACGCGCAGCAAGCGCTGCGCCGCACGCAACAGCGTCTGCTGACGCAGGTGCTGGCGCGCGCCGAGCAAGGCAATGCAGGCCAGGCCGTCGATGCCGTGACGGGCGCGCTGGGTTTGTCGGCCTATGTGGCGGCGACGGAGCTGGAGCAAGCCATGCTGGACGTGTGGACGCTCTCCGAGGCCGTGAATAAAATCACGGCAAAAGCCCCAGCGGAAGCGGCGGTGTAATGACGCAAGATGTAACGCAGGTAGTCACACAGGTAGTGCAGGGCGCTGGCGGCTTGCCGCCGGCCGTGCAGGCGCTGGCGCAGGCCGATTTCAGCGGCGTGGCCCAGCTGTTCGCCAACGCCGGCTTCACGGTGGCCCTGCCGGCGCCCGGCATGCTGCGGATCGTCAAGCCGCAAGCCGATGCGGGCCGCGCCAGCGTGGCCGTCTCGGTGGGCGTGCATGGCGACGAGACAGGGCCGATCGAAGTGCTGGCGCATCTGCTCGACGCGCTGTCGCGCGATGCGTCGGCACTGGCCGTCGACTTGCTCGTTTGCGTGGGCAATGTCGATGCGATCCGGGCCGGCAAGCGTTTCATTGACGCCGACCTCAATCGCATGTTCCGTCCCGTGCGCGGGTCGCTGGCGCAAGCGGCGGAAAGCGCGCGCGCCGATGAAATGATCGCTGCGACCAAGGCGTTCTTTGAAGCGGCGGGCCCCGTGCGCTGGCACCTGGATTTGCACACGGCCATCCGGCCCTCCGTGTATCCCACGTTTGCCATCGTGCCGGACCTCGTTGCCGACGACGCCAAGGCGCAGCTGATAGCCTGGCTGGGCCAGGCGGCCATCGGCGCCATCATCATGAACCCGCAATCGGCCGGCACCTACAGCTACTATTCGGCCGAGCATTTCGGCGCGGCCGCCAGCACGGTGGAACTGGGCCGCGTGGGCACCCTGGGGCAGAACGATTTATCGCTGTTCGACGACGTGTCGCGGGCGCTGGACGGCCTGCTGCGCGGACTGCCTGCGCAAGCCGTCAAGGCGCAACCGCACGTGTTCAAGGTGGCGCAGGAAATCATCAAGCACAGCGATGAATTCCGCATGGCCTTTGACCGTCGCACGCAAAACTTCACGTCTCTGCCGCAGCATGCCGTGATCGCCAGCGATGGCGACCACATCTACACAGTGCAGCACGCGGAAGAACTGGTGGTATTTCCCAACCCGGATGTGCGCGTCGGCTTGCGCGCGGGATTAATGGTGGTGCGCGTTTCCTGATCGTTCAGCCATCACAGCGCATCGGGCGCCAGCCGGGGAAACCCGCCTGGCGCTTTTTTCATAAAAAAATGCCGCACAGAAATAATTATCCATTAAGCAATCAATTGATTTAAAATATTTACCCTTTGCAATTTTTTGGACCGATCATGTTGAAACGCCTGCTGACAGCCTTGCTGTGCCTGACCCTCTCCGGCCTCGCGGCTGCCGCCCCTGCCGATGAGAAAGCAGCCGCCCCGGAAATGACGGCTGAACAGTTTCTCGCCCAGTTGCACCTGCAGCGCGGCAAGATCACCTTGCCTGGCGGCATCGCCACCCTGGATTTGCCCGCGAACTTCCGTTATCTGTCGCCGACGGACGCCGAGCGCGTGCTGGTCGATGCCTGGGGCAATCCACCGGGCATGGTATCGCTGGGCATGATCGTGCCGGCCAAGACCAGCGTGCTCGAGCGCGATAGCTGGGGCGTCATCGTCACGTATGAAAAGGAAGGGCATATCAAGGATGACGATGCGGACAGCATCAAGTACGATGAGTTGCTCAAGGACATGCAGGCATCCGTGCTGGAGAATAACGCGGAGCGCAAGAAGCAGGGCTATCCCGGCATCCATTTGATGGGCTGGGCGGAGAAACCCAGCTATGCCAAGGATACGCACAAGCTGTACTGGGCCAAGGACCTGATGGTCGATGGCGGCGAGCATTCATTGAACTACAACGTGCGCGTGCTGGGCCGCGAAGGCGTGCTGAACCTGAACGCGATCGCCAGCATGCAGCAGATCGCAACGATCAAGAAGGAAATGCAGCAAGTGACGGCGTTCACGGAATTTACCGAGGGTAACCGCTATACGGACTTCGACAGCAAGACGGACAAGGTGGCCGAGTATGGCCTGGCGGCGCTGGTGGCCGGTGGCGTGGCCAGCAAGCTGGGCCTGTTCGGCAAACTGCTGGCGCTGCTGCTGGCCTTCAAGAAAGTGCTGATCCTGGCCGTGGTCGGTGCCGGTGCGGCCATCGTCAAGTTTTTCGGCGGCAAGCGCAAGGAAAAGCCGCTGCCGCAGCCAGAACTGCAGCCGGAACCAGCCGAACAGCCCGGTCATGCGCCGGACGGCAAGGTGAATCTGGAAAAGTAGGATGCATTGAGCCGCTCCGTGCGCTGGCGCACAGGAGTGGCACATAAGCACGCTGCCGGAAGACAGCGCCTCGGGTACACTGGCTCATCGTTCACTATCAGGAGTCCGCCATGTCCGTGTCCATGTACCAGGCAACCATTCCCGTCTTCATCCGCGGCTTGCGGGTCGTCTCGGCCCTGCTGGAAAAAGCGCAAGCCCATGTGGAGGAAGACGGCATCGTGCCCGAGATTTTACTGGGCGCGCAGCTGGCGCCCGACATGCTGGACTTGACGGCGCAGGTGCAGCGCGTCAGCGATACCTCGAAAATGTCGGTCGAGCGCCTGAGCGGCGTGCCGGCGCCGAAGTTCGAGGATAACGAAGCCTCGTTCGAGCAGTTACAGGAGCGTATTGCCAACACCATCGCCTATATCGACAGCGTCAATGCGGGCCAGATGGCAGGCAGCGCACAGAAGGAAATCGTGCTGAACTGGACGGACGAGGGGACAAAATTCTCGGGCGACGATTACTTGCTCAGCTTTGCCTTGCCAAACTTCTATTTCCACGTTTCCATGGTCCACGCCATCCTGCGCAACAATGGCGTGGCCGTGGGCAAGCTCGACTATCTTGGCCCGTACGACTGAGACGGGTTATTGCTGCGGCTGCTGCTGAACCTGGTTCTGCACCGCATTGCCCAGCATGCCGCCGCCGATCACGCCGGCCACCGTCGCCAGCGCCTTGCCGCGGCCGCCGCCGACCTGGTTGCCGATCAAGCCGCCGATGACGGCGCCCGTGCCGATGCCCACGTAGTTCGGCTGTGACGGCGCCGGTGCAGGCACCGGCTGCGGCTGGCGTGCCGGTTCGCGGTAGGCCGTGTCGCGGTAGCCATCGTCATTATAGGCGGGACGCGCCTGCGCCACTTGCGTGTGGTGCACGACGCGCTTGTGCACGACGGGGGCCGGCGCTGGCGCTGGCGCCGCTTGCGCCACCACGGGAGCGGCCACCGGGGCCGCCACGGGCGCCGCCAGGGCTGTCGCGCCCGCCGGCGTCAACGCCGCCACGTCGGCCGGCACGGCGGCTACATTCGCCCGCGAATTGGGCAGGATGCCGGCGATGGACGCCGCGCCGACCAGGCACAGGACCGTCACGGAAATGGCGGCGCCTGCCATCAAGGGGTGGATGCGGCTGGCGGTAGTCGTCGTGTTCATGTGTTCTCCTGGGGTGGTATTACTGGTGTTGTTGATGTGTCCAGATTAGCGGCCGCGCCTGCCCAAGGCTAGCCCTTGCGCTGTATCAAACGTAAGCAGGTGTAAGGCTCCGATCGCCAAAGCGCAGTAGAATCGGTGCTTCCCCTTTTCCGGAGTGCGCCATGAGCCAGTTATTTACGCCGTTTGCGCTGGGCCCCTTGCGGGTGGCCAACCGCATCGCCATCGCGCCCATGTGCCAGTACTCGGCCGACAACGGCAACGCCACCGACTGGCACATGATCCATCTGGGACACCTGGCGCTGTCCGGCGCGGGCCTGCTGATGACGGAAGCGACGGCCGTCTCGCCCGAGGGGCGCATCTCGGCCGACGATCTGGGCCTGTGGTCGGACGCGAATCAAACGGCGCTGGCCAAGGTGGTGCAGGCGATCCGCCGCCACGCGGCTATTCCGCTGGTGGTGCAGCTGGGCCATGCGGGACGCAAGGCGTCGAGCCGCGCGCCCTGGCAGGGCGGCGCCTGCGTGCGCCTGGCCGATGGCGGCTGGCAAACGGTGGCGCCATCGGCCATCGCCCATGCACCGGGCGAAACCGTGCCGCTCGCGCTCGACGAGATGGGGTTGTTGCAAATCAAGGGCGCGTTTGTCGCCGCTGCCCAGCGCGTGCATGCACTGGGCATCGACGGCATCGAACTGCATGCGGCGCACGGCTATCTGCTGCACCAGTTCCTCTCGCCGCTTGCCAACCAGCGCAGCGATGCGTACGGCGGCAGCCTGGACAACCGCATGCGCTTTCCGCTGGAAGTGTATGAAGCCGTGCGCGCCGCCGTGCCCGCCAGCGTGGCGGTGGGCGTGCGCCTTTCCGCCACCGACTGGGTCGAGGGCGGCTGGGAAATCGAACAAAGCGTGCGCTTTGCGCAGGAGCTCAAGCAGCTGGGCACCGATTTCATCCACGTCTCCAGCGGCGGAATCTCTCCGCAGCAGCAGATTCCCGTGGGACCCGGCTACCAGGTGGCGTTTGCCGAGCGTATCAAGCGCGACAGCGGCTTGCCCACCATCAGCGTCGGCTTGATCACGGAAGCGCAGCAGGCCGAAGACATCATCGCGCAGGGCCAGTCCGACATGGTGGCGCTGGCGCGCGCCATCCTGTTCGATCCGCGCTGGCCGTGGCACGCTGCGGCGCAGCTGGGCGCGCAAGTGCAGGCGCCACCGCAGTACTGGCGCTCGCAGCCGCGTGAGTTCAAGAGCCTGTTCGGCGATACGACGCTGGGCCAGCGCTGACAGGTCTGCTCTGCTACACTGACGCTTCTTCATCCATTTCTCCAGGACGCTTCGACATGCGCCATTGATACTGCCGTGCTGTGCACGGCCTTGCCCTTCCCGCCAGCGCACCGTTGCGCCGCGCGGGTTCGCCAGCCTTGCTCAAGGAGTATCCATGCCCGCATTACTGCAACTCGACCGTCTTTCCTTGGTGCTGCCCGATGGCCGCGCCCTGTTTTCCGATTTGCAATTTTCTTTTGCCCCGCAACGTATCGGCCTCGTCGGCGATAACGGCGTGGGCAAGAGTGTGCTCGCGCGCCTGCTGGCAGGCCGGGCGCAGCCGTCTTCTGGCGCCGTGCGCTGCGACGGCAGCGTGCATTACGTGGCGCAGGAGCTCGATCCGGACCGCTATCCCAGCGTGGCGGCGCTTGCCGGCATGGACGACTTGCTGGCCGCGCTGGCGCGCATCGCTGAAGGCAGCGTCGACGAGGCCGACTACGCCCTGGTGGGCGAACGCTGGGATGCCCACGCCCGCCTGCGCCAGGCGCTCGATGCGCTCGATTTGCGTCATGTCGATGCCGGCACGCCAACGGCCAGCCTGAGCGGCGGCGAACGCCAGCGCATCGCCCTGCAGGGCGCCTGGCTGTCGCAGGCGGACTGGCTGGTGCTCGATGAACCGAGCAACCACCTTGATGCGCATCAACGCGCCCGCCTGGTGGCGCAGATGGCGCGCTGGCCGGGCGGCTTGTTGCTGATCAGCCATGACCGCGGCTTGCTGCAGCACGTCGATGCAATCGTCGAGCTGTCGCCGCAGGGCTTGTGCAGCTATGGCGGCAACTACCTGTTTTATGCGCAGCAGCGCGCGCTCGAGCAAGCCGGTTTTGCTGCCGCCCTGCAGGCGGAAAAGGCAGGTGCCCGACGCGAGCAGCGCGAAGCGCAGCAGCAGGCCGAGCGCCAGCAGCGCAGAGTCGGACGCGGCGAGAGGGAAGGGCGCGAAGGCAATCAGAGCAAGCTTCTGCTGGACGCGAAAAAGGAGAAGAGCCAGGATAGCCAGGGCAAGCTGCGCGTGCGCGCGCAGGAAGCGCAGCTGGCGCGCCAGCAACGGGTGCTGGAAGCGAGCGCCCGCTGCGCGCCCGAGACGGAGCGCCTGCTGCTGGCGCCGGACAGCCAGGTGCCCAACGGAAAACTGATCCTTGAGCTGCGCGCCCTGGTCTTGCCGCATGGCCAGGCGCAGCCCCTGGACCTGGTGCTCAGCGGCCCGCGCCGCCTGGCCGTGACGGGCGACAATGGCAGCGGCAAGTCGACGCTGCTGCGCGTGATCGCCGGGCAACTGGCGCCAGCCGGCGGCGAGGTGCTGTGTCCCGCGCGGGTGGTCTGGCTGGACCAGCATGCGGCCGCGCGTGAAGGCGAGCTGAGTGCTGTGCAGCGCGTGCAAAAACGCAACAGTACGCTGGCGGAAGGGGCCTTGCGCACGCGTCTGGCGCTGCTGGGCATCGCCGGCGCGCGCGCCACCATGCCCAGCCACCTGCTCAGCGGCGGCGAGCGCATGAAGGTGGCGCTGGCGGCCGAACTGTACGCGCAGGTGCCGCCGCAACTGCTGCTGCTCGACGAACCCGACAATCATCTGGACCTGGCCAGCCTGCAGGCGCTGGAACAGATGCTGCTGCAATACCTCGGTGCGTTACTTGTGGTATCGCATGACCAGGCATTTCTGGATGGCCTGAACCTTGACCCGGAGGGCTTGACTTTGTATAAAAGACAATCAAGTGAAAAGGATCACGCTCGATGCCTGTAGAGCATGCTTCATGAAACGATGCTGAATTTTGTTCGATTGTCGGTATAATCCACTGAATAACCGGGCCTATTTGTGAACTAAAACTGCTGGTTCACCAATATGATGACGTTTAATCTGGCACTGTTGTCGGTCACTACCGCGCTGCCAGGGCGTCACCTTCCGTGCCCTGCTGCGCATGAATTTTGGTTTCGCTTATATTGTTTTCTTGGAGAAATAGCATGTCGTTTTACGAAAAACTCAAAGCCCTCAACATTGAACTGCCAGTTGTTGCAGCGCCAGCTGCCGCCTATGTAATGCATGCCCGCACCGGCAACACCGTCTTCCTGTCCGGCCACCTGGCCAAGAAGGATGGCAAGGTATGGGTCGGCCAACTGGGCAAGAACGTCACCACGGAAGAAGGCAAGATCGCCGCGCGCGGCATCGCCATCGAACTGATCGCCACCCTGCAGGACGCGTGCGGCGGCGACTTGAGCAAAGTCAAACGCATCGTCAAGGTCATGAGCCTGGTCAACTCCACCGCCGAATTCACGGAACAGCACCTGGTCACCAATGGCGCCTCGGAATTGTTCGTTGAAGTCTTCGGCGACAGCGGCAAGCACGCCCGCTCCGCCTTCGGCGTGGCGCAGATCCCGCTGGGCGCTTGCGTCGAGATCGAGCTGATCGCTGAATTGGCTGCTTAACACCCCCTTAGCTGCAATACGCGCCGGCAATCACTAGCCGGCCAGCCGCATGATCCTCCCCTGCAAGAGCGGAACCGCCACAGGGGGGGCGGGAGCGTGCGGCTATCTAAAAATACGGAGACGAGTAATGAAAACAAGTGAACAAGGCTTGCACCGCGGCCTGGGCGAGCGGCAGATCCGCCTGATGGCGCTGGGCGCCGCGATTGGCGTGGGCCTGTTTCTGGGTTCCGGCAACGCCATCAAGATGGCCGGTCCTGGCATCATGCTGTCGTACATCATCGGTGGCGCCGTCATCTTCATGATCATGCGCGCGCTGGGCGAAATGGCCGTGCATAACCCCGTGGCCGGTTCCTTCAGCCGCTATGCCCAGGATTACCTGGGACCCCTGCAAGGCTATCTGACGGGCTGGAACTACTGGTTCCTGTGGCTGGTCACATGCGTGGCGGAAATTACCGCCGTTGCCATCTACATGGGCATCTGGTTCCCCGACGTGCCGCGCTGGATCTGGGCCCTGGCAGCCCTCGGTTCCATGGGCGCCATTAACCTGCTGGCCGTGAAAGCGTATGGCGAGTTCGAATTCTGGTTTGCCCTGATCAAGGTGGTGACCATCATCCTGATGATCGTCGGCGGCACGGGCATGATCATCTTCGGTCTCGGCAATGGCGGCGTGGCCGTCGGCATCTCGAACCTGTGGACGCATGGCGGTTTCTTCCCGAATGGCGCGCAGGGCGTGCTGATGTCCTTGCAGATGGTGATGTTTGCCTATCTGGGCGTGGAAATGATCGGCCTGACGGCCGGCGAAGCGGCGAACCCGAAGAAATCGATTCCCGACGCCATCAATTCCGTGTTCTGGCGCATCCTGATTTTCTATGTCGGCGCGCTGTTCGTCATCCTGTCGATCTATCCATGGAATGAAATCGGCACCACCGGCAGCCCCTTCGTGATGACGTTCGAACGCCTGGGCATCAAGACGGCCGCCGGCATCATCAACTTCGTCGTGCTGACGGCGGCCTTGTCGTCGTGCAATGGCGGCATCTTCAGCACGGGCCGCATGCTGTACAACCTGGCGCTGCAAGGCCAGGCGCCGAAGGCGTTTGCGGAAACGACGGCCAGCGGCGTGCCGCGCCGCGCCATCCTCGTGTCCGTCGTGGCGCTGCTGCTGGGCGTGCTGCTGAATTACATGGTGCCGGAAAAAGTGTTTATCTGGGTCACCTCGATCTCGACCTTCGGCGCAGTCTGGACCTGGGGCGTGATCCTGGTCACGCAGATCCAGTTCCGCAAGACCTTGACGCCGCTGGAAATCAAGAACCTGGCCTTCCGCATGCCGTTCGCGCCGTATGGTTCTTGGATTTCGCTGGCCTTCCTGGCCCTGGTCATCGGCCTGATGGCGTATTTCCCCGATACGCGCATCGCCCTGATGGTCGGCCCAGCCTGGCTGATCCTGTTGACGGTGCTGTACTACGTGCTGGGCCTGGCGCCAAAGGACAAGCGCGACGACGTGCCGCAAGGCTACGAAGCGGGCTGGCCAGCGGCCGATGCGCCACACGTCAAGAAGTAAACCAGCGTCGTTGAGCTGAATCAAAAGCGCGCCCCTGCCCCTGCAGGGGCGCGCTTTTTCTTTCATAGAGGCAACTTCGTCCGTGCCAGCACTGTTGCGGCTTTGCCGGCGCATGCCTGGCGTTGTTTCCTTGCATCAAAGTTCTGTTTAGCTGAGCCGGTGAAAGCCCTATAATCGCTTAGTTTTGAAAATGGACGCGATCTTTCCGGTTTTTTGCCAGGTAAGTAATCGCCAGGAAATTATTGTGAATTTATAGCAAACAGAAGTGGATGTGATGCAAGGCGCCCGGCGCGACGCAGTGCGAGCACTGCTAGCGATGGGTAACGCAGCAGCGCGCCACTTATGGAAGCTAGAAAACACAAGAATTTATTGGGGGTTACTCAAGGCCGGAGCGCTATTTGTTTTTACTCGTCGTACGAAAATACGTATGCCTCATAAAGGATGTCTAGTGAGCCAAACCCTGGTCCAGAAACTCTGCCGCACCAAGCCGATCGATACCACGGTCGAGTATGGTGAAGGCCTCAGCAGCAGCGGCTTGAGCCGCTCCATCGGCCTGTTTTCCCTCACCATGATCGGCGTCGGCGCCACCATCGGCACGGGCATCTTCTTTACCATGGTCGAAGCCGTGCCCAAGGCGGGCCCATCGGTCATCCTGTCCTTCCTGATCGCCGCCATTACGGCCGGCCTGACAGCCTTGTGCTATGCGGAATTGTCGTTCCGCATACCGGCCTCCGGCTCTTCGTATTCGTTTGCCTACGCCACCGTGGGCGAGTTTCTTGCTTTCATCATGGCGGCCTGTCTGCTGCTCGAATACGGGCTGGCCGGCAGTGCCGTGGCCATCGGCTGGTCGTCCTACCTGAACAATTTCCTGGAAAACGCCTTCGGCTGGCATATTCCGGAAATGCTGCGCACGCCGATGATCGTTTCCGGCCCGCATGGCATGGAGTTTCACGCCGGCCACATCAACTTGCCGCCCATCTTCCTGATCTGCATGTGCGGCTTCTTGCTGTTGCGCGGCGCTAAGGAATCGGCCCTGATGAACGCCATCATGGTCCTGATCAAGCTGGCGATCCTCGTGTTTTTCATCGTCATCGCGTTTTCCGGTTTCAACGCCGACAATTTCTTCCCTTTCTTCAATAGCGACAACAGCAAGGGCTTTGCCGGCATGACGGGCGTCACGGCCGCGGCCGGCACCGTGTTCTTCTCCTTCATCGGCCTCGATACGGTGGCGACGGCCGGCGACGAAGTGAAAAATCCCACGCGCAATGTGCCGCGCGGCATCCTTGGCGCCTTGCTGATCGTCACCGTGTTTTATCTGCTGGTGGCCGTGGCCGCCCTGGGCGCGCAACAGGCGAAACTGTTTGAAGGCCAGGAAGCGGGCCTGGCGGTGATCCTGCAAAACGTCACGGGCAAGACCTGGCCCGCGCTGGTGCTGTCGGCCGGCGCCGTCATTTCCGTCTTCAGCGTAACCCTGGTAACGATCTATGGCCAGACGCGCATCCTGTTCGCCGTCAGCCGCGACGGCCTGATCCCGAAATCGTTCCAGAAGATTCATCCGCGCACCCTGGTGCCTGTCAGCAATACCATCATGGTCTGCCTGGTGGTGGCCGTGGTGGCCGGTTCCGTCGATGCGACTTACTTGTGGGACATGGTCAGCATCGGCACCCTGACAGCCTTCATGGTGGTGTCGATCGCCGTGCCCGTGCTGCGCCACAAGCAGGGCGCGAACCGCATCGAAGGCTTCAGCGTGCCGTTCGGCCCCTACGTGATACCGGGCCTGAGCGTGTTTGCCTGCCTGTACATCATGCGCGACTTGCCGCATACGACGTTTGTCGTGTTCAGCGTGTGGATGGCGGTGACGGTGGCCATTTACTTCCTGTACAGCATGCGCCATTCACACCTGGGCAAGAAGGCCCGCTGATGCAGTCTGTTCCATCCAAAACCGCCGCGCTTGCCGGCGGTTTTTTTTATTTCTAACCGGAATTTACATGATGAAAATAACTGATCTGGCCGCTTGCGGCTTGCTGGCAAGCAGTCTTCTGGGTGCCGCGGCGCAGGCCGCGCCCGCCGGCGACCTGGCCTTGCGCGATTACCGCGCCGTGGCCCTGTCGGCCAATGGCCAGCGCATTGCCGCCATCGAATCGAGCAAGGCCGGTGAGCAGCCGCAGCGTCCGCATGCTGCCATCGTCGTGCGTGACGCCGCCAACGGCGCCATCGTGCAGCAGTTCGACCCGTGCGCCGCGTGTTCCTACGACAAGCCCAGCTGGTCGCCCGATGGCAGGCAGCTGGCCTTTATCGGCTACGACGCCAAGGCGGGCATGGCGCATCTGTACCTGGCCACAATGACACAGGCGCAGGCGCGCGTGTTGACCAGTATCAAAGGCGTGGCCAGCACGGCGCGCTGGTCGCCCGATGGCCTGCAACTGGGCCTGTTGGCCACGGTGGGGGCGCGCAAGCTGGCCGGCGCCGTCGAGGCGGGCGCGAGGCAGGTGGGCGAAGTGGGCAGCGATGATGATGCCCAGCGCATCGCCGTCGTGCCTGCCAGTGGGGGCGAGCCGCGTTTGCTGTCGCCCGCCGACACCTATGTGTATGAATACAACTGGACGCCCGATGGCCGCGGCTTTGTTGCCACCAGCGCGCAAGGCAATGGCGACAGCAACTGGTGGGTTGCCAAGCTCAGCCATATTGACGGGAACACGGGCGCCCTGCGCGTGATCGCCGCGCCGGCCATGCAGCTGAACCTGCCGTCCGTCTCGCCGGATGGCAAGACGGTGGCCTTCATCGGCGGCCTGATGAGCGATTTCGGCTCCATCGGCGGCGATATTTATACCGTGCCGCTGGCCGGCGGCATGCCGCGCAATCTCACGCCAGACTACCGCGGCACCTTCAATGGCGTCGTCTGGCGCGGCGCCGGCTTGCTGGCAACGGCCCTGATCGACTCGCAGCTGGCGCTGGTGCCTGTCGACGCGCAGAGCGGCCCTGCCCAGCCCGTGCTGCTTGGTGAACTGAGCAGCAGTGGCAGCGATGGCCGCCTGTCGTTCAGCGCCGATGGCAGGCAGGCAGCGGCCGCGCAGGAAGATTTTGCGCACGCCAGCTATTTGGTGGCCGGACCTTTGCGCCAGCTCAAGAAAATAACGCGCGACAATGACGGCTCCATGCCCCAGCTGACGGTGCAGAACGTGGGCTGGAACAACGAGCAATACAAGGTGCAAGGCTGGCTGCTGGGGCCGTTGAAGACGGAGGCCGGCAAGCGCTATCCGATGGTCGTCAACGTGCATGGCGGGCCCGGCGCTGCCGCCTCGCCCCGTTACGTGGCGGCGAGCACCCTGATCCACGAATTGACGCAAAAAGGCTATTTCGTCTTCCTGCCCAATCCGCGCGGCAGCTTTGGCCAGGGCCAGGCATTTACGCGCGCCAACATGGCCGACTTTGGCGGCGGCGACTGGCGCGACATTCTCACCGGCATCGATGCCGCGCAAAAAGTGGCGCCCATCGACGGCCAGCGCCTGGGCCTGATCGGCCATTCGTATGGCGGCTTCATGACCATGTGGGGCGTCACGCACAGCGACCGTTTCAAGGCGGCCGTGGCGGGCGCGGGCGTGTCGAACTGGATCAGTTATTACGGCCAGAACGGCATCAACCAGTGGATGATTCCCTTCTTCGGCGCCTCCGCGTATGACAATCCGGACGTCTACCGCCGTGCCTCGCCCATTGAATCGATCAAGGCGGCGAAGACGCCGACCCTGATCTATGTGGGCGAGCGCGACGTGGAAACGCCGGCCGCCCAGTCGCTGGAATTCTGGCACGGCTTGCGCGCCATGGGCGTGCCGTCCAGCCTGTTCATTTACGACGGCGAAGGCCATTCCTTCCGCAAGCCCGAGCACCAGCGCGACTTGCAGAAGCGCACCATTGGCTGGTTTGAACGTTATCTGAAATAAATCGCTGGTGTTTAGCGTGGCGACACGATATGCACGATCGCCGCGCTATGCACCACGATCTTGTCGGCATCTGCCTGCAACAATCGGATGCGGCGCTGCACCAGCGGCCAGCCCGACCAGGCCACGTCGCTGACGGGCGGCGCCGGCGGCGTGGGCAGGGGCGCGCTGATGGCCGCCTTGTCGTCGAGCTGGTCAAGCGCACGCGACAGTGTCAAACACACTTGCGTGTGGCTGTGGCTGAGCAAGGCATTGACGGGCGCGACGGGCAGCTGGCTGGCATGGCGCCCCAGGATGGAGCGCAGCGCCGCCACGTGGGCCACCAGCAGGTAATTTTGTACGATGAACAGATTGATGTCTTCCACGGCCCGCTGCTTGCTGGCCGGTTCATCGAGCATGCGCACCAGCGCCGAGCTGAGCGCGGCCAGGCTGTCCATCAGGCGCTTGCGTTCGATGCGGTAGGCAAAATCATGGAAGCATTTCCCCTGCAGCAACTCGAAGCTGGCCTGCATGTACGACAGGTTGACGTTGAGCACCTGGCGCACCAGCCGCGGCAAGCTCTGGTATTCCCAATTGGCCAGCACAAAGCTGAACACGGTGGCCACCGCCGCGCCGATCAGGGTGTCGATCAGGCGCTCGCTGACGAGGTTCGGGTTGCTGGGCGCCACCAGATGCATCTGCAACAGTATCATCAGGCTCACGGCGATGGCCGTGTAGCGGTAGCGCAGATAAATGAAGGTGGGCGTGGCCACGATGGAGAGGAACAAAATGGCCATCAGCACGATATTGCTGTGCACGAAGCGGATCACGATGGCCGTGATCACGCAGCCGATGATGGTGCCGATGATGCGGTCGGCACGGCGCTGGCGCGTCATGCTGAACGTGGGGCGCAGGATGATGACGATAGTCAGGACGATCCAGTAGCTGTGGGCCGCATACGGCAGCCAGTGGCCGATCAGCAATCCCACCGAGATGGCCATCGATACGCGCAGCGCGAAGCGGAAGACGGGCGATTCCAGACGCAGGTTAGACAGCAGGGTCTTCAGTTCGTATTTCTGCTGCGACAGGAAGGGCGCCATGTCCGCGCCGCTCCAGAACGGCACGTTGTCGTAGACTTTTTGCGTGGCCAGGTGTAACTCCGTGATCATTTTTAAGATGGCACGGATCTTGTTGCGTTGCGCGCGCAGGGTGGCCAGCGCTTCCTGTGCGGTGTCGCCTTGCGCCTGCAGGCGGGCGATTTCCGCTTCGATGTCGGCCCATTCCTTGTCGTAGCTGATCTGCGCATACGAGGCGCGCTTGCGCGTGACGGCATACGCCACGGATTCGATGTCGCGCGCCGCCTTGCAGGCCAGGTCGTGCAGGGAGTTGAGTACGTCGGAGTCGGCCAGGTGCTGGCGCAGCAGCGCGTAATCCGTGTGCGTGGACAGGATCAGTTCATATAAATCGAGCATGCACACATGCACTTGCACGACGATGGCATCCTTGCTGTTCTTGTGGCTGCGCAAAATCAAGTCGCGCGATGCTTGCTGGCGGTCGGCCAGGATGCTCTGGTGGCGCACCAGCTTGTTGAACTGCTCCGTCAAAT
Source organism: Janthinobacterium sp. GW821-FHT03A03 (assembly GCF_059421435.1). Lineage (NCBI taxonomy): Bacteria > Pseudomonadati > Pseudomonadota > Betaproteobacteria > Burkholderiales > Oxalobacteraceae > Janthinobacterium > Janthinobacterium sp. GW821-FHT03A03. The sequence continues at coordinate 1,346,769 of NZ_JBWKUZ010000001.1, read as the reverse complement.
TGAAGCGCGTGTCGTAGAAATCGGCCTTGATGTCGATGTAGGCGGCCAGTTCGAACAGGGCTTCGGCCAGCACTTGCTGCTTGATGCGGTGGCGCAAGACCCAGGCGATGGCCATGGCGTAGGCCAGATAGATCAAGCCGCCCAGCATGAACAGGCCCGCGTGGTGGAACGATTGCTGCCACGTCATCTGGTGTTCCATCGACATGGTCATGATGAACAGGGCGGCCAGCTGCAAGGGCATGGATTTCTTGCCGTACACCACCATCATGCTGGCGAGAAAACTGACGAGGACGAGTACCGTCATCAACAGCCACTGCACGGGACCGCACAGGCTGATCAATAACGTGACGGCGCTGCACAGCAGCACGGAAGCCAGCATTTCGTTGAGCTTGTGGCGCAGCGGGCTGGGCATGTCCATCAGGGTCGTGCACAGGGCGCCGATGCACACCGTCATGGCGGTGGTGCTGTCGCTGACTTCCTGGACCAGCAAGGCCAGGCCCACCAGGCCGATGGCCACGCGCAAGCCCAGGTAAAAATAATGGCTGTAAATAAAGGTGCGCAGGTTCAGTGCGTAGTGCATGGGATTACCTTGTGGGCAGGGCACAGAAAGAGGCGCCGCACCGGGGTCTCCGATGCGGCGCCAGGATGTTGCAGTCGCTACAGCCTTGATTTACATCAGGGCAATGACAGGATATCTCCGCCACTCGGGCTCGGCAAAGCGCTGGCAGTGCTCAAAAATGAAGTCGAGCACGGCTTCCTGGTTGCTCAGCAAGGCAGGATTCGCTGCCTTCCAGTCGGAAAACTTGGCCGCCAGTGCAGGTTCATCGCGCAGCAGCTCGGACGCCATGTCTTCAAAGACGTAATCGGAGAACGCTTCCTTCTTCTCCAGCACGCTGTTGAAGAAGCCCCAGCGGAAGAAGCTGTCGTGGGCCTGCGGTTCCAGCGTTTCCACGGCGTAGCGCGCCTTGTCCTGGTCCAGGCTGACCACATAATCGCCCGCCTGCAGCGTGAACTGGCCCGTGCGCGCTTCCACATCGACCGTGTCGTGGAACATGTGGCCTTCGTAGGCCGTGGCCCGCGTGCCGACGTTCTTGATATGGTAGTAGCGTGCCGTTAAGGTCTGTTCGGCGGTGATGCGGGTCATTTCGACGCCGTTCCAGCGCAAGCGTTCGATGACTTCGCGCCAGGCTTGCGGCACCACATAGGCTTTCGGCGCGGTGACGGTGACATCCGCATCAAAGCGGTTGTAATACTTGATATCGCGTTCCCACGGCTGCGAGCGGTCATACGACAGGCGCTGGTAGTCGCCCAGGATGCTCGGCGTGTATTGCGCCGCATAGCCCTTGAAGGGGAAGGTCGACGGTTGTTCTTCGTTCATGGCCCAGTGGATGGGCCACTCGGCTTGCGTGCGTCCGGCCGTCTTGGCCTGCGCGCGCAGTTGCCTGATCTGTTCGCCGTGTTTGACTGTAAACGCCATCGTGATGTCGAGCAGGGCGCGCATGGACGCGTAGCGGTCGGCAAACGGTTTCAACATGTGCGTTTCCGGCATGAAACCGATGACATGATGCAGGGCCGCAAAACCGGTCGAGAAACGGGGGACTTCGAGGAATTCGGCGATGCCGTGGTCCGGGCTGTCCTTGACGGGATTCACGTACGGGCAGGTGGGCCAGCCGGCCTGTTCCATCTGCGCAAAGATGTGCGGCAGCATGGTGTCTTGCAGGAAGGGACCGAGGCCATTGCCCAGCTTATCCGTCTGCGTGTGGATCAGGGTCATCGTGTACGGATAGTCGGCGCCGTTCGACGTGTGGGTGTCGACCATCACGTCCGGGTCCCAGCTGGCCAGCAGGCGGTTGAACACTTGCGCGTTCAGGCTGTCGCACTTGACGAAATCGCGGTTCAGGTCCAGGTGGCGGCTGTTGCCGCGGAAGCCGAATTGCTCCGGACCATCCTGGTTCACGCGCGAGGTATTGGCGCGGTTCAGGCTGCCATCGACGTTGTAGATCGGAATGAACAGCAGCACGGTGCTGCCCAGCGCCGCCAGGCGCTCGGGCTGCGTGCAGAGGTCGCGCACGATGGCCATGCAGGCGTCGATGCCTTCCGGTTCGCCCGGATGGATGCCGTTATTGTTGAAAAATACGGTGCGCCCTGCGCGCTTGATTTGCTCGCGGTCGAACACGCCATCCGCGCTGACGACGCCAGCGTGGATGGGCACGCCCGAGTCGGACAGGCCGATCTGTTCGAAGTGCAGCACCTGCGGGTAGCGTGCGGCGAGATCTTTATAGAAAGTAATGCATTCCAGCCAGGTCGTGGTCTGGTTGTGGTTACCGAGTTCGTAGGTCGTGCGCAAGTCTGGTGGCATAGCGGTCTGAGTCTGGGAGGGGGAAGGCGCACTGGGTAAGTACGCCCGCTAGGGGCCAATTGTAGCACCGGCGCCCTGGCCTTGATGTGCCGCAGCAGGCGGGCGCCAGACTTGTGTTATGAATACGTTTCACGCGCAAGGGAGGCGGTATGGGTAAGGTGGCGCTGGCGGCGCTGGTGTGGAGTATATGCCTGGCGGCGCAGGCGGCGCCGCTGCGCTTGCCGGCTGGCAAGGAGCCCGTGGCGCAGGGCGGCTCCGTCACGGCCGCCGCGCAGGGCGCGCTGATACGCTACCGGGACTGGCTGCTGGCCGTTGACGGAGCGCAAGCTGATGAAATGGCCGATGTGGTGTTGATTTCCGGAAGTGCCCGTCAGGCGCCCCGTCTGCAGGCGGGCAAGCTGGCGCGCACCTTGCCTGTGTGGGAGGCCTTCGAGTTGATCAAGGGCAGCACGCGTTTGCGCGTCACGGCGCTGCCGGGGCCGGATGGGCTTCCTGCCCTGCTGCTCGACTTTGGCGATGGCGATTACCGCATCGTGATTCCCGCCGCGCGCATCGAACGCCACGCTTATCCCTTGCTGGCGCAGCGCTTTCCCGGCGCCGACCTGGCCCTGCTGCTGCAGGATGGCCGGAGGGTGATGCTGCCGCTGGGAAAAAGCCGCGCACAGGTGTTTGGCGAGGAGCAAGCCGCGCCCTACCGCTTTGCCAAAGTAAAACGCCAGGCGAAAAAAAGCCACTCCCGCAGGAGTGGCTCAGGCTAAAGCGCCCGTTGCCGGGTTATTGCTTCTTGTTATTCAGCGCCCATTTCTTTCAGCAGGTTGTCTGCGTGGTCGATGTGTTTCATGTTCCACAGCATGTAGCGCAGGTCGACCTGGATCGAACGGGTGTTGGCCTTGTTGTAGTCCCAATCGGAAATGATCGAGTCCAGCGTGCCGTCGAAGGCCAGGCCGATGAATTCACCTTTCGAATTCAGGGCAGCCGAACCGGAGTTGCCGCCGGTGATGTCCAGGGTGGCCAGGTAGTCGACCGGCACGGTTTTCAGCTTAGGATCGACGAACTTGCCGAAGTCCTTGGCCTTGATCGCAGCCAGCTGATTCGCCGGCGCATTGAACTCGCCCTGGCCGGTGGCCTTGGCGGCGACGCCATTGACGGTGGTGAAGGCGGTCCAGGTGGTGCCGTCGGCGCCATGGTCACGGCCGGCAACTTTGCCGAACGTTACGCGCAGGGTGCTGTTGGCGTCAGGGTAGACGGCTTGGCCCTTGCTCTTCATGAAGGCGATTTTTGCTTTCATGTAGTTGGCGTAGGCTTGCTGGATCTTGCCTGCCAGTTCTTCGTCTTCCGCTTCGTTTTTCAGCGAATCCGGGTACATGGCGACGGCGGCCTGGATGAAGCTGTCTTTGCTGGCCTGGAACTCGGCTGGCGTGCGTTTCAGCCATGCAGCGCGCTCGGCCTTGTCGCCCAGCTTGCTGCCGGCATACAGTTTGTCCAGGGCGGCGGCCAGCTCGGCCTGCGACATGCCATCCTTGATGCCGATGGCGGCGTCGAAGCTGGCGCGGCGTTGTGCTGCCGGTTGCGCGGCGTACTTGGTCAGGCTGTTCAGTACCAGCGCCTTGTCGACTTTTTCATCGTAGGTGCGCTCGACCGAGGTGATGCCCGCTTCCAGGCGTGGCAAGTCGCGCGTCTGGTAGCCGGACTTGCGTTCCGTATCGGCCTTGGTGCCTTCGTTGGACAGGCGGTACAGGCTGCGTGCCGTGCTCAGCAGGCGTGGCTGGGCGTAGCTGAGGAAGAAATCGCGCTTGGTGTCGGCATCGCGCTCGGCGATCAGCTTTTCCACTTGCTCGATGTCGCCGGCAAATTCCGCCTTGCGTGCCGGCGTGGCGTTGACCCAGGTTTTCAGGGCTTCGTGTTGGGCCGTCTTGCGCGCCAGGAAGTCGCTGCCGGCGTAGGAATCGAGCATGCCTTGGCGGTTCTTGTAGTAATTGTTCACGCCGGCGACCTGACCCGCGTATTTCAGGGCTACATCCTTGTTGTCCTTGGTTTCGCGCGCGATGATGGCCAGGGTTTCACCCGACGCTTTCACGAAGGCCGGGTAGTTCCAGTCAAACGTAAACGCCACTTCCGACGGCAGGCGGTGACGGTTGGTGCGGCCAGGGTAACCCAGCGCCATGACGAAATCGCCTTCCTTCAAGCCATCCTTGGCCAGTTTCAGCACGTGTTTTGGCTGGTATGGCACGTTGTCCTTGCTGAAGTCGGCAGCTTTGCCGTCGCGGCTGACATAGGCGCGGTAGAAACCGTAGTCGCCCGTGTGGCGCGGCCACATCCAGTTGTCGGTGTCGCCGCCGAACTTGCCCACGCCGGCCGGAGGCGCGTGTACCAGGCGCACGTCGCGGATTTCCAGTTGCTTGATCAGGTAGAACTCCAGGCCGCCGTAGTAGCTCGACACGGTGCAGCGGAAACCGGCTTCTTTTTCGCACTCGGCGACCAGTTTCTTCTGGTTTTTCTCGATCGCGTCGATGCGTGCCTTGCCTTGCAGCTTGGCCACGTCGGCGGTGATGATCTTGTCGCTGACATTGGTCACGGCCGAGGTGACGAAGATGCGGCTGCCTGGGGCGGCCGGCAGTTCTTCAGCGAACGTTTTGGCCAGGAAACCGTTGGCCAGCAAATCGCGCTCCTTGGTCGAATTGACCGCCACGCTGTTGTAGACGCAATGGTGATTGGTGGCAACCAGGCCTTGCGGCGAAACAAACGAGGCCGAGCAGCCGCCCAGGCTGACGATGGCGCCCATCGGGAACTCGGTCAGTTTGGTCAGGGTGGTCGGATCGAGTTTCAGTCCGGCCGCTTTCAGTTCCTTGGCTACTTGTGGCAGCTGTTGGGGCATCCACATGCCTTCGTCGGCGTGTGCGAAGTTGCTCAGGATGGCGAGCGCGATGAGAGATTTTTTCATTCGAGTTCTGTTCTTTTACATTGTAGGGAAGTCGGAATCAGCGGAGTACCCGCTGATTGAGCAGCGGGCGACATAGAGTATCCGTATCGAACTCGCACTAGTCAATCACATTTTCCGGACAGCATGTTCGCGCGCGCTTGCTTGAAAGGTAATATTTTCGCTAATGCAGGGGCTGCAACCGGCTGCCAAGGCGCATTTTTCCGTGCGGCGGCTGTGGTATTGTCCATACAATTATCCTACCGGCAATAAAATATGGCCGGGCGCTTGCGCGGCCCGGCCACTTGCTCGGCGCTGCTTTTTTCCTGCCTAGCGTATTTTGCCGCGGCGCAAAAGATTCACGATGCCCAGCAGGATCACGGCGCCCAGGAACGAGACCAGCAGCGAAGACAGGCTGAAATTGTCGCTATTGATGGTGCCCGTGCCGAACAGGGGCGCCAGCAGCCAGCCGCCCAGGAAGGCGCCGACGATGCCGACGACGATATTGAGGAAGATGCCTTGTTGCGCATCGGTTTTCATGACCATGCTGGCCAGCCAGCCGATGACGCCGCCAATAACGATCCAGATAATGAAATTCATGTAATCCTCCGCGCGATGAATGAGTGGTTGTGCCATGTCAGAAAAACATCATGGCAAATCGATACTGATGCCGCACGATAGAAAAGTCCAGCGGATTCGCGTCGCGCATGCAAAAGCCCGCCTGGCTGCGGGCAGCGAGGCGGGCTTGTCGTGCGGCAAGGTCGTGTTTAGTCGGCCTTGATCGCTTCGACCTGGATGGCCAGCTTGACTTCCGGCGAGAACGCCGGCATGCCGTAGTTCAGGCCAAAGTCGCTGCGCTTGAATTCCGCGCTGGCATCGGCGCCGCACACTTCACGCTTGTAGCGCGGGTGCATGATGCACTTGAACTTGCTCACGTTCAGCTTGACGGGCTTGGTCACGCCCAGCAGGGTCAGCTCACCATCGACTTCCACCAGCTGCTCGCCGTTGAACTTGAACGACTTGCTCTTGTAGCTGATTTGCGGAAATTTCTCGACGTTGAACATATCCGCTTTTTTCGCGTGCGTATTCATGGCGTCCAGGCCGAAATCGATCGAATCGGCATCGATGACCAGGTCCAGGCTGCCGCTCTTGGCGGCGCGGTCCAGGGTCACGGTGCCCTTGGTCTTGTTGAACTTGCCACGCCACACGGACATGCCCATGTGATCGGCTTCAAAGCTGGGGAAGGTGTGCGTCGGGTCGAGGTTGTAGGTGTCGGTAGCGGCCATGGCCGAACCCGCGCCGGCGGCTGCCAGCACGGCGATCATCAAATGCTTGAATGTCATGAATATCCTAAGGTTGAACAAGGGGTGTGGCGATTACTGAGCAGAAACATGAAACTTAATCGTGACCTCGTCGGCAACCATGCTCGTGTCTTTCCACTCGCCTTCGCCGATGTTGTAGGTCAGGCGCTTGATCGGCAGGGCGCCGTCAAACGCGTATTTGCCGCCATCGGCCTTCACCGTTAGGGGGAAGGTCACGTCCGTGGTCTTGCCCTTGATGCTCAGCTTGCCGCTGACCGTCAGCTTGCCGGCGCCGGCGGCCTTGATGCTGCTCGAAACAAAGGTGGCTTTCGGAAACTGGGCCGAATTGAACCATTCTTTCTTGGCCACTTCCTTGTTGTATTCCGGATCGCCGATATCGATGCTGGCCGTCTCGATGTCCACCGACGCCTTCGAGGCGTCCGGCGCGGCCGGGTTGTAATCGATGGCGATATTGAATTTCTTGAATTTCGCTTCCACGGGCACGTTCATTTGCTTGAACACGGCCGACACGCTGGTCTTGGCGGGATCGACTTTCAGCAGGGTGGCGGCGGTGGCGGCCACGGACAGGCCCAGCAGGGAAGCGAGGACGATGCGTTGGGTGGTTTTCATCTTGTTTTTTCCTGTGTTTCAGTGAGCAAAGCAGATTGAGACGGACTTGGAACGCCGGACAAAACCGTAGCGAGCGGAAGTGCGGCTCGGCGCCCCCGTTGGTCCGAGAAGCGGAACTGTGCTTTTAGCACAGTGAGCATCGCAGGCCGCAAATCGCGACGCGCAGTAGGTTTGGTTCGACGTTCTTAGGGCAGCATGCGCTTAAGCACGCCGTCACGGTCGATGAACTGGTGCTTCAGCGCCGCCAGCACATGGGCGGCCACGGCGGCGGCCAGCGTCATGTTCAGAACATAATGAATTTCTTTTAGGAGCGGCTTAAGTTCCGGGTTCGGCGCCATGATGACAGGCAGCTGGAACAGGCCCAGGTAGACCACCGGCACGCCCGCGGCCAGCGTGTACAGGTAGCCGGAGATGGGGACGGCGAAGATCAGGATGTACAGCAGCACATGCATGGCGTCGGCCGCTTTCTTTTGCCAGGCAACCATGCTGGCCGGGTGCGGCGGCGGCACGTTGGCCTTGCGCCACAGCAAGCGGATGGCGGCGATGGCCAGCACGGTCACGCCCAGCCATTTGTGCCAGGAGAAATATTTGAGCTTGGTGGGCGTCAGGCCGGGAATATCCGTCATGACCAGGCCCATGACGAAGGCGCTGATGATCAGCAGGGCGGTCAGCCAGTGCAGGATGATGGCGGTGGTGGTGTAGCGTTGCATCGGCGGCTTTCTGGAATGTAGTACGTATTAGGACTAATTCGGCCTAATATACCAAAGAAAAGCAAATTGCGCTGCGTGCTGGAGATTCTACAAGAAAGATTGCGTGAAAAACCGCGGGGCAGGCAGCATTTGTATGCCGGCCGCCCCGCGGAGCGGGATCGGATGATCCCCGTGTGGTAAGGGCTTAGATGGCCTTGGCCAGCTGCGCCGCGATGCCGATGTAGTTACCTGGCGTCATCGTCAGCAAGACATCCTTGGCGTCCTGCGGGATGGCCAGGCCGTTGACGAATTCCTGCAGCGCTTCCTTTGAGATGCCCTTGCCACGCGTCAATTCCTTCAGCTGCTCGTACGGGTTTTCGATGCCATAGCGGCGCATCACGGTTTGTACGGGCTCGGCCAGCACTTCCCAGGTGGCGTCCAGGTCTTGCGCCAGGCGTGCATGGTTCACTTCCAGCTTGTTCAGGCCGCGCAGGCAGCTGTCATAGGCCAGCAAGGTGTAGCCGAGGCCCACGCCGATGTTGCGCAGCACGGTCGAATCGGTCAAATCGCGCTGCATGCGCGAGACGGGCAGTTTTTCCGACAAATGTTTCAGGACGGCATTGGCCAGGCCCAGGTTGCCTTCCGAGTTTTCGAAGTCGATCGGGTTGACCTTGTGCGGCATGGTCGAGGAACCGATTTCGCCCGCTTTCAGCTTTTGCTTGAAGTAGCCCAGCGAGACATACGTCCAGATGTCGCGGTTCAGGTCCAGCAGGATCGTGTTGGCGCGCGCGAAGGCGTCGAACAGCTCGGCCATGTAGTCGTGCGGCTCGATCTGGATGGTGTACGGGTTGAAGACCAGGCCCAGGCGCTGTTCGATGACGGCTTGCGAGAATGCGGGCCAGTCGAAGCCGGGGTAGGCCGACAGGTGGGCGTTGTAGTTGCCGACGGCGCCATTCATCTTGCCGAGGATTTCCACTTGCTCGATGCGTTTTACGGCGCGCTGCAGGCGGGCCACGACGTTGGCGAATTCCTTGCCCAGGGTGGTCGGGCTGGCCGTCTGGCCGTGCGTGCGCGACAGCATCGGCACGTCGGCGTTGTCGTGCGCGATCTGCGTCAGCCTGGTCACCAAGCCTTGCAGGGCCGGCAGCATCACGCCATCGCGCGCGGCCTTGAGCATCATGCCGTGCGAAGTGTTGTTGATGTCTTCCGAGGTGCAGGCGAAATGGATGAATTCCGACGCCGCCACCAGTTCCGGCACGTCCGCCACTTGTTCCTTCAGCCAGTACTCGACGGCCTTGACGTCATGGTTGGTGACCGCTTCGATGGCCTTGATGCGGGCCGCGTCGGCTTCCGAGAAGTCGGCCGCCATCTTGTCGAGCAGGGCGCTCGCTTCTGCCGAAAACGGCTTGATTTCGGCGAAACCGGCTTGCGACAGCGCTTGCAGCCAGGAGATTTCCACTTTCACGCGGTGGTGCATGAAACCGGCTTCGGACAGGATCGGGCGCAGCAGATCGGTCTTGCTGGCGTAGCGGCCATCGAGCGGAGACAGGGCCGACAGCGTGGAATACGGAGTAGTAGAAGTCATGAGAGCGGACGCAAGTTAAAGAAACGGTTGGCGCGTGGCGCGCGGGGAGGGCAGGGCTATTGAAATACAGCAACACTGACGGCGCCACAGTAAAGGGCGATTTTACCACCGCTGGGGGCTCGCCAGCCGTCCGTCGGGCGCCGGTGCACCGCAATCTGGCCGAATCCGGCCCCGATGCGGCATGCCTGCCACACTGGGCGGTGCGCCGGGCGCGCGCTGCCAAAAGGCGGCGGCCGCCGATGCTATACTGAGCGCTGCTCCTTACCTTAAAGTACCTATGAAACTGATCGGCTCCCTCGCCAGCCCGTATGTCCGCAAAGCCCGTATCGTGCTGGCGGAAAAAAAGCTCGACTATGTATTCGAGCTGGAAAACGTGTGGGTGCCGGAAACCCGCATCGCCCAGGCCAACCCGCTGGGCAAGGTGCCTTGCCTGGTGATGGAAGATGGCAGCGCGCTCATCGATTCGAGAGTTATCGTCGAATATCTCGACACGCTCACGCCCGTGTGCAAGCTGCTGCCGGCCGGCGGCAATGGCCGCGAGCGGGCCGACATCAAGAACTGGGAAGCGCTGGCCGACGGCATCCTCGACGCGGGCGTGCTGGTGCGCCTGGAGCGCACGCAGCGTCCGCCCGAGCAGCAGAGCGCGGCCTGGATCGCGCGCCAGCTGGAAAAAGTCACGCTGGGCCTGGCTGCGCTGGAAGCGCGCCTGGGCGAGAGCGCCTATTGCGCCGGCAAGAGCTATACCCTGGCCGACGTGGCCGTGGGCTGTACCCTGGGCTGGCTCAGCTTCCGCTTCCCGGAAATCGACTGGCGCGCGGATCACCCCGCGCTGGCGCGCCTGTTCGACAAGCTCTCCGAGCGGCCATCGTTCAAGGACACCGTGCCGCAGTAAGGCGCGGACGAAAAAAAACCGGCTGTTGCCGGTTTTTTTATTTCACCACCAAGGTTGCAACGCCTGATAAAACCGTAGCGAGCGGAAGGAAGAGGTGGCCGAGAAGCGCAACCGTACTCCAGTGCGGTGAGCATCGCGGGCCGCCGATGCCGACGCGCAGCAGGTTTTATCAGGTGTCATCACTCCTCAATCGCCATCTGGCTCTGCAGATAGTTCTGGATGCCGACCTTGTCGATCAGGTCGATCTGCGTTTCCAGCCAGTCGATATGCTCTTCCGTGTCTTCCAGGATCATCAGGAACAGGTCGCGCGAGACGTAGTCGCCCGCTTTTTCGCAGGTGGCGATGCCCTCCTTGACGGTGGCGTGCGCGGCGCGTTCCAGTTTCAGGTCGCAAGCCAGCATTTCCGGCGTGTTCTCGCCGATCAGCAGCTTGTGCAGCGCTTGCAGGTTAGGCAGGCCGTCGAGCATCAGGATGCGGTCGATCAGCTTGTCGGCGTGTTTCATTTCGCCGATCGATTCTTCGTATTCCTTCTTGCCCAGCTTTTCCAGGCCCCAGTGCTTGTACATGCGGGCATGCAGGAAATACTGGTTGATGGCGGACAGTTCGTTGGTGAGCTGTGCGTTGAGCAAGCGGATGACTTCTTTATCGCCCTTCATGGGATTTCCTTTGTTCTGTGTTCGATGATGAAACCGGAAGCTGTTGGCGTCCACGGCCGGGTGGCGCAAAGGCTGCCTGGTGGCGCGCATATTGCCGGTTTCGCTATGCCCGCATGATAGCGCAAAATGTTGGCGATTTCGGGTGGTAAACGGCATTTTTCCGTCTTTTTAACGTAAAAATCGTGCGAATAAAACCCATTCTCAAGTGGATCTCGCCACTTTCCCGTTTTTTATTTGTTAAGGAAAATGAAGGCCATTCTCATTCGCGTTCATGGCGCTGTTTGTGTGCGGCCGGCGCGCCTGCGCGGCGGCATGGAAACGCTGGAAATGTTTGCGCCATTCTTGCCTTTGGCTATTCTGGCCGGGCAGTGGCGGTGCGATAATCGGGCAGCGATTTTTACTGAGAGGATAGCAAGATGATGCTGCATATACCCGGCGTGCTGACGCCGGAACAGGTGACGCAGTTTCGCCAGCGACTGGCGCAGACGGACTGGATCGACGGGCGCGCCAGCGTGGGCGCGCAAGGGGCGCAAGTCAAGCGCAACCGCCAGCTGGCCGAAGGTTCGCCGCTGGCGCTGGAGCTGGGCGAGATCGTCAGCCGCGCACTGATGGCCAACCCGCTGTTCTTTGCCGCCGTGTTGCCGCTGCGCATCCTGCCGCCCTTCTTCAACAGCTATGCGGGCGGCGAGCACTACGGCCTGCACATCGACGGCGCCATCCGCACGCCGAAAAACGGCATGCAGTCGATGCGCGCCGACGTCTCATCGACCGTGTTTTTGAGCGAACCGGACGAATACGAGGGCGGCGAGCTGGTGGTGGTCGATGCGTACGGCACGCATGAAGTGAAGCTGCCGGCCGGCGACGTGATCGTGTATCCGTCGAGCAGCGTGCATCAGGTGCTGCCTGTCACCAGCGGCGAGCGCATCTGCTCCTTCCTGTGGACGCAAAGCATGGTGCGCGAGGACTGGAAGCGCAGCATGCTGTTTGAGCTCGATCAAAACATCCAGAGCGTGCGCGCAGAACACGGCGATTCGCCGGCGACCGTGGGACTGACGGGGCATTATCATAATCTGCTGCGCATGTGGGCGGAGATGTAACGCGAAACGCGCATGGCGGCGTTGCTTAGGCTCGCCGTACATTCGTACTGTCTTCGCCGTCGCGCCTTGCCCTGTGCGCTTCGCGGCGCAGTCGCGCAAATGCGCAGGCAAAAAAAAGTCTGCCTGGCCCGGGGATGTAGGCTGGCAGACTGAAACAAGCAGTTGCTTGACTGGTACAGAAAACAGGGCGCAAAAAAGCCAGCAGGGCACACGGTGCGGTGCTTGCGGGCTGGCAGCGGCGCGGTGGCCGCCGAAGGCTAGCTCAGCTGGAAGGTCAGCGGTACTAAAACGTAGACGGGGACGGGTTTGCCGTTTTCGATCATCGGCTTGAACAGCGCGCGTTGCGCGGCCTGGCGGCCCGCTTCATCGAGGTTGCCGTAGCCGGTCGATTTGTGGATCAGGATTTGCTCCGGCAAGCCCTTTTCATTGATCAGGATGCGCAGCACCACGGTGCCGCTTTCGCCCAGGCGGCGCGACAGGTTCGGATACACCAGTTGCGGCGCCTTGATGTATTCGACGCTGCTGACGGTGCGCGGCGTCGCTGGGGCCGGCGGTGTGGGCGATGGGGCCGCTGGCGCTGTCGGCGCGGCCGTGGCCACGGGCGCCGCTTCGGCGCGCGTGGCCTGCGGCGGCGTGATCGTCGGTTCGGTAGGCGCCACGGCGATCAGCGGCAGCGGCGGGATCACGGCGCGCGGCACGGGCGCACTCAGTTCCACGGTTTTCGGTACGGATGGCGCCGGCGGTTTCGGCGGCGCCGGCGGGGCAATGATGCTGATGGTGGTGATGGTCGGCATGGCCGCCGTGACCACGCGGCTCAGCAGGCCGCTCTGGATGGCGTAAAAGCCGGCGATATGCAGGACGACGATGGCCATCAGCGGCGCGAATTTGTTGCGCTTCTTGTCGAAGTCGGCAAATTGCGGCACGGCCTGCACCGTTACGGGCGGGGGCATCATCGTCATGGCGTTATCGCTTTCTTTAGTTTGTCAGTACAGCTCGCATCAATACGGTTTCTTGCAGCACCGCGGTGGCGTTCAGGTGATCGTTCAGCACTTCCCGCGCGCAGGTGTGGCATTTGCCGCAGCAGGTGGCCACGCCCAGGTCGCGGCGCAGTTCGGCCATGCTGGACAGGCCAAGATCGACGGCTTGACGGATTTCACGATCAGATATGTTGTTGCAGACACATACAATCATTGATACACCTTCTGGCTGGAGGATGAACAGACACTAGTGCTTGAAAGCATTGTTGCTAGTGTTTTAATGAGAATCATTATCATTACGTTTCATTGTCGCGCAAAGTGCAGGACAATGCAAGCGATTTTGATCAAGTGTGCGGCAGTTGGCGGCGTGGCGCGGCGCGGTTGTCGGGGGAACATGCGCATGCTGCCGCCCTTGACAGGGGCGGCTCTCCGGGCTAAATAAAAACAATTCGCATTCATGTTTATAATGCTGGTATTGTCTCGGACGGTCGCCGTCCGGATAGATCGAAAGGCCGCTTGTCGGTAATGCGCAACAGTTGCGTTTTACCTCACAACACCCAGGGCATGCGCCATGCGCGGCAGGCTGTCCCCGGTGTTCTTAATTTGAACGGAATTTGCTCATGACTCTAGTTCCACCCCTGATGACGCTCGATGCGCTGGCAGTCGGCCAGAGCGGCACGGTGTTGCATATCACCCCCCATGCGGCCGGACAGATGGAAGACGGCGTCGACCTTGCCCGGCGCCTGATGGAGCTGGGATTCGTTCCCGGCGAACGAATCCACATGCTCAAGCGCGGCCTTCCCGGCGGCGATCCGCTGGCCATCAAGGTCGGTAACGCCACGTTCGCACTGCGCCGCTTCGAAGCGGCACTGATTACGATTCAACCGCTGATTCAACCGGAATAATTATGGGTGCCGTAGAAACTATCGTGGAAGCGGGCGCGCACAAGCCGCCGCACCAGCCACAAATCGCCTTGCTGGGCAATCCGAACTGCGGCAAGACGGCCCTGTTCAACCGTTTGACGGGCGCGCGCCAGAAAGTGGCGAACTACGCCGGCGTGACCATCGAGCGCAAGGAAGGCCATTTCACCTCGCCCGCCGGCAAGCCCGTGCGCCTGCTCGACCTGCCGGGCGCCTACAGTCTGTCGGCCACCACGCCCGATGAAGCCATCACGCGCGACGTCGTGGGCGGCCTGCGCCGCGGCGATCCGCGTCCGGACGCCATCATCTGCGTCGTCGACGCCACCAATTTGCGCCTGAACCTGCGCCTGGTGCTGGAAGTCAGGCGCCTGGGCTTGCCCATGCTGCTGGCGCTGAACATGACGGACGTGGCGCGCAAGCGCGGCATGGTCATCGACACGGCCCGGCTGTCGCAGGAACTGGGCATGCCCGTGGTGGAAACCGTCGCGGTGCAGCACGATGGCGAAAAAGCCCTGCTCAATGCTATCGACGCCATGCTGCCGTTGCCGGCCGTGGAGGCGAAACCGCTGGCGGCCATCGACGCCGTCAGCGTCGAAGAAACCCAGCGCGAAGTGCGCCGCATTCTCGCTGCCGTCAGCAATGACGCCGGCGACACGGGCAACCTGACGGAAAAGATCGACGACGTGGTGCTGCACCCCGTCTTCGGCCCGATCATCCTGGCCGTGCTGATGTTCCTGATCTTCCAGGCCGTGTTTGCCTGGGCCGCCACGCCGATGGAAATGATCACCGATGGCGTGGGCCACCTGGGCGCCGTGCTGACGGCGAACATGCCCGACGGCCACCTGAAAAGCCTGCTGGTGGAAGGCATCATCGGCGGCGTCGGCAGCGTGCTGGTCTTCCTGCCGCAAATCCTGATCCTGTTCTTCTTCATCCTGAGCCTGGAAGACTGCGGCTACCTGCCGCGCGCGGCCTTTTTGCTGGACCGCCTGATGGGCGGCGTGGGCCTGTCGGGCCGCGCCTTCATCCCGCTGCTGTCGAGCTTTGCCTGCGCCATTCCCGGCGTGATGGCGGCGCGCACCATCCAGAACCCGCGCGACCGCCTGGTGACCATCATGATCGCGCCGCTGATGACATGCTCGGCGCGCCTGCCCGTGTATGCGCTGATCATCGCCGCCTTCATCCCCCAGCGCCAGGTGTGGGGCTACCTGAGCCTGCAAGGCCTGGTGCTGTTCATCCTGTACTTCGCCGGCATCATCTCGGCCATGGCCGTGGCCTGGGTCATGAAGCGCGGCATGGGCGTGCGCGGCAACCAGCCGCTGCTGCTGGAACTGCCGGCCTACCACTGGCCGCACTTGCGCAACCTGGCCGTCAGCCTGTGGGAGCGCGCGAAGATCTTCCTCACGCGCGTCGGCACCATCATCCTGAGCCTGATGATCATCCTGTGGTTCCTCAGCACCTTCCCCGGCGCGCCGGACAATGCCATCCATCCGCCCATCTACTACAGCCTGGCCGGCATCCTGGGCCGCGGCCTGGAAGTGATCTTCGCGCCCATCGGTTTCAACTGGCAGATCTGCATCGCGCTGGTGCCGGGCATGGCGGCGCGCGAAGTGGCCGTCGGCGCGCTGGGCACCGTGTATGCGCTGTCGCAGACGGGCGATGCGCTGGCCTCCACGCTGGAACCGCTGATCGCCCATTCGTGGTCGATGGCCACCGCGCTGTCCCTGCTGGCCTGGTATGTGTTCGCGCCGCAGTGCCTGTCGACCCTCTCCGTCGTCAAGCGCGAGACGGGCGGCTGGCGCTATCCGCTGCTGATGGCCGGCTATATGTTCGCGCTGGCCTATGCCGCCTCGTTCATCACGTACCGCGTCGCCCTGCTGTTCGGCGCCTAGGAGCACACCATGTGGCAAACCCTGATCGTCGCCCTGATCGTCGCAGCCGCGCTGCTGCATTTTTCGACCAAATACCTGCCGGCCGGCGTGCGCCGCGCCATCGTGCGCGGCCTGGTGCGCTGCGGCCTCGATGAAGCGAAGATGTCGACCTTCTTCAGGGTGGCGCCGGGCTGCGGCAGCGGCTGCGGTTCCTGCGGCTCCTGCGACAGCCCGCCGCCGCCGTCCGCCACGCCGCCGGCCGACGGCAGCAGCAAGCGCGTGATCCTGATGCAGGTGCAGCGCCAGGATTGATGTACATCTGGTCATGGGCGCGCCCGTGGGCTACACTGGGCTTTCCGCATGGCAAGGAGTGGCAATGGCGATACTGTTGATCTTCATGTTTTTGTTTGCCGTCGCCACCTGGCTGCTGGCCAGCCGGCGCGGCCGACACGGCGGACTCTGGTTCGGCATCGGCCTGTTCCTCGGGCCATTCGCCTTGCTGGCGGTAGCGGCCCTGCCGCCCGTGTCACCAGTTCAGCGGCCCTGAACGTAAAAAAACCCGCGACTGCGGGTTTTTTTACGCCGATACTGCGCTTACGCCTGGCCGGCCAGTTTTTCCACCACTGGCACGAGCGCGGCGGGGCGGCAGCCGAAGGCGGCCAGGCGGCCTTGCGCCTGCGGCGCCAGATCCAGGTCATACGGCAAACGGCCCGCCACCAGCCACAGTTTATCGTGCGGCAGGGCCTCGACGAGGCGGCGTTGGCCGTCGACGAACATGGCGTTATACGTTTGCAGCACGATCTGCTGCGCGCCTTGTGCAAAATCAATGGCAGCGGCCACTTCCTCGTCCAGCGCCTCGGCCGACAGGGCGTACTCGCGCACGTCCAGGCCCGCTTCGAGCAGCGCCGGCAGCATCGAGCTGCGCGCCTCCTTGTTGCGGCCCAGCGCCACTTCGTCGATTTCGCTGCGCGAGCGCACTTCCACCGTCAGCAGGGTCACGGGCAGGCCCGCGTCGAGCGGGCGGTATGCGCCCTGCACGCGCAGTGCCGCTTTTTGCAGCAGCTGCGACAGAGCCATGGCGGCCGGCTGCATCAGCGCCGGCGGGACGACAGGACGTTCGCGCCAGTCGCGCACGGCGCGGTTGCGCTTGAGTTCAGCCACGCGGGCGCAAGCGGCGTCGATGCGCGCCATGGCAATGTCGCCCCGTTCCACGGCGGCAAGGACGGCGTCGATGGCGGCCGTCTGCTGCGCTTCGCGGTGCGAGATGAGGACGATGTCGGCGCCCGCCTGCAAGGTGGCGATGGCGCCCTGGGCGATGCCGATGCCGTCGGCGATGGCGGCCATTTCCAGGCAGTCGGTGATGACCACGCCCTTGTATTGCATTTCGCCGCGCAGCAGGTCCGTCAGCACGCCTTTCGACAGCGTCGCCGGCACGCTGGTGTCGGCCTCGAAGGCGGGGAAGACCACGTGCGCCGTCATGATGGCGTCCACGCCGCCGGCAATGGCCGCGCGGAAGGGCGCCAGTTCCACCGCGCGCAGGCGTTCCTTGTCGTGCGGGACCAGCGCCATGGCGTAATGCGTGTCGATGGCCGTGTCGCCGTGGCCGGGGAAGTGCTTGGCGGTGACGGCCAGGCCGCTGGCGCGCTGGCCGCGCATGGCCGCCATGCCGTAGTCGATGACGGTGGCGGCGTCCTCGCCATACGCGCGCACGCCGATGACGGGGTTGCTGCGGTTGTTGTTCACGTCCAGCACGGGGGCGAGCAGCATATTGATGCCCACTTGGCGCATTTCATCGCCGCTGATCTGGTTCATGCGTTCGCAGTCTTCCACGGAGCCGGCCGCCTGGAAGGCCATCGCGGCGGGTATCGGCGTGACGCCCTGCTCGATGCGCATGACCATGCCGCCTTCCTGGTCGATGGAGATGAGCAGCGGGATGTCGGACACTTCCGCGTTGATTTCCTGCAGCTCGCGGCACAGGGCCGACACTTGCGCGGGCGTGTGCACATTGCGGCGGAACAAAATCACGCCGCCCACCTTCTTGTTGCGTATCAAGGTCTTGATATGCTCGTCCGCCTGCAGGGCGTCGAAGCCCACCATGAATAGCTGTCCTACTTTCTCGCGCAAACCCTGCTCCATGCTGCAACTCCTCCGGTATTCATTCAGATGACGACAAGTCCGTATTGTGGGCCACGGTGACGCATCGGAGCGGTCACCGGAAAAGCTGCCTTTGTTTTATGCTTATTTTGGTATTGTATTGGATTTGGATATTTGCGCAAGTGGTTATTAAGTGGTATTGCTTGCGCAAGGGCGGGCTCAGGCCAGGCTCTGGAACGATGCGGCCTGGGCCTTGGGCCAGTACTGGCCGAACACGGGCGGCAGCTGCGGCAGCTGGCTCGGATCGAGCAGCTGGCCCGCTTCCAGGAAGGGCAGCAGGGCCGAGGCCAGTTTCACCTGGTTCGGCGAGATGCGCCGCACCAGGTGATGCGGACGCAGCTCCTGCGGGTGCGACAGGCCGGCGGCGGCGATCAGTTCGGCCAGCGCCTTCATGGTGTTCTGGTGGAAGTGCGCCACGCGAGAAATCTTGTCGTCGACCACCAGCGCGCGCTGGCGCTGCGGGTCCTGCGTGGCCACGCCCGTGGGGCAGCGGTCCGTGTGGCAGCTTTGCGACTGGATGCAGCCCAGCGCGAACATGAAGCCGCGCGCCGAATTGCACCAGTCGGCGCCCAGCGCCAGCAGGCGGGCGATGTCGAAGGCCGTGATGATCTTGCCCGAGCAGCCGATCTTGATCCTGTCTCGCAGATTGGCGCCCACCAGCGTGTTATGCACGAGTACCAGCGCTTCCTGCAGCGGCGTGCCCACGTGGTCCGTAAATTCCAGGGGCGCCGCGCCCGTGCCGCCTTCGCTGCCGTCGACGACGATGAAGTCGGGCGTGATGTCCGTTTCCAGCATGGCCTTGACGATGGCAAAAAACTCCCAAGGGTGGCCGATGGCCAGCTTGAAGCCCGTCGGCTTGCCGCCCGAGAGCGTGCGCAGGCGGTCGATAAAGCGCAGCATTTCCAGTGGCGTGGAAAAGGCGCTGTGCGCCGCCGGCGAGACGCAATCCTCGCCCACCATCACGCCGCGCGTGGTGGCGATCTCGATCGTCACCTTGGGACCGGGCAGCACGCCGCCGTGGCCCGGCTTGGCACCCTGCGACATTTTCAGCTCGATCATTTTCACCTGTTCGGAGCTGGCGTTGGCGACGAAGCGCTCTTCGGAAAACGTGCCGTCCTGGTTGCGGCAGCCGAAGTAGCCGGAGCCGATTTCCCATACCAGGTCGCCGCCGTTTTCGCGGTGGTAGGGGCTGATGCTGCCTTCGCCCGTGTCGTGCATGAAGCCGCCGCTGCGCGCGCCGCCGTTCAGGGCCAGGATGGCGTTGGCCGACAGGGCGCCAAAGCTCATCGCCGAGATATTGAAGACGCTGGCCGAATACGGCTTGGCGCGCGGGCAATCCGGATGGTTGCCGATGTCGATGCGGAAATCGTGGCCCGTGACCTTGGCGGGGGCGATGGAGTGGTTGATCCATTCATAGCCCGCTTCATACACGTCGAGCTGGGTGCCGAACGGGCGCTTGTCCGTCTGTTCCTTGGCGCGCTGGTAGACGATGCTGCGCTGGCTGCGCGAGAACGGCGTCGCCTCGCTGTCGCTTTCCAGGAAATACTGGCGGATCTCGGGGCGGATGCTTTCAAAAAAGAAGCGGAAGTGGGCGAGGATGGGATAGTTGCGGCGCAGCGCGCGCTTCGTCTGCAGCAGGTCGCTGATGCCGACCAGGGTCAGCGCGCCGGCCAGCACGGGCAGCCAGTAATGGTCATAGTAAAACACGGACAGGACAAAGATGGCTGCCGTCGCAATGAAGGTCAGGTAGCGAAATGGTACTAGGTGCATGGGCACTCCGGGGAAGTCAGACTGATACTGCTGAGTGTACCGGTGATTTGTGGATCTTGCTGAATGGGAAAGTGTGCGGTTGGAGCGACGCTATCCACGCATGCGACACCTGACAAAACCGTAGCGAGCGGCAGTGATTTGTGGCCGAGAAGCGCAACCGTACTTTAGTACGGTGAGCATCGCCGGCCGCAAAGTGCGACGCGCAGTCGGTTTGGTCAGGTGTTCACCGTTGTGCCGCGCGGATACGTTCGACCCGTTCGGTGCTGGCCGGATGGCTCGACAGGTAGGGCGTGCCGTCGCCCAGCTTGCCCAGGGCGACAAACACCTGCGCCAGGTGTTCCAGCGCGATGCCGTTCTGGCGCAGCATGGCGATCGCGTAATCGTCCGCGTCGCGCTCGACGTCGCGCGAATACTTCAGGTCCAGCAGCATCGGCGGCAGGGTCGCCACCACCGTCGACACGTCGCCGAACAGCAGCGCCGCGCCGGCGCCCACGGCCGAAGTCTGGATGATGCGCCGCGTCAGGTGGCGCTGCTGCAGATGGCCCAGTTCATGCGCCAGCACGCCCATGATGGCCTGGTCGTCCGGCAGCAGTTCGACCATTTCATCGGTGAGCACGATGTCGCCGGAAGGCAGGGCGAACGCGTTCGGGCCGATCTTGCTCTTGCGGAAAACGATGCGGTGCTCGGGCGCGCTGTTGCCGGGCGTGGCCAGGCGCGCAAACTGGCTGCGCAAGGCTTGCTGGCGCGCCGCATCGAGTTGACTTGGCGCAAACACGTGCTGGTCGAGGAAATCGAGCACGCCCTGGCCCAGCTGGCGCTCGACCGATTGCGGAATCGCATGGGCGATGCCTTGCGCCGCCAGCGGCAGCAGGTATTGATAGCTGAGCCAGAGGGCCAGCACCGTGGCCACCGTCGCCAGCAGCGCGCCGCGCCAGCTTTGCTGCAGCCGCACCACCCAGCCGTCGCGGTGGCCGGTGGCGTGCAGCAGGCTGTTGAAGGCCGCCTGGTCGGCGATTTCCAGGTAGGCGCCGTCAGGAAAGCTGACCTTGCGCACGGCGTGGCTGCTGCGTTCGGACACGTGCAGCTCGCCCAGCGGGCAGCTGCGCGCGATGTCGCCCGCCAGCACGGCCACGCCATCGCGCACGCTGAGCGTGACGCGGTACAGGCGCGAACTCTGGCCGTCGAAATAGCGGGCGGCCAGCGCGGCGTGGTCTTCTTGCGTGTCGGCGTTCATTGCTTACATCGACAGGTCGAAGTCCAGCAGGTCGGCCATGCCTTCGCCCGTGGCCGACACTTGCTGGCCCGTGGCGGCGACAAACTCGTCCAGGCTGCCATGCACGAGCATCGACGTCGCCTCCAGGCGGTACTTCAGCCAGCGCACATGGGCGAATGGCGCGAACAGGCCCAGGGTGAAGACCACGCCCAGCAGGTTGGTCAGCATGATGAAGGTGGTGCGGCCCCAGGTCAGCTGCGACTGGAACTGGTGCTGCTGCAAGCGCGTATTGTTCCAGATCAGGTTCTGGATCATGGTCAGGAACAGCGGCAGCACGGTAAACGCCCACAGGTACAGGGCGCCGATGGCGAACAGCAGGCTGCCGACCTTGGCCCTGTCGTTCAGATTGGCGGCAAACGAGGCGAACACGCTGCCGAAGACGACGAAAATCAGGACCAGCAGGCCGCCCAGCAGCAGCGCGAAGAACAGCAGGTAGGTCTTGTAGAAGCTGCCGACCGTGGCGTCAAAGCTGAACGGGCTGGTGCCGAAGCGGCTTTGCGTGTGCTGGAAGCGCTTCAGGCGCTGGTGCAGGAAGGGCGTCATCAGGCCCAGGGTGAAGGTATTGAGGATGGGCAGCCACAGGAAATACTTGTAGGCCTCTTTGGCGCTGCCGCCGAAACCGAAGCGGATGCCCCGGTAGCTGGTGTTGTACAGCTTGAACTGCAGGCTTTTCCATACCAGCCAGGGCAGGATGGCGGCCAGCAGCACGAACATCAGCAGGCCCACGATGGGTGAAAGCTTCAGGGCGATGTTGTAGCCGCCGATCAGCACCACGGCCGCGATGCGGCCTTTCAGGATGGCGACGGCATTGCCATGGTATTCGAAGCTGCTGCCGGCCAGGTGGGTGCTGGAATAGAAATAGCGGTTGCGGCGCACCTTGGCCCAGGCCGAGTAAATGCCCAGGGTGACGATGCTCAGCAGCAGGTTGACGATCCAGATACGGAAGTATTCGCTGCCCGTGGCGCTGAAGGTGATGGCTTCGCGCCGGGGAGTAGTGTTGTTGGTGTCGAAATCCACAGGGGGGTTTCCTTACTTATTGGAAACAAAACAAGATAAGGGAATATTGAAAAGTTATCAATTGAAAATACTGTTTTTCGCAATTATTTTTGGTGCTCGGCCCCTGCCGCCGCGATTTTCCCGTCCCGGCTATACTGGAACTCAACCATCGCCTAACGGAACAACCATGATCGTCGTCCACCATCTGAACAATTCGCGCTCGCAGCGCGTGCTCTGGCTGCTCGAGGAACTGGGCCTCGACTACGAGGTCAAGCGCTACCAGCGCGATCCGCAAACCATGCTGGCGCCCGCCTCGCTGAAGGCCGTGCATCCGCTGGGCAAGTCGCCCGTGATCACGGACGGCGCCAACACGATCGCCGAATCGGGCGCCATCATCGATTACCTGGTGGAACGCTACGGCAATGGCCGCTTGATACCGGCGGCAGGTTCGCCCGAGAAGCTGCGCTGGACTTACTGGCTGCACTTCGCGGAAGGCTCGGCCATGCCGCCGCTGCTGATGAAGCTGGTATTCGACAAGGTCGAGTCGTCGCCGATGCCGTTTTTCGTCAAGCCGATTGCGCGCGGCATCGCCGGCAAGGTCAAAAGCAGCTTCATCTTGCCCAATATCAATAGCCAGCTGGCCTATATGGAAGCGGAACTGGAGAAAACAAAATGGTTTGCCGGCAACGAGTTCACGGCGGCCGACATCCAGATGAGCTTTCCGCTGGAAGCGGCCGCCATGCGCGCCGGGCTCGACGAGCGCCTGCCGAAACTGACGGCCTTTTTGCAGCGCATCCACGCGCGGCCCGCCTACCGGCGCGCGCTGGAGCGGGGCGGGCCCTACGATTTCGCAAAGTAATACGCCGTGCCTGGGGAGGTGGCATGCAAAGAAAGTAATATTACCTGTTTGCATGATTTTGCTATAAAATATTTTCCTTTATGCAACTATCTGACCGCGCTGCGATGCGCGCCCCCTCATGATCAAAAAAATTACGCTGCTCTCCGCCGTGGTCTTCCTCTTCACCGGTTGCGCCATTACGCAAACCGTCAAGCCGGTCGAGCATTTTGCCAGCAAAGAAGTGTGCATTCTGGAAAACCCCGATGTCCGCGTCGGGTTCATGGCTTCCTATAAACGTGCGCTCGAAGGCAAGGGATATGTCGCACGCCAGTTGCCTGCGGCCGCGTCGATCATCGAATGCCCGCTGACGTCCACGTACACGGCGAACTGGCGCTGGGATCTGGCGTTGTACATGAATTATGCAAACATCAAGGTGTACAACAAGGGCAAGGTGATCGGTGAAGCCATGTACGACGCCAATCGCGCCGGCATGAATACGGCCAAGTTCATCGATGCGGACAAAAAGATAGGCGAATTGGTCAACCAGCTTTTCCCGGGCGGCGCTGGCGGCTGAAACTGCGGATGGCCCTGTCCATGCGGTAAAATGCGTGCTTGAACAAGCATCAATAGTCCTTTTAACCGCATGGCCAGACTCCTCGCTATCGACGGCTTGAATATCGTACGCCGCGTCTACGAAGCCAGTCCTGAACCCGATTCCGACCTGAAGGCGGAGATCGCGCTGCGCCATGCGCTGTCGTCGTTCCGCACCCTCATCAACGACCACGAGCCGACGCACATCCTGCCGGCCTTCGACTATGGCGGCCCCACCTGGCGCCACGCCCTGTATGCGGGCTACCGCGAGGGGCGCCAGCCCATGCCGCAAGTGCTGCGCGACGCCTTGCCCGGCTTTTACGCCACGCTGGCCAGCTTCGGCATGCACGTGGTGAGCATCCCCGAAGTGGAGGCCGACGACGTGATCGGCACGGCCGTCATGCGCTGGCTGCACGAGGGGCGCGGCGCGGCCGTCATCGCCACCACCGACAAGGATTTGCACGGCCTGATCGCCCACGGCGCGCTGGTATGGGACCATTTCAAGGGCATCTGGCACGACCATGCCTGGGTCGAGAAAAAGTTCGGCGTGCCGCCGGACCTGCTGCCCGACCTGCTGGCGCTGATGGGCGACGTCACCGACAGCATCCCCGGCGTGTCGAAGATCGGCCTGAAGACGGGTGCGAAACTGTTGCGTGCGTACGGCAATATCGACGCCGTGATGGCCGGCGCGGGCATTTTGCCCGGCGCGCTCGGTGAAAGCCTGCGAAAAGAGCGGGAAATACTGTATCTTTCAAGAAAGTTGGTCGAACTCAAGACCGACGTGACGTTGGGCGTGACCTGGAACAAGCTGGCGTGGGAGAAGTAAGCGCTGGCGCAACACAAGAACAATCAAGCAAGGATGTAAATCATGATGTTAAAGACAGTCCTGATCGATAGCAGCGCCGTGGCGCGCGGCCTGCTGAACACGGTCCTGACCGATGGCGGCTACGATGTCTGCGGGCAGACGCATACCAGCGCGCTGGGACTGGCGCTGCTGGTCAAGCACCACCCGCATTTCGTCTGCATCGCGCGCGAGCAGGTGGAAGACGGGACCAACGTGGTGCAAACCATCCGCGCCCAGTACCCGAAGACGCTCATTTTCATGGTTTCGGGCGGCATAGACGCGGCCTCGCTGCAGGCGGCCCACGCCATGGGCGTGTCGGGCTTCATCGTGAAACCCTTCATGGCCGACACGGTCCTGAAAACCGTGCGCAATACCGTCATTGCCATGGTGCGCAAGCAGCAGCAGGCGCTGGCCGCCGCTGCGAAAGACACCTGATAAAATCTGCTGCGCGTCGCGATTTGCGGCCGGCGATGCTCACTGTACTAAAGTACAGTTGCGCTTCTCGGCCACAACTCACTGCCGCTCGCTACGATTGTCTCAGGTGTTGTTATTGAGTTGGATTGGTAAAAATCTACTTAACCAAGCTGACTTTAGGCCAGGCCCGTCGCGCTGGCGATGATGCCGCCACCGAGGCAGACGTCGCCGTCGTACAACACGGCCGACTGGCCCGGCGTGACGGCCCATTGCGCCTGATCAAAGGCCAGGCCAAAATTTTCATTTCCATCAGGCAGCAACTGGCAGGCCACGTCGGCCTGGCGGTAGCGCGTCTTGGCGGACAGGGCGCCCGCTTGCGGCGCGCTGCCGGCGACCCAGCTGGCCTGGTCGGCCGTCAAGGCCGGCGACAGCAGCCAAGGGTGGTCGTGGCCCTGCACCACCCACAGGGTGTTGTTGGCGATATCCTTGCGCGCCACATACCAGGCGTCGCTGCTGCCGTCGGCGTTCTGGTATGACTTCACGCCGCCGATGCCGATACCCTTGCGCTGGCCCAGGGTATAAAAACTCAGTCCCACGTGTTCGCCCACGGTCTTGCCGTCGGCCGTTTTCATCGGCCCCGGCTTGTACGACAGGTAGCGGTTCAAAAATTCGCGGAACGGGCGCTCGCCAATGAAGCAGATGCCCGTCGAATCCTTTTTTTGCGCATTCGGCAGGGCCAGCTTTTCGGCGATCTGGCGCACTTGCGTCTTCGGGATTTCACCGAGCGGAAACAAGGTCTTGGACAACTGCGCCTGGTTCAAACGGTGCAGGAAGTAGCTTTGATCCTTGCTGGCGTCGACGGCCTTGAGCAGTTCGTAGCGGCCCGCATCGGTGGGCGCCTGGCGCACGCGCGCATAGTGGCCGGTGGCGATCAGGTCGGCGCCCAGGGTCATGGCATGGTCAAGAAAAGCCTTGAACTTGATTTCGGCGTTGCACAGCACGTCCGGGTTCGGCGTGCGGCCGGCCTGGTATTCGCGCAGGAAGTCGGCGAAGACGCGGTCCTTGTATTCGGAGGCGAAATTGACGGCTTCGATATCGACGCCGATGACGTCGGCCACGCTGGCCGCGTCGATCCAGTCCTGGCGCGTGGAGCAGTATTCCGAATCGTCGTCGTCTTCCCAGTTTTTCATGAACAGGCCGATGACTTCATAGCCTTGTTCCTTCAGCATCCATGCCGCGACCGAGGAATCGACCCCGCCCGACATGCCGATAACGACTTTCTTCTTGCTCATCTTGCTTTCCAGTGTACTTTAGATAATGTTGCCATGCGCGGGTCTATGCGCTGTTAAAGACCGACGTATGCGTGTGCAGCAGGGCCAGCGGCGCGCGCCGGCCAGCCAGGTATTCGTCCACGCACTGCAGCACCAGCGGGCTGCGGTGGCGCTCCTGGCACGCCGCCAGCTCGTCGCGCGTCATCCACAGGGTGCGGATGATGCCTTCGTCCAGCGGGCGGTCATGCTCGGCGCCGGCCGTGCCGCAAAAGGTGAAGCGCAGATAGGTCACATCCTCGCCCGTGCGCAGCGACTGGTAGCGCGACATGTACATGCCGACCAGTGCCGTGGGAATGAAATCATAGGCCGCTTCCTCCAGCGTTTCGCGGATGACGGCCTGCTCCAGCGATTCGAACGGGTCGAGGTGGCCGGCCGGCTGATTGATCTTGATGCCTTCGCTGGTCTCTTCTTCAATCAGTAAAAACAGGCCGTCGCGCTCGACGATGGCGGCAACGGTGACAGAGGGTTTCCAGATTCTCGGCATGATTCCATCCTTGAAAGAGCCGACATTTTATCTTGTTCTGCGCGCGCGGTTTGAACGCGGCCTTCTGTTGCGCGGACATATTGATAAATGACAACGTTTTAGCAAATAGCGGTGGGAGGTACTTACGTCTTTCCCGGGGAGCGCACTAGCATGGGGGCTTAGGCGGCAAGGCGGCAGGAAGCGCTCGTCAATATAGGCCTTCCGCCTGGTCAAAACAAGCGCGCATGCGGCGTGGACTGTGGTGAGATTGACACACATTTCCCATAATACGGTCGCTGCACCGCATGGCGAAACGAGCGCTGCCATTTCGGGGGAATTAGTGTCCTGTGCCTAAAAGTTGCTGGTTCACAAACGTTTAACGCGCGGCTTTCCGTGTTAGATTCTAGTCAGTTTATCAATTTGCGGAGGCATCATGAGGATAGGCATACCGGCCGAAACGCGGCCCGGTGAGACCCGGGTGGCAGCGACGCCCGAGACAGTCAAGAAGCTGGCGGCCAGGCATCAGGTCGTCGTACAGGCGGGCGCGGGCGTGCAAGCGTCGATTCCCGACGACGCGTACGCCGCCGCCGGCGCGCAGATCGGCACCGCCCAGGAAGCCTACGGCTGCGCCATCGTGCTCAAGGTGCGCGCTCCCGATGCCGAAGAACGGACCCTGATGGCCGGCGGCACCGTGCTGGTCGGCATGTTGAACCCGTTTGACGCGGACAATATCGCCGCCATGGCTGCGGCCGGGCTGTCCGCCTTCGCCCTGGAAGCCGTGCCGCGCATCACGCGCGCCCAGTCGATGGACGTGCTGTCCTCGCAGGCGAACATCGCCGGCTACAAGGCCGTGCTGGTGGCCGCCAATACCTACCAGCGCTTCATGCCCATGCTGATGACGGCGGCCGGTACCGTCAAGGCGGCCCGCGTGCTGATCATGGGCGTGGGCGTGGCCGGTTTGCAGGCGATCGCCACGGCCAAGCGCCTGGGCGCCGTCATCGAGGCGTCCGACGTGCGCCCGCCCGTCAAGGAACAAGTTGAATCGCTGGGCGCCAAGTTCCTCGACGTGCCTTTCCTCACCGAGGAAGAAAAGGAAATCGCCAAGGGTTCGGGCGGCTATGCGCGCGCCATGCCGGCCGACTGGATGCGCCGCCAGGCCGAACTGGTGCACGAACGGGCGAAACTGGCCGACATCATCATCACCACGGCACTGATCCCCGGCCGCGCCGCGCCCGTGCTCATTTCCGAAGAAACGGTGAAAGCCATGAAACCCGGTTCCGTCATCGTCGACCTGGCCGTGGAGCAGGGCGGCAACTGCCCGCTGTCGGAACTGGGCAAGACGGTGCTCAAGCACGGCGTCTACATCGTGGGCGAGCCGAACCTGGCGACCCTGGTGGCGGCCGATGCCTCGGCCCTGTATGCGCGCAACGTGCTGGACTTTTTGAAGCTCATCATCGACAAGGACGATCAGCTGCTGATCGACCGCGAGGATGAAATCATCAAGGCCAGCCTGGTTTGCGCGGACAGCGTGATCTTGCGCAAATAAGTTACGAAAATAATGCGGCACAGGGAGAGAACAACATCATGGAAATCAGTCACACCATCACCAACCTGATCATCTTCGTGCTGGCCATTTATGTCGGC
Organism: Janthinobacterium sp. GW821-FHT03A03; assembly: GCF_059421435.1. Classification (NCBI taxonomy): domain Bacteria; kingdom Pseudomonadati; phylum Pseudomonadota; class Betaproteobacteria; order Burkholderiales; family Oxalobacteraceae; genus Janthinobacterium; species Janthinobacterium sp. GW821-FHT03A03. The sequence continues at coordinate 1,318,560 of NZ_JBWKUZ010000001.1, read as the reverse complement.
TACCACGTCGTCTGGACCGTCACGCCGGCGCTGCATACGCCGCTGATGGCCGTCACCAACGCCATTTCCGCCATCATCATCGTTGGCGCCATGCTGGCGGCCGGCCTGACGGATGGTCCGCTGGCGCAGGCGGCCGGCACGCTGGCAGTGGCGCTGGCCGCCGTCAACGTGTTCGGCGGCTTCCTCGTCACGCAGCGCATGCTCGAGATGTTCCGAAAAAAAGAACCGAAAGCCAAGCAAGGAGCGAAAGAATGAGTCACGCCATGAGCTTCGTCACCATGAACCTGGTGACGATGATGTACCTGATCGCGTCGGTGTGCTTCATCCAGGCCCTGAAAGGGCTGTCGTCGCCCTCGACGGCGCGCCGCGGCAATGCCTTCGGCATGAGCGGCATGGCCATTGCCGCCGTCACCACCGTGGCGCTGATCCTGAAACTCAAGGAGCAGCAGACGGGCGGCATGGGCCTGACCCTCGTCATCATCGGCATCGTCACGGGCGGCGCCATCGGCGCCTACCTGGCAAAAACCGTGGAAATGACGAAGATGCCGGAACTGGTGGCGGCCATGCACTCGCTGATCGGCCTGGCGGCCGTCTGCATCGCCGTGGCGGCCGTGTCGGAACCGTGGGCCTTCAATATCGCCAAAAACGGCGAGGCGCTGCCCATCGGCAACCGCTTCGAGCTGTTCATCGGCACCTTTGTCGGCGCCATCACGTTCTCCGGTTCGGTGATCGCCTTCGGCAAGCTGTCAGGCAAGTACAAGTTCCGCCTGTTCCAGGGCGCGCCCGTCAGCTTCAAGGGCCAGCACATGCTCAACCTGGTGCTGGCGCTGGTGATGGTGGGCCTGGGCCTGGCCTTCTGCTTCGCCGACGGCGTGCAGCCGGCGTGGACGCCGTTCATCATCATGGCCCTGATCGCCTTTGCGCTGGGCGTGCTGATCATCATCCCCATCGGCGGCGCCGACATGCCGGTGGTGGTGTCGATGCTCAACAGCTATTCGGGCTGGGCCGCGGCGGGCATCGGCTTTTCGCTGAATAACTCGATGCTGATCATCGCCGGCTCGCTCGTGGGGTCTTCGGGCGCGATCCTGTCGTACATCATGTGCAAGGCCATGAACCGCTCGTTCTTCAACGTCATCCTCGGCGGCTTCGGCGGCGATGCACCGGCCGCGGCCAGCGGCGGCGCGCAGGAACAGCGCCCCGTCAAATCGGGCTCGGCCGACGATGCCGCCTTCATCATGGGCAATGCGGAAACCGTCATCATCGTGCCAGGCTATGGCCTGGCCGTGGCGCGCGCGCAGCATTCGCTCAAGGAACTGGTGGAAAAGCTCACGCACAAGGGCGTCACCGTCAAGTATGCGATCCACCCGGTGGCGGGGCGCATGCCGGGCCACATGAACGTGCTGCTGGCCGAGGCCGAGGTGCCGTACGACCAGGTCTTCGAGATGGAAGACATCAACGGTGAATTCGGCCAGACGGACGTGGTGCTGGTGCTGGGCGCGAACGACGTCGTCAACCCGGCGGCAAAAGACCCGAAATCGCCGATCGCCGGCATGCCGATCCTCGAGGCGTACAAGGCCAAGAGCATCATCGTCAACAAGCGCTCGATGGCGTCCGGCTATGCGGGCCTGGACAATGAGCTGTTCTACCAGCCGAACACGATGATGGTATTTGGCGACGCCAAGAAGGTGATCGAGGACATGCTGAAAGCGGTCGAATAAACGCCAGCGCTGCAGGCGACGCCCGGACGGCCCGCCTTGCGCGGGCTGTTTTTATTCGGCGGCGCTGGCCATGACCTGGTTGCGGCCCTGGTGCTTGGCCACGTACAGGGCCTTGTCGGCTTCCGACATGGCCGCATCCATGCTGGCGCCTCGCGCCAGCGGCGCCAGGCCGATGCTGATGGTGACATGCAGCGCGGAACCGTCCGGCAGCACGGTGACGGCCGCCGCCACGGCCGCGCGGATGCGCTCGGCCACCAGCTGCGCCTGCTGCAAGGTCGCGTCGGGGAACAGCAGGCCGAATTCCTCGCCGCCCATGCGCGCCGCCACGTCGGTGACGCGGCCCGTATCGCGCAGCACTTGCGCCACGTTGCGCAGCACGGCGTCGCCCACGGCGTGCCCATGGCGGTCGTTGATTTTCTTGAAATGGTCAAGGTCGGCCACGCCCACCGTCAGCGCGGCGCCGCTGCGCGCCGCGCGCGCCATGGCCTGCTCGGCCTGGGCCTCGTAGGCGCGCCGGTTCGGCAGCGAAGTGAGGGCATCGTACAGCGCCTGCTGTTCCAGCTGCGCCAGCAGGCTGGCGTTCTTGGCCGCCAGTTCGCGCCGTTCGCGCACGTCGAGCAAAAAGGCGCCGAAATAGCGCATGCCGTCCACCACGCCCAGGTCCAGCGCCTTCATTTCGATGGGGATCATCTGTGTGTCGCGGTGGCGGATGGCGAATTCGCGTATTTTTCCCAGCACGCTGGAGGTGCGCGAGCTGCGGATGTAATTGATCACATGGTTGTCGTGCTGCGCGCCGACGGCGTCTGGCAGCAGGCCATTCAGGGTCTGGCCCAGCAGTTCTCCGCTGGCATAGCCCGACAGCGCTTGCATGGCGCCATTGATGTAGCGGATGCGGCACTGCTCGTCGATGATGATGACGGCGTCGAGGGCGTCTTCCAGCAGGCGGGAAAAGAGTATTTCGGGAAGAGCGGCAGGCGGTGCTGCGGGCAATGCGTCTGTCATGGAACGGTCGCCAGAATCCAGGTGACAGTCATTGTCGCATCCGCGGGCCGTTTACTCCATGCCGGAGATGCTGCCTGTTTCTTTTTCGCCCGTGCTCTTTCCTTATTGATAAGGTTCAGCGGCGGCCGTACATCATCAGTTCCGCCAGGCTTTTGCGCGCCGGGCTGACGGCGTCGAGCAAGCCCAGCGACAGGCCCAGCAAGCCTTGCGTGGGCGCGCTGCCCGTAAAAATGCGCGCCATGGTGTCGGTGATGCGCACGGTCAGTCCGCGGTCGGCCTGGCGCAGGCTGGCATAGCGTTCCAGGCCGGCCGGGCTGCTGTCCTGCGCCAGTACGCGGGCCAGCACGGCGGCGTCGCGCAAGCCCAGGTTCAGGCCTTGTCCGGCCACCGGATGCAGGGTTTGCGCCGCATTGCCGATGGCGACCGTGCGCGCCGTGTCGCCCGCCTGCGCGTTCAGGCCCAGCGGATAGGCCAGGCGCGCCGACGTGCGGATAAAACGTCCCAGGCGGCTGCCGAAGGCCGCGCCCAGGCGCGCCAGGAAGGCGGCGTCGTCGAGCGCCAGCAATTGTTCGGCGCGCGTGGGCGGCACGCACCAGACCAGCGCGTAGCCGTCGTCCTGCGGCAGCAGGGCCAGCGGACCCTCGTCGGTGAAGCGCTCAAAGGCGCGGTGGGCGATGGGCGCGCTGACATGCACGTGGGCGATGATGGCGCTTTGGCCATAGTCGCGGCTGACGGCGCGCTCCTGCTGCTGGCCGAACAGGCCGCCCTCGGCCTGTACCAGCAATTGCGCGCGCAGGCTGGAAACGGCGCCGTCCTGTTCGATCTGCACGCTGACGCCATCGCCATCTTCGGCGCTGGCAGTCACCAGGGCCGGGCGCACGGTGGCCACGCCGAGGCGCCCGCATACCTCGGCCAGCGCGCCGACCACGGCGCCATAGCGGGCCACATAGCCCAGGGCTTCGACGCCATGCTCGCTGCGGTCCATCAGGCTGCGCCCGAAACGGCCGCGGCGCGAGACGTGGATGGCGTGGATGGGCGTCGCCTCGACGGGCCAGGCGCCAGCTTCGTCCAGAATCTGGCGGCTGCCATACGACAGGGCGATGGTGCGCGGGTCGCGTTTGGCCTGTTCGATGGACTTGGCGTCGAGCAGGGCGATGCCGGCGGCGCGGCTGCCGCGCTGCACCAGCAGGGCGGCCAGCGCCATGCCGACGGGGCCGGCGCCGCAGATGGCGAGATCGAAAGTGGACGGTGTATGCATGCGGCGGCGTTAATCCTGTGTCATCAGTTGTTCGATTTCAGCGACGCTTCTGGGCGCCGTGCTGAAGACTTCATGGCCTTGCGGCGTGACCAGCACATCATCTTCGATGCGGATGCCGGTGTGCCAGAACTGTTCCGGCACGCCGGCGCCGGGGCGCACGTAAATGCCCGGCTCCACCGTCAGCACCATGCCCGGTGCCAAAGCGCACCACGGCTTGCCGGGGGCGGTCGTGTCGCGGTAGGCTCCCACGTCGTGCACGTCCATGCCCAGCCAGTGGCTGGTGCCGTGCATGTAGAACGGCGCGTAGCCCTTGTCGGCGATGACGTCCTGCACGCTGCCGCATTTTTGCGGATCCAGCAGTTTCAAGTCCAGCATGCCCTGCGCCAGCACCTGCACGGCTGCCTCGTGGATGGCGCTGTGCGGCAAGCCGGGACGCACCACGTCCAGCGCCGCCTGTTGCGCCGCCAGCACCAGTTCATACAGCGCCCGCTGCGGGCCGCTGAAGCGGCCATTGACGGGAAAGGTGCGCGTGATGTCGGAGGCGTAGCCATCAAGTTCGCAGCCGGCGTCGATCAATACCAGCTCGCCGTCTTTTAATGCCGCATTGTTGGCGCTGTAATGCAGGATGCAGGCGTTGCCGCCGCCGGCCACGATGGAGGAATAGGCGGGAAATTGCGCGCCGTTGCGGCGAAATTCGTACAGCAGCTCCGCTTCCAGCGCATATTCATGCATGCCGGGCCGCGTGGCGCGCATGGCGCGCGCGTGGGCGGCGCTGGAAATGGCCGCCGCGCGGCGCATCAGGCTTTGCTCTTGCGGGTCTTTCAGCAGGCGCATGGCGTCGAGCATGCCGTTGAGGTCAACCGCCATCGCGGGTGCCGTGACGCCGCTGCGGGCCTTTTGCCGCACGCCGTGCAGCCAGACCCTGACTTGCGCGTCGAGGCTGCCGCCCAGCGGGTAATACAGGGCAGGCGCATCGGCCAGCAGGCGCGCCATTTCCACGTCGCGCTCCTCGATGGGAAAGGCGGCGTCGAAGCCGAACGTGGCGCGCGCCGCCTCGGGACCATGGCGAAAGCCGTCCCAGATTTCGCGTTCCGTGTTCTTGGCGCGGCAGAACAGGATGGCGCGCGCGGGCGCCGTGGCGCTGGCGGCCACGAGGGCCAGCGCGCTGTCGGGTTCCGTAAAGCCGCTCAGGTAGTAAAAGTAGCTGTCGTGGCGATACGGATAGTCGCAATCGCTGTTGCGCGGCACTTCGGGCGCCGTGGCGAGGAAGGCCACGCTGCCCGGCAGCATCTGCGCCAGCAGCGCCGCGCGCCGTGCCGCGTAGTTGGCCATCATGGCGTTGGCGCCTTCGGGCTGGTGCCGGCGACGCCGTTGAGCGCGTCGAGCTGCTGCGGCGTGCCCACGTTGGTCCACTCTCCCGGGTAGACTTCGCCGCCCACGCGGCCCTGGTCCGCATACTTGCGCAGCAGGTCGCCCAGCCTGGCGTGGCTGCCCGGTTGGATGCCATCGAACATTTCAGGACGGTAGACGCCGATATTGGCGAAGGTCCATTTGGTGTCGTCCGTATTGTTGATCGAGAACAAGGTCAGGCCGAAGTCGCCCCGCGGGTGGAAATCGGGATTGGGTACCAGGTAAGTCCAGGCGATGTCGCGCTGGTCGGCCGGATACGGCGTGCCCAGCACATCCTTGTCGGCCAGCACGTCGAGTACTTGCGTAAAATCAAAATACGGACAATAGATGTCGCCGGAAATGGCGAGGAACGGTTCCTCTCCCAGCAAATGGCGGGCCTGGGCGATGCCGCCCGCCGTTTCCAGCGGCGTCGTTTCCGGCGAGTACGCGATGCGCGCGCCATACGCGCTGCCGTCGCCCAGGGTTTCCTCGATCAGATGGCCCAGGTGGGAATGGTTGATGACGATGTCCGTGATGCCGGCGCGCACCAGGTTCAGCACATGCCAGACGATCAGCGGACGGCCGCGCACTTTCAGCAGCGGTTTGGGGCAGGTGTCGGTGAGCGGACGCATCCGTTCACCGCGGCCTGCGGCAAAGATCATGGCTTTCATGGGTAGTCGTTTTCAGTATCGGTAAGTCGGCTGCGCGGACAGGCCGCGCAGCGGGAAAGCGCCTAGAAGGTATAACCGACCTGGGGCGTTTTATTCTCCAATGCATCGAGCAAACGCACCAGCGGCTTGAGTTCCGTGTAGCGGTTGGCTGTCTTGCGCACGTAATCGAGCACGGTCGGCAGGTCGCCCATGTACAGATCCTTGCCATCGCGGTAATTCAGGCGCGAGAACAGGCCGAGGATTTTCAGGTGGCGCTGCAGGGCCGTGAATTCGAAATCACGGTAGAAGGCGTCGATGTCGGGATTCACCGGCAAGCCCAGCTGTTTGGCGCGCTGCCAGTAGCGGATCACCCAGTCCAGCACCAGCTCTTCGTCCCACTGGATATACGCGTCGCGCAGCAGCGAGGCGATGTCGTAGGTGACGGGGCCGAAGACGGCGTCCTGGAAATCGAGGATGCCGGGATTGGGGATGGAACCATCGTTGATGTGCATCAAATTGCGCGAATGGTAGTCGCGGTGCATGAATACCTGTTGTTGCGACAGGATATTGGCCGTGATGGCATCGAAGACCTTGTCCAGCTGGGCTTGTTGCACATCCGTCAGGGTGGCGCCCAGGTGCTTGCCGATGAACCATTCCGGGAACAAATTCATTTCGCGCAGGATGAAGGCGCGGTCGAACTCGGGCAGCACGTCGGGGGCGCTGGCCAGCTGGATTTTCATCAGCGATTCCAGCGCTTCGGCATACAGCACGCTGGCGTTGTCGTGGTTCAGGGCGTCAAGATAAGTGGTCGTGCCCAGGTCGGAGATCAGCAGGAAGCCGTTATCCACGTCTTGCGCGATGATCTCGGGCACGGACACGCCTGCCCCCTTCAGCAAGCCGGCCACCTTGATGAAGGCGGGCACGTTTTCGCGTTCGGGCGGCGCATCCATGGCAATCAGTGTGCTTCCTGGCAAGGTTGTATTGCCTGGCAGCACATCAAGGCGGTAGTAGCGGCGGAAGCTGGCGTCGCTGGAGGCGGGGCGGGCGGAATCGGGTGAAACGAGGTTCAGCGGGGCCAGCCAGGCTTTCAACAGGGTCAGGCGGGCGTCGGCGGAGGCCGGCGCGGCAGGGGAATTGGGGGAGAGTGACATTAAGCGGCCTGTGGAATCGGGTTGATGGTGCGCAGGGCAGGAGTCCCCATTGCTGGAAGCTCTTCCCCCAAGAACCGTGCGCGTGAATATCACCGCACACGGCTCAAGCATGATAAAAGTCCCTGTACGGGGACCGGCTTCGCAACCTGTAAATCGTTTGCGTGCACATTTGTATGGCAATTTGGGTGCAATAATACGCGATTTCCAAGGGTGTCGGAACCACCGGCGACACGCTGTTCCATGTGCTGGCCACACCGTCGGGCTTGCATTTCATCGTGGATTGACACGCAGCGCACAAGTTGCGCTGCTCGCCATGGCGCCTGGCCCGCTCGCGCCGGCAAGCCCTGTTTTTTTTCACCAGGCGTTCCGCCGAAGGGGGGCCGTACAGTTCCCATCCGGCAAGACTGCCAGCGCTTGCCTTCATGCCGAACTTCGGCCCGCCGTTCCGGCGAGCAGCCCCGCATGGCCAGGATGACGCCGGATGCCGCGGGTGTCCTGGCTCGGCCCGGGACAAATCGTGAACCCTGCAGGGCATGGTTGAAATGTGAAAAATTGCAAATAAATGTAAAATATTGACACGCTTTGCAAATCAACTACAGGCGCGGCGCTCATGGAACAAAGCCGGCAAGGAAATAGCTGGTCGCCGCTGGTGCGGCGAGGCTGCAAGCCTGGCAGGGCGCCGATTCGCAGCATGCCTGTGCTGCCGACCATAGCGACTGCGGGAGCGTTCCTGACGGTTTTATCGCTGCGATCCCGGTGATTTGCCGGTGCAGTTCCTGCGCCGCCAGCCCTTGCTGCCACGTTGTGAGCGGAGACAGCTACCTGAGCTTTCAGGCGTGTCGCACAGATTCCCATATAATAAGGGATTCAAATCAAAAAATCGCCTGTCAATGGTGCTTGCCCCTTCCAATTCATGAGCTGGTTTTCGGCCTCCCCCCCTTCGCAGCGCTGGGCTTTCGCCATCAGCGCGCTCGTCGCCGCCACGACGGTGCCTGTTCACGCCCAGAAGGCGCCACGCCCCGTGCATGCGGAGGATCCGGACGCGCCCACCGTCATGACGGCGGAAAGCATGCATGGCAGGCCGGAACGCGAGCTCAATCTCGACAGGAATGTCGTGATTGAGCGCGGAAAAACCACAAAAATGACCTCCGACACAGCTTGTTACAAACAAGTTGAAGATGAATTCGATGCGGACGGCCATATCAAGATGTGGCGTTTCGGCGACTACTACACGGGCGACGTGCTGAAGCTGAACATGGAAACGGGCAAGGGCTTCCTGCTCAATCCTACCTACCGCTTTGAAGTGGGCCACGGCCAGGGCAAGGCCGAGCGCGTCGACTTCATCAATCCCGACGAAGCCAACGTCATCGACGGTACCTACAGTACCTGCGAAGGACCGAACCCGGACTGGTACCTGAAGTCGAGCACCCTGAACCTCGATACGGGGCGCGATGTGGGCACGGGCAGCAAGACCATCATTTATTTCAAGGGCGTGCCCATTCTTGGCACCCCCGGCATCTCGTTTTCGCTGTCGGGCGCGCGCCGTTCGGGCTGGCTGGCGCCCACGCCGGGCTTTGCCTCGAAGAATGGCTTTGAGCTGACGGTACCGTATTACGTGAATATCGCGCCGAACCGCGACCTGACGCTGTACCCGAAATACATACAGCGGCGCGGCATCCAGCTGGGCGCCACGGGCCGTTACATGGGCGAGACGGACGCCGGCTTTTACAGTGGCGAAACGTCGTTCGAATTCTTGCCCAACGACAAACAGACCAAGACCAACCGCTATCTGATCAAGTCCAAGCACGAGCAGGCCTTGGCCACGGGCTGGACCTATGGCTGGGATGTGCGCGACGCGTCCGACAATAATTATCCGAACGATTTTTCGAAAAACGTGGCTTCCGCCACCGAGCGCCAGTTGCTGCGTGAATTGCGTACCGACTACCGTACCGAGGACTGGAGCCTGACGGCGCGCGTGCAGAATTACCAGGTGCTGCAGGATCCCGACCCCAGCGTGATCGTGCCGCGCCCGTATGACCGTTTGCCAGCGGTGAATTTCCACGCCGGCAAATATGACGTCTGGGGTGGTTTCGACTGGACGTTCGACGCGGAAGCGACGCGTTTCGTGCATCCGACCCTGGTGCAGGGTTCGCGCCTGGTGGCCGTGCCGCAGGTGAGTTTTCCGATTATCCACCCTGGCTATTTCATCACGCCCAAGCTGATGCTGAACGCCAGCGCATACCAGCTCGACAACAACGCCACGACCAAGGCGCAGTTTCCGAATACCTCGCTGACGCGCGCCGTGCCGACCTTCTCGGTCGACAGCGGCCTGGTGTTCGAGCGCGACACGAACCTGTTCGGCGCCAAGGGCGGCACGCAGACGCTGGAGCCGCGCCTGTTCTACGTCTACACGCCATACCGCGACCAGTCGCAGTTCCCGACCTTCGACACGGACAACGGCACCTTCAACCTGACGCAGATCTTCACGGAAAACCGCTTCGTCGGCAGCGACCGCATCGGCGATGCCAACCAGGTCACGGCGGCCGTCGTCTCGCGCTTCCTGCAGCCCGATGGCGCCGAGCGCATGCGCCTGACGTTTGGCCAGCGCTTCTATTTTGCCGACCAGCGCGTGCAGCTCAAGTCGACGACGCCGGTCAACCAGTCGCGTTCGGATATCCTGCTGGCGGCCACGGGCCGCGTGTCCGAGACTTGGACCGTCGACAGCCTGGTGCAGTACAATCCCAGCGACCGCCAGTTGATGAGCTATAACTACACGCTGCAATATCAGCCCGGCCCGAAGAAAGTATTGAATATCAGCAATCGTTTCCAGCGCGGCAGCATGCGCTATGCGGAAGTGTCGACGCAATGGCCGCTGACGGACCGCCTGTATGGCGTGGGCCGCATCAGTTACTCGCTGCTGGACCGGCGCCTGGTCGATAGCCTGATCGGCCTGGAATACAAGGGCGATTGCTGGGTATTCCGCATGGGCGCACAGCGTTTCGTGACGTCGACCAGAGATGCATCGACGCCGATTTTCTTCCAGTTGGAGCTGACAGGCTTGTCGAATGGCCTGGGACTGGGCGCGAACGGCCTGGAAACTTTTACAAAAACCATCCCTGGTTATCAGGCATTGAGCCAGCCACTCCGTTAAGATAGTCGTCGTTGCCGCCGCCGGTGTCCCCGGCGCTGGCGCAAACCGGTTTTTTTATTCACCTGAACTCATGAGCGCTCTACACATTATGCGTAATGCCAGTATGCACCAACTCAAAATTGCAACGGTTTTGTTGTGCGCCATTTCCGGCGCCGCGACCAGTAGTGTCTGGGCGCAACAGGCCGCGCCTGCGCCTGCCGCCGCTCCCGCCGTCAAGGGTTTCACGCCGCCAGCGTCGAGCAGCGGCAAGACCATCGACTCCATCGCCGTCGTCGTCAATGACGATGTGATCACGCGCAATGAAGTGGCGGCCCGCATCAAGAGCGTGGAGCAGCGCATGAAGGCGCAGAACATCCCGCTGCCCGATCCTGCCGACCTGCGCCGTCAATTGCTCGAACGCATGATCGTTGAGCGCGCGCAAATGCAGCTGGCCAAGGAAATGGGCGTGCGCGTGGATGACCTGACCCTGGACCGCGCGATTGCCCGTATTGCGGAACAGCAAAAAATGACAGTGCAAGACCTGCGCAACCAGATGGAAAAAGAAGGTACGCCGTTTGCAACTTTCCGTGAAGAAATTCGCGATGAGATCATCATGCAGCGCCTGCGCGAACATGAAGTCGACGCCAAGATCCAGATTTCGGATTCCGAAGTGGACAATTTCCTCGACGCGGAAAAAGCGGCGGCCAGCGAACAGGTGGAACTGAACCTGGCGCAAATTCTCGTGCGTATCCCGGAAAACTCCAGCCCGGAACAGATCGCCGCCCGCCGCGCGCGCGCCGAAGAAGTCAGCCGCCAGCTGCGCACGGGCGCCGATTTCGCCAAGATGGCCGCCACCTATTCCGACGCCAGCGATGCGCTGAGCGGCGGCGATATCGGCTGGCGCCAGAGCGACCGCCTGCCGCCCCTGTTCACCGAGCAGCTGCTCAAGCTGAAACCGGGCCAGATCACGCCCATCATCAAGAGCAACACCGGCTTCCATATCCTGAAACTGGTGGACCGCCGCAGCGCGGCCGAGGCGCAGGCCGTGGCCGCCGTGCAGCAGACGCATGCCCGCCACATCCTGCTGAAAGTGACGCCGACCCTGTCGGCCGCCGAAGCCAAGCGTAAATTGCTGGAATTGAAAGAGCGTCTCGACAACAAGGCCGCCAAGTTCGAAGACCTGGCCCGTTTGTTCTCGAACGACGGTTCGGCGGCCAAGGGCGGCGACCTGGGCTGGCTGTATCCGGGCGACACCGTGCCGGAATTCGAGACGGCCATGAATGCGCTGAAACCGGGCGAAGTGAGCCAGCCGATCGAATCGAGCTTCGGTTTCCATCTGATCGAAGTGCTGGAGCGCAAGAGCGACGACGTCTCGAAAGAGAAGCAGCGCAATGCCGCGCGCAACGCCTTGCGCGAACGCAAACTGGAAGAGGCGACGGAGAACTGGGCGCGTGAAGTGCGCGACCGTGCCTACGTCGAATTCCGCGCGGACGACCAGTAATGCTGCTGATTAATTGCGCATGAGTAACTTGCCCCTTGCACGCCGCCCGGCCATCGCCATCACCTGCGGCGAACCGGCCGGTGTCGGCCCGGAAATCTCCATACGCGCCGCCTGGGCCATGCGCAATGAAGTCAACTGCATCCTGCTGGGCGACGCCGCCTTCCTGGCCATGACGGCCAGCCTGATCGATCCGGAGATCCGCCTGGCGGCGCTGTCGCTGCAAGCCGTGCGCAACAGCGGCTTGCCCCAGTTCGGCCCCGGCCGCCTGGCCGTGATCGACATTCCTACCGTCAACAATGTCATCCCTGGCGTGCTCGACAAGGAAAATGGCCGCGCCGTGCTGGCCACCCTGGATGCGGCCGTGGAAGGCATCGCGGCCGGCTGGTTCGGCGCCATGGTCACGGCGCCCTTGCAAAAAAGCACCATCAACGATGCGGGCGTGGCCTTTTCCGGCCACACGGAATACCTGGCGGAAAAGACCGGCACGCCGCAAGTGGTCATGATGCTGGCCGGCGAACCTGGCCATGGCGAGCCGACCCTGCGCGTGGCGCTGGCCACCACGCACCTGCCATTGAAGGACGTGTCCGCTGCCATCACGATGGACAGCCTGGCCGTCACGCTCGATATCCTCCAGCTTGATCTGCAACAGAAATTCGGCATCGCCGCGCCGCGCATCCTCGTGACCGGCCTGAACCCGCATGCGGGCGAGGGCGGCTATCTGGGGCGCGAGGAAATCGACGTCATCGCCCCGGCGATTGCAGCCGCGCAAGCGCGCGGCATCGATGCGCGCGGCCCGTACCCGGCCGACACCTTGTTCCAGCACAAGTACCTGGCCGACGCCGACTGCGTGCTGGCCATGTACCACGACCAGGGCTTGCCCGTGCTGAAATACGCGACCTTCGGGCGCGGCATCAATGTCACCCTGGGCTTGCCGCTGATCCGCACCTCGGTCGACCACGGCACGGCGCTGGACCTGGCCGCGCAAGGACTGGGCCTGGCCGATTGCCACAGCATGGAGCAGGCCCTGCAAACGGCGCTGCACATGCTGCGCGCCAGCCGCCGCGCCTGATATCCACCGGTCTTACCCCGCTACACCGCCTCTAGAATAGAAAAACAGAATATGAAACACGTTGCCCGCAAACGTTTTGGCCAGAACTTCCTGCATGACCGCTTCGTCCTCGACGACATCACGGCCGCCATCGCGCCGCAGGCGGACGACGCCATGGTCGAGATCGGCCCCGGCCTGGGCGCCATGACGGAGCAGCTGCTGCGTCACCTGAAGCAGATGCACGTGGTCGAGCTGGACCGCGACCTGATCGTGCGCCTGGAAAAGACCTTCAACCCTGCCAAGCTGACGATCCATTCGGGCGATGCGCTGAAGTTTGATTTCGCGCAAATCCCCGTGCCGGCCGGCCAGAAGCTGCGCATCGTGGGCAACTTGCCGTACAACATTTCCAGCCCGCTGCTGTTCCACCTGGCGGATTTTGCGCCGCTGGTGCAGGACCAGCATTTCATGTTGCAGAAGGAAGTCGTCGAGCGCATGGTGGCCGAGCCGGGCAGCAAGGCGTATGGCCGCCTGTCCGTGATGCTGCAGTGGCGCTACGACATGACCTTGATGTTCATCGTGCCGCCGACGGCGTTTGATCCGCCGCCGAAGGTGGAATCGGCCATCGTGCGCATGATCCCCGTGGCCGAACGCCTGGCGTGCGACCAGGAAACCCTGGAAGCGGTCGTCATGAAGGCGTTTTCGCAGCGCCGCAAGGTGATCCGCAACTGCCTGGCCGGCATGTTTACGGAAGAGCAGATCAAGGCGGCGGGCATCGACCCGACCCTGCGTCCGGAAACCGTGGGACTGGAGCAGTATGTTGCCTTGGCGAATCTGCTCAAAGCACCGCAGTAATCGCCAAGGCTGGGGTCAGACCCTCTCCACCACCAGCGCCTGAGCAGGCGTCGACGTGAGTGGGGGGCTGGCCCCGGCGGTGACAATCAAAACCACTGGTCGACCTGCTGTAAATCCTGCCGCAATGCTGAAAAACAGTCGTCCACATGGTGGTTGCGGCTGATCTCATTGCGCCGCATCAGGGCGATCTTGCGCTTGCATGTGGGATGGCGCAGGGGGGCCACGTGCAGATCCTCGTCGTTGAGGAAGGTCGTGTAGAGGCTGGGCATGATGCCCACGGCAATGCCGGCGCGCACCACGCCATACAGCGACTCGCTGTGTATCATCTGGTACAGGCTCGACGGGCTCAAGCCATGCTGGCGCAGCGCATTCGAGGCGAATTCCCAGATGCTGCCCTTGGTAAATACGACGATTTCCTGGCCCGCCAGCTGTTCCCAGCGCACTTCCTTCAGCGACGCCAGCGCATGGCGTCCCGCCGTCACCAGCACCAGCTCATCCTCGAACAGGCCGACGCTCTCCAGCGAGACGGAACCGGGCACCTCGATACCCACGCAAAAATCCAGCTGTCCCGAATGCAGCGCGTGCAGCAAGCCGTCGTTGGGCATGTCCGACAGGACGATTTCCACTTCATCGCCATGCTGTTCGCTGTAGCGCGCCACCACGGCCGCTGTCATGGCCATCGCCGACGGTATCGCGCCGATGCGGATGCGGTGCCGGCCGCTGCCGATGGCGCGCTGGATATCGGCAAAGGTATTGCTCGCCGTATTCAATAAATGCGTGGTGTAGTCGAGCGCCAGCTTGCCTTCGCGCGTCAGCTCCAGCTGGTGCGTTGTGCGGTTAAACAACTTTTTTCCCAGTTGATTTTCCAGCAGCTTGATCGATGCGCTGAGGGCCGGCTGGGTCACGCACAGCTCCTGCGCCGCCTTGCTGAAGCTGTTTACCCGGGCTAGGGTGGCAAACGCTTGTAAATGTCGTAAGGAAATCTTCTTGCTCAGTTCATGCATGCGCTTTGCTTATCAGAAAAAATAATGGATTTATAAAAATAAACAAATTTTCTTATCCCGCAATTTACCATATTCTGGACTGGTCTTTACTTGTCTTGAAAGCAACAATTTTCGGAGAAGCGCTTGCCATGGGGCGCCGGCACACGCGGCAGCCAGCATGCAAGGGACGCAGGCAATAACAATAATTCCAAAAAACTCAGGGTGTATTCTTTTTTAGGGTGGCGGCGATGAATAAATGGATGACTGGAACGATGGTGGTGGGTGGCTTGCTGGCGGCGCAGGGCGCGGCGCAGGCGCAAAGCAGCGTGCAAGTGTATGGCTTGCTGTCGGCCGGTATCGGCTATGTCTCGGACGAGGGTAACGGCAGCCGCACGCATGCGCTGAGCGGCACCAACCAGAATCCCCGCATCGGCTTCCGCGGCCAGGAAGACCTGGGCGACGGCAACAAGGCCGTCTTCGTGCTGGAAAACGGTTTTAACGTGATGACGGGCACGGCCTCGCAAAGCGGCCGCCTGTTCGGCCGCCAGTCGTATGTGGGCCTGTCCAGCAACGACAAGGGCACCCTGACCCTGGGCCGCCAGTACGAAGCCGTCAAGGACCTGCTGGGCCCGGTGGTCATCGCCAGTAACGGCGTGCACATCGGCGACAACGACAATGGCTATAACAACTTGCGCGTGCAAAATGCCGTCAAGTACGTCAGCCCGAACATCAGCAACCTGTCGTTCACGGGCCTGTATGGCTTCAGCGAAAACCCGGCGGACTCCAAGCGCAACCGCGTCTACAGCATGGGCGCCGGCTACAAGGTCGATGCCTTCAGCTGGGCCGTCGCCTACACCAAGATGGACCACCCGAACAGCCCCGATGCGCCGAATGGCGCCATCGGCAACGACTATGGCAGCTCCCTGTTGATCTTTAACAAGAGCGCCGTCAAGGGCGCCGGCGTGGACAGCCAGGCCATCGCCGGCACGGGAGGCTTTTATAATGTGGGCAGGACCAAGTTTGGCGCGCTGTACACCAACGTGCGCTACCACTACCTGGACCAAAGCAATCTGACCCTGCAAAACGTGGATCTGAACGTGAACCACAAGCTGACGGAAGCGCTGAACCTGGGCGCGTCGTATTTCTATACCACCGGAAAATATGACGTGATCAACAAGACGCCGAAATGGCATCAGGTCAACTTCCAGGCCGATTACTTCCTGTCCAAGCGCACCGACGTCGCCGTCACCTGGAGCTACCAGAAGGCGGCCGGCGATGCGACGTTCGCCCGCGTGTTCGGCTTCGGCGCGTCCGGCGGCAAGACGCAAAGCGTGCTGATCGTCGGCATGCGACATTATTTCTGATTCTGATTCATCTTTACAGGCGCTGTCCCGCAGCGCCGCCCCCTGAAAGGAAGCATCTTGAAAAAGCACCTCATGCTGGCTTTGAGCCTAGGCTTGCTGGCCAACGCCGCCCACGCGGAAAAACGCGAGCTGGTCATTTCGGCCTATCCGATTGCCCAGCCCCTGTTCATGAAGTATGTGTACGAGCCGTTCAAGGCCAAATGCGGTTGCGATATCAAGGTGGAAACGGGAAATAATGCTGACCGCATCGCCAAGCTGGTGGTACACGCCAAGAACCCGGTCATCGACCTGGTGCTGCTGTCCGATTCCGGCATGCTGGAAGCGGCACAGAAGGGCGTGATCCAGCCCATGGATTACTCCAAACTGAGCAATTACAAGGCCCTGTATGACGTGGCGAAAAACCCCATCGGCGGCAACTTCGCCGTCGGCTACACCCTGTATTCCGTGGGCCTGGTGTACCGCAGCGACAAGATCGCCCCGCTGACGTCCTGGAAGGACCTGTGGCGCCCCGAACTGAAGGGCCGCGTGGCCTTCCCCGACGTGAGCACCACGCAGGGCCCCTTGATGCTGCGCATGGCCGATGCGGCCTGGGGCGGCAAGACGGATGACTATGCCGCCGGCTTTGCCAAGATCGTCGGCATGAAGGGCAGCGTCGTCACGTTCTCGAAAAACAGCGCGCAGCTGGCCGCCCTGTTCGCCCAGGATGAAATCTGGGCCGCGCCCGTGGCGCGTTTTACGTGGTCGCAAATGCTCAAGACGGGTCTGCCCCTGAAATGGAGCATCCCGGCCGAAGGCCAGGCGGCCGGCATGAACGTGATGGGCATCGTCGCCGGCTCGAAGAATGCGGACCTGGCGTACCAGCTGATGGATTTCTGGCTGTCCAAGGAAGTGCAGACGCAGCTGGCGACCAACCTGGTCGACTCGCCCGTCAACAAGGACGTGCGCCTGTCCGTGGCGGCCGCGCAATTCAACACCTACGGCCCTGACCAGATCAACTCGCTGAAATTCGTCAAGCCGGAAACCATCATCAAACAGCGCAGCAACTGGATGACGCAGTGGAACAAGGCCATGAGCAAATAGTGGTGACGAGGAGAGAACACCATGTTTGCTGATCCAAAAAAGCGCCTGGGCCTGCTGCTGGTCCTGCCCGCGCTGATCTTTATCGTTGTCTGCTTCCTGCTGCCCGTGCTGGCGCTGCTGGTCGACGCCTTCCGCGTCGGCGACGGCATGCAGTGGGGCGTTGACCGCTTCGTCGAATTCTTCTCGCAGGAATTCAACCGCACCATCTTCTGGCGCACCCTGCGCATCGCCGCGCTGGTGACGCTCGCTGCCGTCATCCTCGGCTACCCGGCCGCGCAGGCCGTGGCGCGCGTGTCGCCGAAGTGGCGCGGGCTGGTGGTGGGCATGATGATTTTGCCGCTGATGGTCTCGCCGATTGCGCGTACCTACGCCTGGATCGTCTTGCTGGGCCGTAATGGCGCCCTCAACGCGGCGCTGGTCAACATGGGTTTCACGGACGAGCCGCTGCGTTTGCTGTTCAGCGAGTTCGCCGTCTTTGTCGGCCTGCTGCAACTGCTGCTGCCCTTGATGCTGATGTCCTTGGCCGGCGCGCTGGAAAACCTGCCGCGCGACGTGGAACCGGCCGCGGCGACTTTGGGCGCCAATCCCTGGCAAGTCTTTTGCAAGGTCACCCTGCCGCTGACGCAGGAAGGCCTGGTGGTCGGCGGCACCCTGGTGTTTACGGGCTGCGTGACGGCCTATGTGACGCCGGCCCTGCTGGGCGGCACCAAGGTGCTGATGCTGGAAACCCTGCTGTACCAGAAGGTCAGCGTGGAGAGCGACTTCGGCGCGGCGAACGTCATCGCCGTCATCCTCGTCTGCATGACTTTGCTGGTGAATGCCGGCCTTAAACGTATTTCCTCGAGCCGGAGTTCCGTATGAAAGAAAGCTTATTCTCGCGCGCCGTCCTGTGGCTCGTGTTCCTGTTCCTGCTGGGCCCCTTCGCCATCGTCGTGCTGGCCGGCTTTAGCGGCGGCGAAACCCTGGCCTTCCCGCCCGAGTCGTATTCGCTGCGCTGGATAATCGAAGTGTGGTCGGCGCCCGAGTTCCGCCGGGCCTTCCAGACCAGCCTGGAAATCGGCCTGATCGCCACCGTCATCGCGCTGTTGCTGGGCATACCCGTCGCGTATGCGTTTTCACGCATGCCGCCGCCCGGCATCGGCGCCATCCGCCAGATCCTGACGTCGCCGCTGATCATTCCCGCCATCCTCGTCGGCCTGGGACTGCTGCACCACCTCGTGCTGACCATCAATGCGCCCGTCTACGTGGGCCTGTTGATCGGCCATATCGCGTTGCTGATCCCGTATTCGGTGCGCGTGGTGTACGCCAGCCTGGTGAACCTGCGCGTGGATATCGAGGATGCCGCCATCACGCTGGGCGCGTCGCGCCTGCGCGCGTTCTTCATGATCGTGCTGCCGAACATCCGCAACGCCGTGATCGCCGCCTTCTTCCTCGCCTTCGTCACTTCGTTCAACCAGGTGCCCGTCTCGCTGTTCCTGACGGGGCCTGGCATCAGCACCCTGCCCATCGAGATGCTGGGACATATGGAAAACAGCTTCGATCCTTCGATCGCTGCCCTGTCGACCTTGCTGGTCTTGTTCACCATGGCCTTCGTGATGGTGACCGAGAAGGTGCTGGGCATTTCTAAATACATGTAAGAGGCAATACACGATGAGTTATCTGGAACTGCACAAGCTGAACCTCGGCTACGCCAAGAACACGACGTCCGTGAAAGACCTGGACTTGCACGTCGAGCAGGGCGAACTGATTTCCCTGCTGGGCCCCAGCGGCTGCGGCAAGACCACCACCATGCGCGCGATTGCCGGCCTGATGCCGCTGCAGTCGGGCCGCATCGTGCTCGACGGCCGCGAGATCGGCAAGCTGGCGCCGAATAAACGCAATATCGGCATGGTCTTCCAGTCGTACGCCTTGTTTCCTCACCTGAATGTATACGACAACATCGCTTTCGGCTTGCGCCTGCGCAAGGTTGCGCCAGCTTTGCTGAAAACCAAGGTGGAAGCCGTGATCGCCGCCGTCGGCCTGGCGGGGTTCGAAACGCGCTTGCCGGCGCAGATGTCCGGCGGCCAGCAGCAGCGCGTGGCGCTGGCGCGCGCCATCGTCGTCGAGCCGGCCCTGCTGCTGCTCGATGAGCCGCTGTCGAACCTGGACGCCAAGCTGCGCGTGCAGATGCGCGCCGAATTGCGCCGCATCCAGCGCGAACTGGGCATCACCATGCTGTACGTGACGCATGACCAGGAAGAAGCGCTGGCTTTGTCCGACCGCATCGTCGTCATGAACAGCGGCCGCATCGAGCAGCTGGCCGCGCCGGAAGCCGTCTTCAATACGCCGTCGACGCGTTTTGTTGCCAACTTCATGGGCTTCGAGAACCTGTTCGACTACCGCGACGGCGCGCTGCACCACGCGGGCGCCAGCCTGCCGTACACGGCGCCGGTGACCTCGGGCACGACGGTGCTGGGCTGGCGTCCGGACAAGGTGCGCGTGTGCGCCGCCGACGATGCAAGCGGCCAGTACCCGGGCACCGTGCTGGCGCGCGGCTTCCTGGGCGACACCGTCGAATATCTGCTGCAAACGCCGCTGGGCCAGGTCAAGGGCATTTGCGCGGCCGGCGGCGCCGCCTGGCGCGAAGGCACGGCCGTCTCGTTCGTGCTGCCGTCCGACAGCGCCCTGTGTTTGGCTGCCTGATTTTTTAACTGGAAACCATCATGACCCAAGCCTTGAAAAAAATCTGGCTCGACACGGATCCCGGATTTGACGACTGGCTGACGATGTTGTTGCTGGGCAGCAATCCGGACATCGAGTGGCTGGGCGTGAGCGTGGTGGCGGGCAATGCGCCCGTCGCCATCACCTACGACAACGCCTTGCGCATCAAGGCCCATGACGGCTTGACGGTGCCCATCTACCGCGGCTGCGAAGAACCGCTGGCGGGCGTCATCGAAACGGCGCAGCGCATCCTCGGCGACAGCGGCATGCCGACGACCGGAGAAATCCTGCCGCCAGGCGCCGCCAGCGACGCTGCCGGCCACGCCGTCGACGCCCTGATCGCCGCCGTGCGCAAGCATCCGGGCCAGATCACCATCATGGCGATCGCGCCGATGACGAACCTGGCGACCGCCTTGACGCGCGCGCCCGATATCGCCGGAAAAATTGTCGAAATCATCCTGATGGGCGGCTCCACCGACCAGGGCAACCACACGGCGGCGGCCGAATTCAATATCTATGCGGACCCGGAAGCGGCCGCGCAGGTATTCAAGGCCGGCATCCCGCTGCGCATGTTCGGCCTGAACCTGTGCCGCCAGCTGCTGGTCACTAAACTGGAAGTGGCACGCCTGCGCGCCATCGCCACGCCGCGTGCCTTGCGTCTGGCTGGCTACCTGGAAGCGTATGTGCGCATCCGCAGTGCCGACGGTTCCGTGCCCATGCCCATGTACGACCCGGTCGTGGCGCTGTACCTGGAAGCGCCGCAGCTGTTCCAGTTCCAGCCGGCTCACGTGGCCATCGAATTGACGGGCGAACTGACGCGCGGCATGACGGTATGCGAGTTCCGCGTGCCGCGCCGCGCGCCCATCAACACGCAAGTGGCGATGCTGGCCGACGGCCCGGCTGCCATCGAGCGCCTGATGCGCCGCCTGGCCGCCATTCTCGTCTGATCTTTTTTCCACTAACGAAGCGAGCTTCATGAGTCACCCTGCCGACACCCTGCCTGCCCTGAGCATCGAACAGTTTTTACGCGCCATGCCGAAGGTGGAGCTGCATTGCCACCTGTTCGGCACGGTGCGCCAGGCCACTTTCCGCGCGCTGGCCGCCAAGGCGGGCAATGTCGTCACTCCCGAAGAGATCGACGCTTTCTATACGCGCGGCGACAAGCCCGTCGGCGTGCTGCGCGTGCTGCGCGCGCTCGACGCGCACCTGATCGTCACGCCGACCGACCTGTATTGCCTCGCCTACGAATACCTGGAAGACGCGCATGGCCACGGCGTGCGCTATGCGGAGTTCTTCTGGAATCCGACCGGCACGGTGCGCGTGTCGGGCATCCGCTACGGCTCGGCGCAGGACGCCATCGTGGCCGCCATCCGCGACGCGCAAAGGGATTTTGGCGTGATCGGCCGTCTGATCCCCAGCATCGACCGTGAAGCCGCTCCCGCGGAAGCCGTGCAGATGGTGGAATGGATGAAGGCGCACCGCGCGCCGGAAGTCATCGGCATCGGCATCGACTACCGCGAAAACGACCGTCCGCCGGAACTCTTCATCGAGGCCTACCGCGCCGCGCGCGAGGCCGGCTTCAAGTGCACGGCGCACGCGGGCGAATTCGGCATGCCGTGGATGAACGTGGAGACGGCCATCGAGCAATTGCAGGTGGACAGGGTCGACCACGGCTACACGATTGTTGATAATCCTCAACTGGCGCAGCGCTGCGTGGAGCGCGGCCTGGTGTTTACCGTCGTGCCCACCAATTCGTATTACCTGCGCACCCTGGCGCCCGAGCGCTGGGCCCTCGACCACCCGATCCGCGCCATGGCCAGGCTGGGCCTGAAACTGCATCCGAACACGGACGACCCGACCCTGCACCACGTGACGCCGACAGGCGCCTGGATGATGATGCGCGAATTCGGCTTCGGCCTCGATGACATGCGCGGCTTCATGTTGAATGGCCTGGACGCGGCCTGGATAGACGAGTCCACGCGGCGCGACTGGCGCGCGCAATTTACGCGTGAATTCGACGCGCTGCGCAGCCGGGTCGTCGAGTAAATCAGGCTGACACTGGCGGCGGCGCCAGCAGCGACGGAAACGCCCGCTGCGGGCAGCTTTGGCGCTCGCACACCTTGCAGCCCGTGCCGATCGGCGTGGCGCCGCCGGGATCGTGCAGGTCCAGCCCTTTCGAGTAAATCAGCCGGTGCGCCTGCGAGATGTCGCAGCCCAGCGCCACGGCGAAAGTCTTGCCGGGCGCGCGGAAGCCGGGCGACGCCGTGCTGACCTGGCGCGCGATCCATAAATAGGTGCAGCCGTCGGGCATGCTGGCCACTTGCGTCAGTACCTGGCCCGGATGGCTGAAGGCGTCGTAGACGATCCACAGGGGGCAAGTGCCGCCCACCCTGGAAAAATGGAAATCCGTCGCGGACTGGCGCTTCGACACGTTACCCGCGCGGTCAACGCGCACGAAGAAAAACGGCAGCCCCGCCGCATCGGGGCGCTGCATGGTGCTCAAACGGTGGCACACGGCTTCAAAACCCACACCGAACTGGTGCGCCAGGCGCTCGATATCGTAGGCGCGCGACTCCGCCGCCTGCAGGAAGCGCTGATACGGCATCAACAGGGCGCCGGCAAAATAATTGGAAAACGCCAGGCGCGCGCCCGTCTGCGCGGCCGCGCCGGACAATCCCGCCGCCAGCACCAGCGCGTCGATCAGCGAACTGTGTTCGAGCAGGCTGATTTGGGCCGCCATCTGGAAGGCGCGCTGGCCCCCTGTCAGGGTGTCGGGCAGAAACAGGATATGTTGTTGCGCATCAAAGCGGTGCTTGCGCACCATGCCCGCGTCGCCATCGGACAGCTGCACCTGAATGCCGTGGCGCTCCATCAGCCGGCTTTGCAGGGCGTCGAGCGTGCGCAGTTGCGGGTCGAGTTCGCCCGCCACCAGCTCGGCCGCCCGGTCCAGTTCATCGATGTAATTTTGTCGCCGGTTCAGGTATTCGCGCACTTCCTCGTCCGTGGATGGCGCGGCCGAACTGGCGCCGCGGCTGCCGTCATCGAGGCGCGCGGCCAGCGTATCGGCCCGTTCCGCCATCACCCGGTAGCGCCGCTGCAAGAGCAAGATCGAGCGCGCCAGTTCCGGCATGTTTTCCACCAGCATTTTCAGTTCCGCCATCGAGGTGGGCGGCGCGTCGGGCAATTCGCCGAACACGTCGCGCACGTCGGCCACCAGGCTGGCGCTGTCGTGCTCGGAAAAGATTTGCGGGTCGACCCCGAGAACACTGCCGATGCGCAACAGGATCGGCACCGTCAGCGGGCGCTGGTTGCGCTCCATCTGGTTCAGGTAGCTGGGCGAGATGCCCAGGGACTTGGCCAGCGCCACCTGCGTCATGCGCCTTTCCTCGCGCAGGCGCTGCAGGCGCACGCCCATGAAAACCTTTGCCATCGCGTTTACTCTCCCTCGGTTTGTGGAATCTGCAAATTTACAATCTTTGCAGATTAACAGATTCAGCTTTGCATTATCTCGCATTTTCACGCCTTGTTTGCGCTGGGGATTGTGCGAATAATGCAAACAGACCATACCCACACCAGGAGACACCGAGTGACCACGCAAAACATAATTCCGACCGTTCCCCTCTTGATCAACGGCGAATGGGTCGAATCCCGCACCACCGTCTGGCGCGACGTCGTCAACCCCGCCACGCAGGAAGTCCTGGCCAAGGTGCCGTTCGCCACGCCCGATGAAGTCAACGCCGCCATCGCCTCGGCCCAGCGCGCCTTCAAAACCTGGCGCAAGACGCCGATCGGCGCCCGCGCGCGCATTTTCCTGAAACTCCAGCAGCTGATCCGCGAAAACATGGCCGACCTGGCCGCCACCCTGACGATGGAACAGGGCAAGACCCTGCTCGACGCGGAAGGCGACGTGTTCCGCGGCTTGGAAGTGGTCGAGCATGCCGCCAATATCGGCACCCTGCAGATGGGCGAATACGCGCAAAACGTGGCCGGCGGCGTCGATACCTACAGCGTGATGCAGCCGCTGGGCGTGTGCGCCGGCATCACCCCGTTCAACTTCCCCGCCATGATTCCGCTGTGGATGTTTCCGATGGCGATTGCCTGCGGCAATACTTTCGTGCTGAAACCATCGGAGCAAGACCCGCTGGTGACGGAAAAACTCGTGCGCCTGGCCTTGCAGGCGGGCATTCCGGCTGGCGTGCTGAACGTCATTCACGGCGGCGAGGACGTGGTCAACGCCCTGTGCGACCACCCGGACATCAAGGCGATTTCGTTTGTCGGCTCGAGCAAGGTGGGCACGCATGTGTACCAGCGCGCCAGCCTGAACGGCAAACGCGCGCAGTGCATGATGGGCGCCAAGAACCATGCCGTCGTCTTGCCTGATGCAAATAAAGAACAGACCTTGAACCAGCTGCTGGGCGCAGGCTTCGGCGCGGCCGGCCAGCGCTGCATGGCGGCGTCCGTTGCCGTGCTGGTGGGCGAGGCGCGCGAGTGGCTGCCGGAACTGTCCGCCAAGGCGCAAACCCTGACGGTGGGCGCGGGCAAGGACAATCCTGACCTGGGCCCTGTGATTTCCTGCGCGGCAAAAGAGCGCGTGTTTGGCCTGATCGCCAAGGGCGTCGAGCAGGGCGCCGTGCTGACCCTCGACGGCCGCGATGTGAAGGTCGACGGCTATCCGAACGGCAACTTCGTCGGGCCGACGATCCTGTCCGGCGTGAAACCCGGCATGGCCGTGTATGACCAGGAAATCTTCGGCCCCGTCCTGATCGTCGTCGAAGTCGACACGCTCGATGAAGCGATCGCCCTGGTGAACGCGAATCCGAACGGCAATGGCACGGCCCTGTTCACGCAAAGCGGCGCCGCCGCGCGCTATTTCCAGGAAGAAATCGACGTGGGCCAGGTCGGCATCAACGTGCCCATTCCCGTGCCCGTTCCCCTGTTCAGCTTTACGGGCTCGCGCGGCTCCAAGCTCGGTGACCTGGGCCCGTTCGGCAAGCAGGTCGTGCTGTTCTACACGCAGACGCAGACGATCACCCAGCGCTGGTTCACGGATGCGGCGTCGGTGGGCAAGGTCAACACCACCATCAGCCTCAAGTAAGGAGCTGGCATGGACTTTGAACTGAGCGACGAGCAGCGCGAGTTCCAGCAGGCGGCGCGCGCGTTTGCCGAGGGCGAATTGGCGCCGCACGCGGCCCGCTGGGATGCGGAATCGATCTTTCCCGTGGAAACCATCGCCAAGGCGGGCGAGATGGGCTTTTGCGGCCTGTACACGCCGCAGCGCTGGGGCGGCCTGGGCCTGTCCCGCCAGGACGCGGCCATCGTCTTCGAGGAACTGGCCGGCGGCTGCACCTCGACCACGGCCTATATCACGATCCATAACATGGCCACCTGGATGCTGTCGCGCTGGGGACAGGAAGCCCTGTGCGACGAGTGGGTGCCAGCGCTGGCCGCCGGCCGGAAGCTGGCCAGCTATTGCCTGACGGAACCGCAATCGGGTTCCGACGCGGCGTCCTTGCGCACCAAGGCAGTAAAAGAGGGCGATTTTTACGTGCTCGACGGTACGAAAGCGTTCATCTCGGGCGCGGGGCAGACGGACATGCTGATCGTCATGGCACGCACGGGCGGCGAGGGTGCGGCCGGCATTTCCGCCTTTGCCGTGCCGGCGGATCTGCCCGGCATCGTGTATGGCAAGAAAGAAGAAAAGATGGGCTGGAACAGCCAGCCTACGCGCATCATCAGCTTCGACCAGGTGAAAGTGCCTGTTGGCAACTTGCTGGGCGCGGAAGGCGAAGGTTTTGCGATTGCCATGAAGGGCATCGACGGCGGGCGCATCAACATCGCCGTGTGCTCGGTGGGCACGGCGCAGGCGGCCCTGACGCGCGCGCAAACGTATATGAAGGAGCGCACGCAGTTCGGCCGCGAGCTGGCCCAGTTCCAGGCCCTGCAATTCAAGCTGGCCGACATGCTGACGGAACTGGTGGCGGCGCGCCAGATGGTGCGCCTGGCAGCCTGGAAACTTGACCAGGAAAGCCCGGATGCGACGGCATATTGCGCCATGGCAAAACGTTTCGCGACGGATGTGGGTTTTAATGTCGCCAACGATGCGCTGCAATTGCACGGTGGCTACGGCTACATCCGCGAGTATCCGCTCGAGCGCCACGTGCGCGACACGCGGGTGCACCAGATCCTGGAAGGGACGAATGAAATCATGCGCCTGATCGTCGCGCGAGCGATTTTGAAAGACGGCGCCACGGAGACCTTACGATGACTAAAGTGTATACCAATCTGCTGCTGGAACGCCGTGGCCACACGGCCCTGGTGACTCTCGACAACCCGCCCGCCCATACCTGGACCCTGGCCAGCCTGCGCGCCCTGAAAGAACTGGTGGCCGACCTGAACGCGGACGCTGACGTGTACGCGCTCGTGATCACGGGCGGCGGCGCCAAGTTCTTCTCGGCCGGCGCCGACCTGAACGTGTTTGCCGATGGCAACAAGGACACGGCCTTCGCCATGGCCGCCGCCTTTGGCGAGGCCTTCGAGGCGCTGTCCGCATTCCGCGGCGTCAGCATCGCCGCCATCAACGGCTACGCCATGGGCGGCGGGCTCGAATGCGCGCTGGCCTGCGATATCCGCATCGCCGAGGAACACGCGCAGATGGCCTTGCCGGAAGCGTCCGTCGGCTTGCTGCCGTGCGCGGGCGGCACGCAGCACCTGCCGTGGCTGGTGGGCGAAGGCTGGGCCAAGCGCATGATTTTATGCGGCGAGCGCGTCGATGCGGCCAGGGCCCTGGCCATCGGCCTCGTCGAGGAAGTCGTGCCAACCGGCAAGGCTGCCGCCACGGCCCTGGCCCTGGCGGCCAAGGTGGCGCGCCAGAGTCCCAGCAGCGTGACGGCGTGCAAGTCACTGATCCAGGGCGCGCGCAGCCGTCCCCTGGTCCATTCCCTGCCCGATGAACGCACCTTGTTCCTGGGCCTGTTCGATACGCAAGATCAGAAGGAAGGCGTGCAGGCGTTCCTGGAAAAACGTCCGGCGGAGTGGAAGAATGGTTGAGACTTTGCTTGAAACCGTGAAAATCGAGGAACGCGACTGTCCCGGCGGCATGAAGCTGGGCGTCATCACCCTCGATGCGCCCAAATCCTTGCACGCGCTGACCCTGGACATGATACGCGCCATCGACAGCGCCCTCGTGCGCTGGGCCGCTGACGACGCCATCGCCTGCGTGGTGCTGCAATCGTCGACGGACAAGGCCTTTTGCGCGGGCGGCGACGTGCGCAGCCTGCGCGCGGCCATCGTCGAGCAGCCCGGCGTCGTGCCGAACCCGCAGGCGCTGGCCTTCTTTGCCGAGGAATACCGGCTCGACCACCGCATCCATACGTATGCGAAACCGTTGCTGGTGTGGGGCGGCGGCATCGTCATGGGCGGCGGCCTGGGTCTGATGGCCGGTGCTAGCCACCGGGTCGTGACGGAAAGCACGCGCATCGCCATGCCGGAAATCACCATCGGCCTGTTTCCCGACGTGGGCGGCAGCTGGTTTCTGGGCCGCATGCCAGGGCGCAGCGGCCTGTTCCTGGGCTTGACGGGCGCGCCGCTGAACGCGGCCGACGCCCTGTTTGCGGGCCTGGGCGACTATTTCCTGCGTCAGGAAGAACGGAACATGGTGCTCGACGCGCTGGCGCTGGCGCAATGGCAAGCCAGTCCGCAGGCGAATCACCAGCAGCTGGACCGCCTGCTGCGCGGCTTCTCGGCTCCCGCATCCATGTTGCCCGTGTCCGAAGTGCGCGCCAACTTCGACGCCATCGCCGCGCTGACGCAAGCGCCCACCTTGCCCGAAGTGGTGGCCGCCATTGCCGCCTATGACGGTGATTCGGCCTGGCTGCAAAAGGCGGCCCACTCGCTGGACAAGGGCGCGCCCAGCTCGGCCGCCCTGGTCTGGGCCATGCGTGTACGCACGCGTCATCTGAGCCTGGCGCAAGTGTTCCAGCTGGAACTGATCGTCGCCGTGCAATGTTGCGCCCATGCTGACTTCAGCGAAGGCGTGCGCGCCTTGCTGATTGACAAGGACAACGCGCCGCAATGGCAGCCGGCCACCCTGGGTGACGTCAGCGCAGCGTACCTGGACGAGTATTTTGCGGCGCCGTGGACACAGCATCCGCTGGCCGACCTGCCCATTTAAACATTTAAGTAGTGCATAAAAATGCTCAGGGCTAGGCAACAACGCCATGGGCTTTTTTAGGCGCTACAGGAGACTCTAAAAATGCAACATATCGCTTTTATCGGCCTGGGCAACATGGGCGCGCCGATGGCCCGCAACCTGGTGGCCGCCGGTTTCCACGTATCCGTGTTCGACCTGGCGCCGGCGGCAGTGGCGTCCCTCGTCGAGGCGGGCGCCACGGCGGCCGCGTCCGCCAGTGCGGCCGTGCAGACGGCCGACGCCGTCATCACCATGCTGCCCGCCAACAAGCACGTGCAGGAACTGTACCTGGGGGCCGGCGGCGTGCTGGACTCGGCCAAGCCGGGCGCCTTGCTCATCGATTGCAGCACTATCGCCGCCGACGTGGCGCGCCAGGTGGCGCAGACGGCCAGCGAGCGCGGTTTTGCCATGATCGATGCGCCCGTCTCGGGCGGCACGGCGGGCGCGGCGGCCGGCACCCTGACCTTCATCGTCGGCGGCCCGGACGCCGCCTTGCAGCAGGCGCGACCCCTGCTGGAAAAGATGGGCAAGAATATCTTCCATGCCGGCGAGGCGGGCGCGGGCCAGGTGGCGAAGATTTGCAACAACATGCTGCTGGGCATTCTGATGGCGGGCACGGCCGAGGCGCTGAACCTGGGCGTGGCGCATGGCCTGGACCCGAAAGTGTTGTCCGAGATCATGGCCAAGAGTTCCGGCCGCAACTGGACCCTGGAAGTGTACAACCCGTGGCCTGGCGTCATGGACGGCACGCCCGCTTCGCGCAACTACAGCGGCGGCTTCGGCACGGCGCTGATGCTGAAGGACCTGGGCCTGGCGCAGCAGTCGGCCTTGTCGGCGAACGCGCCCACGCCCTTGGGCGGCCTGGTGCGCCAGCTGTACCAGATGCATGCGCAAGCCGGTTATGCGCAGCAGGATTTCTCCAGCATCGTGCAAATGCTGCAGCCGGGTCTGAACAAACCCGGTTGAGGAATGTTGGGCAAAAAAAAGCCCGCTGGTGAAAGCGGGCTAAATCCAATTCTTGGAAGAGTTGGAGGAGACAGATGCATTATGCTGCATCGCCACATATAACTCCAATTTATCTTTGGAATATCAAATATAGATTTCCGTGATATCTCTTCCCGGTAGCCGCCTGGCGGCTACCGTCGTCGCAACTCAGGCCGGATTGCAGGCGACCTTCACCGTCGTCACATTCGCTTCGCCCATCGTGCCGACGCCGGTGCCTTGTTGTACCACGCACAGCAGCCCCTTCGGCTGGGTGAAGACGCTGACGTTATAGGTGGTGCCATCGGCAACAGGGCCGGTCATGGTAAAGGCCGTGGCGTCCTTGGCCACCGTTGTCTGCGTATTGCCGTTAATCAGCACCAGGCCGTCCACCGTCAGGCCGGAAACCGTGCCGCCCACGCTATAGGTATTTTGTGAACAAGAAACAAAGGCGCTGATATTGAGGTAGTGACCAGCCGAACCGGAACCGCCGCTGATGCTGCAGGTCATGTGGGCCGGTTGTTGCTTGAAGGTGATGTTGTACTCGGTGCCGTAGTCGATGCGCTTGGCAAAGGTGAAAGATGTCTTGCCGGCCGCGACGGGCAGGGATTCGCCGCCATTGGCCAGGATCAGTCCTTCATTGTTCAAGCCGGAGATTGTGCCGCTGACATCGTACGAGGCCTTGCCGCCGCAAGCGGCCAGTCCCAGGGTCAGCAGCAGCGCGGCGAGTGGGCGCAAGCAGGATAACTTCATGTATTTCTCCAAAAAATAGGTGACGGATCGCAAGGATTACTGCGGCGTGCAGTCAAGTGTGGCCGCGGTCGTGGCGGCAGAGCCCATCGTGCCGACCGTATCGCTGCCGTCGGCACTTTTCGAACCCTGGAAGCGGCACGTCTGGCCCGTTGGCTGAGTCCTTATGGAAATACTGTACGGGGCGCCGTCAGCAACGGTTTTGAATTCGTAGGAGGTGGCGCCAGCCAGTGGGCTGATGCCGTTGGAACCCATCACCAGGCGCAAGCCGCCAGCGTTCAGGCCCGTGATGGTGCCGCTCAGCGCGTAGGTATTGGTCTGGCAGGTCACCTGGGCCGTGGTCACGGAGTAGCTCGACGCCTTGCCGCTGCCGTTGATAATGGTGCAGACGGCGCCCTTGGGCTGTTGCGCAATGGTGATATCGTAGCGGTCATCGGTGTTGACCAGCTTGGTGAAAACAAACGAGGTCTGGTTCGCAGAGATCGGCAAGCTTTCGCCATTATTCAGGAGAACCAGGCCATCTTTTGCCAGGTTGACGACCTGGCCTTGCAGATACAGGTTGCCGCCGCTGCCGCCGCAGGCTGCCAGGGTGACGGCGCAAGCCGCCGCCAGCATCGAGCGCAGGTACAAATTTTTCATACATTCTCCAAAACGAATTAGGTGGGGTAGCGCAACACGGACGCTGGCGCCGCATTGGAATGGCGCCTATTTTAGTCTATCTGGCAAGCCGGATGACCTTGCCTTGTATCACCCTGTAACAATTTTTTGCCGGGAAGCGCCGGTCCGGCCCCATTTCACGGGGGCGGCGCCATGCCGGCGGCGGCGATCGGTGCGACAATAGAGGCAAGCTGCGCACCGTGGCGCGGCATCCATCGTGAGTTCCATGTCCCTTGCCCCTGTAAAAGCTGTCGTGCCGCCCAAGGCCATCCTGTTCGACCTCGACGATACGCTGTGGCCTATCGCCCCCGTGATCGCCGCCGCCGAAATCCTGTTGCACGACTGGCTGGCCACGCATGCGCCCAAGGTGGCGCAGCAGTTCTCCAGCGAGATGTTGCGTCAGCACCGTTTGACCATGCTCAACGAACAGCCGCATTTTCATGGCAATCTGATCGAGTTGCGCCGCGCGGGCCTGCTGGCCGCTTTTGAAGCGGCGGGCGAGGATGCCGCCCTGGTCGATGGCGCCATCGTGCACTTTTTGGCCGCCCGCAACCGTGTCCAGCCCTATGACGATGTCTTGCCTGGCTTGGCCTGGCTGCGCCAGCGCATGCTGGTCGGCTCCATCTCGAATGGCAACGCGGACCTTGAAATTATCGGCCTGGCGCAGCATTTCAAGGTGTCCATCGCCGCCAGCGATTTCGGCGTGGCCAAGCCCGATGCCAGCATCTTCCTGGCCGGTTGCGCCGCGCTGGGCGTGGCGCCGCACGAAGCCGTGTACGTGGGCGACGACCTGTATTTCGACGTGACGGGGGCGCAGGGGGCGGGCATGCGCGCCGTCTGGATGAACCGCAAGGGCAGCGACGCGCACCTGGCGGCTGGCGTGCAGCCGGACGCCATCTGCGCGAACTTTGATGAATTGCTGCTGTGGCTGCAAAGGCAACTGGAAGATTGATCGCCGCTGACCGGGCGAACGTGCATAATAGACGCTGTTGACGCACGTTTGGCCGCCTTCGTTGCCGTTTGCGTCACAGTACCTTGCTTAACTACACACCATGCAACTCGATACACGTGCCCAAACACTGCTGAAAGCCCTGGTCGAGCGCTATATCGCCGACGGCCTGCCGGTCGGTTCGCGCGCCTTGTCGAAAATTTCCGGTCTCGACCTGTCGCCGGCCACGATCCGCAACATCATGGCCGATCTGGAAGAGCTCGGTTATGTGGCCAGTCCCCATACCTCGGCCGGACGCATCCCCACGCCGCGCGGCTACCGCATCTTTGTCGACACCTTGCTGACGGTCAAGCATCTCGATGAACACCTGGTGGAGTCGCGCCTGCGCCTGCAGACGCCGCAGCCGCAAAAAACCATCGCCAATGCGGCGCAGATGCTGTCGTCGCTGTCGCAATTTGCCGGCGTCGTGCTCAGCCCGCGCCGCGAATCCGTGTTCCAGCAAATCGAATTCCTGCGCCTGTCCGAAAAACGCATCCTGCTCGTCATCGTCGCCCCCGGTGGCGACGTGCAGAACCGTTTATTGCTGACGGAGGCGGACTATACGCCGGCGCAACTGGTGCAATCGGCCAATTACATCAACCAGAACTATGGCGGCCTGTCGTTTGACGCCGTGCGCGTGCGCCTGCAGGGCGAGTTGCGCCAGCTGCGCGACGATATGGGCAGCCTGATGCAGGCGGCCGTGGAGGCGGGCAGCGAAGCGATGGCCGATCATAGCGACGATATGGTGATTTCCGGCGAGCGCAACTTGCTCAGCGTGAGCGATTTGTCATCGAATATGCACTCGCTGCGCCAGATGTTCGACATGTTCGAGCAAAAAACGGGCCTGATGCAGCTGCTCGACGTGTCGAGCAAGGCGACGGGCGTGCAGATTTTCATCGGCGGCGAGTCGAACCTGGTGCCGATGGATGAGATGAGCGTGGTGACGGCGCCGTATGAAGTCAACGGCAAGATCGTGGGAACGCTGGGAGTGATCGGACCGACGCGCATGGCTTACGAGCGCGTCATTCCGATAGTCGATATCACGGCGAAATTACTGTCCAACGCACTCAGTCATCATTGAACGTCAGGCCGGCCGTTCCCTTGCGGAAACGGCCGGCTCGTATCAGGCGGATTTGTGCGGGCAGGCCGTCTTGATGCAGTTGCCGTAGATAGCCAAGGCGTGTTCGGCGATCTTGAAGCCGCGCTCTTCGGCCACTTTTTGCTGGCGGATTTCGATGTCTTCGTCGAAGAATTCTTCGACCCGGCCACAATCGAGGCAAACCAGGTGGTCGTGGTGGGAACCTTCGTTGAGCTCGAAGATGGCCTTGCCGGTTTCAAAATGGTTGCGGTTGAGCAAGCCTGCCTGTTCGAATTGCGTCAGGACACGGTAGACAGTTGCCAAACCGACATCCATATTGTCGGCCAGCAGAATTTTGTAGACATCTTCCGCTGTCAGGTGGCGTACCGGGCTACTCTGGAAGATATCGAGTATCTTCAGCCGTGGCAGGGTCGCTTTCAGGCCGCTTGCCTTGAGATCACTAGGATTGTTACTCATGTTTGTTGCTCGTATGTGGGTCAGGTGCTTTATCATATAGCGTTTTGTCGGGGAGTGCCAAAATATGCATTTTTTGGCGGGCCGGTCACTCCTGGCGTTTTGTTCATTCAATTGAGGTCATTTATGCGCGTAACACCGGCTGTATTGCCATCTCTCTGGCACCGTCTTTCATTTCGAGCCCCAGTCGTGGCAGGCATGGTCTGTGTCGCGCTGGTGGCGTCTGGTTGCGCCAGCCGTGGCATCCTCGGCGAAAAGCCCGCCATTACCCAGAAAGAGGGCAAGGAAGTCGTGCCTGAAAATGGCGCGCAGACGACAACCATCACGCCGCTGCAGAAATTCATGTGGTTTTTCTCGCCATATCGCCCAGACATTCAACAAGGCAACTTTGTTTCCGAAGAAATGCTGGCCCAGTTGAAGGTAGGCATGACGCGCGACCAGGTGCGTTTTGTTCTCGGCACTTCGTTGTTGACCGATATCTTCCATGCCGACCGCTGGGATTATCCCTTCCGCCTGGCCCGGGGCAGCGGCGAAACCACCAGCAGCCGCGTGGTCGTGTTCTTTGACAAGGAAGGCAAGGTTGCGCGTTTCGAAGGCGGCAACCTGCCGACAGAAAAAGAATATATCGACCGCATCGCCGGTCCGTCGCCGTTCGCCAAAGTGGCCAAGGCCGATGTGCCTGCCGCCGTCGTGCCGTCGCCCGTGGCGCCAAGCGCCGTGCCGGTACCGGCCGATGCCACGCCCGCCATTCCTGTGAGCAAGCCTGAAGTTGCACCAGCGCCGGCGCCTGCCGCCGAGCCTGCGCCCACAGCCGAGCCCACCAAATAAGTTGCTGTAAGAGAATAAAATGACTGAACTGAAAATTGCCATCGCTGGCGCCAGCGGCCGCATGGGCCATATCCTGATCGAAGCCGTCAGCAACGCCCCGGACGCCGTGCTGGCCGGCGCCCTTGACCGCGCCGGCTCGCCGTCCGTCGGCCAGGACGCGGCCGCCTTCCTGGGCAAGCCTGCCGGCGTGCTGATCGCGTCCGACCTGGCCGCCGGCCTGGCCAATGCCGATTACCTGATCGACTTCACGCGTCCCGAAGGCACTTTGCAGCACCTGGCGTACTGCGCCGAACACGGCATCAAGATGATCATCGGCACCACCGGTTTCGATGACGCGGGCAAGGCCGCCATTGCCGCCGCCGCCGAAAAGACGGCCATCATGTTCGCGCCGAACATGAGCGTGGGCGTGAATGTCACCATGAAACTGCTGGAACTGGCCGCGAAAAGCCTGTCCGAAGGCTACGACATCGAGATTATCGAAGCGCATCACCGCTTCAAGGTCGATGCGCCGTCGGGCACGGCCCTGCAAATGGGTGAAGTGGTGGCCGGCGCCCTGGGCCGCGACCTGAAGGAATGCGCCGTGTACGGCCGCGAAGGCGTGACGGGCGAACGCGATCCGTCCACCATCGGCTTTGCGACCATCCGCGGCGGCGATATCGTCGGCGACCATACGGTGCTGTTTGCCGGCATCGGCGAGCGCATCGAGATCAGCCACAAGTCGAGCAGCCGCGTCACCTACGCCCACGGCGCCCTGCGCGCCGCGCGTTTCCTGGCCGACAAGCCGACCGGCCTGTTCGACATGCAGGACGTGCTGTCGCTGAAGAACTGAGGACGACCATGGCCACTGCCATCCTGAATGGAAAAGACATCACCGACGCAGCGAGCTTTCACGCGCAATGCGCGCAAGCCTTCGGTTTCCCTGAGTTCTACGGCAACAGCATGGATGCCTGGGTCGATTGTCTCAGCTACCTGCGCGACGATGAAAACATGACGCAGTTCCGTTTGAAACCGAATGAAGTGCTGGAAATCGTGGTGCAGGACGCGGATGCGATGAAGGCGCAAGTGCCTGATTTGCTGGAAGAAATCACCTTCTGTATCGCCGGCATCAATGAGCGCTACGACGATTATGGCGAAAAGCCGGCGTTGAAACTGACGCTGAAGTAACGCTGAAGACATAAAAAACGCCGGACAGTTTTGCAACTGGCCGGCGTTTTTGTTTAGACGACCTTGCGTTCGCGCAAACCGTCAATCTCCCCACTCTCCAACCCCAGCCACTGCTGCAGCACTTCCTGCGTATGCTGCCCCAGCAATGGCGGCGGCAAGCGGTACTGCACCGGCGAGCCGGACAGGCGCACGGGATTGGCCACCAGCGCAACAGTCCCCGCCGTCGGATGCGGCATCTCCACTTTCAAGCCCCGCGCCACCACTTGCGGGTCGGCAAAGACCTGGTCGATGCGGTTGACGGGGCCGCAAGGCACGGCTTGCGCCTCGAAGGCCGCTATCCATTCGGCCGTCGTGCGCATGACCGTGGTCTGGCGCATCAAGGGGATCAACACCGCCCGGTGCGCCACCCGCTGCGGGTTGGTGGCGAAGCGTTCATCCTGCGCCCATTCCGGGTGGCCGGCGACGGCGCAGAAGCGCGAAAACTGGCCGTCGTTGCCGATCGCCAGAATCATGTCGCCATCGGCCGTGGGAAAGTCTTGATATGGAACAATGTTCGGATGCGCATTGCCCATGCGCTGGGGCACCTTGCCGCCGCACAAGTAATTGGCCGCCTGGTTGCCCAGGGCTGCCACTTGCACGTCCAGCAGGGCCAGGTCGATGTGCTGGCCCAGGCCCGAGCGCGCGCGTTCGGCCAGCGCCGCCTGCACGGCGATGGTGGCGTACAGGCCCGTCATGATGTCCGTCTGCGCCACGCCCACTTTTTGCGGCCCGGCGCCCGGCTGGCCATCGGGCACGCCGGTGATGCTCATCAGGCCGCCCATGCCCTGGATCAGGAAGTCGTAGCCGGCGCGCGCCGCGTACGGCCCATCCTGGCCAAAGCCGGTAATCGAGCAATACACGAGGCGCGGGTTGAGCGCCAGCAAGCTGGCAGAGTCCAGGCCATATTGCTTCAAGCCATCCAGCTTGAAATTTTCCAGCAACACGTCTGCTTCTTGCGCCAGCCGGCGCACCAGCGCCTGGCCTTCGGGCGCGGCCAGGTCGATGCACAAGGAGCGCTTGTTGCGGTTGGCGCACTGGAAATAGGCGGCCTCGGCCGTGTCGCGGCCGTCCTCGTCCTTCAGATACGGCGGACCCCAGGAGCGCGTGTCGTCGCCGCGGCCCGGCTGCTCGACCTTGACGACGTCGGCACCGAGGTCGGCCAGCAATTGTCCGGCCCACGGACCGGCCAGCACGCGCGACAGGTCGAGCACGCGCAAGCCTTCCAGCGGCGCGGGCCGCAGGGTGGAAGCCAAGGCGTCCATCAGTTGCTGAAGGCGGCGATGCCGGTGATGGCGCGGCCGATGATCAGCGCGTGCACATCGTGCGTGCCTTCATAGGTGTTGACCACTTCCAGGTTGACCAGGTGGCGGATGACGCCGAACTCGTCGGAAATGCCGTTGCCACCCATCATGTCGCGCGCCATGCGGGCGATGTCGAGCGCCTTGCCGCAGCTGTTGCGCTTCATGATGGAGGTGATTTCCACGGCGGGCGAGCCTTCATCCTTCATGCGACCCAGGCGCAAACAGCCTTGCAAGCCCATGGTGATTTCCGTCAACATGTCCGCCAGTTTCTTTTGCACCAACTGGTTTGCAGCCAGCGGGCGGCCGAATTGCTGGCGGTCCATCGTGTACTGGCGCGCCTTCAGGTAGCAGTCTTCGGCCGCGCCCAGCGCGCCCCAGGCGATGCCGTAGCGGGCGCTGTTCAGGCAAGTAAACGGACCTTTCAGGCCGCGCACGTCGGGGAAGGCATTTTCTTCCGGGCAAAATACTTCATCCATGACGATTTCGCCGGTGATGCTGGTGCGCAAGCCGACCTTGCCGTGGATTTCCGGCGCCGACAGGCCTTTCCAGCCTTTTTCCAGCACAAAACCGCGGATCGCGCCTTCGTCGTCCTTGGCCCAGACGACGAACACGTCGGCAATCGGGCTGTTGGTGATCCACATCTTGGCGCCGGAGATACTGTAGCCGCCCGGTACCTTGCGCGCGCGCGTGACCATGCTGCCCGGGTCGGAGCCGTGGTTCGGTTCCGTCAGGCCGAAGCAGCCGATGAATTCGCCCGTCGCCAGTTTCGGCAGGTATTTCTGTTTGGTTTCTTCGTTGCCGAAGGCATTGATCGGCACCATCACCAGCGACGATTGCACGCTCATCATCGAGCGGTAGCCCGAATCGACGCGCTCGACTTCGCGCGCGGCCAGGCCGTAGCAAACGTAGTTCAGGCCGGCGCCGCCGTATTCTTCGGGAATGGTGGTGCCCAGCAAGCCCAATTCTCCCATTTCGCGGAAGATGGCGGCGTCCGTGCGGCCATGGCGGAACGATTCAAGCACGCGCGGCACCAGGCTGCCCTGGCAATAGTCGCGGGCCGCTTCCAGCACGGCGCGCTCGTCGCCCGTCAGTTGTTCTTCCAGCAGCAGGGGGGAATTCCAGTCGAATACGGTTTTGCTCATCACAGGCCTCGCAGGTGAGCGCCGGTGATCGGCGCAAGATTGAATATGGCTCATGGTAGATTCTTGCCTTACCTTGCGCAAACGATTTTTTCGCACCCAGACATGCGTATTGCGCATATCTTGGGGCATACTGGCGTATCTTTTCCTTCCTTTGAGATGCCATGTCGCGAAAAATTCCCATGCTGCAAGCTTTAAATTGCTTCGAGGCGGCCGCGCGCCACCAGAGCTACACGCATGCGGCGCGCGAACTGTCGCTGACGCAAAGCGCCGTCTCGCGGCAGATATCCTCCCTGGAAAGCTTTCTTGGTGTGCAACTGTTCCAGCGCACGCGCCACGGCGTGCTGCTGACCAGCGCCGGCGCCGCGTATGCGCGCCAGATTGCGGCACGGCTCGATGGCCTGGAACGCGATACGCTCGACACCATGGCGCGCCAGGGCGGTGGCGGCGCGCTGCAACTGGCGTCCGTGCCGACGTTTGCCACGCGCTGGCTGATGCCGCGGTTGTCGTCACTGGCGGGCTTGCATCCCGACATCGTCGTGCATATCGATGCTTACACGAAGCCGTTCATGTTTGCCGATACGGAATACGATGGCGCCCTGTATGCGGGCACGCCCGAGCAGCTGGCGCGCTGGCCCGGCACGCGCGCCACCCTGCTCATGCATGAGGAAATCGTGCCCGTCGCCAGTCCGCGCCTGCTGGCCGCGCGCAGTCACTGGCAGCCGCAGGATATGCTGGAATTGACGTTATTGCAGCAAAGCACGCGCCCCGGCGCCTGGCGCCAATGGTGCGACGCCATGCAGGTCGATGGCGAGCTGGCCCGTTATGGCGCCCGCTATGAACTGTTTTCCATGCTGGCCATGGCGGCCGTGCAGGGGCAGGGCGTGGTCTTGCTGCCGCGTATGCTGGTGGAGGCGGAACTGGCGCGTGGCGAGCTGCGCATTGTATGCGAGCGCCCACTGCGCGGCCAGCGGGCATATTATCTGATCACGCCCGAGGCGGCGCATGAAAAGCTGGCCTTGCAGCAGTTCCGGCTGTGGCTGCAAGGCGAAGCGGCCTAGGCGACCTTGGCCGTATCGAAGTGGGGATTGTCGATCAGGCCGATCTGGTTGCCGAACGGATCGAGCAATTCCACCGTGCGGATGCCGTCGCCCACGTCCGTGATCGGGTGGTGCAGGGTGCCGCCCAGCGTAACGATGCGCTCGACTTCCGCTTCGATGCCTTCCACGCCCCAGTAGGTGACGCTGCCCTGCGTGCCAGGCTGGCCGCCCGGCAGCAAGCCCAGCTCGAAGCCGCCGATGGCAAAGCCGACATAAAAAGGCTGGTCGAAATACGGTGCCGTGCCGAACACCTGGCTGTACCAGGCCTTGGCCTGGTCCAGGTCGGGGACGGGATAGGTGACGGTGCGCAAGCCCTTGATCATGTTTTGCTCCTGTTGGTTGAAATAGTCGGCGAAATAGCTGGCATCATCATGCCACCGGCGCGCGCCGCGCGATTGGAAAAATGGAAGGTGCTCATGCGCGCCGGCCCGTCAGCCACGCCTCGGGCGAAGTATGGGCGAAATCCTGGAAATCGTGGATCAGGTGCGACTGGTCGAAATAGCCATATTCCAAGGCAATTTGCGCCCAGTCCGGCTGCCCCGGCAGGCTTTTCAAGCCAGCGCTGGCGGCCCGGAAACGGCAGATGCGGGCAAACAGCTTCGGGCTGATGCCCACTTGTCGCCGGAATTGCAGCGCCAGGTGCTGGCGCGACACGCCCAGCCGCTCGGCCAGGCCATCCACGCGCAGCATGCCGTGCGCGCCTTCGATGGCGGCAATCGCGTGTTCGGCGACGCCGGCCGGGCGCAGCGGCGGCCCCTGGCGCAGGCGCAGCAGCAGATAATCTTGCAAAATGGCAATTCTTTGTGCATTGGACAAGGGTTCGCTCCACAGTGCATCGCCGAGGCGCGCCGCCAGATCGCGGCCCCACAGTTGCCGCAGATCGGCACGTCCATCATTGAGTTCGCACAGGGGCAGCCGGAAGAAACGGGCCGCCGCGCCCGGCTTGAAGCGGGCCGCCACCGTCTGCACGAGGCCATGGCTGACGACGGCAATCGGCGCCGTCATCATGCCCACGGCAAAGCTGGCATCCTGCTGGTCCTGGCACAAAATATCGATGCAATTGTCCGGCAAGACATGGTGCGTCAGGGGCGTGGCGCCCGTCTGCACGCGGCAGGTCCAGACGCAGTCCAGCCATGGCCGCAGGGCGGGGATGGGGGCGACTTCCTGGTAGACGATCATGGCCGGCTTTGATGCAAAGAACAAGATTGTGTATATATCACACAGCATAATTGTGTGCTCGCAAAAATATGCCGGCCCGGGCCGCCAGCGCGCCGCGCTATCGGGCGGCGACAACCAGTATAATGCTCGGTTCATATCCACTATTGGCCGCACATCATGCAAGATAAATATAGTCCCGCCGACGTCGAACAAGCCGCCCAATCGCACTGGAAGGCGATCGACGCCTATAAAGCCGTCGAACACGACCCGCGTTTCCCAAAAGGCAAGTATTTTGCCTGCTCGATGCTGCCTTACCCTTCGGGCAAGCTGCACATGGGTCACGTGCGCAACTATACGATCAATGACGTGATGTACCGCTACCTGCGCATGAACGGCTACAACGTGCTCATGCCGATGGGCTGGGATGCGTTCGGCATGCCGGCGGAAAACGCGGCCATGGCCAACAACGTGCCGCCCGCGCAATGGACGTATTCGAACATCGCCCACATGAAGCAGCAGATGGAATCGATGGGCCTGGCCATCGACTGGTCGCGCGAAATGACCGCCTGCAAGCCTGAATACTACAAATGGAACCAGTGGATGTTCCTCAAGATGCTGGAAAAAGGCATCATCTACAAGAAAACCGGTACCGTGAACTGGGACCCGATTGACCAGACCGTGCTGGCCAACGAGCAAGTGGTCGATGGCCGCGGCTGGCGTTCCGGCGCGCTGATCGAAAAGCGCGAAATACCCATGTACTACGCGCGCATCACCGATTACGCGGAAGAGCTGCTGGCGTATGTGGACGACAAGCTGCCGGGCTGGCCCGAGCGCGTGCGCATCATGCAGACCAACTGGATCGGCAAGTCGACGGGCGTGCGCTTCGCCTTCCCACACCAGATCAAGGACGCGAATGGCGCCCTGATCGGCGACGGCAAGCTGTATGTCTTCACCACCCGTCCGGACACCGTCATGGGCGTGACCTTCTGCGCCGTGGCCGCCGAGCATCCGCTGGCCATCCACGCCGCGCAGACGAATCCTGCACTGGCCGCTTTCAACGCCGAGTGCAAGCTGGGCTCCGTGATCGAAGCGGACATGGCGACGATGGAGAAGAAGGGCATGCCGACCGGCCTGTTCGTCACGCATCCGCTGACGGGCGCGCAGGTGGAAGTCTGGGTCGGCAACTACGTGCTGATCACCTATGGCGACGGCGCCGTGATGGGCGTGCCGGCGCACGACGAACGCGATTTCGGCTTCGCCAAGAAATACAATCTGCCGATCAAGCAAGTGATCGAAGTCAAGGGCCAGGAATTTTCGACGGACGCCTGGCAGGAATCGTATGGCAGCAAGGACGGCGTCTGCGTCGCTTCCGGCAAATACGACGGCCTGCATTTCGCTTCCGCCGTCGACGCGGTGGCCGCCGACCTGGCGGAACTGGGCCTGGGCGAAAAGAAAACCACGTTCCGCCTGCGCGACTGGGGCATTTCGCGCCAGCGCTACTGGGGCACGCCGATTCCGATGATCCATTGCGCCGACTGCGGCGTGGTGCCGGTGCCGGAAAAAGACCTGCCGGTGGTGCTGCCGGAAGACTGCGTGCCGGACGGCACGGGCAATCCGCTGAACAAGTACGAAGCCTTTTTGCAGTGCGACTGCCCGCAGTGCGGCAAGCCGGCGCGCCGCGAGACGGACACCATGGATACCTTCGTCGATTCGTCGTGGTACTACATGCGCTATACCTCGCCGGGCTCGAACGACGCCATGGTCGATGCGCGCAACGATTACTGGATGCCGATGGACCAGTACATCGGCGGCATCGAACACGCCGTCATGCACTTGCTGTACGCGCGCTTCTGGACCAAGATCATGCGCGACTTCGGCCTGGTCAAGTTCGACGAGCCTTTCGTCAACCTGCTGACGCAGGGCATGGTGCTCAACGAAACGTACTTCCGCAAGGACGCCGCGGGCAAGACCACCTGGTTCAACCCGGACGACGTGCGCCTGTCCCTCGATGACAAGGGCCGTCCGCAGTCCGCCATCCTGGTGGCCGACGGCCAGCCGGTGGAAATCGGCGGCACGGAAAAAATGTCGAAGTCGAAGAACAACGGCATTGACCCGCAAGCGCAGATCGAACAGTATGGCGCCGACACGGCCCGACTGTTCACCATGTTCGCTTCGCCGCCGGAACAGACGCTGGAGTGGTCGGGCAGCGGCGTCGAAGGCGCGAACCGCTTCCTGCGCCGCGTGTGGAACTTCGGCTACGCCCAGTCGGCAACGATCCAGGCCGCACTGGCTGGCGGCGCCGCTCCTGCCACGGGCGACGCACAGAAAAACCTGCGCCGCGAATTGCACAAGCTGCTGCAGCAGGCCGATTACGACTTGAAGCGCATCCAGTACAACACCGTGGTGTCTGCCTGCATGAAGATGCTCAACACCCTGGAATCGGCCAAGCTGGACGACAGCGCGCAGTCGAAGGCGCTGATCGCCGAAGGCTTCTCCATCTTCCTGCGCCTGCTCAATCCCGTCGCGCCGCACATCACCCACGTGCTGTGGCAGGAACTGGGCTACGCCGGCGTGCACGGCGACCTGCTCAACGCTGAATGGCCGCAAGTCGACCCGCAAGCGCTGGAGCAGTCCGAGATCGAGATGATGATCCAGGTGAACGGCAAGCTGCGCGGCTCGATCACGGTGGCCAAGGATGCGGACAAGGCCAGCATCGAAGCGGCCGCGCTGGCGTGCGAAAGTGTACAGAAGTATGTTGAAACCACGCCGAAGAAGATCATCGTCGTGCCGGGCAAGTTAATCAGCATCGTGGTGTAATCATGACGATTTCCTCTCAAGTATCGCTGTCGGGCCGCCGCGCCGTGCTGGCGTTGGGCCTGACAGTCCTGCTGTCGGCCTGCGGCTTTCACCTGCGCGGTTCGAATGGCAGTTTCATGCTGCCGTTCGCGACGATGTATATCGGCTTGCCCGACTCATCGCCGCTGGCGATTGACCTGAAACGCTATATCCGCGCCATCGGCAGCACGGAAGTGGTTAACCTCAAGGATGGCGCGGACGCCGTCCTTGAAGTCCTCAGCGATCCGGAGAGGACTCGTACCAAGACCATCCTGTCCCTGAACAAAAATGGCCGCGTAAGCGAGTACCAGCTCGGATACTCGATCAATTTCCGTGTGCTGGACAAGGCGGGGAACCAGTTGCTGGCGCCGACGACCATCAGCCTGGTGCGTCCGATCACGTTCAATGAAGCGCAGTTGCTGGCCATGGAGACGGAAGAAACGCAGCTGTACCGTGACATGCGCAACGATATGGTGCAGCAGATCATGCGTCGCCTGGCCGCCATCAAGCCGCTGCTGCCAGCCATGTCGGTGGCGCCAGTGGCGCCCGTGACGCCGGTCGCGCCGGCAACCCCGCAGCAGTAACGGGGCCGCCATGCAATTGCGGATAGACGCGCTCGATGGGCATGTGGCCAAGCCGCTGGCGCAGCTGTATGTGATCACCAGCGACGAGCATCTGCTGGCGCTGGAAGCTGCCGACAAGATCCGCCGCGCGGCGCGCGCGCAAGGGTTTTCCGAGCGCGACGTGCTGACGGTGGAGCGCAGCTTCAAGTGGGGCGAACTGCTGGCGGCGAATCAGGAGCTGTCGCTGTTCGGCGATAAAAAATTGATCGAGCTGCGCATCCCCACCGGCAAGCCGGGCAAGGATGGCGGCGCGGCGCTGCAAAGCTATGCAAAAAACCTCAGCCCCGACAATCTGACGCTGATCACCTTGCCCAAGCTGGACTGGGCCACGCAAAAGGCGGCCTGGGTGGCCAGCCTGCAGCAGGCAGCCGTCTACATCGAGATTCCGAATGTGGAACGGGCGCAGTTACCGCTGTGGATAGGCCAGCGCCTGGCGGCGCAGGGGCAGAGCGCGGAGCGGGCCAGCATCGACTTCATCGCCGAACGCGTCGAAGGCAACCTGCTGGCGGCGCACCAGGAAATCCAGAAGCTGGGCTTGCTGCACGCAGCGGGCAAGCTGACGTATGAGCAAGTGCAGGACGCGGTGCTGAACGTGGCCCGCTACGATGTCTTCAAGCTGTCCGAAGCCATGCTGGCAGGCGACCCTGCGCGCCTGGTGCGTATGCTGGAAGGCTTGAAAGGCGAGGGCGAGGCGCTGCCGCTGGTCTTGTGGGCCGTCTCCGAGGAAATCCGCACGCTGTTAAAATTGAAATCGGGCATGGCGCAGGGACGTCCGCTGAGCGCTCTGCTGAAGGAATACCGCATCTGGGGGCCGCGCGAGCGCATGATGGAGCCAGCCCTGCGGCGCATTTCGCTGCCCGTGCTGGAAGCGGCGCTGCAACAGGCGGCGCAGGTGGACAAGATGATCAAGGGCTTGCGCGCCAGGGGCTACGCGGGTGATGCCTGGGACGCCATGCTGCAACTGGGTCTGAAGATCGCCAAGGGTTAACTTTTATGGATACGAGCATGGATATCACCGAATATATGCAGGACGTGGGCACGCGCGCGCGCGCCGCTTCGCGCGCCATGGCGCGTGCCGACAGCGCCACGCGCAACCGCGCCCTGAGCCTGATCGCCGCGGCCATCGTGCGCGATGCGGATCTGCTGCGCGCGGCCAACCA
This sequence comes from Janthinobacterium sp. GW821-FHT03A03, assembly GCF_059421435.1. NCBI lineage: Bacteria > Pseudomonadati > Pseudomonadota > Betaproteobacteria > Burkholderiales > Oxalobacteraceae > Janthinobacterium > Janthinobacterium sp. GW821-FHT03A03. Next base: position 1,274,271 of record NZ_JBWKUZ010000001.1, on the reverse strand, counting down.
GCGTGACCTCGATGCGGCAGCGGCCGCCGGCCTGGCGCCGGCCATGCTTGACCGCCTGACCCTGTCCGACTCTGCCATTGCCACCATGGTCGAAGGCTTGACGCAAATCGTCGCGCTGGCCGACCCGATCGGCGAGATCTCGAACATGAAATTCCGCCCGACGGGCATACAGGTGGGGCAGATGCGCGTGCCGCTGGGCGTCATCGGCATCATCTATGAAGCCCGCCCCAACGTGACGGTGGATGCGGCCGGTCTATGCATCAAGAGCGGCAACGCGACGATCCTGCGCGGCGGCTCGGAAGCCATCCATTGCAACCGCGCGCTGGCCAGGCTGGTGCAGGAAGGACTGCTGGGAGCAGGTCTTCCTGCCGATGCCGTGCAAGTGATCGACACCACCGACCGTGCCGCCGTCGGCGCCCTCATCACCATGCCGCAGTACGTGGATGTTATCGTGCCGCGCGGCGGCAAGGGCTTGATCGCGCGCCTGATGAACGAAGCCACCGTGCCGATGATCAAGCACCTCGATGGCATCTGCCACGTCTACATTGACGCCAAGGCCGATATCAAGAAAGCGCTGGACATCGGCTTCAACGCCAAGTGCCACCGCTATGGCACCTGCAACACCATGGAAACTTTGCTCGTGTCGCGTGCCATCGCCGCCACCGTGCTGCCACAGCTGGCCGAACTGTACCTGAGCAAGCAGGTGGAACTGCGCGCCGATGCGGAAAGCCATGCGATCCTGGCCGCTGCCGCTTACCCGCACCTGGTGGCAGCCACCGAGGAAGACTGGCGCACCGAATACCTGGCCGCCATCCTGTCGGTGAAGGTGGTCGAGGGCATCGACGAGGCGATGGACCACATCAACCGGTATTCGTCCAAGCACACGGAGTCCATCATCACGGAAGATTACAGCGACGCGCTGCGCTTCCTGCGGGAAGTAGATTCCGCCTCGGTGATGGTGAATGCTTCCACGCGCTTCGCCGACGGCTTCGAGTATGGCCTGGGTGCCGAAATCGGCATCTCGAACGACAAGCTGCATGCGCGCGGTCCCGTGGGGCTGGAAGGCCTGACGTCGCTCAAGTATGTGGTCTTCGGCCACGGCGAAGTGCGCAAATAGTCTCTTTCGCGGGCTGCCCACAAGGCGGTCCGCGCTCTCCTTTTTCGATACCTCTGACACTGGGAACCCCATGCTCTTTCTCTGGACTAAAGCCTTCCATATCATTTTTGTCATGTCCTGGTTCGCCGGCCTGTTTTATTTGCCGCGCATCTTCGTGAACCTGGCGATGGAGACGGAAACGGTGGCCACCGAGCGGCTGCTGCTGATGGCGCGCAAGCTGTACCGCTTTATGTCCCTGCTGGCGCTGCCGGCCATGGTGCTGGGGCTGGCACTGATGTGGATGCTGTACGGCGGGGGGGAAGGCCGCATGAAGATGCCGGGCTGGATGCATGCCAAGCTGACGTTCGTGGTGCTCCTGCTCGGCTATCACCACGCCTGCGGTTCCATCCTGCGCAAGTTTGAAAAAGGCGTCAACAAGCGCAGCCACACCTGGTTCCGCTGGTTTAACGAGGTGCCCGTGGTGATGCTGCTGGCCGTCGTCGTGCTGGTCGTGGTCAAGCCTTTCTAAGGGAGTCGAGATGAGTGCAAGCCAGAGCAAAGTCGTGCAGTATTTTTTTGCGCCCCACTCGCCATGGACCTACCTGGGGCATGCGCGTCTGATGGCCATCGCCGCGAAGACGGGCGCACAGATCGACGTGCGTCCCTTCGACCTGGGCAAGGTCTTCAGCGTTTCGGGCGGCCTGCCGCTGGCCAAGCGCGCGCCGCAGCGCCAGGCCTACCGCCTGGCCGAGCTGGCGCGCTGGTCGGCCTTTTTGCAAGTGCCATTGACCCTGCAGCCGAAGTTCTTTCCCGTCTCGCCGGAAGCGTCGGCCAAGCTGATCATCGCCACGCGCCTGGCGCATGGCGTGGACGCTTCGCTGAACCTGGCGCACGCCATCATGCGCGGCCTGTGGGCCGAGGAACGCAACATCGGTGACGAGGAAACCCTGGTGCAGATCGCGCTCGATGCCGGCTTCGATGGCCGCCAGTTGCTGAAGACGTCGGAAACGGCCAGCGTGCAGGCGGAATACGATGCCAACACGGATGCGGCCACCGCCGCTTCCGTCTTCGGTTCGCCGTGGTACATCGTCGATGGCGAAGGGTACTGGGGCCAGGACCGCCTCGATTTCGTCGAGCGGGCGCTGGAGAAATAAGTTTAGTTTTGATGCCGGGGTCTGACCCGGCGGGTCTGACCCCATTTTTTGCTTGTGGGTTTTAGTAAATTGTTTTTCAACGGATAAAGGGTACACCACCATGGCTTCATATTTTTGCCCATGCCCGCGCGGCATGGAAGCGGCGCTGGCCGAGGAACTGGGCGAGATCGCCCAGGATAGTGCGACCATGAAGGTCCACAACCAGGTGCCGGGCGGCGTACACTGCTCGGGCGACCTGCTCGATGCTTACCGCATCAACCTGCATTCGCGCATCGCTTCGCGCGTGCTGATGCGCATGGCCCATTCCGGCTACAAGACGGAAAATGACATTTATGACCTGACCCTGGCGCAAGCATGGGAAGACTGGTTCGGCGTGCACCATACGATCCGCGTCGACGTTACGGCCGTGAAGTCGCCGCTGCGCAGCCTGGAGTTCACGACGTTGAAGATTAAGGATGCGATCTGCGACCGCTTCCGCGACCAGTTCAACGAGCGTCCATCCGTCAACACCAAGACGCCGGACATGCGCATCGTCGGCTTCCTTGACGCGCACACGTTTACCGTCTATCTCGACACTTCAGGCGAAGCCCTGTTCAAACGCGGCTGGCGCGAAGAGACGGGCGACGCGCCGCTGCGCGAAAACCTGGCCGCCGGCCTGCTGCGCGTGTCGGGCTGGAAGCCTGGCATGGTGCTGTTCGACCCGATGTGCGGTTCCGGCACCATCCTGGCCGAAGCGGCGCAGATGCTGCAGGGCATTCCACCGGGCGCGTCGCGCCAGTTCGCGTTTGAAAACTTCCACGACTTCGATCCCGCGCCGTGGAATGCCATGAAAAACGCCATCAAGGTCAATCCGCTGCCGGCAGAACCGACCATTTTCGGCAGCGACATCTCGGGCGACATGGTCGCCATGACGCGTCATAACCTGCGTTGCGCCGGCGTGCGCTTCGACGTGCCGTTGAAGCAGATCGAGGCACAGGAAGTCAAGCCACCAAGCGACGTGCCCGGCATCATGCTGACCAACCCGCCGTACGGTGAGCGTATCGGCGTGCGCGGCGACAGCACCATCCCGGAAGATGAACTGTCGACTTCTTTTTATTCGGCCATGGGCACGACCCTGAAGCAGCGCTTCGCCGGCTGGACCGTGTTCCTGTTTACGGCCGACCTGGGCCTGCCCAAGCTGCTGCGGCTGAAGGAGGCGCGCAAGACGCCATTCTTCAACGGCGCGCTGGAATGCCGTTTGTTCCGCTTTGATATGGTCGCCGGCTACAATCGCCGCGAAGAAGCCAAGCCAAAAAATAACTGATCAAACCTGCTGCGCGTCGGGATAGGCGGCCTGTGATGCTCGCCGTACTCGTGTACGGCTGCGTTTCTCGGCCACCTCTCCCTTCCGCTCGCGACGGTTTTATCAGCTATTTTGGAGTCTGTAGACGTTTGTAGTAACGCAGTACCTCGCGCGGACCGAAACCGGTCCGCGCGCCACCTTGGATCCGCCATGTTTCCCACCCCTCCGGCCAATGTACCGCCCGACCCGGTCACGCCCGTTCCGCCTCCTACACCAAGCCACATGGCGCCGCTGAGCCGCGGTGCGCTGGCCATGATGCTGGCCGGGCTATCGATGCTGGGACCCTTGTCGATCGACACCTATTTGCCCGCCTTTGGCGCGATACAGGGATCGCTGCAGGCCTCGCCGCTGGAGGTGCAGCAGTCGTTGACGTTCTACATGCTGGCCTTTGCCGGCATGGTGCTGTGGCATGGCGCGATCTCGGATACCTTCGGCCGGCGCAATGTCATCCTCGTGTCGCTGCTGATGTTTGCCATTGGCTCGCTCGGCTGCGCCTCGGCGCACACGGTGCACTATCTGTGGTTCTTCCGCATCATGCAGGGCGTCTCGGCGGGTGCTGGCGTGGTGATCAGCCGCGCCATCATTCGTGATCTGTATGCCGATGCGGCAGCGGCGCGGCTGCTGTCGCTGGTGACGATGATCTTTTCCATCGCTCCGGCCGTAGCCCCCATTCTAGGCGGCTGGATCGTCATCTGGTTCGACTGGCGCTCGATCTTCCTGTTCCTCGCCTTTTACACGGTGGTGCTGCTGGCGTTCTGCTACTGGCGCCTGCCCGAGACCCTGCCGATGGAAAAGCGCCAGCCTTTCAACCCCCGCTTCCTGGCGTCGAGCTATGGCCAAATCCTGCGCTCGCCCCTGTTCCACATCAAGGCCGGCATCGTCGCGCTCAATTTCGCGGGCCTGTTCCTGTTCATCACGGCCGCACCGGAAATGCTGCCCAAGCAGCTGCACCTGGGACCGTCGCAGTTCGGCTGGTTGTTCATTCCCTGCGTGAGCGGCATTTTCATGGGGGCGCTGGCGGCCAACCGCATCGCCGGCAAGGTCACGTTCGCGCGCCAGATCGGCATCGGCTTTACCTTCCTGCTGTGTGCGGCCAGCGTCAATGTCGTGTACCACCTGTTCCTGCCGCCATCCTTGCCATGGTCGGTGCTGCCGCTGTTCTTTTACACCTTCGGCATGTCCCTGGTAGGGCCGGGTGCTACTTTGCTGGCGCTGGACCTGTTCCCGCATATCCGCGGCACAGTGGCGTCGTGCCAGTCGTTCGCCAGCACCTTGCTGGGCGCTGTGGTGGCTGGCGTGATTTCGCCGTTACTGTCCGGCTCCGTGTTGTGGCTGGCGTCCGGCCAGTTGGCGTTTACAGGTCTGGCCTTGGCGCTGTGGCTGATTTCCCGGCGTTTCCGTCACCGTTTGCTCGGTGTCTTGAAGGCATAGTTTCCAACGCAGAACGCTGGATTTATTTCAACTTAATTTTCTATATTGCAAGTAATATCCGGCGCTTATGATAAGATGACTTTTTTTCCCGGCATCCTCTCAGGCAGTTTATTTTTGGTTACAGGAGTGGAGGATTCCTCTGAACGTGGCCGCGCTTCGCTGCTGAGCGCTCTTCCTTTTCAAACCGGCAATGCCTGATACGATGCATCAATCTGATCAAGATATTCGCAATCGCCTGCTGATTGCCCGCCTGCCGGCCATGCCGCAGATCCTCATCAAGCTGATCGCCCACCTGCAGGCCGACGATGCCGGCATGCCGGAACTGGCGGCACTGATCGCCAAGGATGCGGGCATGACCAGCAAGATCCTCGGTGTGGCCAACAGTTCCGCCTACCATCGCCAGGATAAGGCCGTCAGCCTGGAGCAGTCGCTCGTCTCGCTGGGCACGGACATGATCAAGACCCTGGTCATCAGCGAATCCGTCTTCCAGACCTTCAGCAGCTTTCCCCATTCCGGCAGCACCGATTTGCGCGCTTTCTGGAAAAGCTCGCTGTCGGCTGCCGTCATGGCGCGTGCACTGGCCAAGGCCATGGCTTATCCGCACGTCGAGGAAGCTTATCTGGCCGGCTTGCTGCACAACGTGGGCCGCCTGGCCCTGCTGGCCACGGCGCCGAAAGAATATGCGTTCAATTTTACGGCGCGTGATGACGCCGCCCTGTGCGCGGTGGAGCAGCGCACCTTGCAGATCACGCATGCGGAAGCGGGCGCCTGGCTGATCGAACGCTGGCACCTCGATTCCTTCCTGGCCGATAGCGTGCTGTATCACCATGAGCCGCTGGCCCGCCTGGAGGCGAGCCACCCGCTGATCCGCATCGTGCGCCTGGCGCATGTACTGTGCTGCCATGCCGACGATGCCGGGTCGATCACGCAGGCGGCAAGCCTGTGCGGGCTGGAGGTCGAGGTGCTGGAAACCCTGATCGGCAGTGCCGCGCGCCAAGTGGAGCTGGCCGCGCAGCATCTGGGCATCGACCTGGCTGGCGCCGACGATATCGCCGTGCCACCCGCGTTTGCGCCGCCGCTCGATCCGGTGCAGCAGCGGCTTTCCGATGAAGTGCGCAATATGGTGCTGGTGTCGGAAGTGGGCCAGACCTTCGCGCGCCAGCAGGGCGAAACCAGCCTGCTGGAAGCCATCACGCGCTCGGCGCGCATCCTGTTCGATTTCGAGACGACCGTCATCCTGCTGCAAGACCCTACCGGCCATGCACTTGTCGGCGTGGCGGCGGGCGAACAGCAGCAGCGCCTGGCCGGCTTTTCGATACCGCTGGCCAAGGGGGGGGCCCTTGCCGCCTCGGCGCTTGAGTGCCGTCCTGCCTTCCTGAAGCGCGACATGCCGGCGCTGGGCGTCGTCGAGGAGCAGCTGTTCCGCATCCTCGGCACGGACAGCCTGGTGTGCCTGCCGCTGGTGGCGGGGCAGCGCAGCCTGGGCGTACTGATAGGCGGCGTGGCAGCATGGCAGATTCCCGCCAGCCAGAAGCGCGAGGGCTTTCTGCGCGCATTTGGCAACCAGGCCGCGAGCGCACTGGAGACTGCAATCAGCGCGCGCGGACTGGCGCGACGCCAGCTCGATCACGTGGCCGACGAATACCGCGCCGCCTCGCGTCGCGTTGTGCACGAAGTGAATAACCCGCTATCCATCATCAAGAATTACCTGAGCGTGCTCGATCACAAGCTGGAAAAGCAGGAGCCGGTGGCGGGAGAAATGTCGATCCTCAACGAGGAGATCGACCGGGTCGGCCAGCTGATTAACGGCCTGGCCGATCTGCAGCCGGTGGCGGCCAGTGGCGTTACCGATTGCGCGCGCGTGGTTGACGACGTGCTGCGCTTGTTCCGCACCACCGAATTTTTGCCGGCGAAGATCGAAGTGCTCACGCGCCTGCAGGATGGACCCAGCGAGGTGGAAGCGGATGCGGATACGCTCAAGCAAATCCTGCTCAACCTGCTGAAAAATGCCGTCGAAGCCTTGCCGGACGGCGGACGCATCGAGGTGGTCAACCGCGGCCATGTGAACCGCGACCGGCGGCTGTACCTGGAGTTGTGCATCAGCGACAATGGCGCTGGCCTGGCGCCGGACGTGCTGGCCAATCTGTTCTCGCCGGTGCGCAGCGGCAAGGCGGGCGCGCATCACGGCCTGGGCCTGTCCATCGTGCATGAGCTGGTCACGCGCCTGCATGGCTTGATCAGCTGCCGCAGCAGCAAGGCCGGTACCTCGTTTGAAATCCTGCTGCCCGTTCCCGTGTCCAACGGGGCTGCCGCCGCTTCCGGCGCCATGCCCGCGCTCGGCAATACTGCTCTGTCTTCGTAACGTTCATGAATTCCTCCGCCATTCCGTTCGACCTGGAAAATAGCCCACGCATCCTGCTGGTCGACGACGAGCCCCGGCTGCTCTCCTCCCTGCATGAATTGCTGAAGGACCGCGGCTATCAGCTGCATACGGCCACCTGCGGCAGCGAGGCGCTGGCGCAATTGTCGAAGTTGCGCTTCGACCTGATCCTGCTGGACCTGCGCCTGCCGGACATGAACGGCCATGAAATCATGGACCATATCAACCGGCGCGGCATCGAGGGCGACGTGATCGTCATGAGCGGCGATGTCGGCATCGAGGCGGCCATCGGCGCCCTGAAGCGCGGCGCCTACGATTATCTGCGCAAGCCGTACAGCCGCGAGGAGCTGCTCAAGACGGTGGAAAATGCGCTGCAAAAGCGCAAGCTGGCGTACGATAACGAGCGCATTGCGCTGCAACTGGAAAACTCGGAAAAGATGTACCGGTATCTGGTCGACAGTTCGCCAGACATCATCTATACCCTGAATCACGAAGGCCGCATTACCTTCATCAACGACCGCGTGCACCAGTTGCTGGGATTTAGCCGCGAGGAGCTGATCGGCAGCCATTATTCCATCCTTGTCCACGACGAAGACCAGGAGCGCGCACGCTATGCCTTCAACGAGCGTCGGCTCGACGAGCGCGCCTCGCGCAATGTGGAGCTGCGCCTGAAGTGCCACAGCGGCAGCGGCAGCGACCGCACCTTCAACAACACCCTGATGACGATCCCGCTCAACTCGATCGGCGTGCACAGCCTCGATCACGAGGCGAGGAAGCAGGAATACTTCGGTACCTATGGCGTGGCGCGCGATATCACCGACCGCAAGCGCGCGGAGGAAGTCATCTCCTATCAGGCCTACCACGATATCCTGACGGACTTGCCGAACCGTATGCTGTTCAAGGATCGCCTGGGTCTGGCGGTGATCCAGGCACGGCGCAAGCTGACGGAACTGGCCGTAATGTTCATCGACCTGGACCGTTTCAAGCTGGTCAACGACACCCTTGGCCACGTGAAGGGCGACGAGTTGCTGCAGCAGGTGGCGCTGCGCCTGAAGGATTGTCTGCGTCGCGGTGATACCCTGGCACGCCAGGGCGGCGATGAATTTACCATCGTTCTGCCGGAATTGCGCGACCGCCAGGACGCGCGTCTGATCGCCGACAAGTTCCTCGAATGCCTGCATCAGCCGTTCGACCTTGATGGCAACCAGGTGCACATCTCCGCGTCAATCGGCATCGCCATTTATCCGGGCGACGGCGAGACCATCGACGAGCTGCTGCGCCATGCCGACATCGCCATGTATCAGGTCAAGGCGCTGGGCAAGAATGGCCACAGTTTTTATCACGAGTCCATGCTCGATGTGTCGCACCAGAAAATCGCACTGGAACAGAGCTTGCGCAAGGCGCTGGAACTGAACCAGCTGGAGATGTACTACCAGCCGCAGGTCGACGTGACGACGGGCCGTATCGTCGGCGCGGAAGGATTGATGCGCTGGAACCATCCGCAGCGCGGTCTGCTGACGGCTGGAGAATTCCTGCCGTTTGCCGAGGAAAACGGCTTGATGCTGCCGATTTCGGACTGGATGCTGGGCGCGCTGTGCCGCGACCTGCTGCAGTGGGATGCGGCCGGTGGCGAAGCCGTGCGCCTGTCGCTGAATCTGTCGCCGCAGTACCTGGACCGGGGCGACTTTTTCGAGAAGATGCGCGGCGCGCTGACGCGCTACGGCATCGCGCCGGAAAAGATTGAAGTGGAGATCACGGAAAACATCTGCATCCGCAATCCGCAGTACGCGATCGAGCAGTTGAACAAGCTGTGCCAGCTGGGCGTTTCGGTCGCCATCGATGATTTCGGCACCGGCTATTCCTCGCTATCGTACCTGCACCGTTTCCCTATCCACACGATCAAGATCGACCAGTCGTTTGTGAAGGAAATCCACGACGAGCACGGACATTACCCCGTCATCCTGGCCATCATCTCGATTGCGCGCGGGCTGGGTCTGCACCTGATCGCGGAGGGGGTGGAGACGGAAGGCCAGGCGCGCTATCTGCAGGACAAGGGCTGTACCACCATGCAGGGCTATCTGTATCACCGGCCCATTTCGCTGGGCAGTTTTATCAACGTGCTGCAGGAACAGAACCGCCTGATTGCCGATCGCGCCCCCGGCGCCGCGCAGGCGCTGAGTGTCGAGGCTTGAGCATGCCGCTTGCCGACGCCCGCTACACGGCCGACTACCTGCGCCTGAAGGGCCTGGCCGAGAAAGGCAATGCGAATGCCCAGCATAGCCTGGGTTTCATGCATTTCAATGGCCAGGGAATCGAACAAAGCTATGCGCTGGCGCTGCACTGGTACGGCCTGGCTGCGGCGCAGGGACTCGAGCATGCACAATACAACCTGGGCGTGATGTGCCAGAAGGGCCAGGGCGTGGCGCAGGACTTCAAGCAGGCCGCACACTGGTACCAGCAGGCGGCCGAGCAGGGCTATGCGGCGGCGCAGTACAACCTGGGCTGGCTGTACGCCAAGGGCCAGGGCATCGCGCAGGACAGCGCCCAGGCCATGCTGTGGTTCAGCCGTGCCGCCGAGCAGGGCGATGCGGGCGCACAAAACAATCTGGGCATGATGTACGACAACGGCAAGGGCGTGCCACAGGATTTTGCGCAAGCCATCGCCTGGTACCGCAAGGCGGCTGAGCAAGGTTATGCGCGCGCGCAGTTCAACCTGGCACTGCGCTATGACAATGGCCAGGGCGTGCGCCAGGATCGCCAGCAGGCGAGCGCCTGGCTGCGCAAGGCGGCCGAGCAAGACTATGCACCGGCCCAGTTCAACCTGGCGCTGCGTTATGAAAACGGCGACGTGCTGCCACAGGACAGTCAGCTGGCCATCCATTGGTATCGCCGCGCGGCGCAGCAGGGTCACGCCAGCTCGCTGTTCAACCTGGGCCTGATCTATGACAATGGCCAGGGCGTGCCTTGCGATAAACAGGCGGCGCTGGAATGGTATGTCAAGGCGGCGGACCTGGGCCATGCGGCGGCCCAGCATAACCTGGGTCTGCATCATGAGCATGGCGCGCACGATTACGCGCAGGCGCAGGCGTTTTACCGCCAGGCAGCCGAACAGGGCTTCCCCGCCGCCCAGTACCAGCTGGGACTGTTGTCTGAACAAGGACAGGGTATGCCGGAGGACGCGCAGCAAGCCGTGTACTGGTACCGCAAGGCGGCCGAGCAGGGGCACGTGCGGGCGCAGTTCGACCTGGGCCTGCGTTATGAAAACGGCAGGGGCGTACCGCAGGATTTACTGCTGGCGCTGGAGTGGTACCGCCGTGCGGCCGAGCAGGATTACGCGCCGGCGCAATACATGCAGGGCGTATTGCATGACCGCGACGACGGTCCCGCGCCCGACAGCCAGCAGGCCTGCGCCTGCTATTGCCGCGCCGCCGCGCAGGGCCACAGCCTGGCGCAGTTCGCACTGGGACTGCGTCATGACAATGGCCAGGATGTGCCGCAAGACTACGCCGCCGCCTGGGATTGGTATGCGCTGGCCGCGCGCCAGGGGCATGCGCGGGCCCAGTTGAACCTGGGCCTGATGGCCGCCAGCGGCCAGGGCGGTCCGCTCGATTTGCAGCAGGCGTATATCTGGCTGTCGATGGCGGCAGCGGCCGGCGTGTCCGGTGCGGAAAAGTCCTTGCGCCAGACGGCGGCGCGCATGCGCGAGGCGGATCTGATCCAGGTGCGCCAGCGCCTGGAGGCGCTGGCCGATAATTCACTTTCTCATTAAAAATCGTGGCAGGCGCTGGCGCCTACGGTGCGTGGCTGGCCAGCCGACGCTGCAAAGGCATTTGTGTCCGCGCCCGTCAGGTCGGGGAAGTCGCGCTTGTCGCACAGCTTGCGTGCCCACGGCGAGAATCCCGGCGCGCGTCCCTTGGCCCACGCGCCAGCCTGCGCTGGCGTTGCTCGGCACATCGCCGTGCAGGCGCCAATAGCACGAGTTGTTGATGTCGCCAAAGCTTCCCGGTGCGCAGTGCCCGGCCGGCGTCGGCACTGCTCCACCGGCCATTGCACGCGGGCGTAGAAAATCCCTTGCGGGACACCGTTGACGCGGTTGCCCGCTATGCTGTGGCTGCCCTTGCCGTAGCCCGCAGGGGGAGCGTATTGCGCAGGCCATGGAGGGGCAGGGGCAAGGCAGTGGCCGCAATGCCGTCAGGTACGATGAGCGTGCCTATCTGGCTGCCTGGCATCTCAAGAAGTGGTCTGTATTTAGTGACATCGTTATTTTTACTGAAAACGGTTAAAGTCATCTTCAAGAAAGATGGTGCATATTCGTCACGAATGATAGTATCATAATAGTCACAAAAGATATTAAATACTTAATGTTATGTCGCAGTGGCACGTTCAGTCAGGTCGTCCATCGGCGAATGCACACTCGGGAATGCCTGTGAATTCGTTCAAGTGAACAAAGGAAAGCAATATGATTTTAGTGACTGGCGGCGCCGGCTTCATCGGTTCCAACTTTGTAAGAGACTGGCTGGCGCTCAACGATGAGCCCGTAATCAATTTTGACAAACTGACCTATGCTGGCAATCTCAGCAATCTGGCCAGTCTGGAACAAGACCCGCGCCATATCTTTGTGCGCGGTGATATTTGCGATACTGCCCATGTCTCGCGCTTGCTGGCAGAGCACCAGCCGCGCGCGATCGTGCATTTTGCCGCGGAAAGCCATGTCGATCGTTCGATTCATAGCCCTGGCGAATTCATTACCACCAACGTCAACGGTACCTTCAGCCTGCTCGAGGCCGCGCGCGCCTATTGGTCAGGTTTGGCAGGCGATGCCAGGGACGGCTTCCGCTTCCTGCACGTCTCTACCGACGAGGTATACGGCACACTGGGTCCGCATGACCCGCCGTTCACGGAAACGACGCCTTATGCGCCAAACAGCCCGTATTCGGCATCAAAGGCGGCCTCTGACCATCTGGTGCGCTCCTACTTCCATACCTATGGCTTGCCGGTGCTGACGACGAACTGTTCGAACAATTATGGCGCCTGCCATTTCCCGGAAAAACTGATTCCACTCGTTATTAGCAATGCCCGCGCTGGCAAGGCCCTGCCTATCTATGGCGATGGCATGCAGGTGCGCGACTGGCTGTACGTGGGCGACCATTGCTCGGCGATTCGCCGCGTGCTTGAGGCAGGACGATTGGGCGAGGTGTACAACGTGGGTGGCTGGAACGAGATGGCCAACCTGGAAGTCGTGCACACCTTGTGCGATATCCTCGACACGCTCGATCCGAAAGCCTCCGGCAGCTATCGCGAGCAAATCACATACGTGCAGGATCGCCCTGGCCACGACCGCCGCTATGCCATTGATGCACGCAAGATCGAACGCGAACTGGGCTGGAAGCCGGCCGAAACGTTCGCCACGGGCATACGCAAAACCGTCCAGTGGTATCTGGACAACCAGGCTTGGGTGCACGATGTTCAATCGGGCGACTACCTGAAGTGGGTAGAAAAAAATTACGCGGCACGCGATGCGGTCCAGGAGCAGCAATAATGGAAACAAGCAACGAACGCAAGGGCATCATCCTGGCTGGCGGTTCCGGCACGCGCCTGTATCCCGTCACCATGGCGGTATCGAAGCAGCTGCTGCCCGTGTATGACAAACCGATGATCTACTATCCGCTGACGACCCTGATGCTGGCCGGAATACGCGACATCCTCATCATTTCCACGCCGCAAGACACGCCGCGCTTCCAGGAATTGCTGGGTGACGGCAGCCAGTGGGGTATCAAGCTCAGCTACGCTGTGCAACCCACACCCGATGGCCTGGCACAAGCCTTCATCATCGGCCGTGAATTCGTCGGTGACGCACCGTCGGCGCTGATCTTGGGCGACAACATTTATTACGGCAATGACTTCGAAACGCAGTTGCGCCAAGCATCCGCGCGCACCAGCGGTTCTACCGTGTTCGCCTACCATGTCACCGATCCGGAACGCTATGGCGTGGTCGATTTCGATGAGCAGCGTCGCGCCATCAACATCGAGGAAAAGCCGCTCAAGCCAAAATCGAATTACGCCGTGACCGGCTTGTACTTCTACGACAGCCAGGTGTGCGACATCGCCGCCGCCATTGTCCCCTCGGCGCGTGGCGAACTGGAAATTACCGACGTCAACCGTGCCTACCTGGAACGCGGCCAGCTGAACGTCGAACTGATGGGCCGCGGCATGGCCTGGCTCGATACCGGCACGCATGAATCCCTGCTCGAGGCGGGTCAGTTCATCGCCACCATCGAAAATCGCCAGGGCTTAAAGGTTGCCTGTCCGGAGGAAATCGCCTACCGTCGCGGCTACATTGATGCGGCCAAGCTTGATGCGTTGGCGCAACCCCTGAAAAAGAACGCTTACGGGCAATACCTGCTGCGTCTGCTCGAAGAAAAAGTATACAAGGCCTGAGCGATTCATTTTATATTATGCAAATCCAAACTACCGCAATACCAGGCGTTCTGATGATCGAGCCTACCGTGTTCGGCGATGACCGTGGCTTTTTCTACGAAAGCTTCAACCAGAAGCGCTTTACCGAATTGACTGGCGTCACGCGCGACTTCGTGCAGGACAATCATTCCAAGTCCGCCAAGGGGGTCTTGCGCGGTTTGCATTATCAGATTCAGCAGCCGCAAGGCAAGTTAGTACGTGTGACCGCCGGCCAGGTCTTTGACGTCGCCGTCGACCTGCGCAAAAGCTCGCCGACGTTTGGTCAATGGGTGGGCGTGACCTTATCAGCGGCCAACAAACGCCAGCTATGGATACCGGAAGGCTTTGCGCACGGCTTCATGGTCACCAGCGACAGTGCCGAGTTTTTGTACAAGACGACCGACTACTGGGCACCAGAGTTCGAGCGCAGCCTCCTCTGGAACGACCCGGCCATCGGCATCGACTGGCCGCTCGATGGCGAGCCACTGCTGTCCGGCAAAGATAAAATCGCTACCTTGCTGGCCAATGCCGACGTTTTTTCCTGACCGCTCCCGATCAATTTTCCACACTGAAACAAGCCTATTTCATGAGCCGTATTTTAATCACAGGAAAAACCGGTCAGGTCGGTTATGAACTCGAACGCAGCCTGCAGGGCCTGGGAGAAATCTTTGCACTCGATCGCAGCCAGATGGACCTGGCCGACCTGGACCAGGTACGCGACGTCATCCGCCGCATCAAGCCGACCCTGATCGTCAACCCCGCCGCCTATACTGCGGTGGACAAGGCGGAGAGCGAGCCAGACCTGGCACTGCGTATCAATGGCGAGGCGCCGAGTGTCATGGCCGAGGAAGCAAAGAGACTAGGCGCAGCAATGATTCATTACAGCACCGATTATGTCTTTGATGGATCGAAAAACGGTCCCTACGTCGAAGCCGATCCGACCTGCCCTGTAAATGTGTATGGCAGCAGCAAGCTGGCCGGCGAACAGGCAATCGAGGCAGCCGGCATTCCGCACCTGATCCTGCGTACCAGCTGGGTCTACAGCACGCATGGGAAGAACTTTCTGCTGACCATGCTCCGCCTGGCGCAGGAGCGCGAAGAGCTGAGTATCGTTTCCGACCAGTTCGGTGCGCCGACCTGGAGCCGAACCATCGCCGACACCACCGCGCATATCGTGGCGCAAAGCGTGGCTGCCGCAGATCGTCAAGCGTGGTGGAACAACTATTCTGGGTTGTATCACCTGACGGCACAAGGACAAACCAGCTGGTTTGGCTTCACCGAAGCGATCATGGCACATGCCTCGATTGCTAAGAAGCCGCGTCTCAAACCGATACTGGCGCAAGCCTATCCGCTTCCAGCACGGCGACCTGCCAATTCGGTGCTGTCCTCGGAACGGTTGAAGAAGACCTTCTGCGGACTGCCGCAATGGCAGGATGCGTTGACGCTATGCCAAGACCAAGGGTGTAAATAACTTTGTGAAAACGGTCATGTGGCAGGACACTGCCGCCCTCAAGGAGAAACCATGACCGTTGCAAAAGCCGGACAAGCGGGCCAGCTACGATCCCTGGCTGCTCAAGCCAAGCCAAGCCAAGCCAAGCCAAGCCAAGCCAAGCCAAGCCAAGCCAAGCCAAGCCAAGCCAAGCCAAGCCAAGCCAAGCCAAGCCAAGCCAAGCCAAGATTGCTGGCCCACTACCGTAAGCCCGAAGACCTGATCGGTGAAAATGGCATCTATATTTGCCATATAGTCCAGATTCCTGCTGGGTACGCCGCCGCACCGGGCGCCATTCTACAAATTTGCCAAGTCCTCGCCATCCCGCGTAAAATGCAGGCTTCGCGGGTGTAGCTCAATGGTAGAGCAGAAGCTTCCCAAGCTTACGACGAGGGTTCGATTCCCTTCACCCGCTCCAGTCAAAAATGGCGGAAAACCTGTTTTCGCCGCTCCACAAAGCCAAACCGCTCCACAAAATTCGATTCAACGCACTATGTTGCTTCGACTTAACATCTACCTCTTGAATTATCGTGAATAGAGTAGCCACATATCAAGCTAAGGTGTTCGCTTAGTGTGATAATGTGTGGTTATTTCCTTCTGGAAATTTTCTATCGTTAATGGCGGTTATTAGTCGAGGAGAACCATATTTTTCCGCACCTTAATTCTGAGAAATTAATGGCTAATAGTAAAAAGAGAATAAAATGCTATTTGCTCTTTAGCACGATAAAACGAAGTGTCGGTAAATCAGTGTTTTGTTTAGATTGTCATTTTTAATTAAAATATAAAATATTGCGAAGATATTATGCGAAGTCCATATCCGGAAATTCTTTTTCATTTCACTAATTTTGCTGGATTGAAAGCCATTATTGGTAATCAGGGCTTTCGTCCTTCATATTCTAATGAAGTTATAAATAATTCGGGGGTTGATCGAGATTTTGCTGTTCCGATGGTGTCATTTTGTGATTTGAGGTTATCTGAATTACCTACTCATATGGAAAAATACGGAAAATTTGGAATTGGAATGGCAAAAGAATGGGCGTTGAAAGAAGGGTTGAATCCCGTTGCGTATGTGAACAAAAATAGTGAATTTACGAATAATCTTATGGAAGGACTGCAAGGGGTTTACAATCTCCTTACTTCGGGTGATGGAATACCTAAATATGCCGATGCCAACAGGCTCAATAAAGATTATATGAATATTATGAATGTTCAACGGTACATAAAGAATTATGAAGGTATTTTGAAGCGAAAAAATAAAGAGGCTAAACATTACAGATTTGCTGATGAAAGAGAGTGGCGTTACGTATTGCCATTAGGGACAACTGCCGTTGTGCCCTTTGTTCCTAGTAGTGAAATGGGAAATGAGGCAAAAAAGAAAATGTTTAATGATTTACTTGAGCCGTATAGGCTTTCATATAATGAAAAGGATGTGCAATATATAATTGTGGATGCTGAAGTAAATGTTAAGTCAATGAGGATTTTTATTGAGAATTTGGAAGATATTAGTGCGGAAGCTAAAGAGCATTTTCTTTCAAGAATATTGACTGCGGAGCAAATTGAATCAGACATGTAGATGATGACGATACTTTTTTGATTTGAAAAGGCGCTTCAAAAAGCATAGTCTTTTCGAAACGCACTACAAATGGTAGCGAAAGCCATGGCGCCGCTACCGTGTAAAAATTGCCCTCGTGAGTTTATTTCGTCGGCGCCACTATCTTGCCTCGTCGTAAATAATGGCGCTGTGTAGTTCTGACGCTGTCATGCCCTAAAAGATCGCTTGCCGCCTGGTCGCCGCGGTCATCCGATGTATCATCTGCAGCCTTTGCGCGCAGGTCGTAGAACCAAAATGCCATGATGTTCTGCGCCAACTCGGGCGTATGTTCTGCCGCTTGCTTCTTTGCCGCGTCGAATTGGGTGCGCAGTGCCGGCGCCGTTAGGCGTTTGCCATGCATATTAGTCAGCAGGGCACCTGTCACAACCTTGTGCGTAGCCTTGCGTGCCCGGATGCGTTCCATCAACTTGGCCAGCTCGCCTGTAATCGTGATGCGCAGCGGCTGCTTTGTCTTTTGCTGTGTGACGAGCAGGTATCCATCGACGATGTCATGCTCTGTCATGCGCAACGCATCGGCAGGGCGCTGGCCGGTCAGGTATGCCAAGTCCATCGCATCGAGTAGTGGGGCACTGGCGTGCTTGCGGACCGCTGCAAATACCTCGTCGGTGATGTAAACGGTGCGCTTTGCCAAAGAATGGCCCTGGATGCCCTCGCATGGGTTTGGCAGGTCTGTATAGCCCCAGCCTCGTGCATGGTTCCACATGGTGGAGAATACGCGTTTGCAACGGTTCGCTGTGGTCGGCTTGTCCGCATGGTCATCAAGAAACTGCCGAATGTGCATCGGCTTGATCTGATCCAGTGGCGCTTCGTGAAAGGCGGCCAGCAGATGCTTAATGTCTGATCGATACATGCGGGCTGAGCTGACGGCCAGCTTAGGCACGGCCTCAACTAAGTAGCGTTTTTGCACATCGGAAAACGTCGCGCCAGCGGTTGGTTCTACCACGATGTTCAGCTCGGCATACTTCCGAAGTGCCAGGATGAAGTCTGGCCCAAGTGGAATTTCCTTACGCGGCTTGTCCTTGGTGTACATGTAGTAGTACACCTTGCCGCTGCGCTGGGTGCGCGGGTGCATGCACGGCGGCATGTTCAAATTACGTGTGTTTCGTCGGCCCATTTTTATTGATCCT
Source organism: Janthinobacterium sp. GW821-FHT03A03 (assembly GCF_059421435.1). NCBI lineage: Bacteria > Pseudomonadati > Pseudomonadota > Betaproteobacteria > Burkholderiales > Oxalobacteraceae > Janthinobacterium > Janthinobacterium sp. GW821-FHT03A03. Next base: position 1,256,184 of record NZ_JBWKUZ010000001.1, on the reverse strand, counting down.
TGGCATTACCCATGTTTTTTCCCGTGGCGCTTCCTTGCGCCCCTCAACTGCGGCGACCGCGACAACTGGTCGCCCGATGGCATTTACCCAAAAGGGCAGGCCCATCTTCCGCAGTGCCTCAATTTGCTTCGTTTTCATCTTCCTTCCGGTCAGGGCGCAAATATCGTCCATCGACAGGAAGGTGGCATTCGTCGCGATGTGGTCTGCCATACCGTGTCCCTAACCCAGTGCGGGCATGATTGCCGTCAGCGGCACCGCGCGGAACATGCCCGCCCACTGGTGGTCCAGCTCGACCCACGCATGCAGCTCGCCATTGCCCACGTCGCGGCGCAGGTCGTTGACGGTGCCGGCCTGGTAGCCTTCGTCGGTATTGAATGTCACGCGGTCGCCCAGGGCGATTTGCCGCGGCGAATTGGTCGAAGTGTTCAGCATTGCGGTGCTCCTTTCAGTTTGGCGGTAACGCCGCACACGCCGAAGTGGTCGAGGGCGGCCTGGATCGCGTCGCCGCTGGAAGCGGCAATCGCGGCGTATTCAAAGCGTTCGGTTTGCGTGCGAACGATCACGGCATAGGTGCTCATGAGCCATTTCTTTCATGTGGTGGGTTGTCGGGGACGATCAGCCGGGGATAGGGGCAGGCGTTGACGGCCGCCCAGGCTGCAATCAGCGCTTTTTTTGCCTCGTCGGGCAGATCGGGCACGGGCGCCGCTGGCGGCGTTGCCGGGGCTGGGCGGTCGGGGTGCGTACAGTTATTTACACGAGTCCGAGGAACAGCAACCCCAACAGCCACCCCGCGCCCGCCTGTGGCCTGTACCGGCGTCCACGTATGGCGCACGGACTTGAAGACCACCCCAATCAGGTCGCTGCAGCGCACGCCGTAGGGCGTGATGCGCTGGGTTTCGCCGTAGCGGCCTATGACGGTCTTTTCGTCCTTGGCCAGGGTGACGACCAGTTCCTTGCGCGGCACCAGGGCGCCGCCTTGGGCGCGCAGGTATTCGGCCCAGCAGGCGCGCTTTTCGCCGTCGATTTTTTGCACAGCGTCCCAGGCGCGGCGCATGGCGGCCGGGGCTTCGTTGAGCATGCTCTCCTCGATGCGGCGCAGTTCGCGCCACACGGTGACGGGCGCGCCGCCCCATTGCTGGAATTGGCGGATGCCCCAGCACGCGGCCCAGGACTCGACGCGCGCTGATGGCGTCAGCTCGACATCGCCTTCGGTGTCGGCCGTGACGACATAGCCTTCTTTCGTCTTGTGCTCGGCCACGCCGTCGATGTTCTTGGCCACGTACTTGGCGATGTAGCCGGCGGCGCTACCCTTGGCCCAGTCGATGCGTTTCACGTCCAGGCGGCGCGCGAAGGCGCCCGGCTCTCCACGGTCCACGCGCCAGGCGTAGCGCTTCATGATGCGGATGGCGCGGCCGGCCACGTCCTGCAGGTGGGCCGTCTTGTATTTCGCGGTGGGGCGCACGAACAGCAGCAGATGCCAGTGCGGACAGCCATCGTGGTGCGGCTCTGCGATGCGAAAGCCGTACAGGCCGATGCCCCGGCGTGCCAGCGCGGAACGGCACAGCGACGTCATCTTGCCCAGGTAGGCGTTGGCTTCGCGCGGCGTAGAGCCGTCGAACTTGTCGTTTGGTTTGCCACTGTGCTGCATGGCGTGAAAGCGTGATGGACACGTCCAGGTGATGAAAATGCCCTGGTCGCCGCACTCGCGGGCGATCTGCTCGAAGCCGTTGATGCGCAACATCAGCTCGCCGCGCCGGATGGCCTTGTTGGCAGTCGTCTTCTCGGCCAGCTCGGCGATGCTGAATTGCTGGCCGTTCTCGTTCTGCACCAGCGTGGCGGCCAGCGCTGCCGCGTTGCGCCGGTTCTGCGCCAGGCGCGACAGCACGGCGTCATTGCTGGCGTAGGGTTCGCCGCGATAGTTCACATAGCCCAGGCGGATATTGCCGGCTTCAAAGGCGCGCTTGACGCGCTTGCGCAACTGGCGGCGCCACCAGCGTGCATCCACCAGGCGGGCGATGGTGTCGGTCATCGTGTCGAACTCGGGCAGCTCAATGCCATACGAGGCGCATTCGTCTTCCATGATCTGCAGGGCGTGCGTTTCAGATATGGCCATCCATAACATTCTGGTGACGCCAGAGGCAGCGCGCTCGGCGGTGGCCACGATGTCGGCGTCGCTTTGCGAGAGGTCGACGCCAGCCGGCACGTACTGTTCGGCGAACTCGCGCACAAAGCTGGTGGCGACGGATTCATAGACTTTGTACCAGGACGACCAGGCCATCTTGGCCATGGCGGCCGTGATGACGCGGTTGCGCCATTTGTACGGGATGCGGGCCAGCTCGGGCGCAAACTGCGCGGAGCGCAAGAAGGCTTCGTGACGTTGCGGGGCAGGCAGCAGGATTTGTTTAGATTGCATTCAACAGTCTTTCGTACACACGGATAGCGGCAGAGGTGGCGGCGCGCAGCTCGATGCGCTCTTCCTCGGTAAATGAATGGATGGGCGACTCCCAGCGGTCGGCGTCCAGGCCGGCGGCGATCAGCACGGAACGGCGCGCACCGCGTGGCGACAATCCCCAGGCCTGGGCGATAAAGCGCGCCTCGCTTGCACGCCGCTGCTCGATGGCGCGCAAGCTGGCCCGTTCGGCCAGGCTGGCTTTCGCCGCCGCGATGGCGGCCAGCGCCTCCGGCGCCCCTGGGGGCGTCGGCACGTCCCTGTCGCGGGCGGCGAGGATGGCCGCCGCTGGCAGAAACGACAGGTGATTGTCGATAAGGGACGCCGGCATCGCTCAGTCCTTGATGGCGCCGATGGCCTGCAGCACGGCAGGGGTGATGACGATCAGGAGCGACAGCAGCCAGATGCCGCAGGTCTTGGCCAAGCGCTGCATCAGCGTGCCCCTTCCTTCGTCAAATACTTGGCCCAGTACGTCAGCGTGCGCGACGCGCTGGTGCATTGCACGACGCCCGATTCGCTGGCGAACAGGTAGTGCAGCTCGATGGGCAGGCCATCGACCAGGCCGCGCTGGCTATCTGGCAGGAAGAAGCCGCCAAGCTGCAGCGCATGCAGGTCGCTGATGATGAAGGTGATATTGGCCGCGCCATAGGCGTGGTAGGTTTTGGCAAGCTCGCGGATATAGGCGGACAGGTCGGCGACGCTGGCGCCAGCGCTGGCATGCAGCAGGAAGCAGGTCGGCGCCACCGGCACGACGCATTTTTGCAGGGCCGGACGGGCGGTGTCTGGCACCGGGGAGTTGTCGGCATGACTGGTGGCGTGCAGCGTGTTTTCCATCGGTTTCCTTATTTTTGGTTGAACGAATCCCGCACGCTCAAAAGGGAGCGCTGCAGGGCACAGCAAAAGAGGGGATTTACAGCGGCCGGGCTACGGCGGCGCGAGGATCGGGATAGTCATCATCAGCCCGCCGTCAGGTCCAGGGCCAGCTGGCTGGTGGCTGCCGCGCGCGCATGCTGGGACATCGGGATGCGAATATCCGGCTTGGGCATGGCGGACAGTGAGAGGGTGCGCAGCACTTCCAGGCCTGCCACGAAGGAGTGCCCGCAGTCCGGGTTCTGGCACATGTAGGTGATTTCCTTGAACATGGCGGACATCGTGCGGCTTTTGACGGCGCGGACGGTGTTTTCGCAATGCGGGCAGGGCAGGCCGATGACTCTCATTTCAGCTTTCTTTCCACTTGGTACAGGGCGCGACCGCGACCCGTCATGTTTTTCGACTGCTTGCGTAAGCGCGACTTGACGAGCCATTCAGCCGCCTGCTCGATACTTGCCAGCCCTTGCCGTTGACGAACGACTTCCAGCGCTGCAAGTTCTTCGTCGTTGATATGAATTTCGTGATCGGGCATGTTCGGCAGCTTTTCAGTTACTCAAAAGTTACTATTCAGGGACTCGGTTTAAGCACTGCGACGCTGTACGCTGTCAATGTCGTCTGCAGCAATGGCCGCAAGAGCTTCACGCATGACGATCTGGCGTACCAGAACGGCTAATTCTTCACCCTGATAATTGGCGATCGAGGAAACGAGCTGGTGCTCATAGTCGTCCAGGCGCAGCATGACTTTATGGCTGCGGATACGTTTTGCATCGGGGTACATGACGTTGTCCTTAGTGGGTGGATTGGAAAGCGATTTCACGCTTGTAGTCAGCCAGGCCGCGCAAGATCAGGAAGCGCAAGAACCATGCACGGGATCGTTGTTGCGCGGCGGCAAAGGCTTCAACTTCCAGCACTTCATCAGGTGCCAAGCGGACGCCCAGAGGTTGCGAAGTGACGCCCTTGGTAGTGCGCCCGGTTTTGGATACGTTTTTCATAATGTTATGATGTGTAATCGCTACAGGATGGCGTAACTATAGTGTACGAACGTGCACTTGTCAACGAGATTTAGTGAAAATATGAGCACCATTGGGGAAGCACTAAAAGCCGAGCGTTTGCGCTTAGGCATGAATCAAGATGATTTCGGCGCGGCAGGCGGCGTAAAAAAACGTACTCAAATATCGTATGAACAGGACGAGCGTTCGCCCGATGCAGTCTATTTGCGCGCAATCTCTGCGATTGGCGCTGATGTTCAATTTATTCTTACCGGAGATCAGGCAACAGCGGCGCTCACTCAGGATGAAAAGGAATTGCTGACTGGTTATCGTGGCTTGGATATTCGGGGTAAGGCCGGGGTACTAGGAATGATTGACGGCATGAGCACATCCCCTGCGGTCAAAGCGGCGCCATCGAAGCCTGAGACAGGTGCCAGTGCCACTACGGTTGTTTTCCATGGCAAAGTGAGCCAGCAAGTAACCGGCGATGTGACTGGAAAACAGACGTTCAATATGGGTGGTAAGAAGAAGTGAAAAACATATTGATGGCGGTATTATTGACAGTATCTTTTATTACGTCGGCTCATGCTGACGAGTCAACAAAAGATCCCCAAAAAATTAGTTTTTTCCTGGCGAAGATTCCTGTAACGGATAAAACTCTGAATTACAAAAATATCGGTGAACGCCTGCCGAATTTGGGCATGACTGTGCAATATGTTAAGTTTGGAAAGGTTGCAAAAGGAGAAGATGAACCTCCGTATTTTCTTACCGGCGACGAGGTGATTGATATTTTCTTGAGCGAACCTAATCAAATTGTGAAAGCTATTTGTCCTATCAGTGGTGGTCGGGCCTCGTATGTCATTCGCGGGAAAAAGATTATCCCGCAGACTCGGACCGCTTACTGGTTAATGACGAATCGATGTGATTTTAAAGGCTAGATTTATAGTGCAAGCTAGTAGTTTTGGAGACACTGAAAAAATGTCTTCCAAGGAAGTCATAGATTTTTATGGGAATGTTACGCAAGTTGTCGTCGGCAATGTCATTGAGGTGTCGCGTCAATTTAATGTGGTTAATCTCACGATAGATGGGGGGGGCACTGAATTCCAGGCGCTGACGAAGTTGCAGCAGCAGGATGCAAGCTCCAAAGTCAAGACATCAATTGAGTCGGTAGGCACACCGTCACAAGGTGTCTACCATGTATCGCTCAGTAATTTTGGCGCGGACAGTAACAGAGTGCGCTCATGCAGCACGTATATGGCGGCGATGCCTTGCGCCTCCTGTATTCAACACGCACCAGGCATTAAGCCGATGAGGCTTACAGCCGTCGCGCAATGGACATTGCTGGTGGGCTTGGCCTTGCTTTGCTGCTGGCTGTTGTTACCTTCCGCTGTCGATGCTGCGCCGAAGCCTGACGTTAATACACGCTGCTTCGTCGATGGCAAGGCTTATTCGATGGGCAGTTTCATCAGAATGCCAAATGGAACTATATGCGAGTGTATGAACAACGGTCCCAACGGTGTGCCCCGATGGTCAACAGGAAAGAGGGAATGAGATTTCCGCTTATCAAAAATCTTCTTTTTACCGCATGCCTGCTGACATGCTTCCCGCTGTTGGCTGGCAATACGCCGTGCTCTGGCAGCAAGGGGGGCATTTCAAATTGCGATGGCGCGACATTTGTCTGCAATGATGGCTCAATTAGCTCTTCGAAAAAAATTTGCTCCACCATTAGCAAACCAGCTAAGGCGCCTGTGGCCGATGCTACAGGCTGCACATGCCGCAGCGGCAGTTATTGTACCGGGCCGCGTGGCGGGGAATACTGCTTGAGCGACAGCGGTGCCAAGAGTTACCGGCGTCGCTGATACTCATTCACCCGCCTTTAGAATCTTCTCTTGCGCCGTTGCCTTGTACGATTCTTTTGTCCTCAGGCGAGCTAGCTGCAACACAGCCGCGCCCTTCCGTCCACTGTATATCAATGTTTTCTAGGTATATATTGGAAAGTGATCCTATGCAACGTCTAGTGTGACATAAACAATGGTGAAATTATGACAGTGAACGACCGAAAAACTCCGTACGCTTTAGCATTTATTTTTTGGTTGTTAATAATTATTTTGACTATGATAACGTCAAATAATGTTGTGGCGGCAATTGCAATCTGCTTAACTGGAATGTTGCCATTTATTTTTATAGCTCTATGGATTTCTTTATCCGATATTGGTGTTAGTATTCGCCATAATTTTAAGAAATGGCATTACGCGTTAATGTTTGCTTGGATTTTATTTGCCTACACAATTTATGCTAGAAAGTGGGCTGCATCCCTTATTAACGAAATATTTCATGTGGATGCTACTTCTCTTGGTATCACATATACCTTGTTGGCCGCTTTGTATGCGCCTATTGGAATTTTTTACCACGAATGGGTTGTGGAAAAAATGTGGAATGCATTAATCATTTCATCGATGGTCTTGGGCATAGTTTTTCCATTAATGGTAGTGCTGTCGATTAAATTTACTAAAGTTATTAAGGTTATCGGAGGTGGTTTTGCGGCACTTTTGGTATGTTCGATCTTTCTTGGTGTCGTGGCAAATTTATCATCAAATAAGAAAAAATTGATTAGAGAGTTTGCCGTGTGGGCTGATTTCAATTCTAGTCATTTATGCAAAAATAGCTGGGCAAAAGACGTTCAGGGTGTGGTTTTCTTAGGCGGGGACAGAGTTCTGACGTACATGCCTAAAAATCCACCAGGTAGTAGATTTGTGCCGCAAACTTGCGATTATGCAATGAGCCTCTGAGAGCCAGCGCGCAAAGGCCCGTATGGATCATAACTGCCGTTCATCTGTCGTGATGTATCTGCTTGTTTTTGAATTGCCATTCGTCATTCCTTGTAGATCGTCTCCTCCGGCCTTCAAGGTTGCTCGCTGTTTTCCCTAATGATGTCACGCACTTCCACAATTCGATTCCATGCCTTTTTGACGGCGTTTTCTGCATTCTGCTTGGTCGTATAAATGTGCCCCAACGTTTTGAGATTACCCACTGACCCCGCCATTTCCTGACCTGTCTGTTTCTTCTTCCTGGCCACGTCCTTCCACTTGGCCACCACGCCCGTAACGCCCTCGTCCGGATCTTTTTCTTCCTCGCGCTCGGCCTCGACCGCTTCCGTCTTCGTTTCGAACTCCACCCGCGTGGTAAAGCCGTTGCCGCCCAGGCTGTGCGTGACCTTGACCGATAGCCACTCGGTGGCGTCGATCTCGGGTTTGAAGCCTGTCACCGTCACGGGCGATTGCGGGAACACGGCCGGGTTGCCCAGGGCCAGGCTCATTTCAAAGGTGGCCAGGCCGCGCAGGATGCGCTGCCATTCGGCCACGGCCGCCGCGCGCGCGTCGGTTTCGTTGGCGAAGGTGGTGCGCAGGCGCTTGCTGTTGCCAGGCACGCCGGCCACGACGCTGCGGCGGCGCGCGTAGCGCTCGTCGTGCCAGAAGGCGCGCACGCCCGTGTAGGCGTCACTCTCGGCGCTGTGGTAGCGGTGGCCGTCGCCCAGGGCGCGCGTGATGGGGATGACGGGCAGCGTCTTGCCGCTGGCGGTGCGGCTCTGGTTGATGGGAATGAAGAGCAAAGTGTCATTCTTGACGGTGGCCACCGCGTCGTATTTCCTGCCCAGCCGGCGCAGGAAGGCCGCATCGCTTTCGTGGGTCTGGTCGATGTGCTCGACGGCGGTGTCGCGCAGGCGCGCGGACACGCCCGACGCCAGCTCGTTGCGAAAGGCAATCGCCTCGATGATGGCGCCCAGGGTGGTCTTGTGAAAGCTGTGTTCCTGCTGCTGCTTAAAGGTGTCGATCAGGTTGGCCGACCTGGCGCGCAGGGTAATGGTGTCGGGCGCGCCGCTGTGCTCCACCTCGTCGACGGTGAACTTGCCCATGTCCACCAGGCCGGACGCTTGCCAGCCCAGCGCCAGGGCGATCTGCGCGCCGCGCGGCGGCAGGGCCAGCTTGCCGTCGCTGTCGTCCAGGGAAATGTCGAGCTGGTCGCTCTCGTCGCCACGGCACAGGGTCAAGGTCAAATTGATCAGCCGCGGTGAAACGATGGCCGTCAAATCCTTGTCCTCGATGCTGACCTTGAAGGCGGGGATATGCTCGCTCATTTGAACTTGTCCGCCGCGCTGCCGATGGCGCCGCTGATGCTGCCGCCGATCTTGTCTTTCATTTCGCTGACGACACCGCCGTATTTCGACGTGATGCCGCCGACCACATTGCCCACCACGCTGCCCACGGCATTCCTGGCCGCGCCGGCGATGCTGCTGGTCATGCCGTCGATGCTCAGCATGTTTTTCAGGTCGCCAATGTCGCCCAGGCCGACCATGGCCGGCACGCCGTCGTCGTCACGCTTGAGCGCAATCGAGAACTCGACGCGGCGCGCGCCGCCGCTGCCGTCCAGGATGGTGCGGCCTTCCGTCATGCTCGTGATACGGTACGAGCCGAGAATGCGGCCCGTGCCCTGGATCAGAATCCACGATTTACCCGTGTCGGCCATCATGCGCAGCGCATCGAGCGAGTACAGGGAGCCGGTCAGTTCCGGAGCCACCCAGCCCGACAGGGTGATGGTGTCGTCGCCGGGCCCCACGTACTGGTGCGCGTCGCGCAGGCCCACGCGGGCCGTGCTGGCGTGCTTCCATTCGGTTTGTCGCTGCAGCTCGTGATAGGCCAGCGTGGGCAGGCTGAACACGAACATTCCTAAAATCATCATCATGGTGTGCTTCTTTCTTTAATCGTGGTCGCGCAGGGATGAGCGGATGCGTGCCGCCTTTTCGCGGTCGCGTTGTTCCATGGCCGCATACACGGCGCGCGCGATGGCCTGGGGATCGGTGCCGGCCTGCACGTTGAAAGTGATTTCGATCTTGTCGCCCTGGATGGTCATGCCGGCGCCGAACCCGCCTTGTGCCAGCGGCGCGCGGGTATCGAAGGCGCTGGCGGGTAACGCCGTGGCCGTGCCGATGGCGATACCGGCGCCCAACTGCGTCAGGCGCTGCGCCAGGCCGGAAACCTTGGCAATCGGTGCGCCCTCGCTGCGGTCCAGTCCCACGGCCAGGCCTTGCATGGTGTAGTCGCCGAGCTGGGCAAACACGCGGCTTGGGCTGTGGATGCCCAGCTTTTCCTTGAACCAGGCAATGGTGCTGGAACCGGCATTGCTGATGGCGTCCTTGACGGCGCCCATGGAACCCGTGATGCCATTGACCAGGCCGCGCAGGATGTTGGCGCCGAACTCGGTGAACTGGGCCGGCAGCTGGATGCCGAACCAGCTCATGACGCCCGCGAACGCCTGATAGAACACGCCGACGGGCGACCAGTTGATAATCAGCGCGCTGATACCCGCCAGGCCGCCGGCACACGTCGCCTTGAGCTGCGACCACACGCCGGCAAAGAACGTCTTGACCGGCTCCCAGCATTGATAGATGACGTTCAAGCTGCTGGTGATGCCGCTGGCCATGCCACGCAGCAGGCCGCTGCCGAAGTCGCTGAACCTGGCCGGCAGCGCAATGCCGAACCAGCCCAGCACGCCAGCGAAGGCGCGATAGAACAGGCCCAGCGGCGACCAGTTGACGATCAGGGCGCTGACGCTATTAACGCCGCCGGCAAAGGCGGTCTTGACGTGCGACCAGATGCCGGTAAAGAAACCCTTGATCGGCTCCCAGTATTTATAGATCAGGTAGGCGGCGCCGGCGATGACCGTGATGGCGATGCCAATCGGGTTCATCAGAAGAGCGCGGCCCAGCCACAGCACGGCGCGGCCCGCCCACATGAAGGCGCCGCCCAGGCCGCGCAGGATGGGCGTGAGTACGCCGCCGGTCACGCCCATCTTGGCGAACATGACGTGCAGCATGGCATACGGGCCGACCAGGGCGGCGATGCCCAGCATCAGCGGGCCGAGCACCAACAGGATGCCTGCAAGGATGGCAAAGCCAGCGATCATGACCTTGGCCACGGTCGGGTTGCGCTCCATGAAGCCATTCAGGCGTGTGATGGCACTGATGGCCATTTCCAGTCCCTGCGCATACAGCGGCAGGATTTTTTCGCCCATGGTGAGTTTCAGATTGGCCATTCTGGCCGTCGCTTCCAATTCGGCGCCGCCGGCCTGCTGCTTGCCCAGGTCATAAATCTGCTCGATGTCGTACGCGCCTGCGTTCAGCTTGGCATTCTTGTGCATCTGGATGCGTTGCCGGAACATGTCCAGAAACTGATTGCCGGCCGTGCGGTTCGAAAACAAACTGCCGATGGTGTCCTCAATTTGCTTAGCATCCGTGATGCCTTTCTTTTCCAGTTGTGGCAGCAAGACGGTTTCCAGCCACTCAAACTGGCTGCGTCGGAAAATGTCACTGCCCAGCAGGGCGCCAGGGCCAAGGGTCGCACTTTGCGCCACTTTGTCGTGCTTGACCTGACCACGGTCTTTAATCAGCCCCAGTCTTTCCATGTTGCTGACGGCGCGTTTCGTGGTGCGCCCCTGGTACAGGTTCGTATAGCCGGACATCAGGGCCGTGCCGGCGCGGTGGCCACCGACTTCCTGGACCAGAGGTTCCATCTGGTAATAGAACTGCTTGTCGTCCATGATCTTGGCGGCGATGCCGCCCGTCTTGATGAAGTTCAGCCACTCCGTCGGCCCCACGCGTCCGCCCGTGGCCGTGATGACCTTTTGCATCATGTTGGCCTGGTCGTGGAATTTTTCCGAGCTGGCCGTGCCGCCGCGCTGCTCGATGACTTTGAGCAAGTCCATGAAGATGCGCTCGTTCTCTTCGCCCGACTCGGCGCCGAAGAATGCCTTGTTGGCAAACTTCATCTTGGCCAGGGTGGGCGCGACCATTTCCGCGTGGTGCAGATCGCCAAAGATCGACATCGCGTCGCGCACCAGTTCCAGGTTTTCGTTCTGGCTGGTGCCGTAGGTTTTCATGTTCTGGGCAAACTTGATGGCCTGCTGGCTGGTTTTCGGCCCCAGGCCCAGGGCATTCACGCGGGCCTTTTCCAGCTGGTAGTGCTTCGCCTCGTGCAGCCCATTGGCGATGGGCATAGCCATTACCGCGCCGGCCGCTGTCGCGCCGGCGCCGGCCGTGGCAATGTTGCCCGCCTTGCTGCGCAGCTTGTCGGCGTGCTGCGTGGCGTTGGTGACGCGCTGCTGCTTGGCGGCGGAGGCGGCCAGGCGCTTTTGTTGCGAGGCCAGTTCAACGTTCGTCAACTGGATACTGTTTTTTAGCCATTCCTGGGCCTTGCCCAACTGGCGCGTGTCGATGCCGGCGTCCTTCAGGCTGGTGCGCAGAACGCGGAATTGCTGGCTCTGTTCTCGGCCTTTTAGCGTCAAGGCCTGCGTGACCTTCGTAGCCGCCTTCAAATCACGCGTCATGGCGCGTGTAGGAGACTCGGTCTGTTTTATGCTTGCGGCCAGCTCTTTTACTTTTTTTTGAGCTTCTTTCAGCTCAACCCCCGTTGTTCGAATACCGCTATGTAGTTCGCGGAATTTCCCAAGGTTCCTTTGCTGCGTGTTCAGTTCACGCAAGCGGTCGCTGGTGGTCTTCAACGCCTTGGCCGTGTCACTGGAGCCGCCCATGATTTTTTTCAGCGGGCCGGTAATCTTGTCCAGCGCTGCAAACACTACCTGTAACTTCAAATCCCCACCAGCCATCTATTCCGCTCCGCTTCGTTGCCTGGCGCGTTCGCGCCAGGCCATCAGTTCATCAATCGTAAAATCGTCCATCGCTGCCGGCGTCCAGTGGAAGACGCCGGCAATGTCGGCCATGGCGTCTTCTACTTCGCCGGGGATACCGAAAGGCGATCGGCTTTGCTCGCCAAAAAACCGGCAACCTCGGCGCCCACGGCCAGCAGGTCGGCCGGGTCCATGTTGGCGATGTCGTGCGCCGTCAGGGTCGGCTCGGTGATGCGCGGCAGTACGATCTGCAGGGCCGACACGTTCAGGTTGGCCAGCTCGATCAGGGAAATGCCGCGCAGGGCGCCCGCTTTGGGCTTGCGCACCGTTAGCGAGGTGATGAAGCCTTCGCCACGCTTGATCGGTTCGTCCAGCTCGATGACGGCTTGATTGTTGTTTTCGGTGTTCATGGTGTTGTCCTTGTGTGTGGGTGGTGAATAAAAAGGGATTACAGGCCGCTGGCCTTGCGGATGGCGGCATTGGTATCGATGCCGCCGATGTTCTCGATGCCGCTCATGAAGTCCAGTTCGATGACGGTGGCGCCGTCAATCATCAGCTTGTAATAGCTGCAGGCCATCGTGTATTTATGCGTGGTGTCGTCGCCCATCTTGGCACCGCCCATGTCCATTTCCTTGTAGCGGCCGCGCACGACAACCTCGACGGCAGCGACGTTGCCGTCTTCGTCGTTCTGGTAAGCGCCGGCGAAGCGCAGCATCACGGCACCGTGCGCATGCGCGCCGTATTGCTTCAAGGCTTCGGCGATCAGGCCGCCGCCGCTCCATTCCAGCGACAGCGCCTCGTTGCCGAAGTCCACGGACACGGGGCCGCTCATGCCACCGGCGCGGTACTCTTCCATCTTGCGGCTGAGTTTCGGCAAGGTGACTTCGGGCACCATGCCCATGAACAGCACGCCGTTTTGAAACACGTTGAATTGCTTGAGTTTGTGGGGCATGCCCATAATTTTCTCCAGTGGTCAGGGGCGCCCGCGCGGGCGCGGGCAGGGAAGTAATTAGGCCGCGATGCGCGAGGCGAAATCGGCCAGGTAGCGGTCGGTAATGCGCTGCTGGAATTTCAGATTTTCCAGCGGCGGCACGGGCGTGTAGTCGTAGTCGATGGCCAGCTTGCCGTCTTTCAAGCCTGTCTTGTCGTTGTACTGCTCGTCATACCAGGCCTGGCCGTCGATGATGTAGCCCTGCAATTTCAGGTCGCGGAACTTGGCATTGATGCTTTCCAGCAGGTCGCGCACCAGGGACGGATGCAAGGGCAAATCGACAAAGGCGAAATGCGCCTCGGCGATGGTGTCGGCCAGCACCTGGGCCGTGCGCGTGTAGCTTTCGAAATAGAAGAAGCCGCCCGGCGCTTCGCAGGTGCGCGAACCCCAGAAACGATAGCCGCCCATGTTAATCAGGGTCGTGACTTCCTTGGCGTTGAGCACGCCGGCGTCGGTGGCCGGGTCTTGCAGGTCGAAAAATACGTCCTTGGTCAGGCCGGTGGGGCCGTTGACGACCACGTTCGACAGCGTCTTGTGCCAGCCCGTTTCCTCGTCGATCTTGGCGCGCAGGCCCATGGCGTAGGCCACCGCGGAAATGCTGGCCTCTTCGTCGATGGTCTTGTCCCAGTTGACGAAGTCCGGCCAGATAATCATGACCTCGCGCTGGCCGAACTGGCCGCGATAGGTCGTGGCGGCCACCACGTTGCTGCAGCCATACGCGGAGGCGTACACGAAGCTGCGCAGTTGCTGCGCCACGCTGGCCAGGGCGTTGGTGACGGCCTTGGTATCCAGGCCCGGCGCGCCCAGGATGCGCGGTTTCACGCCGAGCCTGCTTTGCGCGGCCAGCAAGGCTTTCACGCCCAGGTACTTGCCGTCCGGCGACACGCCGCCCACGACATTGGTGGTGGTTTCCGCTTCCGTCTCGCCCTGTTCCACGCGCACGACGACGCACAATGGCTTGGTCTGCGCGGCAATCGCCTCCAACGCGCGGCACAGGGTGCCCGTCTTGCCGGCCTTGCCCATGGCGGCCAGCACGTTGGTGACGAGCACGGGCGTGTCGAGCGGGAAGGCGGCCGGGTCGGCGTCGTCGGCCGTGGCGATCAGGCCCAGCACGGCCGTGGACACGGTGCGGATCGGGCGCGAACCCTCGTTGATTTCAATGACGCGCACGCCATGGTGGTAGTCGGTGGCCAAAATTAGTTCTCCTGGTGAGTGGTGAATGGGGCGTTACTGGGCAATGGGGGGCACGAGGGCAATGCCGGCGTCGTCGAAGGCGCGGCGGGCTTCGCCCGGCAAGCTGGCGGCGATGCGGTCGTACTCGCCTTTGATGGCCGCCTGCAGCGCTGGCATATCCTGCGCGGCGATGACCGATGGGCAGATGGTGATGTCGAGCAGCGCCTGGCGCGCTTCGATGGCGCCTTCCACGATGTCCGTTTCGCCGTTCATCATTGCCGCGAAGCCGATGCCGGCCAGGCGGTTCAAGACGGCTTCACGCGCCGCGCGCACTGCGTTGAGGTAGACGGCGGCCAATTGCACATACGGCGTGGGCGCGCGGGCCGTCACGATCCACTGGCCACGGGGATCGAGCGAGACGGTGGCGCCTTCGGCCACCGCCGCCTGCATGCCGGCAAGCAGTTCGGCAGGAATCAGCACGGCGTCAGCGGGCCATGAGCCGGCGGCGTCATAGGCCGCGCGCAGGCGTTCGGGGTAGAAGCCTGCCGTTTGCAGGGAATAAAAAACGGCATCGAGGTTGTCGGGGGCAAGCATATCCATGGGGGGCTTTCTCTTGTTAATAGCCGCGTGCGGTATAGGTGATGGGGTAAGCCAGGTAATCACTGGCGCTGGAATTGACTACCGCCACCGGCACGCCGCTGCGCGTTTTCGCATCCATGTTGAAGTTGACGGAACCGGCACCCAGGGAACCGTGGATGACGTTGCCTTGAATGGACAGCAGCCCATTAGGGAATGCCGTTGGGAATGTCAGCATGCTGTAGCCGGTTTTACTGGCGACAAAGGTTCCTGTCTGGCACATGATGCCGCCGGGCGATGCCTGGCAGGAACTCACGCCAGCGCCGGTAATGGACGTGAGGAAATCAGCGTTACGCCACATTTCTGCCGTCGTGTCGATGACTTGCCATACGCTATCGGTAATGGCGGCGAGGGTGATGTACTGGCCGGATTTGACATCCATGCCGGTCACGCTGGACACATCGGCATTGAGCGAGGCGCCGGGGCCGGGGGCAAGTCGCCCCACCTTTCCGGCCAGGCCGAAGAAGTGAATACAGCGGCCGGAATTGGTCGTGATGCCCAGCTCGCTCGGCTTGGGAAGCGTGAACAGCACGTTGTCGGCAGAAAAATACAGGCATTTGCCGATGTCCTCGCCGGTCAAGCTGCGCGACGCCGGTACTGCGCCGGATGCCACGATATTGCCCTGTTCCTGCTGTACAAAAGCAGCATTGACCAGCTTTTTTGATGCGTCGAACATTGGCCGCGTCGACACTTCCTTCATGCTGTACTGGGGATGCGGGTCAAGTGCTGCCAGGTGCGCAGCGACTTGTTTGTCGGTATAGGCGCGCACCTCGATATCCTGCTGATCGGCATACTGGCGCGTGGCCAGCACGACGGACGGATCGATTTTCAGCTCGATGGCGGCCGCGCTGGCGACGATCAGCACCACGCGCACCACTTGCGTGCGGCCGCTGCCTTCGACCATCAGGGGCTTGTAGCTGGGCGGGCAGTTGGCCACGGCGCACAGGTCGCCCGCTTCGTCGTAGATGCCGATTTCGCGCAGCCACCAGCCGCCCACGTCCTCGGGCAAGACTTGCTCGACGATGATCTGGCTGGCGTTGGCCGGGTCGATGGCCAACTGGTTCAGGTCGGCGCGGCGCACTTCATGCACGAGCGCCTTTTGCAAGCGGTCGGGGATCGGCAGGGCGCCGTTGCCGTCACCCACGCCCATTTTTTTCAATTTCAGGGTTTGGCCCAGGGCAATGGCGTTCGCCAGCTTGGCCTCACCCACCTGCGTCAGAATGGCAAAGTATGTGCTCATGGATAGATGGTCATGGTGTCAATGGTATGGGGTGCGCCGCCTTGTAACAGCGTGCCGCGCACTTCGATTTCTTCGGCGATCCACGGATAGACCGTCATCGCATCGCCGTGATAGGTACTCAAGCCGATCCGCACCTGGCCACGGGTTTCCAGATACAGCGCCAGGCCTGTCAAATGTCGGCTGACGGGCTTGGCGTCGGCAATCAGGCGTTCCATTTCCTGGAACATGGCGTCCGTGATGCCTGTATCCAGCACGCCCACGTCGAGGCGGAACGTGCCGGGCGCCCCGGGCGGAGTGGTCTGCCACCATTCGGTAATGCGGATCAAATAGCCCAGGGACTCCACCACGCGGCGCACGGCGGCAATCGTGCCCTTGTGCTTGTGGATGAAGTAGGACGCCTTGATGGTGCCGCGCTTGATCGACTCGGGCCAGGCGTCGTCCCAACGGTCGACGGAACAGGCCCAGGCCAGGAATGGGAGCAGGGCAACGGGGCAGCGGTCGGCGTTCCACAGGTCGCGCAGCGGCACGGGCACGTTGACCAGCTCGGCGCAGGCCACGGCAATGGCGCGTTCCAGTGCCGTGGTGTTGGGCGGCAGGGTCGGCACGAGCTTATTCATCGAGCACCACCACGTTGAGATTGATGCCGGTGCATCGCGCGGCCTGGGTGGCGTCCAGTTCGATGTCCGCCGCCGGGCTGGTCAAGACGACCTTGCGCACGCCTTCGACGTGCACGGCGGCGCTGCAGGCGGAACGGTAGATGCTGTGCCCCAGCGGGCGGCGCGGCTGCGAGACGCGCACGGCGTTGGCGCGCGCGGCGTCCAGCAGAATCGGCACTTCCGGGCCGACGCCGATAAACAAGGTGGCCTCGATCTGGTAATCGATGACCTGGGCGGCTTGCACCGTCAGGCGGTCGCCCAGGGGGCGCACTTCCTCGGCGTTGAGCGCGCGCGCCACGGTGCCCAAGAGTTCGGCGTCGGCGATGCCGGTGTCGTTGTTGGCCAGCACCGTGACGGCGACGTACGCCGGCGCCGGGCTGGTGGCGCTCGCGTCCTTGACGCGGCCGTCGCTGCTGCGGGCATGGAATTCATACGACGCTTTCGGACCGGCCACGGACAGGCCGTCCGGCGCTTCCTGGATGCGCAGGCGATAGGCATCGTTGTCTTCCATGACAGCAAGCACGGGCGGCAGGGCGTTGGGATTGGCCGGCGTAATGGTCAGGCGCGCCACGTTGACGTTGGCGCCCAGCTGGTCCAGGTCGCCATCGAGGGCGAACGCCAGCATGACGGCCTTGCCGGCGTCGTTGACGCGGTTGCGCAGGATGGTTTCCTGATACGCGTTCTCTTCCAGCAGCTTGGTGGCCGGTTCCGATTCCAGCTCCAGGAGGGCCGTGACGGCGGCGCGCTCGGCTTCCGGCAGCAGGCTCACCAGGTGGGCTTTGCGCGTGGCGAGGATGGTTTCAAAGTCCAGCACCTCGACCACGCTGGGCGCCGGCAACTGGGTCAGGTCGATGGGTGTGCTCATACGGCGCCGCCTTGCTTGACAGGCACGGCCAGGGTGATGCCCTGGCCATTCGCCGTGCCATCGAGCAGTAGGGCGATGGCACCGTCCGTGTCGCGCGTCAGCTGCACGCTGGCGAGCTGCAAACGCGGCTCCCAGCGGCGCAGGGCAAAGGCGGTGGCCGCGTAGATGCGCAATTGCGTCGCGCTGTTTAAGGGCTGGTCGATCAGCTCGGGCACTTCGGAGCCATAGCGGCGGCGCCGGATGCGCGAACCCATCGGCGTGGTGAGAATGTCGGTCACGGACTGGCGCAGGTGGCCCAGGCCCGTCAGGCTGCGCCCGGTGGCGGCGTGCATGCCCATCATGCTTGTGGCCCGCCCGACTGGTCGTCACCTTGCTTGACGCCGCCGTGCGGATGCTTGAGCAAGCTGATGGCGCCGGCCAGCACGTCTTCGCTGGCTTTGATCGTGCCTTGCACGGCCATGGCCACGCCGCCAGCGGCGCCGGCCTTGGCATTCACGCCGCCATTCAGGGCGGTCGCGCCGTTGACGATCAGGTTTTTCATGACGGTCAGATCACCCGTGCAGATGGTGCTGGGCGCGTTCGACGTCACCTTGTCGGCCGTGATGGTGGCCGTGCCGCCGGGGAGCACGGCCGTCAGGGCGTGGGCCGCGTGGTCGTACTGCACCACGGCGCCGTCGGGGTAATGCGTGGTATGGATGCTATCGCTCGATTCGGGAGCGTCAAATTCCTGCGAGTACAGCGCCGGCAGGATGATGCCGCGCGTCAGGTCGCCGCCCGGGGAAAAGACAATGACCTGTTCGCCGACGGTGGGTGCCGACCAGGTGCGCGTGCTGCCGGCGCGTGGCGTGGCCCATTTCAGCCATTCGGTGGTGAGTGTCGGCCCGAGCCGCACGCGCGCCTTGGCCCCTTTGACCTCGGCGATGGTGCCCAGGCGGATCAGGTTTTGCAGCAAGCGGAGGATGTCGGACAGGTCGGCGTTCATGCAATGCATGTTGCCGAAGTCCGCGTGCGGATGCACGCGGGGGCGGGTTGATATAGCGCTTAATGGCTACGGCTATTGTTAAGGGGGTGATGCAAGTGGCAGTATCTCTGCTTTCGCCCCTGAAGCCGGCATTCTTCAACGACAGGTACAGACCGCTCATATCCGTTGATTGAATATTTTGTATTGCCGACCTGATGTGGAAATTTTTTGCGATACTCAGGACAAGTAGGCTACTTGATCAACGCATCTTAAAAATGCGTTGCCACGAGATTTTGCGACAGAACTCGCTCCTTCGTTCCACCATGCTGACGCGTGAGCTACATGAATTGGCTGCGCTGCCTCTGGAACTTCGGCAATAACTGAAGTGAACACAACGATACCATCGCAGTCACCTCTTTCCAAAGCAACTCTGAAAATTTCCTTATTTGATAAAATGAATGATCGATTCATGTTATCCAAGCGACGTTTAAGCGCTGAATTGTTAGGCTCAGTCCAAACTTCATTTTCTGGCACGAGGTCGTCTAAGTTGAACGCAGCAATGCCAGGGCGCCCATGTGTTTTAAGTTGACTACAGGCCCTTTCTAATTGATTAAGGACTGCCTGTTCGGAGTAGATTTTCTTGCAAGCGACACTATACTCCCCAAGGTCTGCCCCAAGCGAAACAACTAGATCAGGCTCCGCGAATCGTATTGGAGTTGTTCCTAGCTTTATTCGACGATATAAATCAAGCTCCCAAAGCGCGTCTTTCCCCAAAGACTGCTCTCTTTCAGAAAGGCTTATCTGACTGCGAACAATCCGATGGAAAATTTCTTGTGTACTATCCGGCTCTTCTTTAAGCGCTGCCTCAATCGCGCGTGCAATCCATACGCCCTCATTCGCTTTTAAGAATATCTTGCGCCATTGGTTATCCGTCAAAGAATTAGCCCGACTTTTTAGCCGTCGTATCTTTGCGAACAACGCCCCTAAGCAACTACCCGAATGCACAGGCAGTTTTCTGGCTGCAAGAGCTTCTTCCACTCGAAGAACAATAGCCAATGCTTCGTCTGTGCTGCAAGAAATCGTTCGAGCCTCAGACTTATGGTGGTTCGAAGCGCTTGGTAAAGTTGGGGACCCTGTCAAAGCCGACGTAGAGGAAACCGATAATTTTGCTTTTTTATCGCTCGAATTAGTATGCTTCATCGTAGCTTTCGTTTTCAGTACTGATGGTTTAGAAAAATTATGAACTGAAACGATCCACTCCTGGCCGATAGTGGAAATTTCTATGCAACTATAACTCAATGATAACTTCTGCCGGTTGAACTTTGAATTAATCATCTCAGAATTGTTCTAAATGATTCAGTAAAGATTCACGGATCAACGTCCGATCTGCTTCACTGAATCCCAGCAGCGGCCGGGCCGGGTAGCTGTATTTTGGGCCATTCTTTGAGACGCTATCCGTCAAACCCTCATGATGCACACGTGTGACGTGCATCACCTTAGCCACGAAGCCGACAGTCAACTGGCCAGGATCTGCATGCACCTTCAGGTATTTTGCACTGCGAATCTTGGCGAACATGGCGGCCTTCTGGCGTTTGATGCGCCCCTTCTTTCCCTTGAATTCCTTGCGCCGCTTGCGTGCCGGATAGGCCGTACCATCCGGCCCCTGCTGCGCCTTGATGCGTTGCGCCTGGCTGCGGCGCAGGTCGATGGCCACTTTGTGATTGATGGCGCGGCGCTGGGCCGGCTGCAGCTTGGTCAGCAGGGCGCCGGCCCAGGCTTCCAGTGCGTGCAGGTCGTCGCTCATGCTGCCGCCTGCGGTACTTGCCATTCGGCCAGCAGCGTATCGCCGTCGTACAGCGTCCAGAATGCGTCCGCGTAGCCAGGCGTGCCCTGCGGCTCGGCGGCGTGCTGGATGTCGTGGCGGCCGCCGTCGCCGCGCTTGACGATGACGCGTTCGGTCAAGTCCAGTTTGATGGAAATATCGACGGTTTCGTGGTTATTGAAATCCACTTCGAAGCTGATGCCGCGCTTGCGCTGTTCCTCGTTGGCCATGAGTTCGGCCTGGTGGACTTTCAGCCAGGAGATCATGGCCACCATGATGGCGTCCGCGTCGCCCGCGTAGTCGGTGACGATCAGGTTCAATTTAAAACGGTATTCGAAGGAGAGGGAGGCGGTGGCGGTGGTGATCACGTTGCCTTCGTCCACGAAGACGACGAGGCGGTCAGGATCGCGCTGCAGCTCGGGGATGGCGGCGGCCAGGTGCTGGCGCAGGCTATTCGGTTTGTACATGGTAGGTGTCCCGGATCAGGTTGTAGGCGTCGATGCAGGCGTTCAGTTGCCGGGTGGCGGCGTCGCCGTCGCTGGCGATGGCGTCAAGAGCTGCCGCAGCCGCGCCGTCAAGTTCGGCGCGCGCTTGCTGGCGATCGCTTCCGGCAGCGGCGGTATCTGCAGTGCCGGCGCCAGTGTCGGGGCAATGCCTAGCGACGGGGATTGACAGGCGGATAGCGCCGCTGCGCACGTCAGCCATAAAGCGGTCGCGGTCAGTTTGTGCATGGTGGTTGTCCTTGATGAGTTGATCGGTGCGCGCGGCAAGGGCGCTGGCGGCCGTGCGTTCCAGCAGCAGCACCCGGCCGGTGGCTTGCACCAGCGCGGCGGCGGCCGTTGCCTGGGCGGTGGCCGCGGTGCGGCGCAAGTCGGCCAGGGTGGTGTCCTTGCGCCAGCCCTGCACCGTCCAGCCGAGCACGGCGCCCGCCAGCAGGCCCATGGCCAGCGCGCGCCAGGGTGGCGCCGCGATCACGGGGCCACCCGCGTGCGCAGCCAGCCGAACAGGAAGCGGCGCTGCGTCTTGTTCGCTTCCGTGATGTCCAGGTAGCGCGCCGCCTGCAGGCCGTTCAGGGCGCGCAGCATGACGGTGGCGCCTTCCTGGCCGCGCCAGGCGAGAAAGGCGGCCAGTGCGCCCAGCGACTGGTCGCCCAGGCTGCCATCGACGGTGAGCACGGGATAGCGCGCGCCCGTATCATTAAAACCGTTCAGCCAGCGCTGCAGGAATTCGGCCGCCACGCGCGGCCCCATGTTGACGCCCGTGTCGATCAGTTCCGCGCCGATGCCGACGTGGATGGCCAGCACCTGGTCGAATTTCGGGCCCGTGATATAGCGGGCCAGATAGATGGCGCGCGCCAGCGCCACGGGCAGGCCGCGCATGGCGCCCTGGTAGCCGTTGGCGCGCGCCACGGCCACGGTGATGCCGAAGTTGGTTTCGCCGCCCTTGTCGTGCTGGTTGTTCACATAGCCGCCTTCGGCGCGCAGCACGTCATCAATCGTGCGCGCGATCAGCGCATCGGTGGTGGCCATCAATGCTCCTTCGCGTCGTTGACCAGCTCGGCGATGTCCTTGTCGCTGCGGCGCTGGAACCACAGGGCCACGGCGCGCGATACCCACCAGCCGGGCGCACCCACGATCAAATCGACGGCGGAGGCGTTGACCATGGCGCCAATGGCGGGCAGTTGCGCGCACAGCAGCTGGTACGCGGTGCCGCCCAGCAGGCACGAGAACACGCCGGCGCAGGCCAGGCGGGCGACGAATTCGCCCTTGTTGAAGGTGCCGTCGCTGTTCAAGGGCGGCAGCACGATATACAGCATGGCGGCGCCGATCATGCCCAGCGCGGCCTTGAAGCCGTACAGTTTGACCAGGGCGGCGAAGCCACCAAACGATTCTGCGGACATAGCTTGTTTCTCCATGATGAGGATAAATTAAAAGTTGTTGAAGAAGTCAGTCCCATAGCTGCACAACGTCGGCCATGGCGGCCACGCTGGCGGTAGGTTCCGGCAGGGTGACGACCAGGCCGGCCGGCAGCACGGCGCCGTGGCGTGCCAGCGCGGGATTCATTTCAAGGGTGTGCTCGATGTATCCCGCACCGTCGCCCAGGTAGCGCCACACCAGGGCGTCCACCGTGTCGTGCTGTTGCGTGCGCACCTGCATCAGATCAGTTCCACGGTGAGGTGCGTGCGCCCGACCATATCGGCGATGGCCCATTGCGCATTGCGCCGCTGCGCGCCTGGCGCCTCGTCGAGCCATTCCATGCTTTTCTTGTCGCTGACGGACGTGGCCGTGCTGTCGTAGTCGCGGTAACGCTCGATCAGGTCCGCTTTCGCCGTGCTGTAGACAGCGCGCCGGTACTGCGCCAGCAGACGGGATTCGCGGTTGATGCGCGCGGCCGGCACGTCCACCAGGGCGGCGATACCGGTAGCAGCCTGCTTGCCCTGCCAGTCGGCCAGCTCGCGGTTGACCTGCAGGATGGCGTCCACCACGGCTTGTACCAGGCGCGTGTCGGTGACGGTGCCGTCCAGGCGCATGGCGTCGCGCATATCGGAGAGAAGGATGTCGGGAAACCAGCCGTCGTTCTCGATGATGCCGACGGCCGGTGCTGGCGGCGCCGGGGCGGTGCCGGGCGGGATGGACGGGGGCAGGGCCATGAAGGACATACGGGGCGCTTTCAAAAAATAGGGCGGTGGACGGGGTTCATCAGGTCAACATCGTTGCCGATGCGTGGCCAGAATCCCCCCGTGCCGCCGTGCTGCGGGGGATGCTCTTTACGTGGAACCGGCCGCGCGCTTGAGGCGCCGCTCCAGCTTTTCCATATCCTTCTTGACGCCGCACGATTCCGACAGCGCGCGGGCGCGTTTCAGCTGGGCCATGGCGTTTTCCGCCTGCGCCACCAGTTCCGGGGCGATGTCCGTCTCGTCCGCCTGGTCGAGCACGGCGATCATGGCCAGGCCCATGGCCTTGTGCAACTTGGCGCGCGCCTGGTCGGGCGCGTCGCTGGCGGCAGTCAACTGTTCCACCTGACCCAGCACCAGGGTGGCGTGCTGCGGATCGCTGGCCAGCTTGCCGTGCAAATAGCCTTCGGCGAATTGGTCCAGCATCAGCGTGGCGATGTCGCGGCTGTAGGTCTCGGGCAGGGTGAATTTATGCGCCAGCGCGTATTCGGCCATGACCAGGGCGCGGTCATATTCGCCCGTGTCGATGTGCCACACCAGCAGGGTGGCGAACACGTCATCCTGCGCACCCTTGCCGCCGGCCAGCACGCCGTCGATCCATTGCGCGTAATCCGGCAGCAAGGTGGCCTTGACCTCGATCTTGCGTTCCACGGACTGAATGGACTTCAGGCGGCGCCGGTCATCGGCCAGCTTGTAGAGCATCATTTCGTAGGCCGTGCCGGTGGTCACGCCTTGCGGCGCAGCGGCGCCGGCCGTGCGCTCGGCCAGCATGCGCGCGCGGTGGCGCAGGGCGGGGGATTGGTTGGCCATCACTTGTCTTTCAGCTCGATGTTTTCCACCAGCGCAGCCAGGCCCAGGTCTTCGATCACGTAGGCGTCATTCGACGACTCGTAATTCTCGATGCGGTCACGCTTGGGCACGTCCTCGACGCGGCGACGGCGCGCGCCTTCCTGGAAGTAGATCGACAGATTGTCGAAACGCGTAATCAGGATGGCGTTGTCCGGGAAGTAGGGCACGCGCGCCGCTGGCAAGCCGCCGATGCGTTTCTGGCTGATGATGATGTCGGCCGCCAGGGTTTCCGTGGGCGCCTGCTTGGTGTTCACCAGCGGGAAGTATTTATCGTTCAGCAGCTTGCGCCCGACGATGGCCACCAGATTGGTGTCTTCCTGATACCACGGGTCCAGCAGGTTGACGGCATCGGTGACGGCCGCGTCGAGGTTGGCATAGTCGGCGCCGTCCACGTCGCCGATGATGACCTTGCCCGGCATGCCGGCGGCGACCAGGCCCAGCACGCGCTCGGGCGCCTGCTCGCGCAAGTGCTGCAGCCAGCCCTTGTTCACGTCCTGCAGCAGCGGATTGGCGGCCAGGTCAGTGGTGGCCATGACTTTCACGCCATTGAAACCGATGACGATGCGGTCCAGCGCCTGGCGCGTCAAGATGGCATTGGCCACGCGCGATTGAAAGTCCTGGAACTTGGCCCAGGCGTCCAGCTTGGCATAGCTCAGGTGCGTGTCGAAGTTGGTTTGCTCGCAGCGGTATTTCGTGCTGTCCATGGTGGACAGGTCGCGCGTTTCGCGTTCCTTGTCCTTGGTGTTGGTGCGGCTGGCAATCGGGCCGGAGACGCCCAGGCCCAGCTTTTCGCCTTCCTGCTCGCCCACGCCGATGATGTTCACTTTCGACAGGAACTCGCTCGATTCCTGCATCTTGTTTTCCAGCTTTTGCTGCACGCTGGGCGTGACGCTGAACGTCTTGGCCACGTTGTCCGTGTCATTCAGCTGGCCCAGGCGGGTTTCATATTGGCCAAAGACCTGGCGCGTTTGCTTTTTCATGGTTCGGTGCTCCGTTGTTGAATGGGGGGGAAGAAAGGGCGAGGGCGCTTAAAACTCGGTCTGCACGGCGCCGTCGTTGCCGGTGGCGGCGGGGCGGCGCGGGCCGTTGCCGGGCGCCTCGTCCATCTGCGCCTTGAAGGCGGCCAGCTCGTCCTGCGTGGCCTGCAATGCCGTTTCGGCTTTTTCCAGGCGCGTCACGGCGTCCACGTAGTTGTCGTTGGCGGTGACGACGTGGCCGGCCAGCGCCTGCACGGCTTCGCTGATGTCGGTGAACTGCGCCGCGTCGGCGCCGGATTTATGGGAAAAGCGCGACAGCAGGTTTTTCACGGCGTCGGCCAGCCTGATGCCTTGCTCTTCGAACTCCAGCTCGACCTCGACGGCCGACGTAAACAGGTTGGTGCTTTGTTGCTTGCGGCTGGCCGAGAATTGCAGCGCCTCGGTGCCCAGGCTGGCGGGGCTGTCGGTGACGCCCAGGCCGACTAGGTAGGGCTGCGACGAGTCGGCAAAGTCGGGCTGAATTTCCAGGCTGGTGTACAGCTTCTGTTTCGCCTTGTTGATGGCCACCAGTTCCGGCGTGGGTTCGATCTGCGCGAACAGGGCCAGTTTCTTGCCGCTGTCCGTGTCCACTTCTTCGGCCTTGACGGCGATTACGTCGCCGTAGGCCTTGAACTGGCTGTCGGGCAGGATGCCCCGGATGTGTTCCAGCCAGATGCGCGCGCCGTAGGTTTTCGGGTTGTAGGTCGCGGCGATCTGCTCAATGGTGGCGCGGTCGATGTTGCGGCCGTCCGTGGTGGCGCCTTCGGTGGCGACGCGGAAGAATTTCGATGGTTTGGTTGATGGTTTGGACATGGCGGGCGTTCTCGGTTGATCGGATAACGCCATGGTCAACGTCTTGGCGCTGCGATTCAATGCGCTGCGGGTTGCTATGGGCCATAGCGACTTTTGCCTTCCCCCGCTCCGCGCGCGCGCGGCCTACGCTGGCGGCATGTTAGGAATCCATCAAACCCCTGAAGAAAAAATCGCCGAACTGGCCGTGCCCGAATCCGAGCCGCGCCGTGCCGCGCGCGCCCTGTACTGGAAGGGCTGGCGCATTTCGTCCATCGCCCGCCACCTCGGGATCAAGCGCGGCACCATCAATAGCTGGAAGCTGCGCGACGAGTGGGACAAGGCGCAGGCCATCGAGCACGTGGAAGCGTCGGCCGAACTGCGCCTGGTCAAGCTGATCGAAAAAGAGGTCAAGAGCGGCAGCGACTACAAGGAAATCGATTTACTCGCCCGCACCATCGTGCAGATGGCGCGCGTGCGCCGCTATGAGCAACCGGGCGGCAACGAGGTCGATCTCAACCCGAAACTGGCGAACCGCAATGCTGGCCCGAAGAAGAAGCCGACGCGCAACGACTTCAGCGAAGAACAGAAAATCCAGCTGCTCGACGCCTTCCAGGATTCGCTCTTCGACTATCAAAAGGTCTGGTATCGCAACGGCGACCAGCGCACGCGCGCCATCCTCAAGTCGCGCCAGATCGGCGCCACCTGGTACTTCGCCCGCGAGGCGCTGGCCGACGCGATGAAAACGGGCCGCAATCAAATCTTCCTGTCGGCGTCGAAGTCGCAGGCCCATGTCTTCAAGCAATACATCGTGCAATTCGCGCGCGAGGCGGCCGGCATCGAGCTGACGGGCGACCCCATCGTGCTGCCGAACGGCGCGCACCTGTATTTCCTGGGCACCAATGCGCGCACGGCGCAGGGCTACCACGGCAATTTCTACTTCGATGAATTCTTTTGGACGCAGAACTTCCAGGAACTCAACAAGGTGGCCTCGGGCATGGCCATCCACAAGAAGTGGCGCAAGACGTATTTTTCGACGCCATCCTCGACCACGCACCAGGCGTACCCGTTCTGGACGGGCGAGCTGTTCAACAAGCGCCGCGCCAAGGCGGATCAGGTCAACATCGACGTGAGCCATGGCCGCTTGTCGTCGGGTTTTACCGGCGAAGACAAGATCTGGCGCCAGATCGTCACGATCCTGGACGCCGAGCGCGGCGGCTGCAACCTGTTCGACATCGACGAGCTGCGCAACTTCGAATACAGCCCCGACCAGTTCGACAACCTGCTGATGTGCAATTTTATTGACGACTCGGCCTCGGTCTTCCCGCTGGCCGAGCTGCAGCGCTGCATGGTCGATTCCTGGGTTGAATGGGACGACTACAAACCCCTGTTGGGCCTGCGCCCCTTCGGCAACCGCGCCGTGTGGATCGGCTATGACCCGGCCTTGAACGGTGACAGCGCCGGTTGCGTGGTGCTGGCGCCGCCCATGACGGCCGGCGGCAAGTTCCGCATCCTGGAGCGCCACCAGTGGCGCGGGCAGAGCTTCGAAGACCACGCCGACGCCATCCGCCAGATGACCCAGCGCTACAACGTCGAATACATCGGCATCGATACCACGGGCATGGGCATCGGCGTGCTGCCCATCGTACGCGGCTTCTTCCCGGCTGTGACGGCCCTGAATTACTCGCCCGAAGTCAAGACCCGCATGGTGCTGAAAGCCAAAAACATCATCAGCAAGGGCCGGCTGGAGTTTGACGCCGGCTGGACGGACATCGCGCAGTCCTTCATGGCCATCCACAAGACCCTCACCCCCAGCGGGCGGCACGTGACCTATGTCGCCGGCCGCAGCGATGAAACCGGCCACGCCGATCTGGCGTGGGCCTGCATGCACGCCCTCGATCACGAGCCATTCGAAGGCACCACCGACAACCACCACTCTTTCATGGAGATTTATTCTTGAGCAAAGCACGACACTTGCGCGCGCGCGGCCAGCAGGCCCAGTCCGCGCCACCACCAGCCGCTACGGCGTCGGCCGCCGCCGGCATCGAGGCATTTTCTTTCGGCGACCCCACGCCCGTGCTCGAGCACGCCGACATTCTCGACTGCTTCGAATGCTGGAAGAACGGCCACTGGTATGAGCCGCCCGTCAACCTGGCCGGGCTGGCCAAGTCCTTCAACGCGGGCGTGCACCACAGCAGCGCCATCCACTTTAAGGCCAACGTGCTGACGTCCACCTTGATGCCGACGAAATACCTGTCGCGCGATGGCTTCAAGCGCATGGCCCTGGACTATCTGACCTTCGGCAATGCCTACCTGGAAGACCGCCCCAGCCGCAGCGGCAAGGCGCTGGCGTACCAGCATGCGCTGGCCAAGTACATGCGGCGCGGCGTGGACCTCGACACGTATTTCTTCGTCAACGGTTACCAGGCCGTGCATGAATTCGACAAGGGCCGCGTGTTCCACCTGATGGAGCCGGACGTGAACCAGGAGCTGTACGGGGTGCCGCAGTACCTGAGCGCCCTGCAATCGGCCTGGCTCAACGAGGCGGCCACCTTGTTCCGCCGCAAGTACTACAAGAACGGTTCGCACGCCGGTTTCGTGTTCTACATGACGGACGCGGCCGCCAACACGCAGGACGTGGACAACCTGCGCCAGGCCATGCGCGACAGCAAGGGGCCGGGCAACTTCCGCAACCTGTTCATGTACGCGCCGAACGGCAAGAAGGACGGCATCCAGATCCTGCCCGTGTCGGACGTGGCCGCCAAGGACGAGTTTTTCAACATCAAGAGCGTCACGCGCGACGACCAGCTGGCCGCGCACCGCGTGCCGCCGCAACTGATGGGCATCCTGCCGAACAATGCCGGCGGCTTCGGCGCCGTCGAGCCGGCCGCGCGGGTCTTCGCGCGTAACGAGCTGGTGCCGCTGCAGGCGCAGTTCGAAGCGATCAACGAATGGGCGGGCGTGGAAGTGGTGCGCTTCGCCCCGTATGACCTGGCGACCGGTGGGGAGGGCGCGCAATGAGCGACCACGTAGACAACACCGACAAGATCATCTTTGCCGAGGTGGCGCGCGGCCTGGCTGCCGTGCGTGGCCGGCCCGCCCTGGTGGCGCATGGCTGCTGCCACTATTGCGACGAGGCGCTGACGCCTGGGCTGCTGTTCTGCAATGTGGACTGCCGCGACGATTACGAGAAGGAGCAGGCGGCCAAGGCCCGCGCGGGCCGCGCAGGATGAGCACCACGCCGCGATAGCCGGCAGGGCGGGGCCGCGATAGCCCAGCCGCGCCGGAACGCCCCAGCCACCGCACAAGCCGCCCACGAGGCGGCTTTTTCACGTCCTGATGGATGATGTTGCTATGGATGCAAGAAAAAACCCCATTTCGGCCCGGCGCGCGCAGTTGTCCCCCCTCCACACCTGCCCGCTATATAGGGGTCTTTTGACTCAAATGTGCGCCATGGCCGAAGGTGCATGAGGACTGGCGCGGCGGGGCGAAGAGGGGGCATGCGATTTGACGCATTTTGACGCGCTTTGAAGGATTTTTTTTGCGTTGCTACCTGAACGCCTAGTCAACGGTTCTTCGGTGGAATCGGTGCGATTAATTTATTGATGTTTCCATTGAGGGGGGAAATTCAGGATTGCATTGTCACAATATTATTGTCAAAAAATTATAATCAAAGTAATACCACTTTGAAAATTAATGAAATTTCTCGCAACATGTACTTGTAAATAATCGTTATTGTATATATTATCAAAAATGTCATCCACTATGTCAATAAGAGTCAGCATGGATTTTTCAAAATGGGCACCTTATCTACATTATCCGCTTACATTTTCTGCCTTTTGCCTTTTGCTCGCTTTTTTTATATTTAAAATGGTATTTGTAAAAAATAAAATAAAACTGGCAGGAATTATTGTGTGTTGTATTTTTTCAGCATATGGTGGCTATCTTAAATATGCTGAGATTGATTCATCTTCAAACAATAAATTGGATAAAAATAAGAAAAATTCTGATAGTAAAAATCAGCAGATCAATATTGGTGATGATGGCATTAATGTTGATAATTCAGGTAGCGGAAAACAAATAAATAACTTCAATAAAAAATGATACTTAAAATATATAAAGCATTGGCATGCGTGGCTTTTGCGATTGCAACTCCGGTCATCTGTTCTGCGGAAGTGATGAGTCAGGTTAATAATGGTAAGAATGGTACGAATATCTCAAATTCTGGACACGGACAACAAACTAATATTATTTTTGGTAATTTAGCTTCTAATAGCTCTGCTGTTGATAACAATCAAATCGTAATGTTATTGGCTGCCTTAAAAAAAGAGGCAAATCGTCGTAATGAGAAGCGCGATCCTCTTTTTACAAAGTTGGAACGATTTCTGGTTTCTAGTAATCCAACCGAAATTGAAGTGCAATATTATACTTTTGAGAAATGGTTGGGTGACGATGAAGAGGCGTTAACCATACATGTATATAATGCGTCAAATTTACCCGCCGAGAGCGTGTCTTTTCGTATACTTCTACCCCGGAAAAGCGGCGAAAAAGAATCGGCGGCAGTCACATTCAAGGGAAGTGCGGCTATTCCAGCTCGCTTGCGAAAAGCTATTTATATGCCGCAGCAACAAAAGATTGGACTACCATTTGCTTTGCTTTCAGAGTTGCGTGCTGCAGTGGAAAGCGGAAGGACGAAAGACTTTGAAATGATTGGGGCGGGATTAAGCCATGAATTGCCTATTGATGTAAAGGAGAAATTTGAAGAGCGGTCACGAGTTAGCACTCCTGGAAGTTTTCAATATTTTTCTTACACAAATGAATTGCTGGGGATTGAAATTAATTTCACTACAATTTTTAACCAAAAAATTACACGAATATTTCCCATTAACATTTATTTTGGGAAAAACATGAATGCGCCTCTGCAGCAGAATGTGCAAGAAGAAGATAAGAAAACACCGTCATAGTGTTCTTTTCGGACTCGCCTCATATTGTCTTTTATACGATTCGCGTTGCTTTTTTCGCTGCGAGATATGGGAGTCTAACCACTTCGTAATGATCTAGGGCAACAGTCTTAGTTCGACCATGAAGGTCATTTTCTCGCTCCACAAACGTAAAATACACCGCATGGATGCAAGCTTTGACGACTGCTATAATATGACTTTCGCGGAGCAGAAACGGGCCGCAAGCCCGCATGGTTGTTGAGTTCCTTGTCGAGCTTCCCAAGCTTACGACGAGGGTTCGATTCCCTTCACCCGCTCCATTTTCCGCTGGCGCCTGGCTTTGTGCGGCGCGGCTACTTACTTCTTCACTCCCATGTCTTCAGATATCCCAGCAAACGGCCCTGCGCGGCCGATGATGTACGATCCGACCGAACACCGCATCCGCAGCTTCGTGACCCGCGCGGGAAGGTTGTCTGTCGCGCAGGCGCGCGCGCTTGAGACCTTGGGGCCACAGTTCCTGTTGCCTTTTGCTAAAGAACCTATGGATTTCGAGCAGGTGTTCGGCCGCAAGGCGCCCGTCATCCTGGAAATCGGCTTTGGCATGGGCGCGACCACGGCGCATATCGCCAAGGCCATGCCGGAGAAGGATTTTGTTGGCGTCGAAGTGCATACGCCGGGTGTCGGCAGCCTGTTGAAACTGATCGGTGAAGAATCGCTGACGAATCTGCGTCTGTTGCAGCACGATGCCGTGGAAGTGCTTACGCACATGATTCCAGCCAATTCGCTGGCCGGCATCCACGTGTTTTTCCCAGATCCATGGCACAAGGCGCGGCACAACAAGCGCCGGCTGATCCAGTCGCCGTTCGTCAAGCAGTTGACCGATCGTCTGGCGCCGGGCGGCTATCTGCATTGCGCCACCGATTGGGAAGATTACGCAGTGCAAATGCTGGAAGTGCTGGGCGCCGAGCCGCAATTGCAAAACAGTGCGGAAGGCTATGCGCCGCAGCCAGCATATCGTCCGCTGACCAAGTTTGAAAACCGCGGCCTGAAGCTGGGCCATGGCGTGTGGGATCTGGTGTTCATCAAGAAGTAAACGCATTGGGCGGCTTGCCTGCCGGTATCGTTTACACGAGAATTAGCCTGCTGCGGTGACGCAGCGGGCTTTTTTATTGTTCGCGCTGCCGTGTGCACGCTTGGCAAGGTGGCCAAATTCCGTTAATCTTATCTTTTTTATATTGATTGAGATTATGACCAAGAAAATACTCGTGACTGGCGCATCGGGTTTTATCGGCTCGCACACTTGCGTCGAATTGCTGGCGGCTGGTTTTGACGTGGTCGCGGTGGATAATCTCAGCAATAGCGCACGCGAGGCGATGGTCCGCGTGGAGCGCATCTCCGGCAAGAGCGTGCCCTTCCATGAAGCCGACGTGCGCGACCGGGCCGCCATGGCCGCCGTCTTGCGCGAACACGCTATCGATGCGGTGATCCACTTCGCTGGCCTGAAGGCCGTGGGCGAATCCGTAGCGCAACCGTTGATGTACATGGATAACAACGTCACGGGTACCGTAGCCTTGCTGGAGGTGCTGGCGGCGGCGAATGTGAAGCGATTTTTGTTCAGCTCGTCGGCGACCGTGTATGGCGATCCGGAAGCCTTGCCCATCGTGGAGACGTCGCGCCTGTCCGTGACCAACCCATATGGCCGCTCCAAGCTGATGGTCGAGCAGATCCTGGCCGATCTCGTGCGTGCCGACGCCCAGTGGCAAGTGGGCGTGTTGCGCTACTTCAACCCCGTTGGAGCGCATGCCAGCGGCTTGATCGGCGAAGATCCGGCCGGTATCCCGAACAACCTGATGCCCTTCATCGCCCAGGTAGCCGTGGGTCGCCGCGAGCGCCTCGCCGTCTTCGGCGACGACTACCCGACGCCAGATGGCACGGGCGTGCGCGACTACATTCACGTGGTCGACCTGGCGCTCGGCCATGTAGCTGCGCTGAACCGCCTGTTCTCCACCGAGGGCGGCTTTACCGTCAACCTGGGCACGGGCCACGGCTACAGCGTGCTCGATACCGTGCGCGCCTTCGAGGCCGCCAGCGGGCGCCAGGTCCCCTACGACATCGTCCCGCGCCGCCCCGGCGACATCGCCAGCTGCTACGCCTCCGCCGACAAGGCGAAGGAACTCCTGGGCTGGCAAGCGCAGAAAACCATCGACGACATGTGCCGCGACCACTGGCGCTGGCAGCACCAGAACCCGCAAGGCTACGCGGCGTAAAAAAGTCATCGGATACAAAAAATCCCGCTCACATGGCAATGTGGCGGGATTTTTTTGAGGTGCCAGCAAGCCAATGCGCCTGAAACCAATGCCCAGGGATGGATGCCAGTATGCTGCACCCTGCTTCGGGTAGCGATCAGTACAAAAAATCCCGCTCACACAAAGTGTGGCGGGATTTTTCTAAAAGCGCCAATAACCCGATGGCGCCTGAAAAATGTCCAGGGCTAGGCGTCGCCCCGAAGACAGTACGCTAGTACGGCGAGGGGCAGGCAATAACGCCCTGGGCTTTTTCTCAGGCAGCCATTAAGGATAGAGACCGCGCACTTCGCGAGCTTGCAGCACGCGCGTGCATGCCAGGATGAAGGTGGCGGTACGCATCGACACTTTCTTCTCTTGCGACACTTGCCATACCGCGTCGAACGCTTCGCGCATGATGCGGGTCAGGCGGCTGTTGATTTCCTCTTCCGTCCAGAAGAAGCTCGAGAAGTTCTGTGCCCACTCGAAGTAGCTGACGGTCACGCCGCCGGCGTTGGCCAGCACGTCCGGCACGATCAGCACGCCGCGGTCGGTCAGGATGTCATCCGCTGCCGGCAGGGTCGGGCCATTGGCGCCTTCCAGGATGATCTTGGCGCGGATGACTTGCGCGCGTTCGGCGGTGATCTGCTGTTCCAGCGCGGCCGGGATCAGGATGTCGCAATCGATGCCCCAGAAATCTTCGCGCGGCACGAATGCCTCGGCGCCCGGGAAGCCTTCGACGCTGCCCACTTCGGCCACGTGTGCCAGCAGTTGCGGGATGTTCAGGCCGCCGGAATGCACGACGGTGGTCTTGTGATCCTGTACCGCGACGATTTTCGAACCGGCTTCAGCGAACATGCGTGCGGCGACGCCGCCCACGTTGCCGAAACCCTGAACGATGACTTTCGCGCCTTCGAGCGACATGCCGACCTTGGCGGCCGCATCGCTGCCGACGACGAACACGCCGCGGCCCGTCGCATCGCGGCGGCCCAGGCTGCCGCCCAGCGAGATAGGCTTGCCGGTTACCACGCCGGTCGACATATTGCCGCCGATCATGGCATAGCTGTCCATCATCCACGCCATGACTTGTTCATTCGTGTTGACGTCCGGTGCCGGGATATCCTTGTTCGGTCCGATGATCATGCTGATCTCGCTCGTGTAGCGGCGCGTCAGGCGCTGCAACTCGTTGCGCGACAGGGTCTTCGGATCGACGCGGATACCGCCCTTGGCGCCGCCGTATGGCACGTTGACCGCTGCATTCTTGACCGTCATCCAGGCCGACAGCGCCATCACTTCCGACAGGGTCACGTCCTGGTGGAAGCGCACGCCGCCCTTGCCCGGGCCGCGCGACAGATTGTGCTGCACGCGGTAGCCTTCGTAGTGGGCAATGGTGCCGTCATCGCGCTCGATAGGCACGTCGACCGTCAGGATGCGCTTTGGACGCTTCAGCGTTTCCACCCAGCGCGACAGGTTGCCCAGGTACGGCGTAACGCGGTCGATCTGCTCGAGGTAGACGCCCCATGGGCCCAGGTCTTCAGGATTGAGGTAGGAAGGAAGTGCGTGCTTGCTGGTCATGCTTGATAAGCTCCTGACAAAACGGTGGTGTAATGCCGAAAAATCTACTGCGCGTCGTGCTTTGCGGCCGGCGATGCTCGCTGTACCTTGGTACAGCTGCGCTTCTCGGCCACCAATCACTGCCGTTCGCTACGATTTTTCCTGGCATTCAAAAATGCTGTGGTAGGCGCAATCAATTGAGTTGCGCGCAGCGGAACCGCATCGTAGGCGATAGCCTCACGCCCCGGCCAATGCTTTGTGCGCATCCAGTTATGCATTTATTGCATAGTTATATTGCCAGGATTGCCAGTCAGGAGCGAGGCGCCTCGGTGGCGCGTTTGCGGCGCTTGCCCATGCGCGTCTTGCCGTCCTGCGCCTGCACCAGGTACTGCCACAGGTTCTCGACGATCTGCTTGCCCGGGCGCAGGCTTGACGGGCGTTCGCGGTACAGACGGATTTCTAGTTCGATTTCCCAACCCGGGGCACCGCCGTCGGCGCGCGCCAGGTGCTTGTACTTGACATCGCGCATGACGGCCGATTCGGGCAGGAAAGCGATGCCGCGGCCTTCCAGCGCCATCATCTTGAGACCTTCGGCCATGTCCGTTTCGTAGCAGGTTTCGAGGAATAGCGGCATCTTGGCGTCGGCCACCAGCAGTTCCACCATGCGTCCCAGGTAGGCGTTGCTGGTGTAGGAGAGGAAGGGCAGCGGCTCTTTGGCGCTGCCGGGCAGGACGAAGTCAGGCACCTTGTCCTGGCCGCAGCGGGCATACGCGCGCAGGGTTTCGCGGCCCATCACCAGCATGTCGTAGCGGCCCGGATCGAGCTGCACCGGCTGGCGCGGATGGTGATAGCACAGCAGCAGGTCGCAGCCGCCGTCGACCAGCTGCAGCACGGCGTCGTGCACGTTCAGCGCCATTAAACGGCTGTTGATGGGCGCAAAACCCTCTTCCAGCGCCGTCAGCCATTTCGGCATGAAGGTCAGCGACAGGGTATGCGGCACGG
This sequence comes from Janthinobacterium sp. GW821-FHT03A03, assembly GCF_059421435.1. Classification (NCBI taxonomy): domain Bacteria; kingdom Pseudomonadati; phylum Pseudomonadota; class Betaproteobacteria; order Burkholderiales; family Oxalobacteraceae; genus Janthinobacterium; species Janthinobacterium sp. GW821-FHT03A03. Next base: position 1,220,746 of record NZ_JBWKUZ010000001.1, on the reverse strand, counting down.
CGAAGTCGACGCTCGTTTGCGTGGCCGCGCGCTTGCCGCGCAACAGGGCGCGCACGCCGTTGATTTGTCCCAGCATTTCCAGCGCCTGCTCGTAGAACACGGCACCGGCCGGCGTCAGCCGCGTCGGGTACGAGGTGCGGTCGACCAGGTCGATGCCGAGCCAGTTTTCCAGCGACTGGATGCGCCGCGAGAAGGCCGGCTGGGTGACGTGGCGCAGGGCCGCGGAACGGCTGAAATTATGCGTTTCAGCGAGCGAGATGAAGTCTTCCAGCCATTTGGTTTCCATCGCGGCGGCGTTCCTTTATCAAGGGCAGAGGCAAGATGACGTGGTCAGGGCGTATCGGGAGATGCCGCCGGCTGGTACAGGGCGGCGGGCAGGCCGAAGAAGGACGGCGGGCCCAGGGTCGTGCCGTCGAGCGAGCCGCCCGCGTTCAGGGCCTTGTTGATGGCCGCCAGCAGGGAGCTGCGGTCGGCGAGATTTTTTATCAGGGCGCGCGGGCCGTTGTGGAAGGTATGCTGGGCGATGTCCGCAGCTACGACAAAGATCGGCTCGCGGCGCAGGGGGAACTCCACCCACTCGCCATCCTCGTCCTGGGCGCAGAAGGTGTTGGGCAAGGTCATGTTTTCGGCGCCGGGAAGGTGCGAGGCCAGCACCAGGCCGAAGGCTTCCGGCACCACGTCGGCCAGGCGGCGCACGGTGAGGTCGTCCTGCACCAGCGTACGTACTTGCGCTTCCACCGCGTCTTCGGCGTCAGGCTGGGCGCCAAGGATTTTCACGGCCTGGTAAATCAGGTCCGGCGAGAGTGCTTCCATCAAATCATCTCCAGAATCATGGCGACGATTTCGTCGCCGTACGAGGCCAGTTTTTTCTCGCCCACGCCGCTCACGCCGCGCATCTGTTCCAGCGAGGTGGGTTTGGCCTTGGCGATTTCGCGCAGCGTGGCGTCGACGAAAATCACGTAGGCGGGCACGTTGTGCGTGCGCGCCGTCTCCACGCGCCACCAGCGCAGCTTGTCGAAGATCGCCTGCTCGCTGGTAGACAAGTCCGTCTCGACATAACCTTTCGCCACGCTGGTGCTGCGCTTGCTGGTCTTCACCGGTTTCTGGTACTGGCGCAGCTGCACTTTCTGGCCGCCCTTGAGCACGGGGCGCGAGGCGTCCGTCAGTTTCAGCGAGCTGTATTGTTCATGGTCGACCGAGACGAGACCGAGCGCGATGGCCTGGCGCAGGATCGATTTCCATTCCGCTTCGCCCAAATCCGAGCCGATGCCGAAGACGGAAAGGGAATCGTGGTGCCAGGTCTTGATGCGTTCCGATTCCACGCCGCGCAGCACGTCGATCACGTGGCCGCCGGCGAAGCGCTGGTCGACGCGGTAGATGGCCGACAGCAGTTTTTGCACGGGCACGGTGCCGTCGAAGGACACGGGCGGCACCAGACAGGTGTCGCAATTGCCGCACGGCGAAGCCGGTTCGCCGAAGTATTCGAGCAAGCGCATGCGGCGGCAGCTGAGCGTTTCGCACAGGCCCAGCATGGCATCGAGTTTCACGCCCAGCACGCGCTTGAAAGTGTCGTCCGCTTCCGACTCGTCGATCATGCGCCGCTGCAGCACTACGTCCTGCAAGCCGTACGCCATCCAGGCGTTGGCGGCCATGCCGTCGCGGCCCGCGCGCCCCGTTTCCTGGTAATAGCCCTCGATGCTTTTCGGCAGATCCAGGTGGGCTACGAAACGTACGTCGGGCTTGTCGATGCCCATGCCGAAGGCGATGGTGGCGACCATGACGATGTTTTCTTCGCGCAGGAAGCGCGCCTGGTTGGCACTGCGCTTGGCGTATTCCATGCCTGCGTGGTAGGGCAGGGCGCGGATGCCGCTCTGGTTCAGAAATTCCGCCGTCTCTTCCACTTTTTTACGCGACAGGCAGTAGACGATGCCGCAGTCGCCCGCGTGTTCCGTGTTGATGAAGTCGAGCAGCTGCTTGCGGCCATTCGCCTTTTCCACGATCTGGTAGCGGATGTTCGGCCGGTCGAAGGAAGAGACGAACTGGCGCGCGTCTTCCAGTTGCAGGCGCAGGGCGATTTCGGCGCGCGTCTGCGGGTCGGCCGTGGCTGTCAGCGCGATGCGCGGCACGTCCGGGAACTGCTCGTGCAGCACCGACAGTTTGATGTATTCGGGGCGGAAGTCGTGGCCCCACTGGGCCACGCAATGCGCTTCGTCGATGGCGAACAGCGAAATTTTCGAGGCCTGGAACAGGTCCAGGCAGCGCTGCGTCATCAGGCGCTCGGGCGCCACGTAGACGACGTCGATGCCGCCCGTGCGCACCAGGCGTTCGATGCGGCTCGCTTCTTCGTAGGTCTGGGTGGAGTTCAGGAAGGCGGCGCGCACGCCCACTTCTTCCAGCGCATCGACCTGGTCCTGCATCAGTGCGATCAGCGGCGAGACGACGACGCCGACGCCGTCGCGCAGCAGCGCGGGAATCTGGTAGCACAGCGACTTGCCGCCGCCCGTGGGCATCAGCACCAGCGCGTCGCCGCCATGGCTGACGTGGTCGACGATGTCGGCCTGCTGGCCGCGGAAGGCCGGGTAGCCGAAAACGGTTTGCAGCAGGTGCAGCGCGCGCTGGTTAAGATCTTGATTCATAGTGCCTTATTCTGCCCAAACAACCCAGCCGTAGTGGGCGCTGGCCAACACCAGCAAGCCGAACACGATGCGGTACCAGGCAAAAAACGTGAAGTCGTGCGAGCTGATATAGCGCAGCAGCCAGCGCACGCACAGGAAGGCGGAAATGAAGGCGGCCACGGTGCCCAGGCCGAACAGGGGCACGTCGGTGGCCGACAGGATGTCGCGCGCTTTATACAGCGAGTAGAAGGTGGCCGCCAGCAGGGTCGGGATGGCCAGGAAGAACGAGAATTCGGTGGCCGTCTTGCGCGACAGGCCCAGCAGCATGCCGCCGATGATGGTCGAGCCGGAACGGCTGGTGCCGGGAATCAGCGCGAACGCCTGCGCGCAGCCCACCTTCAGGGCGTCGAACGGCGTCATTTCATCGACCGAATTGACGCGCACGGTGACGGGATTGGTGCGCGCGCGGCGCTCCACCAGCAAAATCACGACGCCGCCGATGATGAAGGCCATGGCGACCGGTACTGGCTTGAACAGCGCATGCTTGATCATCTTGCCTACGCCTAAGCCGATGACGGCCAGCGGCAGGAAGGCGATGGCCACGTTCAGCACGAACTTGCGCGACTTCGCTTCGCTGCCGAAGGTGGTCAGCACGCTGCCGATGCGCTGGCGGTACTCCCAGCACACGGCCAGGATGGCGCCGGCCTGGATGGCGATCTCGAAGACATCCATGACTTCTTTCGAGACATCCTTGGTAAAGTCGAGCAGGCTGCCGGCCAGGATCAGATGTCCCGTGGACGAAATCGGCAAGAATTCGGTAAAACCTTCGACCAGCCCCATGATGATGGCTTTTAACGCAAGAATGAGATCCATAGATGTATAAACGGGTATAAGTGACAGGATGGGGGGACCGCGTTGCGCCAGCAATGTACGCGGGGTCGAAGCTTACCATGCCGGAGGTCCGGCGAGCCGATTTGGACGCTGGCGGGCAGCGGTTTTTTGCCGCTGTCCGCCAGGCAGGGGGAGGCTTCAGGAAGCCTTTTGGGGCGGCGCAGCCAGGCGCGCGCTGGCCGCCACCAGCAGCAGGGCGGCGCCCAGCATGGCGAAAGCGATATTCAGGCTGGTGGCGTGCGCCACGAAGCCGATCACGGCCGGACCGGCCAGGATGCCCGCGTAGCCGATGGTGGTGATGGCCGCCACGGCCAGGCTGGCCGGCATCGCTTGCTGGTTGCCTGCCGCCGTAAACAGGATGGGCACGATATTGGCCGCCCCCAGGCCGATCAGCACGAAGCCAAGCATGGCCACGCTGGCATGCGGCGCCAGCACGGCCAGGAAGAAGCCGCCAGCCGCGCACAGACCGCCGAAAGTGAGCACGCGCTTGCCGCCAAAGCGGCTGACCACCTTGTCGCCCGTGAAGCGGCCCACCGTCATGGCGATGGCGAAGGCGGCGTAACCGAGGCCTCCCTTGGCTTCCTCCACGCCGCGCGTGGTGGTGAGGAACAGGGCGCTCCAGTCGAGGATGGCGCCTTCGGCCAGGAAGACGATAAAGCACAGCAGACCGATGAAAATGACGGCGCCATGCGGCATGACGAACAGCGGCGTCTTTTCGTCGGAGGCGGACGCCGTCGGCAGCAGGTGGCCTTGCGCCGCGCCCAGCACGCCGCACAGCAGCAGCATCACCACCACGCAGGACCAGGCCGGCGTCAGGCCCAGCCACAACAGCAGGGCCATGCAGGCCGCGCCGGCAAAGCCGCCCACGCTGAACAGCGCGTGAAAGCCCGACATCATGGCGCCGCCGTTGGCCTTTTCGATGATCACGGCCTGGATATTGATGGCCACGTCGAAGGTGCCCATGGCCGCGCCGAACACCAGCAGTACCAGGCCCAGTTGCAGCGGCGTGGCCGCCAGCGCCAGGCCGGGCAGGATGGCGATCAGCAACAGGCCGGCGCCGACGATGACCTTGCGGCAGCCGAAGCGGCTTGAAAGCATGCCTGTAAACGGCATCGCGCACAGCGAGCCGGCGCCCAGGCACAGCAGCAAAATGCCGAGAGTCGCTTCATCGAGGCCCAGGCGCGACTTGGCATAGGGAACCAGCGGGGCCCAGGCGGCCATGCCGAGGCCGGCCGCGAAGAAGACCAGGCGCGTGGCGCGTTGCTGCAGGGTGCCGGTAAGGTGCATGAGGGAGATTTTCCAGGGACAGAGGGATGAATGAAGATCAGGCGCGGGCACGTATTACGTGCACGCCCAGCCGTTCAAAGGCGGCGGCATGGGCTGCATCGGCGTCCGCTTCCAGCACCAGATGCTGCAGCAAGCCCGTGGCCAGCACGCCGAACGGCGCGGCCGTGCCCAGCTTGTCGCTGGTGGCGGCCACGACGACGGCCTTGCTGGCGCCGGCGATGCTGCGCTTGAATTCCGCCTCGTCATAGTTGAACGCCGTTATGCCCGCGTGCGCATCGGCGCCGCAGGCGCCGAGGAAGCACAGGTCGGGGTGCATGCGCTCGACTGTGCGCAGCGCCTGCGGACCGAGGCTGGCGCCCGCACGGCGGTCGACCCTGCCGCCAGCCATGATCAGCTCGATCTCGGGATGTTCCATCAGGGCCATGGCAATGGATGGCGCGTTGGTGATGACAGTGAGCGCCAACTGCGGCAAGGCGCTGGCGATGGCCAGGTTGGTCGAGCCCGCATCGAGGAACAGCACCTGGCCGGCGCGCACGAGGGATGCGGCGGCCTGCGCCAGGCGCGCCTTGCGCTCGGGCGCCGCCTGCTTGCGCTGCGTCAAGGTACCGCCGTCCGGCGCCAGCGGCAGCGCGCCGCCATACACGCGCTGGCACAGGCCGGCCGCCGCCATCTCGCGCAAATCGCGCCGTATCGTATCTTCGGACACGTCGAGCTGGCGCGCCAGGTCCAGCGCCAGCACGCGGCCGTCGGCGTGCAGTTGTTGCTGGATCAGCGCGTGGCGTTGTTTGAGTAGCAGGGCGGCGGACATAGGTTTTAATTAAAACGTGCAGGAATGTGCATGAATATACGCAAACGTGCAAATGTGGTCAACAGTTATCTGTCAGCCGCAGCCTTATGCGCGGCCATGGATGGTCATCAGGAATACTGATTCTGGGGCGGTGCGCGCCGCCAAGCCGCTCAGGGCGCCGTCAGCCGTTCCAGCTCCGCCAGCCAGTGCACCGCATGTTCGCGGCTGCTGCCGCACATCTCATCGGATGGCTGCAGGCCGCCGCAAAACGCGGGGCGCTCCGGCTGGCCGAAGATCTTGCAGCGGTTGTCGTCGGCCAGCTGGATGCAGCGCACGCCGGCCGGCTTGCCATCCGGCATGCCGGGAATCGGGCTGGTGATGGACGGCGCGGTGCAGCAGGCGCCGCAGGAAGGGCGGCATGCCAGGGAAACGGCGGGGGACGGCATGGCGGCAGGCTGGAAAAGGGTCAGGGGCCGACAGTATAGCAAGCCGGCCCCGCGGCAGCGCCAGGACTGGCCTAGCGCACGACGCTGATGCGCTTGCCCGACAAGGTGCGGCGGAGCGGATCGCCATGCACGGTGATGCGGCCCGAGCCGCTGGTGCGGGCGTTGACTTCGCTCTGCACGGTGACATCGATGTCGCCGGAACCGTTGCTCGCCAGGTAGGCCACGTCGCTGCTCAGCGCCGCCAGGTTGATGTCGCCCGAGCCGTTGACGTTGGTGTCGAGGCGCTGCACGGCGCCGCTGGCGCTGATGTTGCCGGAGCCGTTGACGGCCACGTTGATGCGTTCGCCGCGCACATCGCCCAGCTGGATGCGGCCCGAGCCGTTCTGCACGGCGTCCGTATTGCCGCTGGCGAGGGCGGCCGCGTTGATGCTGCCCGAACCGTTGTTGGCCACGTCAAGGCGGCCCACCTTGCCGGACAGCTCGCTCTTCATCGAGCCGCGCTGCACCAGGCTGAAGTCCTGGCCGTTGAAACCGCTGGCCACCAGGCGGCCCGAGCCTGAGATATTGATCTTGCTCAAGCGCGGCGTCGTGTAGATGACATGGATGCCATTGCCGCTACGAATGTTGCTGTCACTCCAGATACGCAGTGTATTGCCGCTCACGTCGCTATGGATCAGTGGTTGCAGATTGCTGTCCGCCTCGATCACCAGCGAGCTTGCCGGTCCGACGCGCACGTCGATCTTGATATCGATGCGCTTCATGCTGTCGATGTCGAGTGTGTCGACGTTGCTGACCTGGCGCACGTCGCGGCTCACTTGCTCGTTGCCCTGGATGGCACTGCCACCCGAGTCGGCATGGCGTACTTCGCCATCGCCGGGGTTGATGACGATGGCGCAACCGCCAAGGGCAAGGGCACAGCACAGGGCCAGCAAGGTACGCATGGTGTTTCCTTTATGATTGTTTTAGTTTGGAACAGGAAATAAGCCGGCTGCCGCGCCGCGGCTGCCGTGCTGTCGATGGCAAGATAGCAAAGTGGCGCGGGGGCGTGAATGGAAATGCGATGAACTGCGCAAAATGGGGACTGAACTGCATGTTGCCTTGCCCGAAACTGCATGTCGGCGGCGTAATACCGGCGCGGCGGCGAGGAGGGGGGGGGCAGTAGCATCGACAGGCGCCAGCGCATGGAAGCGGCATGCAGGGAGTGCTGGCTTATCCGATGGCATTGCGCATTGCTATACTGTATCGGTATGCCGTCGTTTATAGATGTGCCGCAACGGCAATCTTGCATGAGTTGCACGGTTGAAGGCTGGCGTGGCGGCATGCATCTGCCGCACCGGCCTATCTCGAGGGGTACAATGCCTGTGCTTTGCTGCAAGGTGAGCCGTCCTCCATGGTGCCGGCGGGCAGCGCTTGACCTTGGCGGCAGACAGGTCTAATATTAATGACTCAAAAGTAAGTTACTTGGAAAGATACATGCAAGCCCCGATTGATACCAAGCCCCGCTGGGAGCGGCGCAAGGATGCCCGCCCCCAGGAATTGCTCGCCGCCGCCCTCGACCTGTTCGTCGAACGGGGTTTCGCGTCGACGCGCCTGGAAGATGTGGCCAAGCGGGCGGGTGTGTCGAAGGGCACCTTGTACCTGTACTTCGAGAACAAACAGGAACTGTTCAAGGCCGTGGTGCGCGACAATATCGTGCAGTCGATCGGCGAGGCGGAAAACAGCATGGCCGCCTCGGAAGACAGCAGCGCCGACCTGCTGCGCAAGGTGATGATGCAATGGTGGGAAGAGTTCGGCGCCACCAAACTGGCCGGCTTGACCAAGCTGATGATGGCCGAGGCGAACAATTTCCCGGAACTGGCGCAGTTTTACAACGAAGAAGTCGTCACGCGCGGCCATGCGCTGGTCGTCAGCCTGCTCGAGCGGGGCATGCAGCGCGGCGAATTCCGCCAGGTCGATCCCGTGCTGGTCAGCACCATCCTCGGCGCGCCCGTCACCATGCTCATGATGTGGACGCATTCCTTCCTGCCATGCGAGGTCAAGAACATCGACCCGCTCGCCTACATGGATGCCTTTATCGACATGAGCTTGCGCAGCCTGCAGGTGGAGGCGCCCGGGAAAAGCTGACGTGCGGAGTCCGCTTCCACCGTTCAGTTGCCCCTTTTCCAAGGTTCGCCCCCTCAAATCTGCAGATCGTCGCAAATTTCCTCCATTCCCCGTCTTTATGGTTAACATGTGCTTTCAGCCAGTTCAACGATAAAATGGCGGATTATTACTTCACTTACCGAGTCCAAAGATGAATATCGAACAAGCCCGCTTCAATATGATCGAACAGCAAATCCGTCCGTGGGACGTACTGGATCTCGACGTGCTGGAGCTGTTGAACGTGGTCAAGCGTGAAGATTTCGTGCCGGCCGCCTATAAAAACCTGGCCTTCGTCGATACCGAAATTCCACTGGGCGGCGGCGAATGCATGTTCACGCCGAAGCTGGAAGCGCGCATTTTGCAAGACGTAGCCGTCAAGAAGCATGAGAATGTGCTGGAAATCGGCACCGGCAGCGGCTACATGGCCGCCTTGCTGGCGCACAAGGCGCGTCATGTGACGAGCGTGGAAATCGTTCCCCAATTGAAAACCCTGGCCGAGCAGAACCTGGCCGCCAATGGCGTGACCAACGTGACCGTGGAACTGGGCGACGGCGCCCAGGGCTGGAGCAAGGGTGCGCCGTACGACGTGATCGTCGTTTCCGGCGCCCTGTCCGTGTTGCCGGAAGCGCTGTTGCAACAAGTAAAAGTGGGCGGCCGCATCCTGGCCATCATCGGCGAGGCACCGATCATGTCCGCGCATTTGATCACGCGCAGCTCGGACAAGGCCTACGACACGCGCAAGCTGTTTGAAACCAATGTCACGCCCTTGCAGGCAGTGGCGCCGTCGCACTTCCAGTTCTAAGCGACGGAGACGCGATGGAGCATTTGAGCGCACCGCAGCTGGCCGCCTGGCTGGCTGACACTTCCCGCCCGCGTCCGCTCTTGCTGGATGTGCGCGAGCAGTGGGAGTTTGAGCTGTGCCACCTCGACGGCGCCACCCTGATGCAGATGAATTCGATTCCGGCACGCATCGACGACCTCGATGAGGATGCCGAAATCGTCTGCATCTGCCACCACGGCGCGCGCAGCATGCAAGTGGCGGCTTTCCTGGAACGCCATGGTTTTGGCAAGATCAGTAATTTGACGGGCGGCGTTCACGCCTGGGCGCTGCAAGTCGACAGCAGCATGCCTAAATACTAAGTTATTTTGCAGTAGATGCACTTCCAGGCATGCTTTCGCGCATGCCTGCGGAGACCTGTACCCCGCTTACCCGGCGGGTAGCAGGCAAGCGGTAGCAGATTTTTGATTCCATCAACTTTTGACGACTCCAACGGAGAAATGCAATGCGGAAACCCCTTATCGCCGTACTGATGAGCAGCGCCTTTGTCTCGCTGACATGTTCGCTGCAAGCGCAGGCGGCCGATCTCATCCAGGTGTACCAGCAGGCGCTGGCCAATGACGCGCAGTACGCCAGTGCGCGCGCGGCCCTGTCGGCCGGGATGGAGCGGGTTCCGCAGGGGCTGGCAGGCTTGTTGCCGCAAGTGTCCGCCTCGGGCAGCAATACGCGCAACAGCATCGAGCCGATCACCAGCACGATCTCCATGCCGACCGTCAAGGTGCACACGAATACCTACAACCTGACCCTGGCGCAGCCGCTGTTCCGCTGGGATCGCTGGGAAAGCTATCAGCAAAGCAAGCTGGCACAGGCAATTGCTGAAGCGCAATTTGCACAAGTGCAACAAGATCTGATCACGCGCGTGGCGCAGGCGTATTTCGACGTGCTCAGCGCGCAAGACAACCTGGGCGCCACGCAGGCGCAAAAAGTCGCCACGACGGAGCAGCTGGCATCGGCCAAGCGCAACTTCGAGGTTGGCACGCAAACGATTACCGACACGCACGAAGCGCAAGCGGCGTACGACCTGGTGGTGGCGCAGGAATTTGCCGCCATCAACGACCTGGCCAACAAGCGCAGCGCCCTGCAAACCATCATCGGCGAAGCGCCAACGAGCCTGGCGCCGATGCGCACGGGCGTGGTCCTCAGCGCGCCGGAACCGGCCGCCATCGATCCGTGGGTGAGCTCGGCGGAAGAGCAGAACTACGGCGTCGTCACGGCCCAGTTCAACGTGGAATCGGCCAAGCGCGACATCGGCCGCAACCGCGCCGGCCACTATCCGACCCTGGACCTGATCGCCAACGCTGGCCACACCTATACGACGGGCGGCGGCAACGGCAATTCCAACAACAACGCCATCGGCGTGCAATGGAGCATCCCGATCTTCAGCGGCTTTGCCGTTACCAGCAAGGTGCGCGAATCGATTGCGCTGGAAAACAAGGCCCGCAACGACCTGGAAACGGCACGCCGCGCGGCATCGCAAGGCGCGCGCCAGGCTTTCCTCGGCGTCAACAGTGGCTTGGCGCAAGTGAAGGCGCTGGAAGCGGCGGAAGTGTCGAGCAAATCGGCGCTGGAATCGAACCAGCTCGGCTACCAGGTGGGCGTGCGCATCAATATCGACGTGCTGAATGCACAGAAACAACTGTTCTCGACGCAGAAAGACCTGTCGAAAGCCCGCTACGACACCATCATGAACGGCTTGCGCCTGAAGGCCGCGGCCGGCACCCTGAAGGAAACGGACTTGATGCCCGTCAACGCCTTGCTCGACAAGTAAGCGCGTTCTTGCTCTACATGAAAACCAGCACCGGCAGCGGTGCTGGTTTTTTTTCGTCCGGGGCTCTTGTTACGCGGCACGGCTGTTGGCGAACTGTGTCAGCACGACCCCGGCCACCACCAGGCCCGCTCCGGCCCAGTGCAGCGGAGAAATATGCTTGACGGCAAATCCCAGCAAACCATAGCGGTCGATGGCCAATGCGGCCAGCATCTGCCCGCCGATGACGGCCGCCATGAAGGGCCCGGCCCCCATGCGCGGCGCCAGCATCAGCGCGGCCGTAATATAAAACACGCCGGCCGCGCCGCCCAGCCAGGACCAGCCCGGCCCGCGCATGGCGAGGCTGACATCGGGCGCCGGCACCCGCCAGACCAGCATCACGAGCGACGCGAGCACGGCGCTGACGGCCAGCGAGGCGAGGGTGGCCCACAGCGGGTGGCCCAGATTGCGGCCCAGCGCGGCGTTCGCGCCCGCCTGGAAGGGGACGACGGCGCCGGCCAGCATGGCCAGCGGGGCAAACAAGGTGATCCATCCGTTCATGTGCGACTCCATGCGTGTTGAGTTGATGGCGTCATCGTATTATGCTGTCGTGATTAAATCCAATTCGTAGTTTGTCACCAAACTATGCACCAAATGAATAATCTGCGGTCAGTCGATTTGAACTTGCTGGTGATCCTGGATGCGCTGCTCAGTGAGCGCCATCTGTCGCGCGCGGCCGAGCGCCTGCACATGAGCCAGCCCGCCGTCAGCCATGCGCTGGCGCGCCTGCGCCACTTGCTCGACGATCCGCTGTTGCTGCGCGGCAAGGGCGGCTTCCAGCCGACGTCGCGTGCCCTGGAACTGGCGCGGCCGCTGGCCGACGCCCTGCAAAGCGTGCGTTCCGTGCTCGGCGGCGCCGTCTTCGAGGGGGCCACGGCGCAGCGCGTGTTTCGCCTGGCCATGTCGGATTACGGGGCGGCGCTGATCCTGCCCGCATTGCTGCGGCGCTTGCGCGTGGAAGCGCCCGGCATCGATCTGGCCGTCAGCTATGCGAGCCGCCCGGCCGTGATCGCTGGCGTGCAGGATGGCGAGATCGACCTGGCGCTGGGCGTGTTCCCGCAACTGCCCGAGCAGTTACATAGAGAAACTTTATTTGAGGAAACCTTCATATGCGCGCTGGACCCGGCCAGCCTGGCGCCGGGCGAGCCCTTGAGCTTGCAGGCCTATCTGGCGCGCTCGCACGTGCTGGTGGCGTCCGGCGAAGGGGGCATGGCCGCCGAAGTCGACGCGGCATTGGCCCAGCTGGGTCAGGCGCGCCGCATCGCCGTGCGCGTGCCGTACTGGACGGTCGCACCCGAGCTGTTGATGGGGACGGACATGATTTTGACGGTGGCGCGGCGCGCCTTGCAGGGCGCTGCGGCGCAGGGGCTGGCGCTATGCTGCGCGCCGTTCGCCATCGCGCCGTTTGCGTTTGAAGTGATACGGCACCGCCGCACGGACGGCGATGCCGGCATCGCCTGGCTGCGCGCGGCCATTGCAACGGCCGCCGAAGCAGGCTGAAGCTTTACAGCCCGCCGCCCTGGCCGTCGAATTTGCGTTCGATCAATTCGATCTTGTAGCCGTCCGGGTCGGTGATGAAGGCGATGACCGTGTTGCCGCCCTTGACGGGGCCCGGTTCGCGCGTGACGTTGCCGCCATTCGCGCGTGCCGCATCGCAGGCGGCGACGATATCGTCGGCCGAGATGGCAATGTGGCCATACGCCGTACCCAGCTCGTAGCTGGTGGTGCCATAGTTATACGTCAGTTCCAGTTCCGCATGGTCCGGGTTTGAACCGTAGCCGACGAAGGCCAGCGTGTACTGGTATTCCGGATTGTCGCTGGTGCGCAGCAGCTTCATGCCCAGGACGTTCGTGTAAAAATCGATGGAGCGCTGCAGGTCGCCGACCCGCAACATGGTGTGCAAAATACGCATCGTAAATCCTTGAGGGTGATAGGGGAATGGCAGGATTTTATGCGTTTTGCGGCTTTCGTGCCGAGACCGCCCCTGCCGCCCGGTGATGCGACGGCAGCGGACGGTGACCTTGGTCCCTCTGGAATTACTCCAGATGGGCGTCCAGGGTGATTTCCGTGGCCAGCAATTTGGACACGGGGCAGCCGAGCTTGGCGCGCAGGGCCGCGTCCTGGAACGCTTCGTCGCTGGCGCCGGGAATGGTGGCCACCAGGGTCAGGTGGACGGCCGTGATGGCATAGCTGCCATCGATTTTTTCCAGGCTGACATCGGCTGTGGTTTTCAGGGCCGTGGCGCGCAAGCCAGCCTCGCCCAGCTGGCCGGACAGGGCCATGGTGAAGCAGGCCGCATGGGCCGCGCCGATCAGTTCTTCCGGATTGCTGCCGGGACCGTCTTCGAAGCGCGTGTTGAAACCATAGGCCACATTGTCGAGCGCACCGCTTTCGGTGGAGATGAATCCTTTGCCATCCTTAAGGCCGCCACTCCAGACGGCTGATCCTGTTTTTTTCATGATGTACTCCTTGCGTGGTTCGAGCGCCCATCATGCACGTCCCGCCCTGGCGCTTCCGTTCGTTGCGCCACACAGGGGGGCATGCGCGGCGGGGCATCGCCGCTCACGGCGCCGGCGTCACGCGCCAGACGACATTGCCCACGTCGTCCGCCACCAGCAGCGCGCCGGCCTTGTCGACGGCCACGCCGACGGGGCGCCCATGCGCATGGCCAGCCTTGTCGAGGAAGCCGGCGACGACGTCCTGCGGAGGACCGCTGGGCACGCCATCGGCAAACGGAACAAAGATGACTTTATAGCCGCTGTAGGGCTTGCGGTTCCATGAACCGTGCTGGCCGATGAAGGCGCCGCCCCGGTAGCGTTCGGGCAGCAAGCTGCCGTCATAAAACGCCAGGCCCAGCGAGGCCGTGTGCGCACCGAGCGCATAGTCGGGGGCAACAGCCGTGGCGACCAGTTCGGGACGGGGCGGCTGGATCCGCGCATCGACATGCTGGCCGAAGTAACTGTAGGGCCAGCCGTAAAACGCGCCATCCTTGACGGAGGTCATGTAGTCGGGTACGAGGTCGTCGCCCAGTTCGTCGCGCTCATTGACGGCCGTCCACAGGGCGCCCGTCCCGGGTTGCCAGGCCATTCCCACGGGATTGCGCAAGCCCGTCGCATACACGCGCACCTTGCCCGTGGCGCGGGTGAATTGCCAGATGGCGGCGCGGCCCTGTTCGGCCGCCATGCCGTTTTCGCCCGCATTGCTGTTCGACCCGACGGCAATATAGAGAAACTTGCCGTCGGGGCTGGCGACGACGTTCTTGGTCCAGTGATGATTGATGGGGCCTCCCGGCAAATCCATTACCTTGGTGCCGGCGGCCGTGATGGCGGTCTGACCTGTTTCGTAGGGAAAGCGCACGAGGGCGTCCGCGTTGGCGATGTACAGATCGTTGCCGACCAGGGCCATGCCGAATGGCGAGTGCAAGCCTTGCAGGAAGATGCTGCGCGTTTGCGCCGCGCCGTTGCTATCGATGCCGCGCAGCAGGGTGATGCGGTTGGCGCTGGGCGTGGCGGCGCCCGCTTTTTTCATCTGCATCTGCATGATGGCGCCCTTGATGCCCTTGCTGTCGTCCGGTTTCGGCGGGGCATTCGTTTCCGCCACGAGCACGTCGCCGTTCGGCAAGACGTACAGCCAGCGTGGATGGTCGAGCCCGCGCGCATAGGCGCGGATGGCCAGCCCCGCCGCGACAGCCGGGCGCTCTCCGGTCGTCCAGCGCTGCACGGGTGCTACGTTGACGGTGGGAATCAGTTGCTTGTCCGGCGCGGGCAGCGCGGGCTGCGGGCCGAAACCTACGGGCATGGCGGGCGCCTGGGCGTGGGCGAGATGAGTGCCGCAGACAGCGGCCAGCAGGAATGAACTGACGTAACGGTGCATGGCGTACTCCATAACATGCGCAGTGCGCGTAGCGGGGCGTGACAGTTGGAGTCAGCGCGCCTTTTTTGGTTCCAGTTGCGGGTCGGGGCGGGCCTGCTGCGGCGCGGTGGGCTTGACCTTTTCCACGCCGGGCTGGGCGCGGCGGTCCGTATCGACCAGGCCTTGCTCCAGGTCGCTGGCCGCCTGCCGCATGATCTTGCGCGGGCGCACGTTTTGCGCGTCGGGCGCCTCATCGCGCTCGTGCGGCAGGCGGTCGATACCGTCATTTTTCACCTTTTCATCCGTGTTGATCTTGCGTTCGCTATGTTGGGCAACCATATGGCCTCCTGAAGGAAAGAATGACGTCCCGCCAGTGTCCCGCCGCCGGCGGGACCACGCAAGCGGATTTGCCCGGCAATGGAGCGCTGGCGCACGCATGGACGATTCTTTTTCTGCGCTACACTGCGTGCAACACCGAGAACGCCCCTTGCAGGCATGCGGCAAGCGCACTATACTGTTCATATATACAGTATTATGCGATGGCGGCATGCGACGCGACAGCCAGGGGGCGGCTTGCCACCGAATTCACTACCGAGATTTTTATGCCCGTCGATAACTACGCCGACCAGCGAGCCGAACAGCCAGCCGCGACCTTGCCAGCCCCGGGCGAGCGCTTCAACCTGGGCGCCAAGACCATCGCCCTGGTCGTGCGCCAGAATACGGATGGCATTGCCGAACCCGTTAAAAGCATCGTCGATTTCCTGCAAGTGCTGGGCCACACGGTGGTCTTCGAGGCGGAGACGGCCGCGCATCTGAACCTGGCGTTTCCCGGCGTGCACGCCATGTCGCCCGCCGAAATCGGCGCCGCCGCCGATTGCGCCATCGTCATGGGCGGCGACGGCACCATGCTCGGTATCGCGCGCCAGCTGGCGCCATTCGATGTTCCTTTGATCGGTATCAATCAAGGGCGGCTGGGCTTCATGACGGATATCCCGCTCGAGCGCATGCTGCCTGTCCTGGCGCAAATCCTTGGCGGCCGCTTCAAGGCCGAACGCCGCACTTTGCTCGAAGGCAGCGTGCTGCGCGACGGCGAGTCGATTCACGTGGGCATGGCCGTCAACGATGTCGTCGTCTCGCGCGGCGGCGGCGCCGGCATGGCCGAACTGCGCGTCGAGGTCGACGGCCACTTCATGTACAACCAGCGCTCAGACGGCCTGATCATCGCCACGCCCACCGGCTCGACCGCGTATGCGCTGTCGGCCGGCGGCCCGCTGCTGCACCCGACCCTGGGCGGCATCGTGCTCGTGCCGATCGCCCCGCATGCGCTGTCGAACCGCCCCATCGTCCTGCCCGATTCCAGCCAGATCGTCGTGGAAATCGTGCGCGGGCGCGATATCAGCGTCAACTTCGACATGCAGACCTTTGCCAGCCTGGTCCAGCAAGACCGCATCCTCATTCGCCGTTCGCCGCACACGATTACCTTCCTGCATCCGGAGGGGTGGAGCTACTACAACACCCTGCGTGAAAAACTGCACTGGAATGAGTACCCGTCGGGCGAGGGCAAGCTCAGCTAATAGTTTCTCCACGTCAACCCGCGGTGCGCCGCCTAACCACTGAAGCCATGCTCCATACACTGTCCATTCGCGATTTTGTCATTGTCGATACCATTGAACTGGAATTTTCCGCCGGCTTCAGCGTGCTGACGGGCGAGACGGGGGCCGGCAAGTCCATCCTCATCGATGCGCTGACCCTGGCGCTGGGCGGGCGCGGCGACGCCAGCGTGGTGCGCGAAGGCGCGGCCAAGGCCGACATCACGGCCGATTTCTCCGTCAGCGAGGTGGCGCAAGCCTGGCTGGTGGCCAATGAATTCGCCAACGACGATGGCGGCGCCCTGCTGCGCCGCGTGATCGACAATGCGGGCCGCTCGAAGGCGTACATCAACGGCATTCCCGCCACGGCGGCGCAATTGCGCGAGCTGGGCGACATGCTGGTCGACATCCACGGCCAGCACGCGCACCAGTCCTTGCTGAAGAGCGAAGCGCAGCGCGCCTTGCTCGACGGCCAGGCGACGGCGCGCGAAGCGGGGTCGGAACAGGACGCGCGGCAAGTGGCGGCCCTGCACAAGCGCTGGCGCGCCCTCGTGCGCCAGAGAGAAGAGTTTGAAACGAATGCCGCCAACGTGCTGTACGAGCGCGAACGCCTGGAGTGGCAAGTCGGCGAACTGGAAAAACTGGCCGCCAAGCCGGGCGAATGGACGGAGATCACGAACGAGCACAGCCGCCTGTCGCACGCGGCCAGCCTGCTGGAAGGGGCGCAGGAAGCCTTGTCCCTCATTTCCGAGTCGGAAGACCACCCCATCGTGTCGCAATTGTCAGCCCTGAACCAGAAGCTGGGCAAGCTCGTCTCCGTCGATGCGGAACTGCAGCCGATCGTCGACCTGATCGAATCGTCGCGCATCCAGCTGCAGGAATCCGTGTACGCGCTGAACAATTACCTGGACCGCGTGGAGCTCGACCCGGAGCGTTTGCACCAGCTCGACGCGCGCATGGAAGCCATGCACAGCACGGCCCGCAAATTCCGCGTCACGCCCGAAGAGTTGCCTGAAGAACATGCCAAGCTGTCGGAAAAGCTGCAGCACCTGGCCGACGCTTCCGATATCGAGGGCTTGCTGCGCCAGGAAGCGAAGATCGAAGCCGAGTACCGCGCCGTGGCCGAACGATTGTCCGCCACGCGCCGCGCCGCCGCCCTGGAGCTGGGGCAAGCCGTCACGCGCGCCATGCAGGACCTGAGCATGACGGGCGGCAGCTTCGAGATCGCCCTGCACCCGTGCGTACCGGCCGCGCATGGCCTCGAACAAGTGGAATTCCTCGTCGCCGGCCACGCGGGCACGGCGCCCCGTTCGCTGGCGAAAGTGGCGTCCGGCGGCGAACTGGCGCGCATCGCGCTGGCCATTTCCGTCATCACCTCGCACGCCACCACCACGCCGACCCTGATCTTCGACGAGGTCGACAGCGGCATCGGCGGCGCCGTCGCCGAAGTCGTGGGACGGCTATTAAAACGCCTGGGGCAGGGACGGCAGGTGCTGTGCGTGACCCATTTGCCGCAGGTGGCCAGCCAGGCCAATCAGCATTTCCAGGTGGCAAAAAGTACCCTGGACAACGGCAAGACGGCGTCGCGCATCGACATGCTCGACGCCAAGGCCCGCGTGGAAGAAGTGGCGCGCATGCTGGGCGGCCTGGAAATCACGGCCACCACGCGCAAGCATGCGCGCGAGTTGCTGGCTATCTAGTACACCTAACCAAACCTACTGCGCGTCGCGATTTGCGGCCTGCGATGCTCACTGCCTCGGCGGTCCCGTGCTTCGCAGAGCTGCGCTTCTCAGGCCAACGGGGGCGCCGAGCCTCGCTGCCGCTCGCTACGGTTTTGTTAGGCGTTGTTAGCGTAAACCGGTCTGGTGAGAATGGCAGTTAGCCTTATGCCGTTCCTTTCCATCTTTCCCGATGTTGACGCAATGTAACTATAATGGTCGACTAATCCCTCCAACGCCTTCGAAGAACCTTCATGTCATTTCAAACTGAACCGCCGTACACGCATGGCAGCATCGACCGCAGCGCCGTGGTGCTGGTCAACCTGGGCACGCCCGATGCGCCCACGTCGTCGGCCGTGCGGCGCTACCTGAAACAATTCCTGTCGGATCCGCGCGTGGTGGAAATTCCCCGCCTGGTCTGGTGGTTCATCCTGAACCTGATCATTTTGCCGTTCCGCTCGGGCCAGTCGGCCAAAAAATACGCGTCGATCTGGACGCGCGACGGCTCGCCCCTGAAAGTGCATACGCAAAAGCAGGCGAAATTGCTGGCCGGCGCCCTGGCCGAGCGGGGCCATGACGGTGTGACGGTGGCCATGGCCATGCGCTACGGTTTGCCTTCCTTGCCCGAGGTGCTGGCCCAGCTGAAAAGCGAAGGCTGCGAGCGCATCGCCATCCTGCCCGCGTATCCGCAATATTCGGGTACGACGACGGGTTCCATCTACGACGCCGTATTCGCCCATTACGCCACCGTGCGCAATGTGCCGGAATTGCGTTTTATCAAGCAATATCACGAGCACGACACGTATATCGACGCCTTGCGCGATTCCGTGCTCAACCACTGGGAAGCGCATGGCCGTCCGGAAAAACTGGTGATGAGTTTCCATGGCGTGCCGAAGCGTACTTTGCTGCTGGGCGACCCCTACCATTGCCAGTGCCTGAAAACGGCGCGCTTGCTGGCGGAAAAGTTGAAATTAACTAAAGAGCAATATGTGGTGACCTTCCAGTCGCGCTTCGGCAAGGCCGAATGGCTGCAGCCGTACACGGCGCCCACCCTGGTGGCGCTGGCGCAACAGGGCATCAAGCGTGTCGACCTGCTGTGTCCCGGCTTTACCAGCGATTGCCTGGAAACCCTGGAAGAGATCGCCATGGAAGCGAAGCATGATTTCGAAACGGCCGGCGGCCAGCAGTTTCACTATATCGCTTGCCTGAATGAAACGCCGGCCTGGATCGCCGGCATGGCGGAAATTGCCGAGCAGCACATGATCGGCTGGCCGACGATGAAGACGGCGCCGCAGCGCGAAGCGGACAAGAAAGCGGGCGCGCAGGCGCGCGCGGCGGCCCTGGGCCTGGGGGCGGCGAATTGAAGAGAATTGTTTTTTAGTAATAAAAGCCGCGCTTGCGCGGCTTTGTCATGTCTGGCGCGGCCAACAGACTATCCATATAGCAACGCTGCCAGTGGCGACGGCTGCGGCGGGGCTGGTAGAATGCCCGCTTTGTCGTGGGAAGCCTGGAAAATCAAGGGGGCGCGCACGGATCGCGGCCCGAAATGGGAAGTGCTTTGTAATAAGCTGTAACATGGAACGATGTTATCCCTGGTTTGACCATGAATACCCCTTGAAACAATAGGATATAGCCCCATCTGCCCGTTAGTGTTGTAAAGATAGTTAGACTAACTCATTTAAGTCATTGATTGTAGGAGCTTTTCAGATGCAAGATCAGGAAAACCAAGCTGTACCTAATCCGCAAGCGGACGCCGCGGCGACTGCCCCATCGACTCCCGCAGAGCCTACTTTGGAAGAGCAGCTGGCGAGTACCGAAGCGCGTCTTGCAGAGATGCACGATGCCTTCATGCGCGCCAAGGCCGATGGCGAAAATATCCGCCGCCGCGCGCAGGAAGATGTTGCTAAAGCGCATAAATTCGCAGTGGAAAGCTTTGCCGAAGCCATGGTGCCGGTGAAAGACAGCCTGGAAACGGCGCTGACGGTGGAAGCACCGACCATCGAATCGCTGAAAGAAGGCGTCGAGATGACCCTGAAGCAACTGAACGCCGCGTTCGAGCGCAATCGCCTGGTGGAAGTGCTGCCAGTGCAGGGCGAGAAGCTCGATCCGATGAAACACCAGGCTGTTGCCGTGGTGCCAGCGGAACAGGAAGCCAATACCATCGTGTCAGTCTTGCAAAAGGGCTATATGATTGCGGACCGCCTGTTGCGTCCGGCCATTGTCACCACCGCGCAAGCAAAATAATCAGAGCGCGGCATCAAGCAAGCCTTGAAACCATGCCGCTTTGCCACATATAAGAACCATCTGAAATCTAGCAAATAAAAGGAAAAAATCATGGGTAGAATTATCGGTATCGATCTGGGAACCACGAATTCCTGCGTTTCCATCATGGAAAACGGTCAACCAAAGGTAATCGAAAACGCTGAAGGCGCACGCACGACGCCGTCGATTATTGCTTATCAAGAAGAT
The DNA here is from genome assembly GCF_059421435.1 of Janthinobacterium sp. GW821-FHT03A03. Taxonomy (NCBI): domain Bacteria; kingdom Pseudomonadati; phylum Pseudomonadota; class Betaproteobacteria; order Burkholderiales; family Oxalobacteraceae; genus Janthinobacterium; species Janthinobacterium sp. GW821-FHT03A03. The sequence continues at coordinate 1,200,308 of NZ_JBWKUZ010000001.1, read as the reverse complement.
GGCGAGATCCTCGTCGGCGCGCCGGCGAAACGCCAGGCCGTGACCAACCCGAAAAACACGCTGTACGCAGTGAAGCGTTTGATCGGTCGCAAGTTCGACGAAAAAGAAGTACAAAAAGACATCGGCCTGATGCCTTACCAAATCATGAAAGCCGACAACGGCGATGCATGGATCGGCGTGCGCGACAAAAAACTGGCGCCGCCGCAAATTTCGGCTGAAGTCCTGCGCAAGATGAAGAAAACGGCAGAAGACTACCTCGGCGAAGAAGTCACCGAAGCCGTCATCACCGTGCCTGCCTACTTCAATGACTCGCAGCGCCAGGCTACCAAGGATGCCGGCCGTATCGCCGGCCTGGACGTCAAGCGCATCATCAACGAGCCAACCGCGGCAGCGCTGGCATTCGGCCTGGACAAGACCGAAAAAGGCGACCGTAAAATCGCCGTGTATGACTTGGGTGGCGGTACGTTCGACGTGTCGATCATCGAAATCGCGGATGTTGATGGTGAGAAACAATTTGAAGTGCTGTCGACCAACGGCGACACCTTCCTGGGCGGCGAAGACTTCGACCAGCGCGTCATCGATTACATCATCGACGAGTTCAAGAAGATCAACGGCATCGACCTGAAAAAAGATCCGATCGCCCTGCAGCGCATCAAGGCTTCGGCCGAGCGCGCGAAGATCGAGTTGTCGTCGTCGCAACAAACCGAGATCAACGAGCCGTACATCGCCATGGCGAATGGCGCACCGGTCCACTTGAACCTGAAGATGACCCGCGCCAAGCTGGAATCGCTGGTGGAAGAGCTGATCACGGCCACGATGGAACCATGCCGCACCGCTATCAAAGATGCTGGCGTGAAAGTGTCGGACATCGATGACATCATCCTGGTCGGCGGCATGACCCGTATGCCGAAGGTGCAGGAAAAAGTGAAGGAATTCTTCGGCAAGGATCCACGCAAGGACGTGAACCCGGACGAAGCCGTCGCCGTGGGCGCAGCCATTCAAGGTTCGGTCCTGTCGGGCGAACGCAAGGACTTGCTGTTGCTGGACGTCACTCCTCTGTCCCTGGGGATCGAAACCCTGGGCGGTGTGATGACCAAGATGATCCACAAAAACACGACGATTCCGACCAAGTTCAGCCAGGTTTTCTCGACGGCCGACGACAACCAGCCTGCGGTGACCATCAAGGTCTTCCAGGGTGAGCGCGAAATCGCCGCCGGCAACAAGGGCCTGGGCGAATTCAATCTGGAAGGCATCCCGCCAGCAGCACGCGGCACGCCACAGATCGAAGTGACCTTCGACATCGACGCCAACGGCATCTTGCACGTCGGCGCCAAAGACAAGGCCACCGGCAAGGAAAACAAGATCACGATCAAGGCCAATTCCGGCTTGACCGAGGCTGAAATCCAGAAGATGGTGAAAGACGCCGAGTTGAACGCGGAAGAAGACAAGAAGGTCAAAGAATTGGCCGAGTCGCGCAACCAGGCCGATGCTCTGGTACACTCGACCCGGAAATCCTTGACCGAATACGGCGACAAGCTGGACGCGGGCGAGAAAGAGAAGATCGAAGCGGCGATCACCGACCTGGAAGCAAGCATCAAGGCCGGCGACAAGGCTGAGATCGACGCCAAGGTGGAAGCACTGTCGAGCGCATCGCAGAAACTGGGCGAAAAAATGTATGCCGACATGCAAGCGCAGCAAGCTGCCGGCGGCGCGGAAGGTGCTCAGCAAGCCGCTGGCGCATCGGATGCAGGCGCCAAGCAGGACGACGTTGTCGACGCTGACTTCAAGGAAGTCAAAGACAGCAAGTAATTGTCTTGCGCTCCCATGAACTGGGGGCAGCCGGGCTGAACGCTACATCGCGGGATTAGCCGCGAAGACCGGCCGAGCCGAGTCGCTGCGCCTAGCGCGGCACTCGACTCGGCTTTTTCGTGTAATTTTTACATCAGTAGATAGACTGCAAGGTGCCGACAACATGGCAAAGCGTGATTTTTACGAGACACTCGGTGTCGCAAAAAATGCTTCGGAAGAAGAGATCAAAAAGTCTTACCGTAAACTGGCGATGAAATACCATCCGGACCGCAATCCGGATAGCAAGGAATCGGAAGAAAAGTTTAAGGAAGTCAAAGAAGCCTACGAGATGCTGACCAATCCGGAAAAGCGCGATGCGTATGACCGCTATGGTCACGCCGGCGTGGACCCGAACATGGGCGGCGGTGGCGGCTTCGGCGGCGGTGCTGGCGGCTTTGCCGACAGCTTCGGCGATATCTTCGGCGACATCTTTGGCGGCGGCGGTGGACGCAGCCGCAATGCGGGGCCGCAGGTGTACCGTGGCGCCGACTTGCGCTACAACCTGGAAATTACACTGGAGCAAGCTGCTCACGGCTTCGACACGACGATTCGCGTGCCGAGCTGGGACAAGTGCGACACTTGCCACGGCAGCGGCGCCAAGCCGGGCACGTCGCCGACCACCTGCGGTACTTGCGGTGGCCACGGCCAGGTGCGCATGCAGCAAGGTTTCTTCAGCATCCAGCAAACCTGCCCGAAATGCCATGGCAGCGGCAAGGTCATCACCGACCCGTGCACGCCGTGCGGCGGCGCCGGTCGCATCAAGCGCAACAAGACCCTGGAAGTGAAAATTCCAGTCGGTATCGATAACGGCATGCGTATCCGTTCGTCCGGCAACGGCGAACCGGGCACGAATGGCGGTCCGTCGGGCGACCTGTATGTGGAAATCCACATCAAGCCGCACGCCGTGTTCCAGCGCGAAGGCGACGACCTGCATTGCGAAATGCCGATCTCGTTCGCCAAGGCGGCCCTGGGCGGCGAAATCGAAGTGCCGACCCTGAACGGCAAAGTGTCGTTCACGATCCCGGAAGGCACCCAGTCGGGCAAGACCTTCCGCCTGAAAGGCAAGGGCATCAAGGGCGTGCGCTCCGGTTATGCGGGCGACCTGTTCTGCCACGTGGCCATCGAAACACCCGTGAAACTGACGGAAAAACAGAAAGACCTGCTGCGCGACTTTGAAAAGTCGACGACCGAGGGCGGTGCCAAGCACAGTCCGCAAAGCAAGACCTGGAAAGACAAGGTCAAGGATTTTTTTGAGTAAGCACACGTAATACCATGCGCCGGGATGCTTCAACATCCCGGCGTTTTTTTCACTACGACTGAGAAATGTGCGCACATCGCCGGCCTATGGGCGCGATCTGCCGTCAATGCAGTCGTACTTACACAATGGGAGCGATATGACCGAACCGAAAAATGGCCCGGCCCTGGCGGAACTGCTGCAGCGTAACCGCCGCTGGGCCGACTCGATGGTGGCAAAAGACCCGAACTTCTTCAAGAACCTGGAAGCGCAGACATCGCCCGAATACCTGTGGATCGGCTGCTCCGACAGCCGCGTTCCCGCCAACGAACTGCTGGGCATGGCGCCTGGCGACGTGTTTGTGCACCGCAATATCGCCAATGTGGTCGTGCATTCCGACCTCAATTGCCTGTCCGTCCTGCAATTTGCCGTGGACGTGCTGAAAGTCAAACATGTCATCATCGTCGGTCATTATGGCTGCAAAGGCGTGCATGCGGCCATGACGGGCACGCGCATCGGCCTGGTCGACAACTGGCTGCGCCATGTGCAGGACGTGGGCCAGAAGCACGAACGCTACCTGGGCGACGTACTGACGAGCCGCCAGCGCGGCGACCGCCTGTGCGAGCTGAATGTGGTGGAACAAGTCTTGAACGTGTGCCAGACCACCGTCGTGCAAGATGCGTGGGAACGGGGCCAGGAACTCAGCGTCCATGGCTGGGTCTACGGCTTGAAGGATGGCTTGCTGAACGACCTGGAAGTGACGGTCACGGCCGGCCACGAGCTGGCGCCGCGCATGGCGACGCGCCTGGCGCGCTACGAAGCAATCGCGTAAGCGACGCCGGCGCCGCGTCTATGGCGCGGCGCCGTCGAGGCGGGCCAGGTAATCGGCCGCCTCCCGCACGCCTTCCTGCGCCGCCCGGCGCAGCCAGGTTTTTGCCTGAGGAATGTCTTGCGGCGTGCCCCGGCCTTCGGCCAGCGCCACGCCATAGTGATAGCGCGCCAGCCGCGCATAGGCGGCATCATCATTCACATGGGCGCCGCGCCGCATCAGCGCCGTCGCCTGCGCCAGATCCTTAGTCACGCCGATGCCCGTTTCATACAGCTGGGCCAGCCAAATCATCGAATACACATCATTCCAGCGCCGGATGCAGTCTTCAAAGATGGCGACGGCCGCTGCATGGTCGCCCGTCTTGTCGGCCGCATAGCCGTACAGGCATTTGATGCGCTTGTCGCTGTGTACATAGGCTTTGTAGCTGAGATCGCCTTCATCCTGGCTCTCCTGGGCATGGGAGGGCGCAGCGAGCAGCAGAGCGAGCAAGAGGGCGAGAGTGGGCATGGTTTTCCTGGTCAACGATTGAAGATTGGTAGATAAGCAAGTTGCGTGCTAGCGCCATTTCCGGGCAAAACCGTTACTGCTGTGCCATTGTGCGACAGCCGCTGTTGCAGCGTGGCGCAACGCGCCGTGCATATCCATAGAGAAATGCCTCGTTTGCTGGACGGGCTGGCCTGCGTCACCATCGAACGGCCGCCGTCGCGCGGCCGCCTGGAGCGCGTCACCTTGAAACGCTGGGGCATGCAGCGATCGCTATTTCAAGATCTTGCGCGCCGCGGCGATGATGTGCCGCGACAGTTGCTCCATGCGCGGCGACTGCACCTTCCACGTGTGCCAGTACAGGGCCACATCGGCCGGGCTCTTGGGCGTGAGCATTTCCACCAGCTCGCCATCCGTGTTCGCCTTCAGCAGCAACTCCGGCACCATGCCGTAGCCGAGGCCGTAGCGGATGGCGTTGAAGTGCGAGGTGGCGCCCGGCACGTAATGGCAGGGGTAGGCGCCTTCCGGTAGCCCCAGCGCCTCCTGCAGGAACGACGACTGCAGGGTGTCCTTGCGCGTGTAGGCGACGACGGGCGCCGTGCGCGCCGCCTTGCGCGTCAGCCCGTGCGCGAACCACTGCTGGCGGAACGCGGGCGTGGCCACCAGCCAGTAGCGCATCACGCCCAGCGGCTCGGCGGTGCACCCGCGCATGGGTTTGGCTTCCGTGCTGATGCAGCCGATCGCCATGCCCGTCTCCAGCAAAGTATAGGTGTGGTCCTGGTCTTCCACGGTCAGGTCCAGCAGCACGCGCTCGCGTATCAGCACCTCGGACAGGGCGGGGAAGAACCAGGTGCCCATCGAATCGGCGTTCAGCGCCAGCACCAGGGTCAGCGGGGCATCCTGCTGCACCGCCAGTTCCGCCTGCAAGTCCGCTTCCAGCAGCTTGGCCCGCTTCAGATACTGCATCAGGCGCTGGCCCATGCGCGTGGCGCGCGCGGGACGGCTGCGTACGACCAAGGCATTGCCCAGCTGGCTTTCCAGCGCCCGCACGCGCTGGGAAATGGCGGGAGACGTCAGGTGCAACCGCAGCGCGGCCTGTTCGAAGCTGCCCGTTTCGACGACGGCGCGGAACGCTTCCGTGTGCTTGGGATTGAGATCCATGGCCACTGCCTTACATAAGAAAAATTTATCAATACTAAATAATACTTACTTTTGATAAGGATGGGCGTGTTGCGGTGCACAATACCTCTTTGATGGAGTGCCGCGCGCCTGCGCGCCGCCTCCTGGCAGCAAAGGAAGCACCACATGGAAGCCCAAACGCAAACCCCTCCCACCCGCAAGCCGCAGTCTAAGCTGGCGCGCAAGCTGAAATTCGGCCTGGGATTGACCCTGGGCCTGGGCTTGTCCGCTGCCCTGGCGGGCGGCTGGTGGCTGCGCCAGGCGTGGCAGGACTTGCCGGCCGTCGAGCACCTGGCCCAGTACAAGCCCGCGCTGCCGCTGCGTATTTTCTCCAGCGAAGGCGAGCTGCTGGCCGAGTACGGCGAAGAGCGCCGCGAATTTCTGCCCTTGAAGGACATCCCCCTGCGCATGCGCCAGGCCTTGCTGGCCATCGAGGATGCGCGCTTCTACGAGCATGGCGCCGTGGACTTTTATGGCTTGACGCGCGCAACGCTGGCCAACGTCGTCACGGGCCACCACGCGCAGGGCGCCAGCACCATCACCATGCAGGTGGCGCGCGACTTTTTTCTGTCGCGCGAAAAGACCGTGCAGCGCAAGCTGACGGAGATGCTGCTCGCCTACAAGCTGGAACAGCACTATGGCAAGGACAAGCTGCTGGAACTGTATATGAACCAGATTTATCTGGGCGAACGCTCCTACGGTTTTTCCGCCGCCTCGAACATTTATTTTGACAAGCCGCTGGCGGAAGTGAGCATCGCCGAAGCGGCCATGCTGGCCGGCTTGCCAAAGGCGCCTTCGGCCTACAACCCCGTCGCCAATCCCCAGCGCGCCACCGTGCGCCAGCATTACATCCTGCAGCGCATGCGCGAACTCGGTTACATCACGCCGGCCGAATACACGGCCGCCGTGGCGGAAAAGCTGGCCCTGAACAAGGACCGCAACAGCTCCGTGCATGCGGCCGCGTATGCGGTCGAGGAAGCGCGCCAGCTGATTTTGCAAAGCTATCCGGAAGGCGCCTACAGCATGGGCCTGGACGTGACCACCACCATCCGCATGGCGCCGCAGCGCGCGGCCGACAAGTCGCTGCGCGATGGCTTGCTGAACGCGCAGGCGCGGCGCGGCTATCGCGGCCCGGAAGCCCGCCTGGCCGCCTCCGCAGACAGCGTGGCGCGCCAGCTGGCCGCCTACCCGGACAGCGGAGAGTTGCGCGCCGCCTTGGTACGCAAGGTGGAGAGTGCCGGTGCGCGCCAGGTCAAGGCGCAGCTGCGCAATGGCGACGAGATCGTGCTGGCGGCATCGGACGCGCGCCTGGGCGGCAAGCTGCCGCTCGACGGCAAGCGCGCCATCGTCGAGGGCAGCGTCATCCGAGTGGTGCACGATGCGGCCAAAAAGCGCTGGCTGGTGAGCCAGCTGCCCGAGATGGAAGGCGCGCTCATTTCCGTCGAGGCGCACAGCGGCGAAATCGTCGCCATGGCGGGCGGCTTCGATTTTTACCGCAACCACTACAACCACGCCATGCAAGCCTACCGTCAGCCCGGCTCCAGCTTCAAGCCTTTCGTGTATTCGGCGGCGCTGGAAAAAGGATACTTCCCCGGCACGGCCGTGGACGATACGCAGCGCCTGTTGCTGCCGCAGGAAACGGGTGCGCAACCGTGGCGTCCGCGCAATTACGGCAACAACTATGAAGGCTTCATCAGCGTGCGGCGCGGCCTGGTGCGCTCGAAAAACCTCGTGGCCGTCAGCCTGATGCAGGCCGCCGGCCCCGGTTACGTGCAGCACTACGCCACGCGCTTCGGCTTCGAGGGCGCGCGCAATCCTGTCTCTCTGCCGCTGGCGCTGGGCGCGGGCGCCGTCACGCCGCTGCAGCTGGCGCAGTCGTATGCCGTGTTCGCCAACGGCGGCGTGCAGATGCCGCCAAAGCTGATCAAGGAAGTGCGCAGCCGCGGCGGCGCGGTGTTGTTCAGCGACGCGGCGCCGCGCGCCAAAGGCGTACCGGCGCCGGGCACGCAGGTCATTTCCACGCGCAACGCCTACGTCATGGACAGCATGCTGCGCGACGTCGTCAAGAGCGGCACGGGACGCGGCGCGCTGGCGCTCGGGCGCGGCGACGCGGCCGGCAAGACGGGCACCTCGAACAATGCGTATGACGCCTGGTTCGCCGGCTATTCCTCGGGCCTCGTTTCCGTCGTCTGGCTCGGCTACGACCAGCCGAGAAGCCTGGGCAACGCCACCGGGGGGACGCTGGCGCTGCCCGTCTGGCGCGACTACATGCAGGTGGCCGTGCAGGGGCGCCGCGAACAGGTGCTGGCCGAACCGCCTGGCCTGGCCCTGCTCGATGGCGACTACGTCTACGCCGAATACCTGGCCGGCGACTGCCTGAAGGATAACTTCGCTTTTATCCACAGCAGCGTCGGCTGCGGCAGCGGTGCTGCCGATACGCGCATGGCGCACGGTGAAACTGGCGCCGGCGGCTCCAGCGCGGGCATGAGCGAGGCCCGCACCCTGAGCGAAGCGCGCGAGCGCGAACAAATTCTCAAATCATTTTCGGAAGAGTAAGACCATGCTGTTATATACGATTTACCTGGTGGCGATTGTCGCCGAAGCGATGTCCGGCGCCATCATGGGCATGCGGCGCGGCATGGATTTGTTCGGCATCTGCATGATCGGCACCGTCACGGCGCTCGGTGGCGGCACCGTGCGCGACGTGCTGCTGGGGCACTATCCGCTGGGCTGGATCGCGCATCCCGAATACCTGCTGTTTACCATCGGCGCGGCCATCGTGACGGCCTTTGTCGCGCGCTATCTGCACCATCTGCGCGCCATCTTCCTGCTGGTCGATGGCCTGGGCCTGGTGGCGTTTTGCGTGATCGGCTGCGACATCGCCATGTCGGCCAAGATGCACCCGGCCATCGTCGTGCTGGCGGGGATGATCACGGGTGTCTTCGGCGGCCTGCTGCGCGACATCCTGTGCAACCAGATTCCTCTCGTGCTGCAGCGCGAAGTGTATGCCACCGTGGCCTTGTTTACGGGCAGCCTGTATGTCGGCTTGCTGTACTTCAAGGTCGACAGCTCGGTGGCGCAGCTGTCGTCCATCGGCGCGGGCTTTTTGTTCCGCTTCCTGGCCCTGCACTTCGAGTGGCGCCTGCCGAATTTCAACGGCGACAGGATCCGGGGATTCGAATAGCGGCGGCGCCATGCCGGATGACGCACCGGCGCGGCACCGGGCAAATCGTTAAATACCGCCCATGCAGATGTATTTGATGACCAGGTAATCGTCGATCCCGTACGACGATCCCTCCCTGCCCAGGCCCGACTGCTTGACGCCGCCGAACGGCGCCACCTCCGTCGAGATCAGGCCCGTGTTCACGCCGACCATGCCGGATTCCAGGCCTTCGGCGACTTTCCAGATGCGGCCGATGTCGCGCGAATAGAAATAGGCCGCCAGGCCGAATTCCGTGTCGTTTGCCAGCGCCACGGCTTCCTCGTCCGTGTGGAAGCGGAACAGGGGCGCCAGCGGTCCGAATGTCTCTTCGCTGGCGACCAGCATGTCGCTCGTCACATCGGCGATCACGGTGGGCTGGAAGAAGCTGTGACCCAGGGCATGGCGTTTGCCGCCCAGCAGCAGGCGCCCACCCTTGGCCAGCGCGTCGGCCACGTGCTGCTCCACCTTTTTCACGGCCTTTTCCTCGATCAGCGGGCCTTGCGTGACGCCCTCGTCGACGCCATTGCCCACCTTGAGTCTTTGTACGGCTGCCACCAGCTTTTGCGCGAACGCCTCGTACACGCCATCCTGCACGTACAAGCGGTTGGCGCACACGCAGGTCTGGCCCGCGTTGCGGTATTTTGATGCGATGGCGCCTTCCACTGCCGCATCGAGGTCGGCGTCGTCAAAGACGATGAACGGCGCATTGCCTCCCAGTTCCAGCGACAGCTTCTTGATCGTCGGCGCGCATTGGCGCATCAGCATGCGGCCCACTTCCGTCGATCCCGTGAAACTGAGCTTGCGCACGAGGGGATTGGATGTCATTTCGTCGCCGATCTCCTGCGAGGAACCCGTGATGACATTGAACACGCCCGCAGGCACACCCGCGCGTTCGGCCAGCACGGCCAGCGCCAGGGCTGAAAACGGCGTCATGCCGGCCGGCTTGACGAGCATCGGGCAGCCGGCCGCCAGCGCCGGCCCTGCCTTGCGCGTGATCATCGCAGCGGGGAAGTTCCATGGCGTGATGGCGGCGCACACGCCGATCGGCTCCTTGGTCACGACGATACGCCGGTCCGGCCACGGCGACTGCAGGGTGTCGCCCGCGACGCGCTTGCCCTCTTCGGCGAACCATTCGATGAAGGATGCCGCGTACTGCACTTCGCCCCTGGCTTCAGGCAGGGGCTTGCCCTGTTCCGTCGTCATGATCAGCGCCAGGTCGTCCGCGTTTTCCAGTATCAGGTCGTTCCAGCGGCGCAGCACCGTGGCGCGCTCTTTCGCGCTCTTCTTGCGCCAGGCGGGCCAGGCGGCGTTGGCCGCGGCGATGGCGCTTCTTGTTTCCTGCGTGCCCATCACGGGCACGTGGCCGATCACTTCGCCCGTGGCGGGATTGCGGACCGCGGCGCGCTTGCCGTCATCGGCATCGAGCCATCGTCCGTTCAGATAGCATTGCTGGCGCAGCAGCGCCGGGTCGTTCAGTGCGAGCATGGCAGGCTTTCAGCAAGGGTTGCGTGATACTCCATGGTAGTCCTTTTTGCCTGGCGCACGATTGCGCCTCATGTGCGGCGGCGCACCGTCAAAGAATATTTGACCATCTTTAACCCTGTTTCGTCTCGCTTGCCGTTTCATGGTCATCATCCCAGCCAACCGGAGCCGAAGCGATGTTCACCGTCCTCAAGACCACCCTGATACTGACTTTGCTGCTGTCGGCAGCCAGCCACGCCGCCGGCACGGCGCCGCGCAAGACCCTGGCGCCGTTCGCCAGCGAGCAGGCCTTGAGCAGCTACCTGCAGCAGCTGCAGGCGCGCCAGGCGGCACTGCAGAGGGAACAGCAGAAACTGCAGCGCGCCACGGCGCAGTACACGGCGATGGCGCCTGCGCCGCCGCCAGCACCAGCGCCGATGGCGGCGAAAGCCGCGCCGGCAGCATCGGCAGAGGCGGCCGAATCGGTCACCAACGTGCAGACGGCGGGCGTGGACGAAGGCGGCATCGTCAAGCTGCATGGCAAGCACCTGGTGATGCTCAGGCGCGGCAAGCTGTTTACGGTGCAGGTGGGGGACAAGGCCCTGCAGCCCGTCGCGGCGCTCGATGCGTTCGCGCCGGGCAGCGATCCGTCGGGCAGCTGGTATGACGAGATGCTGATCGATGGCGACACGGTGGTGGTGATCGGCTACAGCTACAGCCGGGGCGGCACGGAGATCGGCCTGTTCGACGTCAACGCGGAAGGCAAGCTGGCCTACCGCTCCACGTATCACTTGCGCTCCAACGATTACTACTCCTCGCGCAACTACGCCAGCCGTCTGATCGGCAGCAAACTGGTGTTCTACTCGCCCCTGTCGCTGAACTTGCGCCGGGGCGACCCGTTTGGCGGCTTTCCCGCGCTGCGCCGCTGGCGCCCCGACGCCGTGCCGTCCGACTTCAAGCGCATCGCCCCTGCCACGCGCATCTACCGCACCGATGACGAGCCCGAACCGGGCTTTGGTCTGGCCCTGCATACTGTCACCGTGTGCGACCTGGCGCAGCGCGACATGCGCTGCGAAGCGACCGCCGTGATGGGGCCGCAGGGGCGCGTATTTTATGTGTCGGGCGAATCCGTTTTCGTGTGGACCACGCGCCGTGGCAGCGACTCGGGCGTGTTCCGCATTCCCCTCGACGGCTCGGCGCCCAGCGCCCTGAAGGTGGCCGGTGCGCCCGTCGACCAGTTCTCGTTCATGGAAAGCCCCGATGGCCACCTGAACGTCCTGCTGCGCGCCGAGGGCCAGGGCGACGCCATGTGGGATGGCGCGCGGGGGCGTGGCGACATGGCCCTGCTGCGCGTGCCATTGGCGTCGTTTTCCGATGGCCGCGACAGTGCGCCCGCCGGCAGCTACACGCCGCTGCCCGGCGGCGGCTACGGTCTGCAGAACCGCTATGTGGGAGCGTATTTGCTGTACGGCAATCCCGGCAATGCGGGACGCCGCAAGGCGGACCAGGCCTGGCCGCGCCAGCCCCTGTATGCGGTGCGCTGGGCCGATGCGGGCAGCGTGCAAGCCCTGTCCCTGCCGCACGGCGTGGAGCGCATCGAGGCGCTGGGTAATGACGCCATGGTGATCGGCGCGCAGGGCAAGGATCTGCATTTCAGCACCATCGGCCTGGGGGCGCAGGCGGCGGTCGCCACGCGCTACATCCGCGCCGACGCGGCGCAGGGCGAGTCGCGCAGCCACGGCTTTTTCTACAAGCCGCACACGGCAAGCGAGGGCGTGATCGGCCTGCCGATCCTGGGCGCGGACGAGCGGCCTGGCCTCAACAAGTCAGGAGCAGCCGTCCTGTATCTGCGCAACAGCGGTTTGACATTGACGGAACTGGGCGCGCTGGCGGCGCGGCCAGGCCAGGCGCCGGACGACGGCTGCCGCGCGTCCTGCGTGGACTGGTACGGCAATGCGCGTCCCCTGTTCCTGCAGGGCCGCGTCTTCGCCCTGCTCGGCTATGAACTGGTGGAAGGGGTGCTCAAGGATGGACAGATCCGAGAAGTGCGCCGCATCAGCTATGCGCCCGTTGCGTCCACTGTACGCTGAAGGCGCAGGGAAATTGCCGCTGCCGCGTAGTTCGGCTACACTGGTCCGCATGCCCGATACCTTACTGACCGCGACGGATGAAGACCTGATGCTGCGCTACAGCGCCGGCGACCTGCCGTCGTTTCGCGAGCTGTACCGGCGCCATAGCCAGGGCCTGTACCGCTTCGTCGCCTGGCGTTCGCCGCGCCGCGCGTGGGTGGACGAGATCGTGCAGGATGCGTGGGCCAGCCTGCATGCGGCGCGCGCCGGCTACCAGCCGCAGGCGGCGTTTCGCACCTATCTGTACCAGATCGCGCGCAACCGCCTGATCGACCTCCTGCGCCAGCGGGAAGGACAGGACCACGGTGACGCAGGCGAACTGACGGACGAGGGCGCCTCGCCGCCGCAGTCGCTGGAGCAGAAACAGCAGCACGCGCGGCTGCATGCGGCCATCGCCGCACTGCCGGCGGAACAGAAGGAAGCGCTGGTGCTGCAGCAGTTCAGCGGCATGAGCATCCTCGAGATCGCCGCGGTGACGGGGGCGGAAGCGGAAACCGTCAAGAGCCGGCTGCGCTACGCCATGCAGAAATTGCGCGCGGGCTTGGACAGCGCCGCTGGCGCGGGAGGACAGGCATGAATACCCACGATCGAGATCACGACGAACCGAATGACGAGGAATTGACCGCGCTGCTGGCCAGCCTGCCGCAGCCGGCGCCTTCCAGCGCGCTCGATGCGGCCATCCTGGCCGACGCGGAAAAAGCCTTGCACCAGCTGGCAGCGGCCAACGACTGCGCCGATGGCGTGCTGCGCACTCTGCCGGCCAAGAAATCACCGGACTATCTGCAGCGCTGGCGCGTTCCGCTGGGGCTGGCCGCTGCCGTGCTGCTGACGGTAAACCTGATCGGCGTGGACTGGTTCGGCTCGAAGCCGGCGCAGTTTCCCGTAGTCGGGGAACCGGTCACGCAGGAGGTGATGCGGGAATCCGCACCGGCCGCTGCACCTGCGACTGAGTCCGCGCCGCCGCCGCCGGCACCGCGCGCCATGGCCAAGGCGGCACCGAGGCCGCCGGTGCAGGCCGAGCCGGTAGCAGCCGTGCCGTCAGCACCCCCGCTGGCGGCGACCGTACCCGTGGCTCCTCCTGCGCCGCCGCCCCCGCCGGCGCCTGCTGCGGCAATCGAGCGGCAAGCCGCCATGCAGGCCGAGGCCGGCCTGCAGCGTCAGGCGCCGGTGCCGCGCGCGCTGGCCATGCCCGCTCCGGTGGCGGCCCGCTCCGCGCCGCTGCCGCCGCCGGCAAAGCTCGACGCCTCCGTGTGGCTGATGAAGATCGAGGCCCTGCTCAAGGCGGGCGAGGGTACCCTGGCGCAGGAGGAGTGGACGGCGTTCCGGCAAGCCTATCCCGACTATCCGGTGGCCGAGGAGCTGCGGCAGCGCCTGGAAAAAATACCGAAGTAGCGCGTTACACGATCCCCTTCCTGCGCTCCCACACGGCGCTGCCGACGAAAATGGCGGCGCATACCCACATCACGGCCGGCAAGGCGTTCACGCCCGCCGATTGCATCAGGATGCCCGTCAGCAGAGGTCCGCCGCCGCTGGTCACACCCCAGGTGGCGTTGACGATGGCGCTGGCGCTGGTCAGCGACAGTCCCGTAAAGCGCTCGCCGCAGGCCACCAGCGCCAGCATGTAGATGCCGCCCGCCGCCGCGCCCAGCAACAGCAGCAGGGTCCACCACAGCCACGGCGTGCCGACGGCGAACGGCAGCAGCGGCAGCAGCAGGCAGACGGCCACGCCGCAGCCTGCGTGCACCCTGGCGCGTCCGAAGCGGTCGGCCATCCATCCCAGCGCAAATTGCAGGCCCGTGTCGCCCACCAGCACCACGGTGGCCGACAGCAGGGCCAGGTCGGTGCCGATGCCGTGCTCCATCGCGTACAGCGGCAGGAGACTCAATGCCAGCGTGTCGAACAGGGCGAAGAAGGCGGCGCCGAGCACGATCATCGGCATGCGCGGCAGGATCAGGGTCCACTTCACGCCATGTTCTTCCGGCTCCTTTTCCGGGCCGCTGTTCGAGATCAGCATCAGGCCCGGCACGGCCAGCAGAAACAGCAGGCCGCAGGCGGCGAAGCTCCACGAAATCTGGTCGTTGAAGAGGGCCACGAGGGCGGGGCCGATCAGCTGGAAAAACGTAAAACTGGTGGTGTACATGGCCACCACGCGACCGCGCGAATTGTCGGGCGCCAGGCGGTTGACCCACGCCTCGCCGATGGTAAACAGCACACCCATGGCGCCGCCGAACAGGAAACGCAGCACGCTCCACGCCAGCAGGTGGTCGGTGAACTGCATGGCGATCGTCGCCAGCGAGGCCACCCAGACGGCGCCCAGCATGGTGGCGCGCGCGCCGAAACGCCCCACCCAGCGCGAGACGAACGGCGAGGCGGCCAGGATGCCGAGGGCGCTGACGGCCGTGATCATGCCGATGATGTCCGTGCCCACGCCGCGCTGGTGCAGGGTCAGGGCGGTGAGCGGCATGGTGGCGCCGAGGCCCAGGCCGACCACGCCGATGCTGACCACGAGGGCGAAGAAGTCGCGCCACGGCATGTGCTTCATGGCTGCCCCTGCAGGGTGAAAGAGGTGTTCGGGAAGGCTGGAAAACGGTGTGGATGCATGGGAAAGTGGGGGACTTTGCCTGCGGCGCTGGTATTTGGCGCCGGACGGGCATATGATGATTTTAATAAAGACAATATTGCAAAGCCGTAGTGTAGGCGATATGCGCCGCTGCTGGCCATGCCCATCGGTGTGGCCGCTGCCTCCGGCTCTGCTGTACAGTGAAGCGAGCGGCAGCGCTGTCATGCGCTGTCATTGGATCGTCACGCCAGCGAGGTAGCACTCTATGCGCCGTCCCATCGTTCTCGTTCCCGCCTGCCAGCGCCAGCTGGGCAGCCACGCCTGGCACATGGCGCAGGACAAATACCTGCACGCCGTGCTGCACGGCGCCGGCTGCATGCCGCTGCTGCTGCCCGCCCTGGGCGCGGCTGCGGACCTGGAAGCGGCGCTGCAGGTCGCAGACGGCGTCATGCTGACCGGTTCCGCCTCGAACGTCGATGCGCGCCTGTATGGCGAAGACATCCTGCATCCCGACCTGCCGCAAGACCCCGCGCGCGACGCCACTACCTTGCCCCTGATCCGCGCTGCGCTGGCGCGCCAGCTGCCGCTGCTGGCCATCTGCCGCGGCTTCCAGGAAGTCAACGTGGCCCTGGGCGGCAGCCTGCACCAGGCCGTGCATGCGGTGCCGGGCATGATGGATCACCGCGAGAACGTGCTCGATCCACTGCAGCGCCAGTACGCGCCCGCGCACCGCATCAAGCTGATGCCCGACGGCGTGCTGTCACGGCTGCTGGGCGGCGAGAGCGAGATGATGGTCAATTCCCTGCATGGTCAGGGCATCGCCCGGCTGGCAGATGGCTTGCTGGTGGATGCCCTGGCCGACGACGGCCTGGTGGAAGCCTACACGGTGGCCAGCGCCGCCGGTTTTAGCCTGGCCGTGCAATGGCACCCGGAATGGCAGGTGGAAGACAACCCGCAGTCGATGCGCCTGTTCGATGGCTTCGGCCAGGCCTGCCGCGATTACCAGGAACAGCACAGGAAGACAGGATGACAGGCGCACCGCCCGCAGCACGCGGTGTTTGATCAAGACCAGCGAGAGGGAAACATGGCAATACGCGAAAATTTCACCTATACGGATATGGATTTGTGGCTCAATGAAAAGCGCGTCACGGAAATCGAATGCCTGGTGCCCGACTTGACGGGAGTGGCGCGGGGGAAGATCCTGCCGCGCGGGAAATTCACCCAGGAGCGCGGCATGCGCATCCCGGAAGCGGTGCTGGGCATGACGGTGACGGGCAATTATCCCGTCGATGACGGCGGCTACGACCGAGCCATTTCCAGCACCGACCGCGACATGATTTTAAAGGCTGATCCCACCACCATCACCATGGTGCCGTGGGCTACCGATCCCACCGCGCAAGTCATCCACGACTGCTATTTCGCCGACGGCATGCTGGTCGATTTCGCCCCCCGCTCCGTGCTGCGCCGCGTGCTGAAACTGTATGCGGACAAGGGCTGGAAACCCGTGGTGGCGCCGGAGCTGGAGTTCTACCTGACGGCGAAGAACACGGACCCCGACTTGCCATTGAAACCGCCCATTGGCCGCAGCGGCCGGGCCGAGACGAGCCGCCAGGTGTACAGCATCGACGCCGTCAACGAGTTCGATCCCCTGTTCGAGGATATCTACGATTACTGCGAACTGATGAACCTTGACGTCGATACCCTGATCCACGAAATCGGCGCGGGGCAGATGGAAATCAACTTCCTGCACGGCGATCCGCTGGGCCTGGCCGACAAGGTCTTCTTCTTCAAGCGCACCCTGCGCGAAGCGGCGTTAAAACACGATATGTACGCCACCTTCATGGCCAAGCCCATGGCGGGCGAACCGGGTTCCGCCATGCACGTGCACCAGAGCGTGACGGATGCGAAGACGGGCCTGAACATCTTCAGCAACGAGGACGGTTCGGCCGCGCCCATCTTCAAGCATTACATCGCGGGCCTGCAGCGCTACATGCCGTCGGCCATGGCCATCGTCGCGCCCTACGTGAATTCCTACCGTCGCATCGTGCGCCACACGGCCGCGCCGATCAACATCCAGTGGGGCCTGGACAACCGCACGGTGGGCTTCCGCGTGCCCGAGTCGGGCGTGCAGGACAGGCGCGTGGAAAACCGCATCATCGGCGCCGACGCGAATCCCTACCTGGCGCTGGCTGTCACCCTGGCCTGCGGCTACCTGGGCATGACGGAGCAGCTGGAAGCGACGCCGATGATGGTGGGCAGTGCCTACGACATGAAGTTCGAGCTGCCGCAAGGCTTGCCCGAGGCCCTGCAACTGCTGCGCGCGGAAGACAAGCTGCGCACGGTGCTGGGCGAGCGCTTCATCGACGTGTATGCGGCCATCAAGGACCTCGAGCACCAGGAATTCATGACCGTCATCAGTCCGTGGGAGCGCGAGCATCTCTTACTGCACGTATAAAGGATCACCTATGAGCACATCCAACAATCCGCTGGCGCCAGGCGCCGCCCTGGTCGCCTCCGTGGCGCAAAAGAATGCGGCGCCGCAGGTGTATGACACGGCCGCCATCCAGAAAATGGACTCGGCCCACTACCTGCACCCGTTCACCGATTTCCAGGACCTGGCAAGCAAGGGCGCGCGCGTGATGGTGCGCGGCGACGGCGTCTACCTGTGGGATAGCCAGGGCAGGAAGATCGTCGACGGCATGTCGGGCCTGTGGTGCGTCAACGTGGGCTATGGCCGCACATCGATCTCGCAAGCCGTGTACCGGCAGATGGAGACGCTGCCCTTCTATAACAGCTTCTTTGGCACGACCAACGTGCCGGCCGCGCAGCTGGCGGCCAAGCTGGCGCAAATCTCTCCGCCGCAGTTTCAGCACGTGTTCTTCACCAGTTCCGGCTCCGAGGGCAACGACACGAATCTGCGCATGGTGCGCCGCTACTGGGATATCCTCGGCTACAAGGAGCGCCATACCGTCATCAGCCGCCACAACGCGTATCACGGCAGCACGGTGGCGGGGGCGTCGCTGGGTGGCATGGACGGCATGCACGCGCAAGGCGGCTTGCCGATACCGGGCATCGCGCATATCGGCCAGCCCAGTTACCTGGAGTCGGGCCACGGCTTGACGCCGGAAGCCTTCGGCTTGAAAGCGGCCGGCTGGCTGGAAGACAAGATCCTGGAAATCGGCGCCGACAAGGTCGCCGCCTTCATCGGCGAACCGGTACAGGGCGCGGGCGGCGTCATCATCCCGCCATCGACCTACTGGCCCGAAATTGGCCGCATCTGCGACAAGTACGGCATTTTGCTCATCGCCGATGAAGTCATCTGCGGCTTCGGCCGCCTTGGGCGCTGGTTCGGCTCCGAGCTGTTCGGCATCAAGCCCGACCTGATCACGTTTGCCAAGGGCGTCACTTCCGGCTATGTGCCCCTGGGCGGCGTGCTGGTGGGCGACAGGGTGGCCAAGGTGCTGATCGAGCAAGGCGGCGAATTCACGCACGGTTTCACGTATTCGGGCCATCCAGTCGCTTGCGCGGCGGCGCTGGAAAACATCCGCATCATCGAGGAAGAGCAACTGGTGGCCAAGGTGGCTAACGACACGGGACCCTACCTGAAACAGTGCTTCGCCAGCCTGGGCGAGCATCCGCTGGTGGGCTACGCGGACAGCTGCGGCCTGGTCGCGGGCCTGAACCTGGTGCGCCGCAAGGGCGCCACCGTGCACGACAACGAGCTGTTCGACGAGGACCAGGGCGTGGGCATGATCTGCCGCGGCCACATGTTCGACAACGGCGTGATCATGCGCGCCGTGGGCGAGCGCATGATCGTCGCCCCTCCCCTGGTCATGACGCGCGCGCAGATCGACGAGATGGTCGCATTGATACGGCTATGCCTGGACAAGACGTATGACGAGGTGAAGGCGAAGGGCTGGGTGTAGGTTTTTGCCCCATTTTGCCGCCATCTGCGTATTTTTTGGACCGCAATGGCGGCAGTTCCGCTAAACTTCCATCCTGGCCGCTCCTGTAGTGGCCAGTTTTTCATTTTGACACCCTTTTACCCAGAAGCTACCCACACATGACGATAGCAACACCTGCCGCGTCGGCCAGCGACGCCCAAGCGCCTTTCTTGCTGATTGATCAGCTGGTCAAGGAATTCGATGGCGTGCGCGCCGTCGATGGTATTTCCGTGACGATCAACAAGGGCGAGATTTTCGCCCTGCTGGGCAGTTCAGGTTGCGGCAAGTCGACCCTGCTGCGCATGCTGGCCGGTTTCGAGACGCCGACCTCGGGGCGCATCGCCCTGGCGGGCAGCAGCATCGTCGATGTGCCGCCGCACCAGCGGCCCATCAACATGATGTTCCAGTCATATGCGCTGTTCCCCCATTTGTCCGTGTGGGACAACATCGCCTTCGGCCTGCGCCGCGACGGCTTGCCGAAAGCGGAAGTGGCGGCGCGGGTCGAGCAGATGCTGGCGCTGGTGCAGCTGGGGCAGTATGCGAAGCGCAAGCCGCACCAGCTGTCGGGCGGCCAGCAGCAGCGCGTGGCGCTGGCGCGCAGCCTGGCCAAGCGTCCGCAATTGCTGCTGCTCGACGAGCCGCTGGGCGCGCTCGACAAGAAACTGCGCGAACGCACGCAGATGGAACTGGTCAACATCATCGAGCAGGTGGGCGTCACCTGCGTAATGGTCACGCACGACCAGGACGAGGCCATGAGCATGGCCACGCGCATCGCCGTCATGAGCGAAGGGCGCATCCTGCAAGTGGGCGCGCCGGGCGAAATCTATGAAACGCCGAACTGCCGCTTCGTGGCCGACTTCATCGGCAGCGTCAATCTGTTCGATGGCCGCATCACGGAAGACGAACCCGATCACGTGGTCATCGACACGCCCGATGGCCGCCACTATGTCGCGCATGGCATCACGGGCAACCTGGGCATGGATGTCTCGGTGGCCGTGCGCCCCGAGAAAATCGGCATCCAGACCGAACCGCCCGCTTTGGAAGAGCGGGCGTCACCAAAGGAACACGGCTACAACTGCGCCCAGGGCGTGATTGTCGCCATGGCGTATTTTGGCAATGAAACAAGCTACCACGTGCGCCTCGACAGCGGCACGGTGGTGAAAGTCTCGCGCACCAACGCGGCCCGCCACGACGCCGCGCGCCTTGAGCGCGAGCAGCGCGTGTGGGTGTGGTGGGATGGCGCCGACATCGTCGTGCTGACCAGCTGAGGCCATCATGACGTCTATTCTGCAATCGCTGCGCAAGCTCGTCCCCCTGCGCTGGGTCACTGGGCGCAACGCCGTCATCGCCGTGCCGGCGCTGTTCCTGACGGCCGCCTTTTTAATACCGTTCCTGATCGTGCTGCGCATCAGCTTGTCCGACATGGACACGGCGGGCAGTCCGTTCGGCGGCCTGCTGTCGTACGTCGACGGCATCGTCGTATTGAAGGTGAAAATCGCCAACTACCTGTTCATCGCCGCCGATGAACTGTATCTGCTCACCTACCTCAGTTCCATCAAGTACGCGGCCATCACCACCGCCATTTGCCTCTTCATCGGCTACCCGTTCGCCTACTTCATGGCGCGCGCCAGGCCATCGATTCGCCCGGTGCTGATGATGCTGGTAATGCTGCCGTTCTGGACCTCGTTCCTGCTGCGCGTGTATGCGTGGAAGGGCATCCTGGCCAACCACGGCCTGCTCAACGATCTATTGATCGCGCTGGACGTGGTGCAGGAGCCGCTGCACATGATGAACACCTCGTTTTCGCTGGTGGTCGGCATGGTGTACGCCTATCTGCCGTTCATGATTTTGCCCCTGTACGCCAACCTGGTCAAAATGGACGTGCGCTTCCTGGAAGCGGCGGCGGACCTGGGCGCCACGCCCCTGCAGGCGTTCTGGCGCATCACCGTGCCTCTGTCGAAGTCGGGCATCATCGCCGGCGCCATGCTGGTGTTCATTCCCTCCGTGGGCGAATACGTGATTCCCGAGCTGCTGGGCGGCCCGGAAACCCTGATGATCGGCCGCGTGCTGTGGGATGAATATTTCACCAATAACGACTGGGCCATGGCCTCGTCGGTGACGGTGCTGGTGATCCTGCTGATCCTCGTGCCGATGGCCATTTTTAACAAATACAAGACCGACCAGGACGCGGAGGAGCGCACATGAACGGACGTACCTTCCTGCAGCGCTGGTTCGGGCGCGGCTGGCTCTCGCTCGGCTACCTGTTCCTGTACCTGCCCATCATCGTGCTGATCGTCTTTTCGTTCAACAGCTCGCGCCAGGACATGGTGTGGAGCGGCTTCTCGCTGCGCTGGTACCGCGAGTTGATGAGTGACACGGAGATCATTTCGGGCTTCGGCTTGTCCCTGAAGATCGCCTTCATGTCGGCCACTTCGTCCGTCATCCTCGGCACCTTCGCCGCCTTTGCCTTGACCAGCTACCAGCGCTTCCGTGGCCGCACGGTGTTTTCAGCCATGGTCAGCGCGCCGTTGGTGATGCCGGAAGTGATCATCGGCCTGTCGCTGCTGCTGATGCTGGTGTCCATGCAAAAGGTCTTCGGTTTTCCCGAGCGGGGCGTGCTGACCATCTGGCTCGGTCACACCCTGCTGGGCATGGCGTATGCGGCCGTGGTGGTGCAGTCGCGCCTGCAGGAAATGAGCAAATCGCTGGCGGAAGCGGCCATGGACCTTGGTTGCCGAGCGCACCAGGTGTTCTTCCTCGTGACCCTGCCGAACATCACGCAGGCATTGGCCTCAGCCTGGCTGCTGACATTTACCCTGTCGCTCGACGACGTGGTGCTGTCCGCTTTCCTGTCCGGCCCCGGTTCGACGACGATGCCGCTGGTGATTTTCTCTCGCGCGCGCCTGGGACTCGACCCGCGCGTCAATGCCATCGCCGCGCTGACCATCCTCGTCGTGACGCTCGCCGTGATCGCGTACGCTGTGATGCTGGCGCGCGCCGACCGCAGACGCCGCAAGCAGATGTCTGCGCCCTATTCGCTGGACCAGGAGTAAGCTGCTTGTAAACTGACACAGGAGACGACCATGACGGAAAACACCAGTTGGCACGCACGGGCCGCAGAGATCAAGATCGATGGCCGCGCTGTCATCAACGGCGAACGGGTCGCGGCCAGGTCCGGCCAGGTTTTCGACAATCTGTCGCCCATCGACGGGCGCTTGCTGGGACAGGTGGCCCGCTGCGACGGCGCCGACGTGGAGGCGGCCGTGCAGGCCGCGCGCGCCGCCTTTGACGACCGCCGCTGGGCGGGGAAATCGCCGGCGCAGCGCAAGCGGATATTGATCAAGTTCGCCGACCTGGTGCAGAAATACGGTCCCGAGCTGGCCCTGCTGGAAACCCTGGACATGGGTAAGCCGATCAAGTACAGCCAGAGCGTGGACGTGGGCGCCACGGCCAACTGCCTGCGCTGGTATGGCGAGGCGATCGACAAGGTCTACGATGAAATCGCCCCGACGCCCGCCAACAGCCTGGCCCTGATCACGCGCGAACCGGTGGGCGTCGTCGCCGCCATCGTGCCGTGGAATTACCCGATGATCATGGCTGCCTGGAAGATCGCGCCGGCCCTCGCGGCCGGCAACAGCGTGATCTTGAAACCGTCGGAAAAATCGCCATTGACGGCGCTGCGCCTGGCCGACATCGCGCTGGAAGCGGGCGTGCCGAAGGGCGTCTTCAACGTGCTGCCCGGTTACGGCAACGAGGCCGGTGCCGCGCTGGCGCAGCACATGGACGTCGATTGCATCGGCTTTACGGGTTCCACGCGCACAGGGAAATTGATCGTGCAGATGGCGGGCCAGTCGAACCTGAAACGGGCGTGGACTGAGCTGGGCGGCAAGTCCGCCAACATCGTGTGCGCCGATTGCCCGGACCTGGACAAGGCCGTCGCGGCCGCCGTCGGCTCCATCTTTTTCAACCAGGGCGAAAGCTGCAATGCGCCCTCGCGCCTGTTCGTGGAAGAATCGATCAAGGATGAATTTATCGCCAAGGCGCTGGCCATGCTGCCCCGCTTCCAGCCCGGCGACCCGCTCGACGAAGCCACGGTCATGGGCGCCATCGTCGACGCCACGCAGATGAATACGGTGATGGGCTATATCGCGGCCGGCAAGAACGAAGGCGCGCAGCTGCTCGGCGGCGGCGACGCCGTGCGCCTTGATACGGGCGGCTATTACGTGCAGCCGACCATCTTCGGTGTGGACGCCGGCATGACGATCGCGCGCGAAGAGATTTTCGGGCCCGTGCTGTCCGTGCTGGGCTTTACGAATATCGCCGAAGCCATCAAGCAGGCCAATGCGACGCCATACGGCTTGCAGGCGGCCGTGTGGACCTCGGACATCAGCAAGGCCATCCAGACGGCGCGCGCCCTGCGCGCGGGCACCGTGCACGTCAACCAGTACGACGGCGACGATATCACCGTGCCGTTCGGCGGCTATAAACAGTCGGGCAACGGGCGCGACAAGTCGTTGCACGCGCTGGACAAGTACACGGAGCTGAAGACGACGTGGATACAGGTGGGATAGCGGAATTGTTGTCTTAAAAGCCTGGGGCAGACCCGACGGGTCTGACCCAGATTTTATTTGCGGACTAAAGTGCCAATCAGTGGCTCGCCAGGCACAATCAGAAGCAGTGTTCCAGCGCCGGGAAGCTGCCGTCCTTGACGGCCTTGACATAGCCGGTGACGGCGTCGTCGATGCTGGCCGCGCCTTCCATGAAGTTGCGCACGAAGCGCGCCTTGCGGCCTGGGAACACGCCCAGCATGTCGTGCATGACGAGGACCTGGCCCGAACAGTCGGGACCGGCGCCGATGCCGATGGTGGGGATCGTCAGCATGTCGGTCACTTCCTTGCCCAGTTGCGACGGCATGGCTTCCATCAGCACGATGGCCGCGCCCGCGTTTTGCAGCGTCAGCGCGTCGTTTTTCAGTTCGGCGGCGCTTTCCGTGCTCTTGCCCTGCACTTTATAGCCGCCCAGCTGGTGCACGAATTGCGGCGTCAGACCGATGTGGGCGCAGATGGGGATGCCGCGCTCGGTGAGGAAACGGACGGTCTCGGCCAGCCAGGCGCCGCCTTCGATCTTGATCATGTGCGCGCCCGCCTGCATCAGGATGACGGCGTTGGCGTAAGCCGTTTCAGGCGTGCCGTACGCGCCGAACGGCAGGTCGGCCAGGATCATGGCCGACTTGCTGCCGCGCGCCACGGAAGCCGTGTGGTAGGCCAGTTCGGCCACGGTGACGGGCAGGGTGGAGTTCAGGCCGTTGCAGACCATGCCGAGCGAATCGCCGATCAGCAGGATCTCCACGCCGCAGCGGTCCATCAGCGACGCGAAGCTGGCGTCATAGCAGGTCAGCATGGTGATCTTTTCACCGGCGGCGCGCAGCGTGGCCAGGGTATGGATGGTCACGGCCTTGTTGGCGACAGGCTTGGATGGCGCCGGCGCCGGTGTGGCGGCCTTGTCTTTGGCGGCCAGATCTGTTCCTTGCAAATAAGCGGACATAGGTATTCTCTAGAGTGAAAGGGGGGTTATGCTATTGCGACGCCGCTAGTGTAGTACTTTATATGGCGGCGTGCAGGGGCGGCATTGTAGAGCAATGCCGCGTGGCGCTCAGAGCTCGCTGATGGCCTGGTCAGCGACGCCCGCCAGGTAGTGCTGCGCCGGCCCGCGTCCCGGCACGACGATGGCGGGCGCCAGGGCCAGCAGCGGCACCAGCACGAAGGCGCGCTCCGTCAGGCGCGGATGCGGTACCGTCAGGGTGGCGCTGGCGATCTGTGCATCGCCGTACAGCAGCAAGTCCAGGTCCAGGGTGCGCGGGGCGTTGCGGTAGGGCCGTTCGCGCCCGTGCGCCGCCTCGATGGCATGCAGGGCCTGCAAAAGCGCTTCGGCCGGCAGGGTGGTCGTGATGCGCGCCACGGCGTTGATATAGTCGTCACCGCTGGAATCGATGGGCGCCGTGCGGTAGCTGGCCGAGGCGTCCACGAGGGATGCGCCGGGCAGGCGCGCCAGGCGCGCGATCGCATCCTGCACGTTCGCGCGCGCATCGCCCAGGTTGGCGCCGATGCCGATGTAAGCGATAACTTGCATTATTCGCCGCTGGTGCTGCCGGTGGAGGTGCTTCCGCCGCCGGTATTCGATTTGCTGCGCGTGCTGCGGCGTGGCGGGCGCTTTTTCTTGGCGGCGCCCGGTGCGGCATTGGCGCTGACCAGCAGCGCTTCGCGCGTTTCCTCGTCGCCCTCATAAAAGGCCGTCCACCATTCGCCGATGTCCATGTCGATCTCGCCCGAGGCGCAGCGCAGCAGCAGGAAGTCGTAGCCGGCGCGGAAGCGCAGGTGCTCGAGCAATTTGTACGGCGCCTTGCCGACCCGGCGCTCGAAGCGCGGCTGCATCGACCAGATGTCGCGCATGTCGGAACCGATCTTGCGCTGCAGGGCCAGTTTTTCCGTCTGCGAATCGAGCACGTCGTCGGCCGCCAGGTGCAGCGCGGGGATGGTCGACTCGCCGGCGGCGCGGTAGGCCGTCCATTTTTCCAGCACCTGGTGCCACAGCAGCGAGGCAAACAAAAAGCCCGGCGAGACGGTCTTGCCGGCGGCGATGCGCTGGTCCGTGGCGTCCAGCGCCAGGGTGACGAATTTCGCGCCCAGCGGCTGCTCCAGCACCACGTCGAGCAGCGGCAGCAGGCCGTGGTGCAAGCCTTCCTTGCGCAGCTGCTGCAGGCACGCCAGCGCGTGGCCGCTCATCAGCAGTTTCAGCATTTCGTCGAACACGCGCGGGGCCGGCACGTTGTTGATCAGCGGCGCCATGACGGGAATCGGCGCGGCCGTGTGCGGCTCGATGGTGAATTTCAGCTTGGCGGCGAAGCGCACCACGCGCAGCATGCGCACGGGGTCTTCGCGGTAGCGCTCTTCCGGCTTGCCGATCATGCGCAGGGTCTGGGCGCGGATGTCTTCCACGCCGCCGTGGTAATCGAGCACTTCCTGCGTGGCCGGGTTGTAGTACATGGCGTTGATGGTGAAGTCGCGGCGCAGCGCGTCCTCGTGCTGCAGACCGAAGGTGTTGTCGCGCAGGACGCGGCCATGTTCATCCTTGGGCGCGGAGTCGGCGCCGGCGCCGCGGAAGGTCGTTACTTCCAGCAAATCCTGGCCGAACATCACGTGCACGATCTGGAAGCGCTTGCCGATGATGAAGGCGCGGCGGAACAAGCGCTTCACCTGTTCCGGCGTGGCGTTGGTGGCGATGTCGAAGTCCTTGGGTTTGACACCCAGCAGCAGGTCGCGCACGGCGCCGCCGACGACGAAGGCCTCGAAGCCCGCTTCCTGCAGGCTGCTGGTGACGCGGATGGCATTCGACGACACCAGTTTCGGGTCGATTCCGTGTTGCGCGGGACCGAGCACGATGGGGGCCGTGGTGTCGCGCGCTGCCTCTTTTTTAACGCCGAGGATCTTGCGGATGAATTTTTTAATCATTGAATAAGTGGAGTGATGGCCAGCCGTGGAGGGATGCGTGTGCGCTCAAAGCGGTGTTGGGGTTGGTCGCGACCGGGTGGGTCACGACCGACAGCAGGGGAATGTCGTTGTGCGAATCGCTGTAAAAATAGCTGCGCTCGAACTGCCCCAGTTCCTTGCCCATCTTTTCCAGCCAGGCGTGGGTGTGGGTCAGCTTGCCCGCGCCCAGGGTCGGCGTGCCCAGCAGCTTGCCCGTGACATTGCCTTGCGCGTCATATTCGGGCATGGCGGCCAGCAGGTGCTCGACGCCCAGCGCATCGGCGATGGGCTTGGTGATGAAATGGTTGGTGGCCGTGACGATGGCCAGCAGGTCGCCCGCGTCCTGGTGCTGTTTCAGCAGTGCGACGACTTCCGGGCGGATGGCCGGCAAGACCACTTCGGCCATGAATTGGCGGTGCAGCGCTTCCAGGCGTTCGCGCGGAAATTGCGCCAGGGTGCCGAGCGAGAATTCCAGGTATTCCACCGGGTCGAGCGTGCCGGCCTGGTATTGCGCGAAAAATTCGTCGTTGCGGCGGGTGAATTCGGCGGCGTCCACGGCACCGATGCGTACCAGGAATTCGCCCCACTCGTGATCCGAGTCGATGGGCAGCAGGGTGTGGTCGAGGTCAAACAGGGCCAGATTCATCATTCTTTCGCTTCCGCCTGCAGCAACTCGCGCAACAATGGCAAGGTGATCGGGCGTTGGGTTTCAAGGGAGTAGAGGTCGAGAGAGTCCAGCATCGTCGACAGCGAACGCATGTCGCGCCGGAAATGGGACAGCAGATAGGGTAACACGCCCGGCGACAAGGTCAAGCCGCGGGTGGCGGCCGCCTGGGTCAGGGCGGCGATTTTTTCATCGTCCGTCAAGCCATGGATCTGGTAGATCAGGCCCCAGCCCATGCGCGTGCGCAAGTCTTCGCGCACGGGCAGCACGGCGGGCGGCACGGCGCCGCTGCACACCATGAAGGCTTGGTTGGCGCGGATTTCATTGAACAGGGCAAAGGCGTCGATCTGCGCCAGCGGCGACAGTTTTTCGCAGTCGTCGAGCAGGTACAAATCCACGTCGGGCGAATACACGAATTCGGACTCGATCGAGAATGGCGAAATATAGCGCGCGCGCTCGGTGCTGGCCAGGGCCTTGAGCAGGTGGCTCTTGCCGGCGGCCAGTTCGCCCCACAGGTAGGCAAAATGCTCGCGCGAGGTGCGCGCGGCGAACTGGCGCATCAGCTGCGCCACTTCGGCATTCTGTCCCACCTCGAAGGTATCGAGGCTGTGCGCCTGGTCTGTGCCTAAATCGAGCACCAGTTGTTTCATGGCGTACGCCTTGTCCTGTTTTTCATTACTGCTTGTGCGTCGTCGTCGCTGTTATTGGATTTTTATTAATTTAACATTGTAGTCGTATCGAGCGCCTGACAAAAGCGTAGCGAGCGGCAGCGATTTGTAGCCGAGAAGCGCAACCATACTTGAGTACGGTGAGCATTGCCGGCCGCAAAGTGCGACACGCAGTAGCTTATGTCAGTCACCTTGTCACGCATTATAGAAGGTGCTGGACAGGTAGTGGCGTCTTAGATGCTTAAAAGCGACCATCAGGACGGCAGAAGCGGGTAAAGCGAGTAAAACGCCGACGAAACCAAACAATTGTCCGAAGGCCAACAAAGCGAAGATCACGGCCAGCGGATTCAGGCCGATGCGCTCGCCCACCAGGCGCGGCGTGAGGAAAAAGCCTTCGATGACCTGGCCGCAGCCATAGATGACGGCGACGGCGATGACGCCGCTCCAGTCGGCAAACTGCAGCAGGGCGGCGATCAGCGCCAGCACCAGCCCCAGGCCGAAACCCAGGTAGGGAATGAAGACCAGCAAGCCCGTGATGATGCCCACAGGCAATGCGACCTCAAAACCGGCGATGGCCAGCGCCACCGAGTAATACGTGGCCAGCACCAGCATGACGAGCAGCTGGCCGCGCAGGTATTGCGCCAGCAGGGTATCGACTTCCTGCGCCATGCCCACGGTGCGACCGACCCAGCGGCGCGGCACGGCGCCGGCGATGCGCGCCAGCATCGGATGCCAGTCCAGCAACAGATAGAACAGCACCACGGGAATCAGCACCACGGTGGCCAGCCAGCCCAGCACGGCCGTGCCGCCGATGCGGGCCGAGGCGAGCACCGTGCTCCAGATTTCATCGCCGCTGGTGGCCATCTGCTGACTCAGCATGCGCTTGATGCCCGTGCCGTCGAGGCGCACGCGGATGCCCAGGTCGCGCAGTTTCGGCGCCAGCAACTCGTTCGCCTTGCTCAGGAATTGGGGGATTTGCGCCTGCAGCAGGGGGATTTCCTTTTGCAACACAGGCACGACGATCAGCACGAGCGCCGTGATGGCGAGGAAAAACAACACCACGACGACCAGCACGGCCAGCGGCCGCGGCAAATGAAAGCGCTTGTAGTGCAGACGTTGCAGGCGGTCCACGCCGGGATTGAGCACGTAGGCGAGGATGGCGGCGGCCAGGAAGGGCGTCAGGATGGGGCCCAGGCTGACGAGCAGCAGCAAAAATGCCAGCCAGACCGCGATCCAAAATGCTGTCTGCTTCTGTTCGGCGGTGATGGCGAATGGCATGTGGTTTATGCTGTTGCGTTAAAAAAAGGCAGTTAATTACGAAATGGCGGGGCAGTTTGATAAAATAGCGACTTGATCGACCGAATTCACCCGCTGGCGCTTTGCCGCACGATGTTGAAGAACATGGTTGCGCGCGCGTGCCGGCGGGTATCCGCCTTCTATTTTACCGCCTCCGCTGCCACCACACCATGAACCAGACTTCTAATGTTTCCCTTTCCTACCGTGACGCTGGCGTCGATATCGACGCAGGCGACGCTTTAGTCGAAGCAATCAAGCCGTTTGCCAAGCGCACCCTGCGCGAAGGCGTGATGGGCGGCCTGGGCGGTTTTGGCGCCATGTTTGAAATCAGCAAGAAGTACAAGGAACCGGTGCTGGTCTCGGGCACCGACGGCGTGGGTACCAAATTGCGCCTGGCGTTCGAACTGAACCGCCACGACACGGTCGGCATCGACCTGGTCGCCATGAGCGTCAACGACATCCTGGTGCAAGGCGCCGAACCGCTGTTCTTCCTCGACTACTTCGCTTGCGGCAAGCTGGACGTGGCGATTGCCACCGACGTCATCAAGGGCATCGCCCAGGGTTGCGAACAGGCGGGTTGCGCGCTGATCGGCGGCGAAACGGCGGAAATGCCGAGCATGTACCCGGCCGGCGAATACGACCTGGCAGGTTTTGCCGTCGGCGCCGTGGAAAAATCGAAAATCATCGACGGCACCAAGATCGCCCCGGGCGACGTGGTGCTGGGCCTGGCCTCGTCCGGCGTGCACTCGAACGGTTACTCGCTGGTGCGCAAGATTATCGAAGTGGCGAAGCCGGACCTGGAAGGCGACTTCCATGGCCGTAAGCTGGCCGACGTGCTGATGCAGCCGACGCGCATCTACGTCAAGCCGCTGCTGGCGCTGATGGACGCCATGGAAGTCAAGGGCATGGTGCACATCACCGGTGGCGGCCTGGTGGAAAACATCCCGCGCGTGCTGCAGTCTGGCCTGGTGGCTGAGCTGGACTCGAAGGCATGGACCATGCCGCCGCTGTTCACATGGCTGCAGCAGCATGGCGGCGTGGCTGACGCCGAAATGCACCGCGTCTTCAACTGCGGCATCGGCATGACCGTCATCGTTTCGCCGGAAAACGCGGACGCCGCTATTGCCCAACTGCAAGCGGCTGGTGAAACTGTTTCGCGCATCGGCACCATTCGCGCCCGCGTGGGTGACGAGCACCAGACGATCGTAATCTGAGCGTTACTGGCGCTGAGCGCATGTGAGGCAAGGTATTCTTGCCTTGCCTCACACTGGCAGGAAAGAAAAGCAGGCACGCTGTCGAGTGCCTGCTTTTTTTATGCCGCTGCTGGCGTCACGCAAACAGGCGGATGTACGATTTGGTCAGCGACGGCGCGCGTACTTTTTCCCATACGCCATCCCCGCTATTGCTGTCGCGCTCACCCTTGCCGTTGGTATTGCCTTCGATTGTCATGATCGCACTAGCTAGAGAAGGTTGATCCTTGATGACCAAGCCAATATGTGAAAAGTCGTAGACAACGAAATCGCCCGCCCTGGCGGCTTCAGTTTCTGGTAATAGCTCGATGTTTTTCTGTGCCGCCCACTTTTCCCAGCCAAATGCACTGGCGTCACGGCAGCGCCATTTTTCGGCAGCGTTGACGGAATCGATGCCCAAGGCGTCACGCACGCTTTCTTCGTGCAGCCACTCGCGCATGAGCCAGGCTGTAAAGGCTGCGCACCAAGGCCAGGCACCCGGCATCATCCAGGTCGCTGACTGAAACTCTTCGATCCGCTGTCCGGTGTTATTGATGGGGCCTTCGCGCACCCCTTTTTCTTTACGTGCAAGAAAAATGAGTTTTTCTATGCTTGTGTTCATGATCGCGTCCTTTCGTGAAATTGCATACCAGCGCAGGTTCGCTATTGGAATCCATTATTGATAAGTTTTTCTCCGACTAAATATGCGGAAGTAAAGCGTTCCAGGCCATTGCTGCCATTATTAACCTGCTTTCTGGCTAAAATAAAGTTGTGTTGCAATAATGCTTGTTTTATTTTTATTTGTTTATCCGCGAGAAAAAGAGCCAGGATATTGGCCGCACATTCGGGCATATTCGCACGCTCGGGCGCATTCAGTAAATCTTGCGATGGCGTCAAACGCGTTCCATAGTGTGCATAATTGTCGCGACCTGTTAATTGGATGAAGCCACGGCCATGAAAGCGGTCGCCGTCGGGCGGCCCCTGATTACCCAGACTTTTTTTGTAGTCATACAAATCGTAGGGCCGTCTGGAAGAGGGGGAGGTGTTGTATCTGGAAATGCCTTCATCGACAGGCAAGAATGCTTCTGTTTCTGCACGGATGGTGGCTAACGCGGCCAATACCATGATTTTGTCTCCCAGGCCATGATTGCCCAATGCATCGAGCACAGGCGGCAGATAGCGCTTGATGTTATCGATGCGCGTATCGGGAAACATCTGGCTCACCACTTGGACTGAAACTTGTGCCCTGACGTCAGGCAAGTCATCGTTGTCGCACAGGTCAAGCAATGACAAGGTACGGGGGCCAGCTTCGCCATCAATGAGCAAGCCCTCGCTTTCCTGGAAGGCGGCTACGGCGGCGGCCGTTGCCTGCCCGAACATGCCATCTTGCGCACCGGGATTGAACCCGCGTTCCGCCAGAGCCGATTGCAGGGCCACAACATCGCTGCCACTGCTATTGATTTTCAATAGACTTTTTTTCATTACCCCTCCTTATTAAAATTATTTCCTGCCCGAGTAGAAAATTACGTATGATTATTTTTAATTGGCAGGGGGCCTGGAGTTCTGTTTTTTTTGTCAGGGCATGCGTTATTAAATTCGGAAGGTTATGGTAGGTCCTGCTGGTCCTGGTGGTTTGATGAATATCAAATGGACCTGTTTTTATAAAAAATCCTTTCCGTGAAAATAAGAAAGTTTTTGAATGAATATATGTTCTGGTGAGTTGGCTTGCAGTAAATGTGCTGGCGTGTATGATTATATGGAGGCGTCCATGCAGAAAAGCAGGCCTCTCTGCAGGACCTGCTTTTTTACGTCCAGCTCCAGCTTACCTCGCGTGCGCCGGCTTCATGCGGCCGTCGGGCTGCGAACCGCCCTTGCCGATCATGGCCACGCTGACGGCCGAGACGAGGGAGGCGAACAGGATGTAGCCGACGATGTGCCACGGCTCGCCATTGCCCGTTTTGAGCAGGTAGGTGGCGATGATGGGCGTCAGGCCGCTGGCGAAGATGCCGGAGAACTGGTAGACGAAGGAGATGCCCGTGTAGCGCACCCTGGCGTCGAACAGGTCGCAGAACAGGGCCGCCTCCGGGCCGTACACGGCCGAATACAGCACGCCCAGCGGGATGATCACGGAACACCACAGCAGCAACGGATTGTCGGCGTGATGCAGCATGATCCAGAAGGCGGGGATGGCCGACACGCCCGTGATCAGCGAACCCCAGAAGAACACCTTGCTGCGGCCGATGCGGTCCGACAGGCGGCCGAAGAAGGGGATGCAGAAGCACATCACGACGGCCGACGCCATCACGCCCATCAGCGCTTCCGTGCGGGCGATCTTGATGGTGTTGGTCAGATAGGTGATGGAAAAGACGCCGAAGATATTGAAGAACACGCCGTCGATATAGCGCGCGCCCATGCCTTTTAATACATTGCCCGGATAGCGTTTCAGCAGGTCGAAGAACGGAATCTGCGTCTCCGCGTTCTTTTCCTTGACGGCCTGGAATTCCGGCGTTTCCATCACGTTCAGGCGTATCCACATGCCGATGAAGACGAGGGCGGCCGATAAAATGAAGGCCACGCGCCAGCCCCAGGACAGGAACTGCGCGTCCGTCAGGCTGTAGGACAGGATGGCCACCACGCCGGAAGCGAGGCACAGGCCGATGGCCAGGCCGATCTGCGGCAGGCTGGCGTAGAAACCGCGCTCCTTCGGCGGCGCATATTCGTACGCCATCAGCACGGCGCCGCCCCATTCGCCACCGAGGCCGATACCCTGCAGCACGCGCAGGAACAGCAGCAATCCCGGTGCCCAGTAGCCGATGTGGTCATAGGTGGGAAGCACGCCGATCAGGAAGGTGGAGACACCCATGATCATCAGCGTCATCACCAGCATGCTCTTGCGGCCGATCTTGTCGCCGAAGTGGCCGAAGATTACCCCGCCGATGGGGCGCGACAAAAAGCCCACGGCGAAGGTGCCGTAGGCCAGCATGGTCGAGACGAGCGGATCGCCGCCCGGGAAATACAGCTTGCTGAATACAATGCCGGCCACCACGCCGTACAGGAAGAAGTCATACCATTCGATGGTGGCGCCGATCACGCTGGCCATCACGACTTTCCGCAGCTCTTGGGCCTTTTTCGGATTGTTCGTATTGTTTTCCATAATATCTAGTCTCCAATCGATATCGATTATGTGTTTGATGCCTGGCTTGTCGCCGGGTCATTGGGGGCGGGGCCGTCTGTCCGCCGCTAACATCCTCCTTGCCGGGAATGGGTGGGTCAGGCCGCCTGCGGCAGGCGCACGGCGTCCGCCAGGATCATGTCGGCCGCTTTTTCGGCGATCATGATGGTGGGCGCGTTCGTATTGCCCGAGACGATTTCCGGCATGATCGAGGCATCGACCACGCGCAGGTTCTGCATGCCGTGCACGCGCAGGCGTGCGTCGACGACGGCCAGTGCGTCATGGCCCATCTTGCAGGTGCCGCTGGGGTGATAGATGGACTGGCTGAAGCGGCGCGCCGCGTCCAGCAATTCCGCATCCGTCTCGAATTGCGGGCCGGGCACGAACTCGGAAAGGATGTGCGGCGCCAGCGACGGCGCGGCGGCGATCCTGCGCGCCACGCGCAGGGCGGCAATCGCCGTCTGCTGGTCGCGCGGGTCGGACAGATAATTTGGATAAATGCCCGGGTAGGCGAGGGGATCGCCGGACTTGATCGATACGTGGCCGCGGCTGTGAGGGCGCAGCTGGCACACGGACGACGTAAACGCGGAAAACGGATGCGCGCCTTCGCCGGGCTTGTCGGCGCTCAGCGGCTGCATGTGGAACTGGATGTCGGGCCGCGCCACTTCCGGCGAGGATTTGGTAAACACCGTCACCTGGCTGGCCGCCAGGGTCAGAGGCCCCGAGCGCGAGAACACATATTGCATGCCCACCCACAGCCTGCCCCACAGGCTGTTGACTTCATCGTTGAGGGTTTTCAGCCGGGTCTTGAAGACGAGGCGGATTTGCAGATGGTCTTGCAGGTTCTGTCCCACGCCGGGCAAGTCGTGCACGAGGGGCACGCCCACTTCCTCGAGCAGCGCGCGCGGCCCCACGCCCGAGCATTGCAGGATTTGCGGCGAGCCGATGGCGCCCGCGCATAAAATCACTTCGCCGCTGGCGCGCGCCTGGCGCAACTGGCCATTCTGCCGGAACTCGATGCCGACGGCGCGCTTGCCCTCGAACAGCACGCGCGTGATTTGCGCCCGCACTTCCACGCGCAGGTTGGCGCGCTTGCGGGCAGGGCGCAAAAAGGCTTTCGCCGTGCTGCAGCGCAGGCCCTTGCTGGCCGTCTGCTGGAAGTAGCCGACGCCTTCCTGCGTGGCGCCGTTGTAATCGGCATTGAAGGGGATGCCGCTTTCCGTGGCGCCGGCAATGAAGTGTTCCGCGATGGGGCGGCGCAGGCGCAGGTCCGACACCTTTAACGGACCGCCCACGCCGTGGTAATCGCTGGCACCGCGTTCCTGGTCTTCCGATTTTTTAAAATAGGGCAGCACCTCGGCATAGCTCCAGCCTGCATTGCCCAGCTCGGCCCAGCGGTCGTAGTCTTCCTTCTGGCCGCGCACGTACAGCAGGCCGTTGAGCGAGCTGGAGCCGCCCAGGACCTTGCCGCGCGGCCATTGCAACTGGCGCCCGGCGATGCCGGCGTCCGCTTCCGTGCGGTAGCACCAGTCCAGCTTCGGGTCGTGCATGGTCTTGAAATAGCCGACCGGCACGTGTATCCAGGGATTGTTGTCCTTGCCGCCCGCTTCCAGCAGCAATACCTGGTGGCTGCTGTCGTGCGACAGGCGGTTGGCCAGCACGCAGCCGGCGGAACCGGCGCCGACGATGATGTAGTCATATTGTTTTTGCAACATTGTGCTTGTCTCCTGCGTTGCGGTATCTCAGCCGCCTCGATGGGCGTTTTTTGCGATACACTGGTCTTTATTGATTATTTTTGGAACGTCTTGTTCCATTTATAAAAGACGTGCAGCACCGGGACAAGCGGAAACCACCGCATACGCGAGAGGTGAAACAGAACATGCATGATGCGTTTCAAAAACGGCAGGCTGGGGCCGACGAAGACCGCCCGGCGGGCGGCGTGGTGGCTGCCCATGCGGCGGCCAGCCATGGCGACGAGGCGCGCGGCTTGCGCGTGCTGCGCCTGATCGAGCATCTGGCCAGCGCCAGCCAGCCCTTGACCCTGTCGCAACTGGCGGCGCGCATGCAGGTGCCCAAGGCCAGCATGATGCGTCTGCTCGATACCCTGGAGCAACATGGCTACGTGCTGCGCACGCCCGTCGGACGCGGCTATGTGCCTGGGGCGGCGTCCACCAACCTGGCGCTGGCGACCCTGCGCAACAACGCCCTGATCCGCGTGAGCCGCAGCATTTTGGGCAGCCTGGTGGCGGCCACGGGCGAGACGTGCAATCTGGCCATTCCCGAGGGCAATGCGGTGGTGTATGTGGACCGGGTGGAAACGCAGGAAGCGCTGCGTTTGCACCTGGTGCTGGGCACGCGCGCGCCCATGCATTGCACGGCGAGCGGAAAACTGTTCCTGGCGCACATGACCTTGCTGGAGCGGCGCGCATTGCTGGCCATGCTGACCCTGCAGGCGCGCACGCCGAAAAGCATCACGGACCCCGTGCTGCTCGAGCGCGAGATCGTGCGCATCGCCCGGCTGGGCATCGGTATCGATGACGAGGAATTCGTGCACGGCATGGTGGCAGTGGCCGTGCCCATCTGCGCGGCCGACGGGCGCATCGTGGCGGCCGTGGCCTGCCACGCGCCCGTGGCGCGCAAGTCCGTGGAGCAATTGATGCAACATGTGCCGCAGCTCAAGGAAGCGGCCGTGAAACTACGGCCGCTGCTGCTGGCAGAAACGGTTCACAACACCTAACAAAACCGTAGCGAGCGGATGTGAGTCGTGACCGAGACGCGCAGCTGTGCTGGGCACGGGGCCGCCGAGGCAGTGAGCATCGCAGGCCGCGACGCGCGACACGCAGTAGGTTTGGTCAGGTGGTTAAGGCTTCAAGACCTTCGCCACCTTCGCCGCCCGCAAGCGGAACGCATCGGGCATGCCCGAGCCCAGCAGCGGGCGCAGATACAGCCGGAAAGCATCGGTGACGTCCGTGCCGCTGGCGCTGATGAACTCGTCTTCCATGGTGCGCGTCCTGCCCGCCACGTCCGTCAGGGGCAGCAGTTCGTAGTCGACGGAATAAAAGCCCGTGCGCTTGATGGCGACGGAACCGTCGCGCTCGCCCCACATGGCGAACTGCACCGCTTTTTCGCCCACTTCGCGGGCTTCGCGCTGGTCGACATCAGAGACGCAGCCGATGAAGGAGCGCTGCAGATAGCCGAAGGTATCGCCGCGCACGCGCTTGATGCCGAGCTTGGCTTTGATTTCATCGCACAGCAGGTCGGCCAGCGCGCCCGTGCCCGACAATTGCACGTTGCCGTGCGCATCGCGCTCGACTTCGTTGCCCACCTGCCTGGCCAGCAGGCTGGCGATCGGCTCGCCGGACGCATCGTGGATGCCTTCCGAGACGGCGATCACGCAGCGTCCGTACTTGGCATAGGTGGCCTTCACGTCGGCGAGGAATTGATCGAGCGCAAAGACGCGCTCGGGCAGGTAGATCAGGTGCGGGCCGTCGTCCGGGAACTTCTTGCCCAGCGCCGAGGCGGCCGTCAGAAAGCCCGCGTGACGGCCCATCACCACGCCCACGTAGACGCCGGGCAAGGCCGCGTTGTCGAGGTTGGCGCCGGCGAAGGCCTGCGCGACGAAACGCGCGGCCGAGGGAAAGCCGGGCGTGTGGTCGCTGCCCACCAGGTCGTTGTCGATGGTCTTCGGGATGTGGATGCAGCGCAGCGGATAGCCGGCCTTGTGCGCTTCCTCGCTGACGATGCGCACCGTGTCGGACGAGTCGTTGCCGCCGATGTAAAAGAAATGCTCGATTTCGTGCGCGCGCAATACTTCGAAGATTTGCTGGCAATAGGCAATATCCGGCTTGTCGCGCGTGGAACCGAGGGCCGAGGACGGCGTGGCGGCCACCAGTTCCAGGTTATGGCTGGTTTCCTGCGTCAGATCAACAAACTCTTCATTGATGATGCCGCGCACGCCGTGCAGCGCGCCATACACGCGCGTGACGTGCTGAAAACGCCGCGATTCGAGCACCACGCCCACCAGCGACTGGTTGATGACGGCGGTGGGGCCGCCTCCCTGGGCGACAAGAATTTTTCCAGACGGCATGAGATTTCCTCGGAAGTGGCACGGCCCTCCAGCCTACTCCTTTTTGGCCGGGGCGTTGTCTTTTCCCATATGCATCAACAGCGCCGGCGTGCCAAGTTATTGACGGTGGCTGCCTGGCCCGATATTGCGGTCCAAGAATGTCTCCACGCGTTGCCAGAAATCGTAGCGGGTGGCCGGCAAGGCCCAGCCGTGGCCTTCCGTGGCGTATTCGACCCATTCCACCTGCGCGTTGGTCTTGCGCACGGCATCGTAGAACTGGCGGCCATGGGGCAGCGGCACGCGCTGGTCGGCGCTGCCATAGGCCAGCAGCAAGGGTTGCGTGATGCGCGCCGCCTGCTGCAGCGGCGAGGTGGCCCGGAACTGGGCCGCATCCTTGACGGGGTCGCCGATCAGCACGGGCATGCCGTATCGGCGGTAGTGTTCGGACACGTCCGAGTAGCCGCCCCAGCTGCCATTGCGCAGCAGCTCGATGTCGGTGACGCCGGCCCAGTCGATGCCGCAGCGGAACAGGTCCGGATCGTTGATCAGCCCCATCAACGCGGCATAGCCGCCGTAGCTGGCGCCGGCGATGCAGATGCGTTGCGGGTCGGCGAGGCCTGCGGCAATCGCCCAGCGCGCGCCATCGGCGATGTCGTCCTGCATTTTCAACCCCCATTGCTTCCAGCCTGCCTGGAAGTGATGCTGGCCATAGCCCGTGCTGCCGCGGTATTCCGGTTCCAGCACGACATAGCCGCGCGAGGCCAGGAATTGGCTCTCGGCATTCCAGTTCCAGCTGCCGCGCATCCAGGGACCGCCATGCACGAGCACCACCATGGGACGTTTTTTTGCCCCGCCATTGGGGATGGTCAGCCAGGCGGGAATGTCGAGGCCATCGCGGGCCTTGTAATGACGCAAGTCCTTGTTCGCCATTTGCGACGGCAAGATGGCGGGACGTGCGCTGCCCAGCACGCTCAAGCTGCCCGTCTCGCTGTTGAACAGACGATAAGTGATCGGCATGGTGTCGGAAACGCTGCGTACCAGGATGAAGGGCGTGGCCGAACGCCAGCCGGTGGACAGGCTGTTGACGCTCGTGGGCAACAAGGCATTCACCTGCTTTTGCATGGCCTGCATTTTTTCATCGAACCACTGCGTGGTTTGCGCATCGGTTTCATAGCGCAGACCCAGCAGGCGGCCGCTGCCGCCCAGCATTTCCACCTGCACGTCGAAGTCGGGCGAGGCGGCCAGGGGCGCGTCATCGAAACGGTTTTTTTCCAGGTCGTAGCGGTACAGGGCCAGCTTGTCGCCGCCATGGCGGGCATGCACGTACAGCGCGCCATCCGGCGCGAAGAAGGCGGGCGTGAACGCATCCTTGCCACCGCTGTAGGCGTCGAAGCGGGCCAGCGTGCGCCACGGCGCTTCGGCGCTGTCGCGGTAATGGATTTCTTCCTGGGCGCCGTTGCGTACCTGTGCGACGCGCAGCTGGCCCTGCTTGTCGAACAGCCAGTTGCGCGTGCCGGGCGGCTGCGCGATGGTTTTGACGATGCCGGTACTCGTATTGAGGCGCAGCAACGCCAAGTCATTGACTTCGCCAGGGCGCGTAAATTCGGGTTGGGTGACAAACACGTCGTCCGATTGCTGGTCGCCAATACTTTCAAGCAGGAACGTATTCCATGGCAGCAACAAGATGGCACGCTTGTTTTGCCGTACATCGGTGCGCGTGACCAGTTGCCGGTAATTGCTGCCGTCGGCGTTGACGGCGTACAAACCGGGGCCGTAGCGCAGCGCGCCCTGCGCCAGTTGCCGGTCCGCCAGGTCGAAGACCAGGCGCTGATCATTTACCCAGCGAAAGTCATTCACGTCGGCATCGCTGAAAAACGCCACCACCTTGACCTGCATGCTCGCCAGGTCCAGCACGGCCAGACGCACGCGTTGCCCGCCAGGCGCCACGCGCACGGCCAGGCGGCGGCCGTCGGGAGAAAGGATGGCGCCGCTGAAGGAACTATTCTCGAAAAAACTTTCGATGGGAATCCGTGTGCCCGCTGCGGCCGCTGGCGCGGCATCGGTCGCCCATGCGGCTGGCGCCGCGGTCAACATGCTCAATGATGCGAGTAGTACAACTGCCCAATGTCTGCTAAACATGTTTCCCTTGTGGAAATTATCTTAATGCAACATATTATCATTAAAGTAATATCGGTCAACGTGTCTCGCAGTGGCGCGGGAGACTGAACGAGCGTTTGCCGGAGGTTATGCGCCCCTCACTCCGGCGCGCGGATATGGTCGACCAGTCCCGTGCTGCGCCGTCCCGGCGCCGGCGTCAGCCAGCTGGCCAGCACGGCGGCGGCCAAGCCGGCCGGCACGCCGAAGATGCCGGCGGAAATCGGTGCAATATGAAACCATTGTCCGCTCGCATTGCCTCCCAGCATGGTGCTCGTGTGCAGCATGTAGTACAGGCAGACGCCAAAGCCCGTGAACATGCCGGCCAGCGCGCCCTGGTAATTGGCGCGTTTCCAGAATACGCCCAGCACCAGGGGCGGGAAGAGGGTCGAGGCGGCCAGCGAAAAGGCCACGCCCACGAGCGAGAGGATGTCGGCCGGCTTTTGCGAGGCGGCATATGCGGCGATGAAGGCCACGGCCAGCAGCAGCAATTTTGAAATCGTCACGCGCTTCTGCGTCGAGGCCGTGGGATCGACCACCTTGTAATAAATGTCGTGCGACAGGGCGTTGGAGATGGCCAGCAGCAAGCCGTCCGCCGTCGACAGGGCGGCGGCCAGGCCGCCGGCCGCCACCAGGCCGGAAATCACGTAGGGCAGGCCGGCGATCTCGGGCGTGGCCAGCACCAGCACGTCGGCGTCGATGGAAATTTCCGCCAGTTGCACGATGCCGTCGCGGTTCACGTCGACGATGCTGATCAGGGGGCTGAGCTTGTCCACATTGGCCCAGTACGACACCCACGTGGGCAGGTTCGCGTATTGCGTGCCCACCAGCGCAGAATAAATATCGTACTTGACCAGTACGGCCAGTGCGGGAATGGTGAGGTAGATCAACAGGATGAAAAACAGGGTCCAGAACACGGAGACGCGCGTGTCATGCACCGAGGGCGTGGTGTACGATCGCATCAGGATGTGGGGCAGGGCGGCCGTGCCCAGCATCATGCAAAACACGAGGGCGAGGAAGTTGTTGCGCTTGATGTCGGATTGCGCGCGGTCGGCCGCGGGGAAGGGCAGTGCATGCG
Organism: Janthinobacterium sp. GW821-FHT03A03; assembly: GCF_059421435.1. NCBI lineage: Bacteria > Pseudomonadati > Pseudomonadota > Betaproteobacteria > Burkholderiales > Oxalobacteraceae > Janthinobacterium > Janthinobacterium sp. GW821-FHT03A03. The sequence goes on along the minus strand of NZ_JBWKUZ010000001.1, from coordinate 1,159,586 downwards.
GCGTGATCGGTTCGGCGCGCTTCTGGTTGTGCGCCTGCGCGGCTTGCCACAGCATGTGCGCTTCATCGGGACTTTTCGGATAGGCGATCAGGGTGCGTTCCGCATTGCGGATGTCGAACAGCGAGGCATTGCGCTGGCGCAAGCCATCGAGCTGGCGCTGGGCGGCCAGGTGGCCTTGCTCCCAGGACGCGGGCAAGGCGTCGATTCGCGCCTGATAGCTTTGCGCGCGCTGGCGGAAGATAGTGCGCACTTCGTTTTCTTTCGGGTCCGCTTCCAGCACGTGTTCGCGTGCGCTCAGCTGCGGCAGCACCTTGCCATAGGCGATTTGCGGCACGGGATTGTCCGCATGCTTGACGGACAGCCACATGGCGGGAATCAGGAAGGCGACGAGGATGATGATGTATTGCGCCACCTGCGTCCACGTGATGGCGCGCATGCCGCCAAGAAAGGAGCACACGAGGATGCTGGCCAGGCCCAGGAAGATGCCGACGGAAAAATCCACGCCCGTGAAGCGCGAGGCGATCAGGCCGACGGCGTAGATTTGCGCCACCACGTAGGTGAACGAGACGATGATGGTGGCGGCCACGGCCACCACGCGCACGCTGGCGCCGCGGCCGTCCGCGCCGCTGCCGTAGCGGGCGGCGAGGAAATCGGGAATCGTGTACTGGCCGAAGCGGCGCAGGTAGGGCGCGATCAATAGCGCCACCAGGCAATAGCCGCCCGTCCAGCCCATGATGAAGGCCAGGCCGTCGAAGCCGTTCAGGTACAGGCCGCCCGCCAGGCTGATGAAGCTGGCCGCCGAGATCCAGTCGGCGGCCGTGGCCATGCCGTTGAACATGGCCGGCACGCGCCGCCCCGCCACGTAGTATTCGGTGACGTTCGAGGTGCGGCTGATGACGCCGATGGTGGCGTACAGGCTGATGGTGGCGAACATGAACAGGTAGCCGATCCAGGCGCGCGGCATGCCTTCCTGTTCCAGCACCGTCAGGGCCAGCAGGAAGGCGGCGAAACCGCCGGCAAACAGCAGGTAGTAGCGGCACAGGCGCGCAAAGAACGTGCGCTGGCCGCTCATGCTTGCTCCTCGGCATGAAAAGCCCGGTCCAGGCGCCGCATGCGCCACGCATACACGGCGATGATGGCCAGGTACACCAGCGAGGCGCCCTGGGCCGCCATGTAGAAGGGCAGGGGCCAGCCGAACAGGTTCAGGTGCAGCAGCTCGCGCGCGTAAAACACGGTCAGAAAGCCCGTCAGCAGCCAGATGGTCAGGAGGATGGCCGTCAGGCGCCGCGTTTTTTTCCAGTGTGCATCGCGGCGCTGCTGCAGTTCGGGGCTGGGCGCTTGCGACGGCCGCGAAGGCGCGGCAGGAGGGCTGGGCTTATCCATACGTGATGTCATCCTCTTCGGGCGGGTCCGGCAGGAGCAGGGCGACGCTCAGGCGCAGCAAGGTGCCCGGCAGCTTCGGCGAGTGCGCGCGCGGATTGTGAAAAATGTCGACTTCAGCGCCGTGCTGCTGGGCAATTTCGCGCACGATGGCCAGGCCCAGTCCGCTGCCGTCGACATTGCTGCCCAGAATGCGGTAAAAGCGCTCGAATACGTGGGCCCGCTCGGCCGGCGCAATGCCGGGGCCCGTGTCCTCGACTTCCAGGATGGCCAGCTCCAGGGTGCTGCGCACGCGCACGGTCACGCTGCCACCGGCCGGCGTGTAGCGCAGGGCGTTGTCGATCAGGTTGCTCAGCAGTTCGCGCAGCATGATGGCGTTGCCGGAAATCATGATCGAATACGCGGGCTGCTCGAAGCCCAGGTCGATATGTTGCGCAAACGACGCTTGCACCCAGTCCTGCACCACGCCGCGCGCCAGCTCGCTCAGTTCGATCGGTTCGAATGCCGTGCCCGCCTGCGGCTGGTTTTCCGCGCGCGCCAGGGCCAGCAGCTGGTTCACCAGCCGCGTGGCCGCTTCGGAACTCTTGGCCAGCTGCAGCAGCGAACGGTGGATTTCGTCGTGGTCGGTCTGGCGCAAGGCCAGCTCGGACTGCATGCGCATGCCGGCCAGCGGCGTTTTCATCTGGTGCGCCGCATCGGCGATGAAGCGCTTCTGCATGTCGATCGACAACGACAGCCGCGCCAGCATTTCGTTGAGCGAACCGACCAGCGGCGTGATTTCCTCGGGCACCTGGCCCGACTCGATGGGGGAGAGGTCGTCGGGCGGCCGCGCGCGTATGCGTTCCTGCAATTGCGCCAGCGGCGACAGGCCGCGCGCCAGGGCAAACCAGACCAGGGCCAGGATCACGGGCAGGATGATGAACTGCGGCAAAATCACGCCCTTGATGATTTCATTGGCCAGTTGCGCGCGCTTTTCCAGCGTCTCGGCCACCTGCACCAGCGCGCGGCGCGGCTCGTCGTCGGTGCTGGACGGCATGTCGAGATAGGTGAACGCCACGCGCACGGGCGTGCCGTGGATGGTGTCGTTGCGGAACAGCACCGTGCCGCTGCGGTATTTGTCGGGGTCCTGCGGCGGCGGCAGGTCGCGGTCGCCGTCGAGGTATTCGCCACGCCCCCCCACCACCAGGTAATACAGGGTGTCGACGTCGTCGCCGCGCAGGAAATCGCGGCCCTGCTTGCCGCCAGTGTTTTCCGGCAGGCGGCGCAGCACTTGGCCGTCGGCCTGTTTTACCTGCTGCGTCAGCACGGTGACGCTGTCTTCCAGCGCATGGTCGAAGGGCTGGTTGGCGATGCTCTTGGCCACCAGATAGGTGATGGCGATGCTCATCGGCCACAGCAGCAGCAGGGGCGCCAGCATCCAGTCGAGGATTTCGCCGAACAGCGAATGCTCGATGGTGTCATCCTGCTCCGTGGTGGGCGGCTCGAACCAGTCGTCTTCCGCCGCCTCGTCCGCGGGCGCCTCGCGCGCCTTCACTTGCTGGCGGGCGTGTTGGCGGGATTGCCCGCGTTGCCAGCCTCAGCCGCTTCGGCGTGCAGGCGCGCCTCCGAGAATTTTTCCAGGCAGTAACCGAGGCCCCGCACGGTGGCGATGCGCACGCCGCCCACTTCGATTTTCTTGCGCAGGCGGTGGACATACACTTCGATGGCGTTGTTCGACACTTCCTCGCCCCATTCGCACAGATGGTCGACCAGTTGCTCCTTGGATACGAGGCGGCCCGTGCGACCGAGCAGGATTTCCAGCAAGCCCAGTTCGCGCGCCGACAGGTCGAGCATCTGGTCGTTGATGTAGGCGCTGCGGCCCACCTGGTCATAGCTGAGCGGCCCGTGCTTGATGATGGTGGCGCCGCCACCGGCGCCGCGGCGCGTCAGGGCGCGCACTCTTGCCTCCAGTTCCGACAGGGCGAACGGCTTGGCCATATAATCATCGGCGCCGAGGTCGAGGCCATTCACGCGTTGCTCGATGGAATCGGCGGCCGTCAGGATCAGTACGGGCAGCAGCGAGGCGCGCGCGCGCAGGCGGCGCAGCACTTCCAGCCCGGACATTTTCGGCAAGCCCAGGTCGAGGATCAGCAAGTCGAATTCCTGGGTGGACAGGGCCGTATCGGCTTCCTGCCCGTTTTTGACGCAGTCGATGGCATAGCCCGACTGGCGCAGCGAACGGGTCAGGCCATCGGCCAGTACGCTGTCATCTTCGGCAAGTAAAATACGCATGGTGAGACTTCCTCGGCTTGCGGCATAGAAGCTTGTATTGTGTTTCATTTTCCGCAAGGTGGCGAGTTTTTGTGAAAAACCAGGCTTGTATTGATCTGTTTCAAAACAAATCCACGTTCCGCTTGCATTGATCACTGTTTTTTTATACAGTACTGTCTGTGTAAAGAATTTAACCCACTGGCGCCATCGCAGGCTGCAGGATTCCAGTCAATCCGCAACTGTAGAACGGCTGAAAGAACATATGGACGATAAAAAAGCTGTAGTACCCGCATCGGAAAAAGCCAAGGCGCTCGCCGCCGCACTGGCGCAGATCGAGAAGCAGTTTGGCAAAGGTTCGGTCATGCGCATGGATGCCAGCGCACCGATCGAAGAAGTGCAAGTCGTGTCGACCGGTTCGCTCGGCCTCGATATCGCGCTGGGCGTGGGCGGCTTGCCGCGCGGCCGCGTGGTGGAGATCTACGGTCCGGAGTCGTCGGGTAAAACCACGCTGACCCTGCAAACCATTGCTGAAATGCAAAAACTGGGCGGCACCTGCGCCTTTATCGATGCCGAGCACGCGCTCGACGTCGGTTACGCGCAAAAGCTGGGCGTGAACCTGCATGAATTGCTGATCTCGCAACCGGACACGGGCGAGCAGGCACTGGAAATCTGCGACGCCCTCGTGCGTTCGGGCAGCGTCGACCTCGTCGTCATCGACTCCGTGGCCGCGCTGACGCCACGCGCCGAGATCGAAGGCGACATGGGCGACTCCCTGCCGGGCCTGCAAGCCCGTCTGATGTCGCAGGCGCTGCGCAAGCTGACCGGTTCCATCAACCGCACGAATACCCTGGTCATCTTCATCAACCAGATCCGCATGAAGATCGGCGTGATGTTCGGCAGCCCTGAAACGACCACGGGCGGCAATGCCCTGAAATTCTACGCTTCCGTGCGCCTGGACATCCGCCGCACCGGCTCGATCAAGTCCGGCGATGAAGTGATCGGCAACGAAACCAAGGTCAAGGTCGTCAAGAACAAGATCGCGCCGCCGTTCAAGGAAGCGCACTTCGACATCCTGTACGGCGCCGGCACCTCGCGCGAAGGCGAAATCCTGGACCTGGGCTCGGACGCCAAGATCGTGGAAAAATCCGGTTCGTGGTACAGCTACAACGGCGAACGCATCGGCCAGGGCAAGGACAACGCCCGCGCCTTCCTGCAAGAGCGTCCGGCGCTGGCCCGCGAGATCGAAAACAAGGTCCGCGCTTCGCTGGGCGTGCGCGAACTGCCGCCGCTGGCCGCTGACAAGCCGGAAAAAGCGGATAAAGCCGCCGACAAGGCTGCCAAGGCGGAAGCCAAGGCCGCCGAGTAAGCTGCCGTCAGCCACCATTCGCGCTTGCGGATGGCGGCTGGGCAAGGTGTGACCATGATCGCCGTCCCGCGCTGTTGCGCCGGGCGGCGATTGTGTTTGGGTGATGTGATCGTGGAATGAAAGACAAGGTGGGTGTATGGCCGCAGTACAACTAAGCCTGAAAGGCAGGGCGCTACGCTTTTTGTCGATGCGCGAACACAGCCGCATGGAATTGCGGCGCAAGCTGCAGCGGCATGCGCAGGAGGGCGACGATGTGGAAGCCTTGCTCGACAGCCTGGAAAAGGCCAACTGGCTGTCGCAGGAGCGCTTTTCCGAGTCGCTGATCCACCGCCGCGCAGCCCGCTTCGGCAACAGCCGCATCATGGCGGAACTGCAAAGCCACGGCATAGGCGGCGAAGCGCTGCAGGAACTCAAGGCGGGCCTGGCTGAAGGGGAAGTTGCGCGCGCCTGCGAGGTATGGCGCCGCAAGTTTGGCCAGGTGGCGCAGGATGCGGAGCAGCGCAACAAGCAGATGCGCTTCCTGATGCAGCGCGGCTTTTCCCAGCGCGCCGTGCAGGCGGCCCTGAAGGGGCTGGATCCCGAGGAAGAATAAGATATTCCGGGCATGTCGTTCCGGCCTGGCCGGCAAGGCGCGCGGGCCGGGCGGCCTTGGATTGCCGGCGGGCCGCCGAGCTGCCGCCGTCGCCGCCTTGTCTTCGCGAACCGCGCTGGCAAACATCGCCTGCTCCCGGTTTGCGCCCCGGTGGCGATCGGTTATTCTTGCGGCTGAACGATGCGCAATGGGTGCACCGCCACTGATCGTGACAGGACGCGAAATGAGCAACTGGAATAACGGCTATATGGCTGAAATCGCCTATACCTATGGCTATTATGAAGAATTGAATCCCTTGCGCCTGCGCCTGCCGCTGCTGGCCGCCGGTCTGGCCCTGCCGGGCAGTGGCACGGCCTGCGAGCTGGGCTTTGGCCAGGGCGTCAGCGCCAACATCCATGCCGCGGCATCGGCCACGCGCTGGTATGGCAATGACTTTAATCCGGCACAGGCCGCATTTGCCCAGGAGCTGGCCAGCGCCGCCGGCGCCGGCGCGCATTTCACGGACGAGTCGTTCGCGCAGTTTTGCCGCCGCGAGGACTTGCCGGATTTCGACTTTATCTGCCTGCATGGTATCTGGAGCTGGGTGTCGGCGGAAAACCGTGCACTGATCGTGGACTTCCTGCAGCGCAAGCTGAAAGTGGGCGGTGTCGCCTTCATCAGCTATAACACCCAGCCTGGCTGGGCCGCGATGATGCCGATGCGCGATTTGCTGGCCGAGCATAGCCGCGTCATGGGAGCCCCAGGCCAGGGCGTGCTGGCGCGCATCGATGGCGCACTCGATTTCGTCGACAGGATGATCGCCACGCAACCGCGTTACCTGAAGGCCAATCCCCTGCTGGCGGACCGCTTCGAGAAGCTGAAGGCGATGGACCGCAATTATCTTGCACACGAGTATTTCAATGCGGACTGGCAGCCGATGGCCTTTTCCAGGGTGGCAGCCATGTTGAGCGAAGCCAAGCTGGAGTTCGCCGCTTCCGCCACCTATACCGATCTTGTCGACATGCTCAACATGACGGCCAGGCACCAGCAATTCCTGGCCGATATTCCCGATCCCATCCTCCGCGAAACGACGCGGGCTTTCCTGGTCAACCAGCAATTTCGCAAGGATTACTGGGTCAAGGGCGCGCGCACGCTGACGCCGTTCGCCCAGGCCACGGCCTTGCGGGCCGTGCGCGTGATGCTGGCCGTGCCGCGCGACGAGGTGGTGCTGAGCGTGCATGGCGTGCTGGGCGACGCCGATATGGACGCGCGCGTGTATGCGCCCGTGCTCGATGCCATGGCTGACCATCGCGTGTGCACGATCGGCGAGCTGGAGCAGCAACTGGCTGGCACCGACGCCAATCTGGCTGCCTTGCTGCAGATCATGTTGATTTTGATCAGCAAGGGCAGCGTGCTTGCCGTGCAGGACGCGGCCGACATTGCCGTGGCGCGGCCGCAGACGGCACGTCTGAACGCGCATTTGCTGGAGCAGGCGCTGGCAAGAACCGACTTGAGCAGCCTTGCCAGTCCCATGACGGGGAGCGGCGTGTTTGTATCGCATTTACAACAGCTGTTCTTGTGGGCGAAAATGCAAGGATGGCAAGAGCCGCAAGAATGGGTGCGCGAGACGTGGCCCGTGCTGATCCGCCTGAACCAGCTGCTGACGCGGGACGGGCAGCCCTTGTTGACGGAAGAAGAGAATCTGGCGGAACTGTTGCAGCATGCCCGCCATTTTGCCGCGCGCACCATGCCTGTTTTGCGGGCGCTGGGCGTGACGGACTGACGCAGCGCGCCACCTGGCCTGCGCGGGCACCCGGTGTTATTTGCATCGTGAATGATGGTCATTGATTTTTTAACTTGCATCAATAATCCGATGCGGGCGAGCAGATCAATAAAAATTATGTTGCGGCGCAACTAGCGCCCTGTGTGCTACACTTTTAGGGTTTTTGCGGCGCCGCAGGTGCGGTTGCCGTTCGTAGAAGCTGCGAACGGCGTGCTTTATGCACATGGCTGCTTACTAAATTATGGCCGCGCAAGCGGCATCGGTCTTATGCCCCTGTCAACTCCCGTATCCCGGCGCGCCCTACGGCACTCCCGCGTTATCGACGTCCAAGCGTATATGCGCGACGACGGCCTGTGGGATATTGACGCCCGTATCACCGATATCAAAAGCTATGACGCGACCCTGGCCTCCGGCCCGCGTCCCGCCGGCGCCCCTCTGCATGACCTCCACCTGCGCATTACCGTCGATCGCGAGCTGACCATTGTCGAGGCCGAAGCTGCCTCCGATGCCGTGCCCTATCCCGGTTTTTGCGATACCATCGGCCCCGCTTACAGGGCGCTGATCGGTTTGAATTTATTGAAGAATTTCCGCCGCGACTTGAAACAGCGCCTGGCGGGAATCGCCGGCTGTACCCATTTGACCGAACTGGCGCAAGTCTTGCCGACTGCGACGGTTCAGGCATTTGCCGGCGATGTCTGGTCGACCCGTGACGGCGAGAATGCTGATTTGTCGCATGAAAAGCCGTTTCAACTCGACAAGTGTCACGCCCTGCGCACCGATGGCGGGGCGGTTGCACAGTATTACCCGCGCTGGGTAGCCAAAGCGTGACCCCGGCGCTGTTTTTCCTGTTTTTTTGCACCACTAACCGTATTTTTACAAATCAGTATCAGAAGGGAAGCCAGCATGAAAATCCATGAGTATCAAGCCAAAGAAATCCTCCGGCAGCACGGAGTGACGGTACCACGCGGTATTCCGTGCATGTCCGTCGACGAAGCCGTCAAGGCTGCGGAAACCCTGGGCGGCCCGGTATGGGTCGTCAAGGCGCAGATCCACGCAGGTGGCCGCGGCAAGGGCGGCGGCGTGAAAGTGGCAAAATCGATGGAACAGGTCAAGGAATACGCTGACCAGATCATGGGCATGCAGCTGATCACGCACCAGACCAGCGCCGAAGGCCAGAAAGTCAACCGCCTGCTGGTGGAAGAAGGCGCCGACATCAAACAGGAACTGTACGTTTCGCTGGTCACCGACCGCGTTACCCAGAAAATCGTCCTGATGGCGTCGTCCGAAGGCGGCATGGACATCGAAGAAGTGGCCGAGAGCCACCCAGAGAAGATCCACCACGTCACCATCGATCCGGGCGTTGGCCTGACCGATGCCCAGGCAGACGACATCGCCGCCAAAATCGGCGTGCCTGCCGGTTCCATCGCCGACGCCCGCGCCAACCTGCAAGGCCTGTACAAAGCCTACTGGGAAACCGACTGCTCGCTGGCCGAGATCAACCCGCTGATCGTCACCGGCAGCGGCAAAGTCATCGCCCTGGACGCCAAGTTCAACTTCGATCCGAACGCCCTGTTCCGTCATCCGGAAATCGTCGCCCTGCGCGATCTGGACGAAGAAGATCCAGCTGAAATCGAAGCGTCGAAATTCGACCTGGCCTACATCTCGCTCGACGGCAACATCGGCTGCCTGGTGAACGGCGCCGGCCTGGCCATGGCCACCATGGACACGATTAAACTGTTCGGCGGCGAGCCAGCCAACTTCCTGGACGTCGGCGGCGGCGCCACGGCAGAAAAAGTGACCGAAGCGTTCAAGATCATGCTGAAAAACCCAGGCCTGAAAGCCATCCTGGTGAACATTTTCGGCGGCATCATGCGTTGCGACGTGATCGCCGAAGGCGTCATCGCCGCGGTCAAGGCCGTCTCGCTGAACGTACCGCTGGTCGTGCGCATGAAGGGCACCAACGAAGACCTGGGCAAAAAGATGCTGGCCGATTCCGGTCTGCCTATCATCGCAGCCGACACCATGGAAGATGCAGCCAAGAGCGTCGTTGCCGCTGCTGCCGGTCAAGCTTAATTAAGGAATCAACATGTCCATTCTGATCAATAAAGATACCAAAGTTGTTACCCAAGGGATCACCGGCAAGACCGGCCAGTTCCACACCCGCGGTTGCCGCGACTACGCGAACGGCAAAGCTGCCTTCGTGGCAGGCGTGAACCCGAAGAAAGCCGGCGAAGACTTCGAAGGCATTCCTATTTTCGCTAACGTTACCGAAGCGAAAAAAGAAACCGGCGCCAACGTGTCCGTGATCTACGTGCCGCCAGCAGGCGCGGCCGCAGCGATCTGGGAAGCGGTCGAAGCTGAAATGGATCTGGCCATTTGCATCACCGAAGGCATTCCTGTCCGCGACATGATGGCCCTGAAAGACCGCATGGCCAAAGCCAACAGCAAAACCCTGCTGCTGGGCCCTAACTGCCCAGGCCTGATCACGCCAGACGAAATCAAGATCGGCATCATGCCAGGTCACATCCACAAGAAGGGCCGTATCGGCGTTGTTTCCCGTTCGGGCACCCTGACCTATGAAGCAGTGGGTCAGCTGACCGCACTGGGCCTGGGCCAATCGTCGGCAGTCGGCATCGGCGGCGACCCGATCAACGGTCTGAAGCACATCGACATCATGAAGATGTTCAATGACGATCCGGATACCGACGCGGTCATCATGATCGGCGAAATCGGCGGTCCTGACGAAGCCAACGCGGCTTATTGGATCAAAGACAACATGAAAAAACCGGTCGTCGGCTTCATCGCCGGCGTGACGGCTCCTCCAGGCAAGCGCATGGGCCACGCCGGCGCGCTGATCTCGGGCGGCGCCGACACGGCACAAGCCAAGCTGGAAATCATGGAAGCTTGCGGCATCACCGTGACCAAGAATCCGTCGGAAATGGCGCGTCTGCTGAAAGCCATGCTGTAATTTCAGCCAGGTCTTGATGCAGCACAAAAAAGGAGCTTCGGCTCCTTTTTTTGTGCGCGCGACGGATTCCATGCCTGGCCCGACGGGCCTGGTCTGAACCGGCCATAAAGTGTCGCTTTTCTTTCCACTTGCACCGCCGCTGCCCGGGCGCGCTGCTGGCATGGCGCTTGCACCGTTCCTGGCGTGAGCAATTGCACCATGGGAGGAGACGATGCGCGCGCAGAGCGGATTTACCCTGATAGAACTGATGATCGTGGTGGCCATCGCCGGCATCCTGGCGGCCGTGGCGATTCCCCAGTATGGCGACTACACGATGCGGGCCAAGGTCAGCAACGTGCTGGCCGCCGCCGCGCCCCTGAAGACGGCCGTGGCCCTGTGCGTGCAGGAAAACGGCGGCGAGGCGGCCGCCTGCAGCACGCCCACCGAAAGCGTGCCGAGCGCCATACCCGCGTTCAGCCCCACGCGCGAAGTGGCCAGCGCCAAGGTGGACAAGGGCGATATCGTGCTGACCCTGGCAGCCGACCTGGGCAAGGGCATCGGTGGACAAAGCGTGACCATGACCATGAAGCCGGGCACGAGCAGCCTGACCTGGTTCAACAGCACCACCGTGACGAACCCGGTGGCCAAGGAGGCCATCACCAGGAACAATATTCCCCAGGCGAGCACGCCCCTGTGAGAGGCCGCCGCCGCGTCAGACGATCTTTTGCCGGTCCGCGATCAGCGCTTCATAGGTGAGGTTTTGCAGCAAGGTGTAGTGCGTTGGTTCCAGGTCGATGAATTGCACGCCATATGTATAGATTTCGCTTGCCTCGGCGGCATTGCCATTGGACGGCTTGCCCACGCTGACGTTCTGGATGCGCGCGCGCGTGTTGACGCGCATCTGGTGCTTGTTCGGCTGCACCAGCAGGGTAAAGCTGAGCGCCACGCCGTCGTCGTCGGGCGTGAGCATGGCGGGCGCCTCGATCAGCGCTCCGGAAACGCTGAGGTTGACGATAAACACGGGCACGGCCGCCACGTCGCGGTAGCTCAGCTGCGCCGGAATGTCCACCTTGACGCGCATGGCCGTGCGCAGGCTGGTGCCCTGGATGGCGTCGGGAAAGCTCAGGTGGACATAATTGAGCGGGCGGCCAAAGATGCGCAGCACGCTGCAGGCGAACGCGCAGACGGTGACGCCGGAAAACACGCGGATGGTCAGCTTGTCGCCCTCGTTGAGCACGATGGAAGCGCCATTTTCCATGGGAATCTTGACGATCAGGTACTCATCCTTCACATAGCCGATCAGGGTCGAGAAGTGCTGGATGGGTTTGATGGTGCGGTGCGTGATGAACTGGATGCGTCCGCCCACCTGCAGATTCATCGCCTCGAACTCGAAGTCCTGGAGCTTGCTTTCGGCGGCGGGCTTGTTGCTTGTCATGCGATGCTCATCTCAATGTTGTCGGATAGCAGTATGCATGAATTCTTGATGAAAAAGCATTTACATCAATAAAATTCGGATGGGCAGGAAAAAAAATCCTGCGATGCTGGTGTCGGGCCTTTCACGCTTTACAATTGCGTCAATATTAACGAATGTAAATCTTATTTCGCGCAGCTACTTCTGGACGATGTTGGCATTGATCCTGCACCAGGTCGACGCAGCCTACTGGCGGGAATGGGAAATGTTCCATGTGCCGGGCGGCATACAGGGTTTCCTGGTATTCAATCTGGCGGCGATTGCCGTGGTACTGGTGGGCTACCGGCATGTGCTGCTGGGCACCCGGCAGGCGTTCCGCTATGCGGCGGTGTGCGCCGCGCTGGGCGCAGGCACTTTCCTCATCCACGCCGGCTTCGCGCTGGCGGGACTGGAGCAGTTCCACCTGCCCCTGTCGATCGCCATTCTCGTGCTGTGCCTGGCGTGCGCCGCGTGGCTGTTGGGCGACTTGCGCCGCGTCAAGGCGACGCGGCCGGTGCCCGCCTGAGGCGGCGGCGCAGTCGCCTTACACTTCGGCGTGCCAATCGCCGGACTTGCCGCCATGCTTTTCCAGCACGCGCACGTTGGTCATGACCATGCCCCGGTCGACGGCCTTGCACATGTCGTAGATCGTCAGCAAGCCGATTTGCACGGAAGTGAGCGCTTCCATTTCCACGCCCGTCTTGCCCGTCGTGTCGACCTGGGCGCGGCAGTGCACGCTGTTGGCCGCTGCATCGACTTCGAAATCGACGGTGACGCGCGTGAGGGCCAGCGGGTGGCACAGGGGGATCAGGTCGCTGGTGCGCTTGGCGCCCATGATGGCGGCGATGCGGGCGATGCCCAGCACGTCGCCCTTTTTCGCATTGCCGGAAATGATCAAGGCCAGGGTGGCCGGCTGCATGCGGATGGTGCCGGCGGCCACGGCGCTGCGGCGCGTGTCTTCCTTGCTGCCCACGTCGACCATATGGGCCTGGCCCGTGGCGTCGAAATGGGTCAGTTCCCCGGCGGGGGCTTGCGTGTCTGCTGTTGTCATGGCGTCAAAATAGGGTCGGGAAATGGGGCGCGGCATGCCGGAATGTCCAGCCGTGCCACAAGCATATCGCATGCCTGTCGCGCGGAAACGGCGCCGCGAACAAGGTATGATAGCACCCGTGAATTCAAAAACTACCCTCCAGACCGTACTTGAAAACGCCGCTGCGGCATTGCCGCGCCAGTCATGGCGCGCGTCCGTGCTGGCCGCGCTGTGCTTCGCTGCGCCATGTGCGCTGGCGCAAACCTATACATCCGCGCCGGCTGCCGGCGCTGCCGCCAAACCGGCCGGCAGCTGGACGCCGCCGGCCGTGCCGCCGGCGCCGAACCTGCCGAACCTGGGCGATACCTCGCGCGAAGACCTGTCGCCGGCGATGGAGCGCAAGATCGGCGAGGAAATCATGCGCGGCATCCGCGGCGACCGCGACTATCTTGACGACGCGCCCCTGCTCGAATACCTGAATACCTTCGGCAACGCCCTCGTGGCGGCGCGCCCCAGCGTGCGCGGCGAAACGAATTACGATTATTTCTTCTTTGCCGTGCGCGATCCCCAGTTGAACGCATTTGCCTTGCCCGGCGGCTTCATCGGCGTGCACTCGGCGCTGGTGCTGGCGGCGCAAACGGAGGCGGAACTGGCGTCCGTGCTGTCGCACGAGATCGGCCATGTGGCGCAGCGCCATATCGCCCGCATGCTGGGCCAGCAGCGCCAGGACGCCCTCATGCCGCTGGCGGCCATGCTGCTCGCGGCGCTGGCCTCGCGCGCCGGCGGCGACGTGGCCATGGGCGTGTTTGCCGCCGGTCAGGGCCTGGCCATCCAGCGCCAGCTCAATTTCGGCCGCGACGCCGAGCGCGAAGCCGACCGCATCGGCTTCCAGATCATGGGCGAAGCCGGCTTCGACACCACCGGCATGGTGGCCTTCTTCGGCCGCATGCAGGCGGCCAGCCGTTCGTACAGCGACCTGATGCCCGCCTACCTGCAGACCCACCCGCTGACGACGGAGCGCATCGCCGACATCCAGGCGCGCATCCGCGAGCAGCCGTACAAGCAGCGCCCGGACAGCTTGAATTTCCACCTGGCAAGGGCGCGGGCCCGCGTGCTGCAGGATGAAAGCGTGCAGGGCCTGTTGAATGCGAAAGCCGTGTTCAAGACGCAGCTGGAACAGCAAAGCCGCTTCCAGGTGACGGCCGCCCATTACGGCTTGTCCTTTGTCGCCGTCAAGCAGGGCAAGCCGTTTGATGCGCAAAAGGAGCTCGATGCGGCCAACGCGGCCCTGCACCAGCCGGCCGGGCCGAATGTGTTTACCTCGGGCGGCACGCAGGCCCCCAATTCGCTGCTGGCGGCGATGGCGCTGGAAGTGCTGCTGATGCCGGAGCAGAAGCCGGCGGTGGCGCAGCAAGCCTTGAAGGCGGCCGATGCGGCACGCCAGCAGTTTCCCCTGTCGCGCGGTATTGCCCGCCAGTATGCAGAAGCATTGATCGCGGACAAGAAGCTCGACCAGGCCACGCTGTACCTGCGCGACCAGGTGCAGCTCTACAAGGAAGAGCCGGAACTGTATGATTTACTGGCGAAAGCCTATGCGGACCTGGGCAAGATGACCTTGCAGCATATCGCGCTGGCTGAATCGTATGTGCTGCAGGGCGCCACCATGGCCGCGCTGGACCAGCTGACGATCGCCCGCAAATCCACGGACGCGACCTTTTACGACCAGGCCGTCATCGATGCGCGCGAACGGGAACTGCAGGAAAAGCGCCGCGAACAGCTCAAGGACCAGAAGGGCTAGCCCCTATTCGGCTTGTGGCGCGCGCTGGAAGCCGAAGGTGCGCGGCACGGCGTCGTAGCGCAACGGCTGCACGGCAATTTCCTTGCCGGCGTGCAATAAGGTCAGGCTTCCTTGTCCCGCTTCCAGCCAGGCCAGCAGGGCGTCGTCGCCGGCAAGCTGGCCATCGAGGCGCAGCGATGCCAGCACCTGCGCCATGTCGCGGTCATCGACCTGCGCCACGATATGATCGTTGCGCAAGATCAAGGCGCCGTTGTCGCACAGATACGCTGCCTCGATGGCCGCCAGCGGCGCGCCCGTCTGCAAGACAAAACCGTGCCGCGGATCGCTGCGCGCGATATACGGCGCCGCTTCCAGGTTCAGGTAGACGCGTTGCGGGCCGTTCTGGAAAAACCAGCAACCGCGTTCGTCATGGCCGTAATTGCGGTTGATAAAGCCCAACAGGGCCGCGTGGGCGATCTTCTCGCCAGGCAGTTGCTGCTGCTGCGCCTGCTGATCGCGCATGCGCCAGTGGCCGCGCGCGTCCAGGCCCAGCCACCCGTAGCAGTGGGGCACGTTCGGCCATTTGGCCAGGGCCTGCTTGACGAGATCATCCATGTAAGGCGTTTTCCGGTGAAGTGCGCAAACCGTCAGCGTGACAGCTTTGCGGCGCAGACGGCGCCGCGCTGCCGCCTTCAAAAAAGGACAGCAGCCGTTGCGGCAGCCAGTCTATGCTGCCAGGCAACTTTCCGGCGGCAAAGCCGACGTGGCCGCCGTGGCGCGGATACTCGAGTGTGACCTGCGGCGCGGCGCTGCGCGGCAGGTAGCGTCCGGGCAGGAAGGGGTCGTTTTGCGCATTCAGGACCAGGGTCGGCACGGTGATGTCGCGCAAGACGTGCTTGGCGCTGGCGCGGTGCCAGTAATCGTCGGCGTCGCGGTAGCCGTGCAGCGGCGCCGTGACGACGTTGTCGAAGGCGTGCAGGTCGCGCGCGGCCAGCATGGCCTCGCGCGCAAACAGGCCGGGGAACTGCTCCAGCTTGGCCAGGCATTTCGGTTTCAGGGTGTTCAGGAACATGCGCGTGTACAGGCGGTTGGCGCCCGACGACAGGGCCTTGCCGCCTTGCGCCAGGTCAAGCGGGGCGGACACGGCCGCGGCCGCGTCGACGATCTCCGCCTGGTGCTGCGACTGGCCCAGCCAGCACAGCAGGGCGTTGCCGCCCAGCGACACGCCGGCCGCGTAAAATTTTCCCGTGGCGCGCGGGCGCAAGCGGCGCAGCACCCAGTCCACTTCCTGCGCGTCGCCCGAATGGTAAAAACGGGGCGCCAGGTTCGGCTCGCCCGAGCAGCCGCGAAAATGCGGCACGGCGCCGGACCAGCCGCGCGCCGCCACCTCGGCCATCAGGGCGCGCGCGTAATGGCTGTTCGACGAACCTTCCAGGCCGTGGAACAGCACCACGAAGGGCTGGCCCGGCTGGCCGTCGACCAGGTCGACGTCGACGAAGTCGCCATCGGGCGCCTGCCAGCGTTCGCGGCGCAAGGGCACGTCCGGCCTGGCGAGGCACAGGGCCGGATAAATCGTTTGCAAGTGGCCGCCGGGCAGCCAGAATGGGGCGTTGTAAGTCATGCGGGAAGGGCTTAGTGCAGGATCTGCGTCCCCGTGCTGTCGGCCGGCGCGCCGCCGGGCGCGATGGACGCGTGGTGCAGCACGATGCGCCAGCCGCGCGGGGTCTTCACGTACACATTCGTCGCCAGCAGGTGCGCCGGTCCGCTCTCGTCGCTGGTGATGCCTTCGATGACCGTATGCACGGAACTCATCAGATTGTGCGTTTCATGCAGATGCGTGGGCACGATGTGCAGGCCGCCGCCGGACAGGATGGTTTCCCACGAGGCGCGGATGGCGGCATGGCCGATCAGGCGCGCGCCGCCCGGGTGGATGCAGACGATTTCCTCGTCGTCGGCCCACAGCGCCATCAGCGCTTCGAGGTCGGCGCGGTGCAAGGCGTCGTAGAACGCCGCTTCGACTTCGGCGGCGCTGCCATTGAGTTCCTTCAGACGTTTCATGACGACTCCGGGCTGTATCGGTACCACTCAGGTTGATGCAAATAAAAACGGCGCGCTGGTGGCGCGCCGCTGGGCAGTTTAATGATGGCCGGCGCTGGCGCCTTCCTTCAGCGTGTACGCCGTGCCGCAGTACGGGCACTTGGCGATGCCGTCCTTGTTGAATTCCAGAAACACGCGCGGATGCGACGACCACAGCGGCATGGCCGGGTTAGGGCAGTGGGCAGGCAGGTCTTTACCGTCGAGTTCGACCGCTGGCTGGGTGGTTTTTGTCATCTTGTCATGCTCCGTGAGGCTGTATGGAAGGAAGTCGGCTGCTGCCAAAACCACGATTTTAACGGATTCAGGCAGACAGCAAAAATCATGGCTAAAATGGCGGCTTGATCACCTTCAGCCGCGGCGCGGATTTTTGCGAAAAGACGGCACCTGCGGCGCCTTGAGACTGGATTTGCCTTGTCGGTATTACCGTTGCGCCCCTGCGCCTTGCGCACCATTGTTGTGCAGTTGCCACACTCAGCCTGGCGGAGCGCCGCGTGAGCGCCGTGCTGGCCGCCAGGGATGACGCCCTGCTGCAAGACGCCTGGCGCGCCGGCCTGAAACTGGGCGCGCCCAGCCTGCTGGGCATCGCCGCCTGGGGCATGGTGGTGGGCGTGGCCATGGTGAAAAGCGGCCTGACGGTGGCGCAGGCGGGCGCCATGACCCTGTTTGTCTTTGCCGGCTCGGCCCAGCTCGCATCCTTGCCCCTGCTGGCCGCGCAGGCGCCCGTGTGGGTGATCTTCGCCACGGCCCTCGTCGTCAATTTGCGTTTTGTTATCTTTTCCGTGCTGCTGGCCCCCCATTTTGCGCATCTGCCGTGGCGCCAGCGCTTTGCGCTCGGCTATGTCTCCGGCGATATCACGGTGGGCCTGTTCCTGCAGCGCTACCCGCATGAAACGCCGGACCCGGCCAAGCTGCCCTTCCTCAAGGGCCTGATTTACCCGAACTGGCTGGCCTGGCAGAGCGGTTCCTTCATCGGCATCGTGCTGGGCGCCGTCGTGCCGGCCGAGTGGGGGCTGGGCTTTGCCGGCACCCTGGCCATCCTGTGCGTGACGATACCGCTGATCCTCGGCCGCGCCGCCCTGTGCGGCGTGCTGGTGGCGGGCACGGTGGCCGTGCTGGCCTTCGGCCTGCCCTATAAACTGGGCTTGCTGGTGGCCGTTCTGGCCGGCATGCTGGCGGCCATGGCCGTGGAAGAATTGACCGAGAAATGGAACAAGCGCCATGTTTGACGGATGGGACTGGGGCAGGGCCGACGTGTGGATCGCCATCGCCGTGCTGGTGGTGGCCACGGCCGCCACGCGCAGCACCTTCTGGCTGGTCGGCCATCACATCAGCATTCCGCGCCGCATCAACGAAATGCTGCGCTTTGCGCCGGCCTGCGCGCTGGCGGCCATCATCGCGCCCGACATGCTGATGGAGGGGCAGCAGCTGCACTTTGAATTATCTAATTTGAAACTCTTGTCAGGTATTGCCGCCACGATCTTTTTCGTGATTCGCCGCAATATGTTGCAAACCATCATCTTTGGCATGCTGGTTTTCACGGGCTTGCGACTGTTGCATGTTTTTCAGTAAAGCAGGACAAATCGGCGATTTGCTCTGGTCATTGCGGTAAAATAGCGCACTTCCTTCCACTCGTCATCTGGATCGCCATGTCAGCTGTTCTCAACTTCATCCGTCTGCAAGATTTGATCGCCCAAAATGCACTGCAAGGCAAGCGCGTGTTTATCCGCGCCGACCTGAACGTCCCGCAAGATGACAGTGGCAAGATCACCGAAGACACGCGCATCCGCGCTTCGGTGCCGGCCATCCGCGCCGCCCTCGACGCCGGCGCCGCCGTCATGGTGACGTCGCACCTGGGCCGTCCGACGGAAGGCGAGTTCAAGCCGGCCGACAGCCTGGCGCCCGTGGCGGCGCGCCTGTCCGAGCTGCTGGGCCAGGAAGTTGCATTGAAACAAAACTGGGTCGATGGCGCCGGCCTGGAAAACCTGGCCGCCGGCCAGGTGGTCCTGCTGGAAAACGTGCGCGTGAACAAGGGCGAAAAGAAAAACAGCGATGAGCTGGCGCAAAAAATGGCCACATTGTGCGATATCTATGTCAACGACGCGTTCGGCACGGCCCACCGCGCCGAGGCGTCCACGCACGGCATCGCCAAATTCGCCCCTGTCGCCTGCGCCGGCCCGCTGCTGGCCGCCGAACTCGATGCGCTGGGCAAGGCCTTGCACGCGCCGGCCCGCCCCCTGCTGGCCATCGTTGCCGGCTCGAAAGTATCGAGCAAGCTGACCATTTTGAAAGCCCTGTCCGACAAGGTCGATAACCTGATCGTCGGCGGCGGCATCGCCAACACCTTCATGAAGGCGGTCGGCTTGAACGTGGGCAAGTCGCTGGTGGAAGCGGAACTCGTCGACGAAGCGAAAGCCATCATCGAGATCATGGCCAAGCGCGGCGCGCAAGTGCCGATTCCCGTCGATGTCGTGTGTGCCAAGGAGTTTTCGCCGACGGCCGCCGCCACTGTCAAGGACGTGGCCGACGTGGCGGACGACGACATGATCCTCGATATCGGCCCGAAAACGGCCGCCCTGCTGGCTGGCCAGATCGCCGCCGCCGGCACCATCGTGTGGAACGGTCCCGTTGGCGTGTTCGAGTTCGACCAGTTCGGCAACGGCACCAAGACGCTGGCCTTGGCCATTGCCGAGTCGAAAGCATTCTCGATCGCCGGCGGTGGCGACACCCTGGCGGCGATTGCCAAATACGACATTACCGATCAAATCAGCTATATCTCGACGGGCGGCGGCGCGTTCCTGGAGTTCCTGGAAGGCAAGACTTTGCCTGCCGTGGAAATTCTCATGCAGCGTGCTGGCTGATATAGCCTGACTGTCGTGCCACCAAGCGCAGCCTGACCGCTGCGCTTTTACCTTGCCGGGCGGCACAGCCGCCAGGTCTTGCTCAGCTAGCGTCTTGTTGGCGCACAAGGAATCCTATGCCACGCGGTACTAAAATCGTAGCAACAATCGGCCCCGCCTCCACCGACTTCGATATCTTGGTCAAAATGATACGCGCGGGCGTCGACGTGGTGCGCTTGAATTTTTCCCACGGCAAGGCGCAGGACCATATCGACCGCGCGGCCCTGGTACGGCTGGCGGCGCTTGAATGCGGCCGCGAAGTGGCCATCATGGCCGACATGCAGGGGCCGAAGATTCGCGTCGGCAAGTTTGAAAACACCCGCATCCAGCTGGAAGCGGGCGAGCGCTTCATTCTCGACGCCAAGTGGGGCGAAAACGGCGAGCTGGGCAACCAGGAGCGGGTCGGCCTCGACTACAAGGCCTTGCCGCGCGACCTGCACAAGGGCGACGTGCTGCTGCTGAACGACGGCCTCATCGTGCTGATCGTCGAGCGCATCCACGGCAGCGAAATCCACACCACCGTCAAGATCGGCGGCGAGTTGTCGAACAACAAGGGCATCAACCGCCAGGGCGGCGGCCTGTCCGCGCCCGCGCTGACGGCCAAGGATATGGAAGATATCAAGACGGCCATGAGTTTCCAGGCCGACTATCTGGCGATTTCCTTCCCGAAATGCGCGACCGACATGGAAATGGCGCGCCAGCTGGCCAATATCGCCGGCGAACCGTACCACCACAAGCCGATGATGATCGCCAAGATCGAGCGCGCGGAAGCCATTCCTGCCCTGCAAGAGATTTTGGATGCCTCGGACGGCATCATGGTGGCGCGCGGCGACCTGGCCGTGGAAGTGGGCAATGCGGCCGTGCCGGCCTTGCAGAAGCGCATGATCAAGATGGCGCGCGCGTCGAACAAGCTTGCCATTACGGCAACGCAGATGATGGAATCGATGATCGTCAACGCCGTGCCGACGCGCGCGGAAGTGTCGGACGTGGCCAATGCCGTGCTCGACGGTACGGATGCCGTCATGACGTCGGCCGAGACGGCTTCGGGCAAATACCCGATCGAGACGGTGGAAATGATGGCCGCCATCTGCGTCGAGGCGGAGCAGTCCGAATACAACAAGCTCGACGCCGATTTCCTCAACGTCACGTTCACCCGCATCGACCAGTCGATCGCCTATGGCGCCCTGTTCACGGCCCATCACCTGCGCGTGAAAGCCATCGTGGCGCTGACGGAATCGGGCTCCACCGCCTTGTGGATGAGCCGCCACAGTATCGATACGCCGATCTACGCGCTCACGCCAAGTGTGACGACTTTGCGCAAAGCCGCGCTGTACCGCAATGTTCGGGCGTATCATCTGATGCAGAACGCCCCCAGCGCGCAAGTGCTGAAGCAGGCGGAAGAGCTGCTGGTGTCGCAGGGCATCGTCCGCAAGGGCGACATGATCGTCGTCACCTGGGGCGAGCCGATGGGCCAGGTGGGCGGCACGAATGCGCTGAAAATTGTCAAAGTAGGCGAATTCGACTAAGAACGCCCACAACCAGTCCGGGCGTTGTTGCATTGCTTGTTTGTACCCGATGGACCAGTCGTACTGCCTCCGGCAACGCGCCTGGCCCTGAGCAGCTTGTTGGACGTTCTGATTTAATTGAAAGAATTCAGGCGCCGCCGCGGTCATCGACCGCGAAGCGCCGCAACGGTTTCTATTGTTATCTGGAGTATTACCATGTCTCTCGTATCCATGCGTCAACTGCTGGACCATGCCGCCGAAAACGGTTATGGCATTCCTGCCTTCAACGTCAACAACCTGGAACAAGTGCAAGCCATCATGGCTGCCGCCGATGCGCTCAACAGCCCGGTGATCATGCAGGCGTCGGCCGGCGCGCGCAAGTACGCCGGTGAAGCTTTCCTGCGCCACCTGATCGACGCGGCCGTCGAAGCGTATCCGCACATTCCCGTCGTCATGCACCAGGACCACGGCCAGTCGCCGGCCGTCTGCATGGCCGCCATCCGCTCGGGTTTTACGTCCGTGATGATGGACGGTTCGCTGGAAGCGGACGGCAAGTCGGTCGCCTCCTACGAATACAACGTGGAAGTGTCGCGTGAAGTGGTGAAATTCTCGCACGCCATCGGCGTGACGGTGGAAGCGGAACTGGGCGTGCTCGGTTCGCTGGAAACCATGAAGGGCGACAAGGAAGACGGCCACGGCGCCGACGGCACCATGACGCGCGAACAACTGCTGACGGACGTGGCGCAGGCGGCCGATTTCGTGCAGCGCACCCAGTGCGACGCCCTGGCGATCGCCATCGGCACCTCGCACGGCGCCTACAAGTTCACGCGCAAGCCGACGGGCGACATCCTCGCCATCGACCGCATCAAGGAAATCCACGCGCGCATCCCGAACACCCACCTGGTGATGCACGGTTCTTCGTCGGTGCCGCAGGAATTGCTGGCCATCATCCGCGAATTCGGCGGCGACATGAAGGAAACCTACGGCGTGCCCGTCGAGGAAATCCAGGAAGGCATCCGTCACGGCGTGCGCAAGATCAACATCGACACCGACATCCGCCTGGCGATGACGGCCGCGATCCGCAAGTATCTGTTTGAAAATCCGTCGAAATTCGACCCGCGCGACTTCCTCAAGCCAGCCCGCGCCGCCGCCGAGCAGATCGTGCGCGCGCGCATGCAGGCCTTCGGCTGCGAAGGCCAGGCCTCGAAGATCAAGGTCATCACGATGGAAAAAATGGCCGAGCGCTACAAGGCCGGCGAGCTGTCGCAAATTGTGAAGTAAAATTCTGTCTGGAACGGGCCGGAAGCCGCATCTCCGTGCCCGATTTTCTCGACCGGCGGGCGCCTTCCCTGCCTGCCGGTTTCGTTTCATCCAACTATTCCCCCCGCTATGAACAGCCTCTATCAGACTTCCATCCACTCCCTGCCATTGCTGGGCCACGGCAAGGTCCGCGACAACTACGCCGTCGGCGACGACAAGATCCTGATCGTCACCACGGACCGCCTGTCGGCCTTCGATGTCGTCATGAACGAGCCTATCCCCGGCAAGGGCAAGGTCCTCAACCAGATGAGCGACTTCTGGTTCGAGAAACTCGGCCATATCGTGCCGAACCACCTGACCGGCGTGGCGCCGGAATCCGTGGTGGCGCCCGAGGAAGTGGAGCAAGTGCAAGGCCGCGCCGTCGTGGCCAAGCGCCTGAAACCGATCATGGTCGAGGCGGTCGTGCGCGGCTATATCATCGGTTCGGGCTGGAAAGATTACCAGGATACGGGCAGCATCTGCGGCATCAAGCTGCCGGCGGGCCTGCAACAGGCGGCAAAGCTGCCGGAACCGATTTTTACGCCGGCGGCCAAGGCCGAACTGGGCGAGCATGACGAAAACATCAGCTTTGCTGAAATGGAACAGCGCATCGGCGCGGAACTGGCCGCCAAGATGCGCGACGTGGCCATTGCCCTGTACAAGACGGCCGCCGAGTACGCGGCCACGCGCGGCATCATCATCGCCGACACCAAATTCGAATTCGGCCTGGACGACAACGGCGTCATGCATCTGATGGATGAAGTGCTGACGGCCGACTCCTCGCGCTTCTGGCCGGCGGACTCGTATCAGCCTGGCATCTCGCCGCCGTCGTTCGACAAGCAATTCGTGCGCGACTACCTGGAAACATTGACCTGGGGCAAGACCGCACCGGCGCCCGCGCTGCCGGCCGACGTCATCGAAAAAACCCAGGCCAAGTACTTCGAAGCCATCGAACGCCTGACGGGCGAGAAGCTGAAGGCCTGAGATGACTGAGCACAATAAGCCGCTGGTCGGCGTCATCATGGGGTCGTCCTCGGACTGGGACGTGATGCAGAATGCAGTTGCCATCCTGAAACAGTTTGGCGTGCCGTATGAGGCGCAAGTCATTTCCGCGCACCGCATGCCCGACGAAATGTATGCGTACGCGAAAAGCGCGCGCGCGCGCGGCTTGCGCGCCATCATCGCCGGCGCCGGCGGCGCCGCCCACCTGCCTGGCATGGTGGCGGCGATGACCATCGTGCCCGTGCTGGGCGTGCCCGTGCCGTCGAAATACCTGCGCGGCGAAGATTCCATGCTGTCCATCCTGCAAATGCCCAAGGGCGTGCCGGTGGCCACCTTCGCCATCGGCGAAGCGGGCGCGGCGAATGCGGCGCTGACGGCGGTGGCGATGCTTGCCGCCAACGACGACGCCCTGGCCGAGCAGCTGGAAGCCTTCCGTGCCACGCAAACGGCCGCCGCCAAGGCCATGGTTTTGCCTGAATAATGTGTTTGAAAAATAATGAATAGTAAATCGACTTCCCCATTGCTGCCCGCCGCCAACCCACCGGCGTGGCTGGGCGTGATGGGCGGCGGCCAGCTCGGCCGCATGTTTGCCCAGGCCGCCCAGAGCATGGGCTACCAGGTTGCCGTACTGGAACCATCGGACGCCTGCCCCGCGGGGCAGGTGGCGCAGCGCCTGGTCCATGCCGGCTACGGCGACCTTGACGGCCTCGACGCCCTGGCCGCGCAATGCCTGGCCGTCACCACGGAATTCGAGAACGTGCCGGCCGACAGCCTGTCGCGCCTGGCCGAACGCGTGTTCGTGGCGCCCAACGCCCACGGCGTGTCCGTGGCGCAGGACCGCATCGCGGAAAAACGTTTCTTTGTCGACTGCGCGCCGAAATCGGGCGTGCTGCCGGCGCCGCACATGGTCATCGCCACGCAGCTGGACATTGACGGCATCGCCGACGACTTGCTGCCCGGCATCCTGAAAACCGTGCGCATGGGTTATGACGGCAAGGGCCAGTACCGCGTGCGCACGCGCGACGAGGTGCGCGCTGCGTTCGCGGAAATGGGCGAAGTAACTTGCCTGTTGGAAAAGATGCTGCCGCTGGCGTATGAAGTGTCCGTGCTGACGGCGCGCGGCGTGGACGGTGCATCGGTCGTGTATCCGATCGCCGAGAACGTGCACCGCGACGGCGTCTTGTTTACCACCACGGTGCCGGGCCCGAACGTGTCCGACGACTGCGCCGCCAGGGCGCAGCGGGCGGCGCAGGCCATGGTTGCCGAACTCGGCTATGTCGGCGTGCTGTGCATCGAATTTTTCGTGCTGGAAGATGGCAGCCTGGTGGTCAATGAAATGGCGCCGCGGCCGCACAACAGCGGCCATTACACGATGGACGCCTGCGTCACCAGCCAGTTCGCGCAGCAGGTGCGGGCCATGGCGCGACTGCCGCTGGGCGAGGTGCGCCAGCATTCGCCGGCCGTGATGCTCAACATCCTCGGCGACGCCTGGTTCGACAGCGACGAGACCGACACGCCGCGCGAACCGGCCTGGGACCGCATCCTGGCCCTGCCGGGCGCGTGTTTGCACCTGTACGGCAAGGACGAGCCGCGCCGCGGGCGCAAGATGGGCCATTTGACCTTCATCGCGGCCACCCTGCAGGAGGCGCAGCAGCGCCTGCGCGACGCTTGCCTGATCCTGGGAATCGCACCGTGAGCGTGGCCGCACATGACCTGGCGGCGGCCGCCGCCGTACTGGAAGCGGGCGGCCTCGTCGCTTTCCCGACGGAAACTGTGTACGGCCTGGGCGCCGATGCGGAAAACCCGGCCGCCGTGGCGCGCATCTACGAAGCCAAGGGCCGTCCATCGGACCACCCGGTGATCGTGCATGTGGCGCCCGGCGCCGATCTGGCGCACTGGTCCGATGATCTCCCGCCCGAGGCGCAGCAGCTGGTGGCCGCCTTCTGGCCCGGTCCGCTGACGCTGATCGTCAGGCGCGCCGCGCACATTCCCGACGCCGTCTCCGGCGGCCAGGATACGGTGGGCTTGCGCTGCCCTTCGCATCCGGTGGCTATCGCCTTGCTACGCGCCTTCAAGGGCGGCAAGGGCGGCCTGGCGGCGCCTTCGGCGAACAAATTCGGCAACGTCAGCCCCACCACGGCGCAGCACGTGCGCGATGAATTCTCGGCGGAACTCGCCAGCGGCTTGCTGGGCCTGGTGCTCGACGGCGGGCAGAGCGCTGTCGGCATCGAATCGACCATCGTCGACCTGTCGCGCCTGGCCACGCATGGTCCCGTGCTGTTGCGCCCCGGCCATATCAGCCGCGAGCAGATCGCCGCCGTCATCGGCCGCGCACCGGCCGTGGCGGACGCGGCCGCGCCGCGCGCCTCGGGCACGCTGGAATCGCACTACGCGCCGCACACGCCTGTTGCGATGCAGCACAGCGACGACGTAAGCGCCACCTTGAACCGCCTGCTCAATGACGGGCGCCGCGTGGCCCTGATCCATTACTCGGACATGCCGCCGGCCAGCGCCAGCGTGCGTCTGGCGGCGACCCCGGAAAACTACGCCCATGCGCTGTATGCCTCGCTGCGCACGATGGACCAGGTCGGCGCCGAGCTGATACTCGTCGAAGCGCCGCCCACCGGCCCCGCGTGGCTGGGCGTCAACGACCGTTTGCGGCGCGCCGCCTTCGGCTCAAGTGGCATCTTGCAGCAATTCCTGTCCGCATAATCGAAAGCCCCGCAAGGGGCTTTTTCTTGATGCAGCGCAATAGAGATGCTTGCCACGAAACATCCATCATCCCCCATAATTAAGGCCATTTCCCTGGCGTGACAGGAGGGTGGGCGTTGTTGTTATTTAGTTGATTTTGCAAGCATAATTTCTATACAAGTCTAATGAACGATGGCATATTAGTCAGGTAGCGAATAGCACGCCCGTTCGTTTAGAAACCAGAAAAAAGACCCGAGGAGACAAAATGCATCAAACCAAATTCGCGCTTGCCGTGCTGACTGCGGCTGTCCTGGCAGGTTGTGGCGGCTCCAGCGGCGGCGATCAAACCCTGAAAGTCAAATACACGGCGCAGGTGTCGTTCGGCGACAGCCTGTCCGATGTCGGTTCGTATGCCGTGGGCACGGTGCTGGCGAAAGGTGGCGGCAAGTTCACCATCAATGGCGACAATACCAAGATCAATCCTGAACTGACGGGCAAGAACTGGACCGAGCACCTGGCCGCGCAATTCGGCCTGGCCGCGCCATGCGCCGCCGAGACTGGCCTGGAAGGCAATGCGGCGAAGGGCTTGTCCGTGCCGCGCGTCAAGCATCCGGGCTGCTTCGGCTACGCCATGGGCGGTTCGCGCGTGACCAATCCCGTCGGTCCGAACAACAAGCTGACGGGCAGCGAGCTGGGCGCCCTGACCGTGCCCGTGGTGACGCAGATCGCGAATCACCTGGCCGTGTCCGGCGGCAAGTTCAGCGGCACGGAAGCTGTCTTCGTGATGGCCGGCGGTAACGACGTGCTGTTCCAGCTGGGCGCATTGCAGGCCGGCGCGACGGCGGCCGGCAAGGCGGCGGGCGCCGATGCGGGCGCCAAGGCTTTTGCCACCAATTTGACCCTGGCCCTGGCCGCCGGCGCACCCAATCCCACCACGGCGGCCGCCTCCATCGGCGCCGCCATCCAGACGGCCAGCGCGGCGCCTGGCGCCACCTCGGCGACCATCGTCGGTGCCGCCGTGCAAGCTGCTGTCGTCGCGGGCAATACGGCCGTTGCCTCGTCCACCGTATATGGCCCGCTGGTCACCAAGGCGCAAGCCGATGCGACGGTCACCGGCAATGCTGCCGGCGCCAAGGCCGGCGCCGATTACGCGGCGGCCCAGGGACCGTTGCTGGTCGCCGCCATGAAACAGGCGGGCATCGAACTGGTGGCGCTGGTGAAGGACCAGATCATCGCCAAGGGCGCCAACTATGTGATCGTCAACAATCTGCCGGACGTGGCCGGCACGCCATCGGGCCTGAGCAAGGATGCCAATACCAAGACGCTCATCAATGCCATGGTCAGCGCCTTCAATGGCGAACTCAGCTCGGGCTTGACGGGCAATGGGAAAGTCCTGCTGGTCGACGTGTTTGCCGTCAGCCACGACCAGGGCGTCAATCCCGGCCCGTATGGCTTGACCAACGTCAGCGAGACGGCATGCGACTTGAGTGCGCCAGGCAATATCCTGGGCAGCTCCCTCGTGTGCAATGGCACGAACCTGAAGACCGGCGACGTCAGCCATTACTCGTATGCCGACGATGTGCATCCTACGCCGTTCAACAACCTGTTGCTGGCCCGCTACGTGGCCAAGGACATGGTCGTGCGGGGCTGGCTGTAAGGGATGGCCGCGCCAGCGGCGCCACGTTGGCGTGGCTGGCGCAGGCAGCGACAAGATTCGATAGCGGAACACTCCGCACATAATGAAACAGGAGACAAGATGAAGAATCGTTTGAATACCGCTGTGCGCGTGCTGGCCGCAGCTGCCGCGATGGCCATGGCGACGGGCGCTTCGGCGCAAAGCGCAGGCACCTGGATGGCCAAGGTCGGTCTCAACAAGATCACGCCGCACGTGGAAAGCGGCGACATTTCCGCGCCGGCCTTGCCGGGCACCAAGGCTGACGTCAAGGCGGACACCAAGCCCATTCTGACGTTTGCTTACATGATTACGGACAATATTTCCGCTGAAATGATCCTCGGCGTGCCGTACAAGCATGACCTGATGGGCGACGGCTCCATCAAGGGCACGGGCAAACTGGGCACGGCGGAAGCCTTGCCGCCGACGGCCTTCATCCAGTACCGTTTCTTCCAGCCCAATGCGATGATCCGTCCCTACGTGGGCGCGGGCCTGACGTATGCCTATTTCCAGAAGGAAACTGGTTCGGGCCAGATGACGGCCCTGCTTGATCCGGGTGGATCGCCCGTCACCTACCGCATGGACAACAAGCTGGCCGGCAGCCTGGTGGTCGGCAGCACCGTGTCCATCAACGAGCGCTGGTTTGCCGACGTGGCCGTGGTCAAGACCTACCTGAAGACCCGGGCCAAGTTCTCGACGGGCCAGACGCAGGACATCAAGCTCGACCCGCTCGCCGTGAGTGTCAGCATCGGGTATAAATTTACCCTGTAAAACAAAAAATCCGCCTCGGCGGATTTTTTTTCGTCCAGTAACTCAGGCCGGCGGTATATTGAACTGACCATTGTGGAAGATCAAGGGCGCTTGCGATGCAAACGCGCATTGTTCCACTTCACCGACGAAAATGACGTGGTCGCCTTCCGGGTAGCGGCTGCGGTTATGGCATTCGAACCAGGCCGACACGCCTTTCAGGATGGGCTGGCCCGTGCGCGACAGTTCGTACTCGACGTCGTCGAAGGGATTCGGCGTGCGGCGTGAAAAGCGCGTCGCCAGCTCCGCCTGGTCGGCGCCCAGCACATTGATGACGTAATGCGAGTTGCCGCTGAAGATGGGCATGCTGTTGGCCACCGTGCCCAGGCTCCACAGCACCAGCGGCGGCGACAGCGAGACGGAATTGAAGGAACTGGCCGTGAGGCCGCGGAAACTGCCATCGGCCAGGCGCGTGGTAATCACCGTCACGCCGGTGGCAAACTGCGACAAGGCCTGACGGAAATGTTTCGTATCGAATTCTTGCGCTGGCGCGCGGGGAGAGCGTGTGTTCATGGGAGACCTGTCTATTTGCTGCCATTATGCCAAAAATCGGCCATCCCAGCGCAATCCTGGCCGGCGTGGCCTTATGTGCGGTGCGCCACGCGCCGTTGCGGACGGCGCTGCAGACCGTGGCGCTTTGCGTTACAGTGGTGAAATGATAAGTCGCAGTAGCGTTGCAGGAGGGCATCATGAATGGACAGACGGAAGTGGCGGTATTCGGCGGCGGCTGTTTTTGGTGCCTGGCCGCCGTGTACGCGGAGGCGCGCGGCGTGATGCGCGTCGAGTCCGGCTACACGGGCGGCAGCGTGCCCCATCCCGCGTATGAACAGATTTGCACGGGCGCGACGGGGCATGCCGAAGTGGTGCGCCTGGAATTCGATCCCGCCATCATCAGCTACCATGATTTGCTGGAAATCTTCTTTACGCTGCACGACCCCACCACCTTGAACCGGCAAGGCAACGATGTCGGCACGCAATACCGCTCCGTCATCTATTACCAGTCGGCCGAGCAGGAAAAAGTGGCGCGCAAGGTGCTGGCCGAGATGGCCGGCGTGTGGGATGCGCCCATCGTCACGGAACTGGCGCCGGCCCAGCCTTATTATCCGGCCGAGGCTTACCACCAGAATTATTTCGAGCAGCATCCGCTGCAGGGCTATTGCGCCTTCGTGGTGGCGCCCAAGGTGGAAAAGTTCCGCGCCATGTATGCGAGCCGCCTGAAATGAAACGCCCGGCGCCATGCCGGGCGCGTTCCGCCGTTCACGCCGTCAGCACGGGCGCCGGCTTCACGGCCGGCTCATACATGTAGTTGCGCGACCACGGCAAGGCCGAGGAGCGCCGTCCGGCCTTCACGCAGACGATCTGGTACAGGCTGATCAAGTCCTGCTCGAAGGCATAGGCGCAGCCTGCCAGGTAGACATGCCAGATGCGGAAGCGCCGCTCGCCCGCCAGCGGGCGGATCTGCTCGGCATGGGTTTCGAAATTCTCCGTCCACAGGGCGCAGGTGCGCGCATAGTGGCGGCGCAGGTTTTCCACGTCCAGCACCTCCAGCCCGCCTTGCTGCATGGTTTTCAGCACATTGCCGATATGCGCCAGTTCGCCGTGCGGAAATACATATTTTTCGATGAATTCGCCGCCCCCGTACGGCGTTTCGCCATTCTCGGGGTCGGTCGAGGTGATGCCGTGGTTCATCGCCAGCCCGTCCGGCGCCAGCAGCTTGTTGATGATGCCGAAATACTCGGGCAAATGCTTCAAGCCCACGTGCTCGAACATGCCCACGCTGGTGATGCGGTCGAACTGGCCCGTCACGTCGCGGTAGTCCTGCAGGCGGATGTCGATCAGGTGGGCCAGTCCGGCCGCCGCCACGCGCTCGCGCGCCAGCGCATACTGGTTTTCCGACAGGGTCACGCCCACGCAGCGGGCGCCATATTGCTGTGCGGCACGCATGACGAGCGCGCCCCAGCCGCAGCCGATGTCGAGCAGGGTTTGCCCTGGCTGCAGCCGGATTTTCTTCAGGATATGGTCGATCTTCTTGACCTGCGCCTGCGCCAGGGTTTCATCGCCGTGCTCAAAGTAGGCGCAGGAATACACGAGGGCGGGGTCGAGGAATTGCTCGTAGAAGGCATTCGACACGTCGTAGTGGTAGCGGATGGCCTCGGCATCCTTGCTCTTGTCGTGCGTAAAGCTGCGCACGATGCGGGCCAGCTTGCCTTCCGGTTTCAAGGTGTTGCGGGCCAGCGCATTGCAGATGGAAATCATGTCCATCGCCGTGCCCTTGACCTCGATATTGCCCTCCACATAAGCCGAGCCCAGGTTGGCCAGCGAGGGCTTCAGCAGATAGCGGGCCGAGGCGACGGTCGGCAGGCGGATGGTGACCCTGGGCGCTTCGCTGGACAGGTCGACGTGCTGGCCATTCCATAATTCTATGCGCAGCGGCAAGGCGGTCTTGCTGCGGATGCCAGCGATCCAGGACTTGAGTTGGTTTTGTACAAACAAAATGGCCTCCAATGAAGCGGCCCCGGCTGCGGCCGCAAATTGAGAAACAATGTCATTTAGTAACTTCTACCCTCATAGCCTACACCTATATTGCACAGCTTGCTTTGCGCCGCCTTGACTGTCCTGCTTACGGTTGCAAACGTTGCATGCTCCATTGCCCGTCAGCACCGCGCGTATATACGATGCGGTCATGGAAGCGCGAACGGCGTCCCTGCCAGAATTCGATGCGTTCCGGTTGCAAACGGTAGCCGCCCCAGTGTGCCGGGCGCGGCGGCTGTGCGTCGCCGACGGCGGCGGCCACGGCTTCGTAATGGCTTTCCAGCGCGGCGCGGCTGGCGATGGGAGCGCTTTGCTGTGAGGCAATAGCGGACAGCCGGCTTTGCAGGGGGCGCACATTGAAATACTCGTCGCTCTCGGCCGCCGTGGTTTTCACCACCGTGCCTTCGATGCGCACTTGCCGCTCCAGCTCGCGCCAGAAGAACAGCAGGGCCGCGTGCGGGTTGTGTTCGAGCTGCTGGCCCTTGTCGCTGTGGTAATTCGTGTACCAGGTAAAGCCGCGCTCGTCGAATTGCTTGATCAGCACGATGCGCGAGCTGGGCTTGCCGTCGGGGCTGACGGTGGACAAGTCCATGGCGTTCGGCTCCATCACCTGGGCGCGGACGGCTTCGGCAAACCATTTCTGGAACTGGGCCACGGGATCGGCCAGCACATCCGTCTCGCTCAGGCTGGACTGGACGTAATCGGTGCGCATGGCGGCCAGCAAGGCGGCTGCGTCCGGCACTTCAGGCACTTCAGGCGCTTCGGACGCGTCCGGCGCGATGCCGCGGCGGCGCTGCATGGCCGTGCCCAGCTGTTCCATCTGCTGCGCGCTGAACAGGCGCTTGGCCATGGGCGCCAGCTGGCCTTCTTCCTTGGCCATGTGGGCCTGGTAGGCGGCCACGTAGTCGCGCACGCCATGCGCCGACAGCTGCACGCCCGTGCCGGCCGCGATGGCGTCCAGTTCCGGGCGCAGGGTCAGCCAGGCCTGGTCCATGCGCTGGTGGTCGGCCAGGATCTCGGGCACCAGCGTGACCAGCAGGGCCGCATCCTCGCCCGTGGCGGTCGCTTGCAGCATGGGCATCAGGTCTTGTTCTTCATCGTCATGGTGCAGATGGGCGGCTTTATTGAAATATTGCAACACCGCCTTGGCCGCCTGTTGCGCGTCCGCCGTGTTGCCGTGCTGCGCCAGGTGGGCCAGCAGGTTTTGCAGCGTGCCCAGCTGCTTGCGGATCTTGTCGTGGCAATGCTTGAGGACGGCGATAGGCTGGTCAAAGCCGGGAACGGAGTCGAACAGGGGAGTGGTCATGGCGAGTTCTCGTGGTGGACGGTGTGGGGGCGCGGCGACAGTCAGGCCTTGTCGCTGTGTCAATCCGGCTATTTTAGAATATCCGCCAGCGCAGTGTCCGTTAAAATGGCGGCATGCATACCTCCACCAATGAACTAATTTCCATGGACTTGACCGAGATCGATTTTGAGCGCCGTTTCGGCGGCATCGCCCGCCTGTACGGCGCCCCGGCGCTGGCACGCTTCCGCGCCGCCCACGTGTGCGTGATCGGCGTGGGCGGCGTCGGTTCCTGGATCGTCGAAGCGCTGGCGCGCAGCGCCGTCGGCCGCCTGACCCTGATCGACCTCGATAATGTTGCCGAATCGAACATCAACCGCCAGATCCAGGCCATGAGCGACACCATCGGCAAGGCCAAGATCACGGCCCTGGCCGAACGCATCGAACTGATCAACCCCTTGTGCCAGGTCACGCAGATCGAGGATTTCATTGCTCCCGATAACCTGGAGCAATTGCTGGGCGGGCGCGACTTCGATTACCTGGTCGACGCCATCGACAATGCCAAGGCCAAGGCGGCCGTGATTGCGTATTGCCGCGCGCGCAATCTGCCGATGCTGACCATAGGCAGCGCGGGCGGGCAGACGGACCCGACCTTGATCGCCGTGCGCGACCTGGCGAAGACGGAGCAGGAACCGCTGCTCAAGCGCGTGCGCAAACTGTTGCGCACCGAATATGGCTTTCCTCGTGGCATCAAAAACAAATTCAATGTCGACGCCGTGTTTTCCATGGAACCGTTGAGCACGCCCGAGAGTGCGGAAGCGTGCGCCATTGATGGCACGTCCGCCGGCGTGACGGGCCTCAATTGCGCCGGCTTCGGCTCCAGCGTGGTGGTGACGGCCAGCTTCGGCATGGTGGCGGCCGCCCATGCGCTGAAAAGCTTGCGCCAGGACAAACTGGCCGCCGAGCCAGTGGCGGCCGCCGCCTAAGCCAGTTTGCGGCGCGCCACGATGCGGTAGTCGCCGCTGCTTTTCAGCGATTCCACCAGCACCAGTTCGTCCGCCTGCCAGGCGATGGGGGCGAAATCCCCGCTCGCCGGTGGCGGCGCCTGGCGCGCCAGGGTCACGTGCGGCGTAAAGCGGTCGTGCGCGAAGCGGGGCGCCAGTCCCTGTTGCGCCAGCGCATGCATGCAGGCCGCGCGCAAGTCCAGCAGGGCCGGCGACGGTTGCGCCAGGGCGGCCCAGGCCAGCGCCAGCTTGCTAAAGTGGCTGGCGTGGTCGAACAGCAAGGGCATGGGACGCGCCGGCAATTGTGCCAGGATAGCCAGCAGGGCGGGCAGCTCGCCGGCCGGGCGCTGGCCCAGGAAGGCCAGGGTCAGGTGCAGCTTTTCCGCGCGCACGGGCTTGCCGTCCAGCAACGCCTGCCAGGCGGCGAAGGCCGCGCGCGTGGCCGCGTCGGGCCACAGTGCGTAAAACAGGCGGGGGCTATGGATATCGGGCGACAAGTTTTTCCTATCGTTGCGGCGGTTTGCTATTATTGGCGTTCCCTGCCCACTCGCATTGGCAGAGATCTCACCGAAACTCACTGAAAGAATACATCATGACGCGTAGCTCCGTTTTGTTTGCCCTGATCTGCTCCGTCGCCGCGTCGCTGGCGCAGGCACAGGCGCCAGCGCCTGTTCCCGCCTCGGCCGTCTCACTGAGCCCCGGCCCTGCGGCCGATAAATTGATCTTGATCGACAACAAGGTCGGCACGGGCAAGGAAGCGTCCGCCGGCAATACCGTGGTCGTGCACTACACGGGCTGGCTGTACCGTCCGCTGGCGAAAGATTCGCGCGGCAAGAAATTCGACAGCTCCGTGGGCCGCGGCCCGTTCGACTTCCCGCTGGGCAAGGGCATGGTCATCAAGGGCTGGGACCAGGGCGTGGCCGGCATGAAAGTGGGCGGCAAGCGCACCCTGAT
Organism: Janthinobacterium sp. GW821-FHT03A03; assembly: GCF_059421435.1. Taxonomy (NCBI): domain Bacteria; kingdom Pseudomonadati; phylum Pseudomonadota; class Betaproteobacteria; order Burkholderiales; family Oxalobacteraceae; genus Janthinobacterium; species Janthinobacterium sp. GW821-FHT03A03. The sequence continues at coordinate 1,125,290 of NZ_JBWKUZ010000001.1, read as the reverse complement.
CATTCCAGGCGAACTGGCCTATGGTCCGCGCGGCGCCGGCAATGGCGACATTCCGCCGAACTCGGCACTGATCTTCGACGTGGAATTGCTGGACGTGAAGTAATTGTTCAGTTTGGCGGCGGCGCATGCTTGCGCCGTCGCCATCGGCGTGCTGAAACGCGGTAGACTGGGGTTTCTTGAAATAGCGGAGAGTCCTTCCATGAACATCGCCAACGACGTCACTGAACTGATCGGCAACACTCCCCTGGTGCGCATCAACCGCATCGCCGCCGGCAGTGTGGCCACCATCCTGGCCAAACTCGAATTCTACAATCCCGCGCACAGCGTCAAGGACCGCATCGGCCTGTCCATGATCGTCGCCGCTGAAGCGGCGGGCAAGATCCATCCCGACACCGTCATCGTCGAGCCCACCAGCGGCAACACGGGCATCGCGCTGGCCATGGTCTGTGCCGCGCGCGGCTATCGCTGCACCCTCGTCATGCCTGACACCATGAGCCGCGAACGCCGCATCCTGCTGCGCGCCTATGGCGCCGAGCTGGTGCTCACGCCCGGCAGCGAAGGCATGCTGGGCGCCATCCGCAAGGCCGAGGAACTGGTGGCGGCCGATCCGCGCTATTTGATGTTGCAACAATTCAACAATCCCGCCAATCCCGCTATCCACCGCGCCACGACGGCCGAGGAAATCTGGCGCGATACGGACGGGCAAGTGGACATCATCGTCGCCGGCGTGGGCACGGGCGGCACCATCACGGGCGTGGGCGAAGTGCTGAAGGAACGCAAGCCGGGCCTGCAAGTGATCGCCGTGGAGCCGGAAGCGTCGCCGATGTTGTCGAAAGGCACGAAAGGGCCGCACCCGATCCAGGGCATCGGCGCCGGTTTCGTGCCGCAAATCCTCAACACGGCCATCTACGACGAAATCATCTGCGTCAAGAATGACGACGCGTTTGCCACGGCGCGCCTGGCCGCCAGCGACGAAGGCTTGCTGGTCGGCATTTCGTCGGGCGCCGCCCTGTGGGCCGCCCTGCAGGTGGCGCGCCGTCCGGAAAACGCGGGCAAGACCATCGTCACCATCATCCCGTCGTTCGGCGAGCGCTACCTGAGCACCGCCTTGTACGCGGGCCTGGGCGACTGACCGTTCAACAGCAGCGGCATGTCTATGCCTTCCGCCAGCGCCCGGTTGCCCGCGTCGCCCGGGTGCAGATGGTCGCCCGAGTCGTAGGCGGGCAGCAGGCGCAGCGGGTATGCCGGGTCGCGCGCCCAGGCGTCGAAGTCGAGCACGGCGTCAAACAGGCCGCTGCCGCGTATCCACGCGTTCAGTTGCTGGCGCAGGGCATCCTTTTCCTTTTGATAATAGTTGCTCAGGGGCGTGCCGGGCAGGGCGCCTGCGAACGGCGTCACAGTGGCGCCGATGACGCGCACGCCGCGGCTGCGCGCCTGGGCCACCAGCTGCGCATAGCCTGCCCTTAATTCCTCCAGGGTGGGTCTTTGTGCCTGTGGCGCAAACGCCGTGCCGGGCCAGCTGATGTCATTGATCCCCAACAAGACGACCACCGTGCGCACGCCTGGCTGCGCCAGCACGTCGCGCTCGAAGCGGGCCAGGGCGTTCTCTCCCATGCCGTCGGACAACAGCCGTCCACCGGAAATGCCCGCATTGATCACGGCCACGCCGTGCGGCGCCAGGCGTTCGGCCAGGAAATCGGGCCAGCGCGCATCCATCCCCAGGCTGGCGCTGGCGCCATCGGTGATCGAATCGCCGAGGATGGCCACGGCTTGCGCCCCCGGCGCCGCGGCCACCTCGATGGCGCTGAGCAAGATGCGCGCCGTGGTGGTCTGCACGCCCGTTTGCGCCTCGTCAATACTCACTGCCCGCGTCTGGTCCTGCGGCGCGATCCATGCCGTCTCGCGCCCATCCCAGTGAAACGTGGCAGTCGGGCTGGGCTGCGGCAGGTGCACGCTCACCGTCAGCCGGGCCAGGTCCTGCACGGACAGGTCGACGGGGTCGCTGACGAGCGGCGCGCCCGGCGCGATGCTGGCCGAGGGCTGGCCGGCAAAGGTCAGCGTGCGCAGGCTGCCCGCCTCGATGGCCGAAGCGGAAGCTGCCAGGGCCACGGTGGCCGCGCCGATGCGCAGCGGCACCTTGCCATACGCGTTCGACAGCACGATGCGCACGCGCGGCCCGCCCACGCTGATGCGCGCCACCTGGCGCACGGTTTGTCCGTGCAGCACGGCGGGCACGTTGCTGGGGAACAGGAAGCCGCCGCCCCACACGGCTTGCGGGCTGGCTGTCCAGCTGGCCAGCCAAGTGGAGACGGAGGCTGGTGCAGGTTCGGCCGCCTGGGCGGCGGAAGTGTTCAGGGCCAACGCCAGCAGGGCGGCGGGGAGGGAGAAATATCGTTGCATGGCGGCTCGCTTCATCAAGGGGAATGGGCGCATGATGCAAGCAAAGCCATTTATGCACTAGACTATCTCATTGAAGAACATTTATGAGTTGAATTCACAATGGCCAGACTCGATGTGAACCGCTCCGGCGAGCTGGAAGTGTTTGTGCGCGTGGTCGAGCTGGGCGGTTTTTCCGCCGCCGCGCGCGCCTGCGGCATGACGCCGTCGGCCGTCAGCAAGCTCGTGTCCCGGCTGGAAGAGCGCCTGGGCGCGCGCCTGCTGAACCGCTCCACGCGCCAGCTGCAGCTGACGGCCGAAGGCTGCGGCCTGTATGAGCGGGGCAGGCAGGTGCTGGCGGCGCTGGACGAGGCGGAGCGCTGCGCCGGCGTGCAGGATGTGCCGCGCGGCAAGATACGAGTCAATGCGAACGTGCCGTTCGGCCAGCATTTTTTGCTGCCGCTGGCGCCGCTGTTCCTGGAACGCTATCCCGAGGTGACGCTCGACATCGTGCTCACGGATGAAGTCGTCGATATCCTCGAACAGCGCACGGACGTGGCCGTGCGGGCCGGGCCCCTGAAGAGTTCCAACTTGTTGGCGCGCAAGCTGGGCCAGACGCGCATGGCGATCGTGGCGGCACCTGCCTACCTGGCGCGGCGCGGCACGCCGCGGGCGGCGGCCGAGCTGGCGTCACACAACTTGCTCGACGCCAATTACGCGCGCGCCCGCTCGGGCTGGCCGCTGCGCCTGCCAGGCGGCGACCTCGTCGTGCCTGTTATTGGCAATGCCCAGGCCAGCGATGGCGAAGCCTTGCGGCAACTGGCGCTGGCAGGGCTGGGACTGGCGCGCCTGGCCGCCTTCCAGGTGCGCGCCGATATCGCGGCGGGCCGTTTGCAGGCCGTGCTGGAAGAATTCAATCCCGGCGACACCGAAGAAGTGCACGCCGTCTTCGTGGGGCAGGGCGGGCATGTGCCGCTGCGCGTGCGCGTTTTCCTCGACTTCCTGGCGCAGCACGTCGACCTGGCTTGATGCGATAGGCTGCAGGCGGACACGGCCGCGCAGTACAATACCGGACGGGCCGCAATGGTTCGGCCCGTATTGTGCCTTTGAATGGAAATATGTTCCTGGTAAAACCTGAACGCCGCCGCCTGCTGCAGGTGGGCGCAACCGTGGCTGTCATCGCGCTGGGCCTGGCCTCGCGCGCCTATCCACAATTCCTTCCCGCCGCGCTGGGCAAGTATCCGGGCGACGCCCTGTGGGCCATGATGATCGTCTTTGCGCTGGGTATCGTCGCCACGCGCATGCGCACGTGGCAGCTGGCGCTGACTGCGCTGCTGATCTGCTTTGCCGTCGAATTCGGCCAGCTGGTCCAGACGCCCTGGCTCGTCGCGCTGCGCGCGCATCCGCTGGGGCATCTGGCGCTCGGTTCCACCTTTGGTTGGATCGATTTGATCGCCTACACGGCGGGCGTGGCGATCGCGGCGCTGGTGGACAAAGCGGCGCTGTTCAAGCGCCGCTAAGTAATGCTCGGGAAATTATTGTGAATTTATGACGAACAGAACCGGATGCTGTGCAAGGCGCCCGCAGCTAGCAGTGCGAGCACTGCTAGCTGCGGGCAACACCGCACAGCGCCGGTTATGGAAGTCAGAAAACACAATAATTTATTGGGGCTTACTTGGCCCCGGCTATTTGACGTTCCCTTCCGCATCGCGCAGTTCCACGGGCGCCAGTTTGAGCTTGCTCAACTGCGGCGCGATCTTCGCCTTGTCGCCCACGCCGATGACGATCAGCTTTTCCGGCTGCAGGTATTTTTTCGCCACCTGCTGCACCTGCTTGTCCGTCACGCTGGCAAAGCGCTGCGGCAAGGTTGCGTAGTAGTCGAGGCCCAGGCCGTAGACATACGTGTTGGCCATGCTGGCGCTGATGCTGGCATTCGTCTCGAACTGGCCCGGCAAGGACAGCACCTGGGAATTGCGCGCATTCGACAATTCCCTGGCGGTGAGCGGCCTGGCGATCATGGCGCGGATTTCCTTGAAGGTTTCCGATACGGCCGGGCCCGTCACGTCCGTGCGCACGCCGGCCGCGATGGAGAACGGCCCCGGCTGGCTGCGGTACTGGAATTGCGAGCGCACGCCATAGGTGTAGCCCTTCTCCTCGCGCAGGTTATTGCTCAACCGGCTAGTAAACAAGCCGCCCAGCGCCGCGTTCATCACTTGCAGCGGCGCATAGTCGGGCGTCGCCCGGGCCGCGGCGATGGTCGACAGGCGCACGGCCGTCTGCGGCGCGCCCGGCTTGTCGACCAGGATCAGCCTGGCTTTCGTCGTGGCCGGCGCCGCCGTCACGGATGGCGCCACCGCGCCCGCCTTCCAGCTGCCGAACTTCGCTTCCGCCAGCGCCTTCAATTCCGCCGCGCCGATATCGCCCGAGACGATCAGCGCTGCATTGTTGGGCACGTAATGCTGCTGCCAGAACGCTTGCAGGTCGGCGCGGCTGGTGGCTTTCAGGGCCGTTTCCGTGCCCAGCTGGATGGTGCCGTACGGATGTTGCGGGCCGTACAGGGCGGCCGCTTCCACGCGGGCCGCCACGGCGCCCGCGTTTTCGCGCTGCTGCGCCAGTTCGCCGATGCGGCTGGCGCGCTGGCGCTCCACCTCTTCTTGCGGGAATTGCGGGTGCTGCACCACGTCGGCCAGCACGTCGAGCGCTTGCGGGAACGTGGTTTTCAGCGACGTCAGCTGGGCGAACGAGGCATCCGCGCCGGAACCCGTGCCGAGAAAGGCGCCCAGTTGCGCCACGTCATCGGCAATCTGCGGCGCGCTGCGCGTGGCCGTGCCCTCTTGCAGCAATTGCGCCGTAAAGCTGGACAAGCCTGGCTGCGCCAGCGGATTGGCGCCCGAACCGCTCTTGATGACCAGCTGGCTGGAGACGAGCGGCACGGCCGGGTTGTAATTGTGGATCACCGTCAAGCCATTGCTCAGGGTGAAGGACGTCGCTTGCGGTAAAACAATCTTCGGCGCGGGACCGGCCTTCGGCACGGCGTTGCGCCACGGCTCGTCCGCATTGATGGCCGTGCCTGGCGCCGGTTTCACCTTGCCCGGCGCCGGCGTCGCCACTTCCGGCCCCAGGTCCGGCTTGCCCGGCACGCCATACACGACCACGCGCGCCTGGTTTTTCAGGTAGGTGTCGACGGCGCGCTGCACGCCGGCCGCCGTCACCTGGCGGTAGCGCTCGATATCCTTGCCCAGGTAGCCGGGGTCGCCCAGGTACTGGTTGTACTGGTTCATCATGTTGGCGTTGCCGCCCACTTTTTCCACCTGGCTCAGCATGGCTGTCTCGATGCTGTTGCGGGCCCGCTCGATTTCCTTCTCGCTGGGTCCCTTGGCGCGCAATTGCTCCAGTTCCGCCTGCATGGCTTGCTCGATTTCCTCGGGCTGGTGGCCGGGGCGGGCCGTCACGTCGATGGTGAACACGGAGGTGAGGGCGTTCGAGCTCTGGCTGGCGCCCACGTCCTGCGCGATCTGCTTGTCGTACACCAGGGATTTATACAGGCGGCTGGACTTGCCGCCGGCGAGGATTTGCGCGGCCATCGACAGTTCCGCATCGTCAGGGGCGTAGGCGGACGGCGTCAGCCAGGCCATGAAGACGCGCGGCAGCTCGACCCGGTCCTGCACCACCAGGCGGCGTTCCTGCGTGATGGGCGGCGTCACGACATCGGGTTTCGGCACGGCGGGGCCGCTCTTGAAGCTGCCAAAATACTTGTTGACCAGTTCCTTGGTCTTCGCCTTGTCGATGTCGCCCGCGATCACCAGGCTGGCGTTGTTGGGGCCATAGTATTTGGTGAAGAATTCCTTGATGTCGGCCAGTTTCGCGTTCTGGATGTCCGCATGCGAACCGATGACGCTGGCGTAATACGGGTGGTTCTTCGGAAACAGCTGGTGGTACAGGGCTTCCTGCACGATGCCGTAGGGCGCGTTTTCCACGCTCTGGCGGCGCTCGTTGCGCACCACGTCCTGCTGGTTCGTCAGCGCCGTCTGGTCGAGCACGTCAAGCAGGTAGCCCATGCGGTCGGAATGGGCCCACAGGGCCAGTTCCAGCTGGTTCGACGGCACCGTGTCGAAATAATTGGTGCGGTCGAAATCCGTGCTGCCGTTCGAATCCGTGGCGCCCGCCCCTTCCAGCAGCTGGTCGGCCATGCCGCGCGGCACGTGCTTGGTGGCGGCAAACATCATGTGTTCGAACAAATGCGCAAAGCCCGTCAGGCCCGGCGCTTCATTCGCCGGCCCCACGTGGTACCAGATGTTGACGGCCGTGACGGGCAATTTATGGTCTTCCACGAGAATCACGTCGAGGCCGTTCGGCAAGGTGTATTTTTCGTAGGCAACATTTGGCACGGCCGTCGCGGCCGTCGCGGCAGCGGCGCCGGCGGCGTGGGCGAGCGTGAGCGGGGCGCCGTACAGCGACAGCATCAGGGCGGGAATGGCCAGCAGTTTGATCGGTTTCATGCATGCTTCCAGGCTAGGGTGGGGGAAGACGCTGCGGCCCGCTCGTGGCTGGCGCAGCGCGACGGTGCTACGGTCGGTGCTACGGTTGATACAGCAGGGCTGCGCCGCCCAGCACCAGCAGCGCGCAAACGACGGAGACGAGGGCGGCCGCGCCCAGCAAACGCCATTCGCGCGGCGTAAAGCCGGCCGGCCCGGCCGGCGATGGCGCGGGTACTTGCGGCACGGGCCGGGCCATGGCGGGCGCTGCTTCGGCCGGCACGCCGCCCGTGGCGCGCGCCTGCGCGGCCAGCGCCTGGGTAGCCGCGTCCAGCAGGGCCAGCTGGCGTTCGACGGTGTCCGCCAGCACGGCTTCGTTCAGCGCCACGAGGGCGAATATCGGGTCATCGACGTCGACCTTGATGCCCGTCTTGTCGAACACGTGGCTGCGCAGTGTGTGCCGGTCCATCTACCACTGCACCTTGTCGAGCTGTTCGAAGATGTCGCGGTAGACGACCTTGATGCGCTGCTTTTCCATGATGTTGAACTTGTCGTTCTGCAGCACTTCCTGCATCGTCAGGCGCGCCGTGTTCATTTTTTTTACATCGGCGCCGAAGGTGTCCGGGTTGCGCTGGCTCAAGGTGATGCTGCCTTTCACGCGCGCGCGGTTGTCGGCATACGATTGCGATTCGACAAACTGCTTGCCCGACGCCGATTGCAGCAGGCCGAAGTGTTCGTTCTGCCACAGCACCAGCGGCACCTTCGTCGCCTGCGCCGTGGCGACAAAGCCCGTGGCCGTGTCGTGCAGGGTGTCGCCGCCGCCGACGATGGTGTGGATGTACACCTTGCGCCCCGATTCTTCCAGCAGCGAAAAGCAGTCGTTTTCCAGCAAATAGCCCATCAGCGGCGAAAACGTGTTCGCGCCATTGTCGACCACGCAGTTGCCGTCTTCTTCGAGGATGTCGATCATCAGCGCGTCGAAGCGCTTCGGGTCGATGTTGCGCGCATCCGTCATCACGGGCACGTGCTTGACGTTCATCGCCTTGTAGCGCGAGAAGGTGGCGTTTTCCTGGTCGGTGTCATAGCAGCGCAAAGGCGTGCCGTCCTTGCCGCCTATCCACTGCGCCAGCAGGGTCGAGACGAGCGTCTTGCCGATGCCGCCCTTGCCCTGCAGGATGAAATGTACCGTGTTTTGCATTGCGACTACTCCAAGTTGTTGCGTCAGTGACAATCAAAGATCCGTGACAGCGGCGATTGCCGCGTGCGTGGCCGCGACTGGCATTTTTACCACAATCCTTTGCAAAGATGCCATGCGGGACAGCGAATCTGGTTATGATGTTAATCAGGATACCATTGATACAGAGCAAGTTTTGTGCGAAAAATCCACCCCAGCGTGTGTATGAGGATGCAGTGCCGATCTCCAGTCTCGATAAAGCCGACATAGACCGCCTCAATCAGCAGACCCTGTCCTGCCTGGTCGGCAACCGCCGCCAGGCGCGGCGGCTGGCGCAGATGGCGCTGGCGGCGGCGCAACGGCAACAGTATGCGCGCGGCAGCGCGTATGCGGAACTCAATCATTGCTGGCTCGCCTATTACGCGGGCGAGGCCGAGCCGCCGTGCGGGCGCTTGCGCGCGTATTTCCAGCAGACGTGCGACCTGGAAGGAGGCATGGAAGTGGCCGCCCTGCAGGGCGCGTACGCGAGCCGGCGCGGCGACTTTGCCGACGCCGAGCAGCATTTCCTGCTGGCACGCAGCCAGGCCGCGCAGATTCCCGACTCGCTGCACAAGTTCATGCTGTACGCGCGCCTGGGCGTCGACGCCCTGAACCGCGGCGACACGCAGGACGGCCCGCGCAATTTTTTGCTGGCGCTCGACATCGCCGAGCGCTTCGGCAGCCCCGCGCACCGCGTCAACAGCCTCTCGAACCTGGCCTCGTCGCAGCACGACCTGGGCAATGACGAAGACGCCATCCCCCTGCTGGTCGAGGCGCTCGACATCATCGGCACGCAAAAGCTCAAATACCAGCAAACCATCGTTTCGGCCAACCTGGCCATGTGTTTATTAGCCACGGGCAAGCCGGCCGAGGCGCTGGCGCTGGTGGAACCGTTTTACGAGTGGCCGGAAGAGGACCTGGCCGTGCGCGCTTTTCTGTTCTGCATCGCCGCCCACGCGGCCATCCTGCTGCAGCGGCCGGCCAGCGCCCTGCAACTGCTGCTGCGCGCCGAGGACTATGCGCGCCGGGGCCAGGACCTGGAAGAGCAGATGCACGCGTGGCTGGTGCGCGGCAAGCTGGACCTGCATGCGGGCCAGACGGCCCAGGCGCTGGCGTCGCTGACGCAGGCGCACAGCCTGCTGAGCTGGACGCGCAATCCGTTTCACCAGCAGCAGATCCTGCGCGGTTTGTCCGATATCAATGCCCAGCTGGGCGAATGGCAGGCCGCATATGGTTTCCTGCAGCAATACCAGGCCGCGTACGAGGCCAGCAGCAAGTCGGCGCGCGCCTCGCGCCTGCTGATGCGCAACCTGGAAAAGGAAATGCACAGCCTGAAGGCCGAGCGCGACAAGGCGCTGGAGCTGCAGGCGGCGCGCGAGACGGAAAACGTCAAGCTCGAACACCTGAACCGCGAACTGGCGCACCAGATCCTGCACGTCAACTCGCTGCAGGACAGCCTGAAGGAGCAGGCCCTGCGCGACCACCTGACGGGCTTGTACAACCGCCGCCATTTCGAAACCTGCCTCAATGCCATCCTGCACGAGGCCGACGCAAACGCGCCCGTGGCCATCGCCATCATCGACCTGGACTTCTTCAAGCGCGTCAACGACACCTACGGACACAACTTCGGCGACGAAGTGCTGATCCAGTTCGCGCGCCTGGTGGAAAGCCAGCTGCGCGGCAGCGACATGTTGTGCCGCTATGGCGGCGAGGAATTCTGCCTGCTGTTGCGCGAAGCCGACAGCGCCATCGCGGCGCACAAGATCGACGATATCGCCGCGCGCTACCGCCAGCTGCTGATCCGGCAGGCGCCGCACAGCTTGACGGGCTGCACTTTTTCGGCCGGCATCGCCGAATACCCGCGCCACGGCGCCGGTCGCCACGAATTGCTGATGCGCGCCGACAGCGCCCTGTATGCGGCGAAACAGGCGGGCCGCGACCGCGCCTGCATCGCCGGCCTTACTTGATAAAGCGCAATAGTCCCTGCAGGGCATGAATGACGGATTGCTCGCGCACGGCTTGCCGGTCGCCCGCAAACACCAGCCGCTGCGTCTGCACGCGCCCGTCCATGGCCCAGCCGAAGCAGACGGTGCCGACGGGCTTGCCGGGCACGCCGCCCGTGGGGCCGGCGATGCCCGTGGTCGAGACGGCCACCTGGGCGTCGCTGTGGGCCAGCGCGCCTTGCGCCATCGCGGCGGCCACTTCCTCGCTGACGGCGCCGTGGGCGGCGATCAGCTCGGCGGGCACGCCCAGCATGCCGCTCTTGGCCCCGTTCGAATAGGTGACGAAGCCCCGCTCGAACCAGGCGCTCGAACCGTTGATGTCCGTGACGGCCTGCGCCACGCCGCCGCCCGTGCACGATTCGGCCGTGGCCAGCAGCAGGCCCCGTGCCTGCAAGGCCTGGCCCACGGCGGTGGAGAGGGTAAAGAGTTCTTTGCTCATCGGTGATTGCGCGCGTGCTGGGGAGGAAGCATGACTGTAGCATGGCCTGCGGTAAAAGAAACTTTCCCCGGTATCAGCGAAAATGCGTACACTCTTTTATACATTTGCTACCAATATGGGCGGCAGGCGGTCTGCCGCTGCGCCACCCTGGTTCGCATCGCCCGAATAGGGACGCGGCATGGCGCCGCGCCTTCGAATGCATTATCTTTACTCGGTTGTCATGGCACTTCTGAACTGGACCTGGCGGCAGCATGCCGGCCCCCTGCGTCGCCCCCTGCGCGGCGCCATCCGCAGCCCCATCCGCTGGGGCTGGCTATTGCTGCTCCTGGGCGTGCTGTGCGCCGGGGCGCGGGCGCAGGTGCCGGCGGACCTGGAGCGCCAGGTCAAGGCCGCGTACCTGTACAAGTTTGCCGGTTTTGTCGAGTGGCCCGATGGCAGTTTCGTCCGGCCCGACGCGCCGCTGGTGATCGGCGTGGCCGGTGCCGATGCGCTGGCCGAGCAGCTCGAACTGAGCGTGGCCGGCCACAGCGTCAACGGGCGCAGCGTGCAGGTCAGGAAGGTGCGGCGCGGCGAGCCGCTGGCGGGGCTGCACGTGCTGTACCTGGGCGCGCTGGAGAAAACGGCGTTGCAGGAAATGCTGGCGGCCAGCCGGGGCCTGGCGCTGCTGACGGTGTCCGATTCGGACGAGGTGTATGCGATGGGCAGCATGATCAATTTTGTGATGGCCGACGACAAGGTGCGCTTCGACGTGGCCCTGAAACCCGTGGCGCAGGCGCATATCCGCATCAGCGCGCGCATGCTGCTGGCCGCCTACCGCGTGCAGACGGGGGGCGCCTGATGATACGACTGCGCTCGATACGCCACAAACTGATGTCGGTGGTCTTGCTGACCACCCTGGTGGCGCTCGTCATTTCGCTGGGCACCATCGTCGTCTACGACTTGCGCGCCTACCACCGCAACCTGGTGGCCGACATCAGCACCCAGGCCGAGCTGCTCGGGCATATGAGCTCGGCCGCGCTGGCCTTCGACGATGAGCGGCTGGCGCTGGAAAACCTCAACCTGATGCGCATCCGCCCGCGCGTGACGGCCGGCGCCCTGTACAAGGCCGACGGCAGCCTGTTTGCCAGCTACCGCGCGAATGAGCGCGTCGGCGTGCTGCCGGCGCAGGTGGGCCAGGAAGGCGTCAGCATCGCGGGCAAATCCGTGGAATTGTTCAAGCCCATCGTCGACAATGGCGAACTGCTGGGCACCGTCTACCTGCGCGCCGACTATGAACTGGCGGGCCGCACGGCCGATTACCTGGCCATCGCCCTGGGCGTGACGGTGCTGGCGCTGCTGGTGGCCTTGCTGCTGCTGCGCCGCCTCGACTACGTGATCACCCAGCCCATCCTCGACATCGCCGACGTGGCGCGCGAGGTGATCGAAACGGGCGACTATTCGCGCCGCGCGCGCAAGCTCAGCGCCGATGAAGTGGCGCAGCTGGTCGATTCCTTCAACAAGATGCTGGCCGAGATCGAATTGCGCACGCAGGCGCTGGAACGCTCGAACGGCGAGCTGGCGCGCGAGGGCGAGCAGCGCGCCCAGGCGCAGCAGGAAGTCATGCGCCTGAACCAGGAGCTGGAAGTGCGCGTGCACGAACGCACGGTGCAGCTGGAAATGACGAACGGCGAACTGGCCATGGCGATGGAAGAGGCGCGCAGCGCCAATTATGCCAAGTCGGCCTTCCTGTCGTCGATGAGCCATGAATTGCGCACGCCGCTCAACGCCATCCTGGGCTTCGCGCAAATCCTCAGCTCCGACCGCCTGCCGTCGACGCTGGAGCAAAAGAAGGAATTTGCCGGCCATATCCTGAAATCGGGACGTCACCTGTTGACCTTGATCAATGAAATCCTCGACCTGGCCAAGGTCGAATCGGGCACGGTCAGCCTGTCGCTGGAACCGGTCGGCCTGCACGCCATCCTGCAGGAGTGCCGCGACATGATCGCGCCGCTGGCCAGCCAGCGCGGCATCGGCATGGCCTTTCCCGCGGCGTGCGCGCTGAACGTGCTGGCCGACCGCACGCGCCTGAAGCAGATTCTGCTCAATTTGCTGTCGAATGCGCTCAAGTACAACCGCGAGCACGGCGACGTGGCCATCGATTGCGCGCCGCGCCCGGGCGGCCTGGTGCGCATCAGCGTGCGCGACACGGGCAGCGGCCTCGACAGCGAGCAGGTCGCGCTGCTGTTCCAGCCCTTCAACCGCCTGGGGCAGGAGGGCGGCACGGAGGAGGGCAGCGGCATCGGCCTGGTGGTCACCAAGCGCCTGGTGGAACTGATGGATGGCAGCATCGGCGTGACCAGCGTGCCCGGCGAGGGCAGCACCTTCTGGATCGAGCTGCGCGCCGCCGAAAGCCTGCCCAGCCTCGCGCCGCCGGGCTTGCCGCGGCCGGACCTGGCCGGGGCGCTGCTCGACAACAGCGCCCCCGTTACCCTGCTGTACGTGGAAGACAATCCCGCCAACCTGACCCTGGTCGAGGAAATCGTCCGCTACTGCCCCCAATTGCAGCTGCTGACGGCCACGGATGGCCGCCTGGGCGTGGAGATGGCGCGCACGCACCTGCCGCAGCTGATCTTGATGGATATCAACCTGCCCAATGTGAACGGCATCGATGCGCTCAAGCTGCTGCGCGCCGATCCGCGCACGGCGCACATCCCCGTCATCGCCCTGACGGCCAACGCCATGCCGGGCGACGTGGAGCGCAGCATGGCGCTGGGCTTCTACCGCTACCTGACCAAGCCGATCAACCTCGAGGAATTCACCGAGGCGATCAATAGCACGCTGGCCTACGTGGCGCAGCAGCGGCGGCAGAAGGGAGCCGGCGTCCCATGATCAGCCAGGCCGACATCTACGCCGCGAAAATCCTCATCGTCGATGACCAGGAAGTCAATCTGCGCCTGCTCGAGCACCTGCTCGGCAGCGGCGGCTACACGGCCCTGTCGAGCACCCTCGACGCGCGCGCCGTGGCGGGGCTGCACCAGCGCCACCAGTATGACCTGATCATCCTCGACCTGGTGATGCCCGCCATGAGCGGCTATGCCGTGATGGATGCGCTGCGCCCGCTGGAACAGGAGGGCTACCTGCCCGTGCTGGTGATCGCCGCCGACCCGGACGCCAAGCTGGCCGCGCTGGAGGCGGGCGCGCGCGATTTCATCAGCAAGCCCTTCGATGCGCTTGAAGTGCTCACGCGCATCCGCAACATGCTCGAAGTGCGGCTGCTGCACCGCGCCGCGCGCCACTACAGCGCCCTGCTCGAACGCACGGTGAGCCAGCGCACGGCCGAACTGCAGCGCTTTCGCGGCGCCATGGACGCCACCACGGACGCCATCTTCCTCGTCGACGTGCTGGGCATGACCCTGGTCGACGTCAACGACGGCGCCTGCCGCCTGCTCGGCTATGCGCGCTCCGAGCTGCTGGCGCTGGCGCCGGGCACCTTGCTGCCATCGCCGCCGGCGCCGCCCCTGGCCGCGCTGCCAGGTGGCCCGGCCCACCTGGCGACGGAAGTGACGGAATGCGAACTGGTGCGGCGCGACCTGAGCCTGGTGCCCGTGGAACTGGGCTGGCACTGGTATGCGCAGGCGCCCGTGGCGGGCGGGGGCGCGGGCGGCCTGCTGCTGATCGCCGTTGCGCGCGACATCAGCGAGCGGCGCCAGGCGCAGGAACGCCTGAAGCACCTGGCCCACTACGACGGCTTGACGGGGCTGCCGAACCGCAGCCTGTTTTACCAGACGCTGGCCCAGGCCGTCGAGCTGGCGCAGGAAAAAAGCTGGCGCATCGTGGTGCTGTTCATCGCGCTGGACCGCTTCAAAAGCATCAACGACACCCTGGGCGCGGCGCTGGGCGACGAACTGCTGCGCCAGTTCAGCAACCGCCTGGTCGAATGCGTGCGCCTGCGCGACACGGTGGGCCGCCTGGGCAACGACGAATTTGCGCTGATACTCACCATGAGCCGCAACCAGCAGGAAGCCGTGGCCGTGGCCAACCAGGTGCGCGAAGCCCTGCGCGCGCCGTTCGACCTGCGCGGCCATGCGGCCACCCTGACGGCCAGCATCGGCATCGCCATGTACCCGGACGACGCGCTTGATCCGGAAACGCTGATCAAATACGCGAATACGGCCATGGGCGGCGCCAAGCAGGCGGGCCGCGACGGCTACCGTTTTTTTACGGCCGGCATGAACGTGCAGGTGCTGGCGCGCCTGGACCTGGAACTGGCGCTGCGCCATGCGCTCGAACACGAGCAGTTCATCCTGTACTACCAGCCGAAGGTGGACTTGCGCACGGGCCGCATCAGCGGCGTCGAGGCGCTGCTGCGCTGGCGCCGCCCCGGCTACGGCCTGGTGGCGCCGGCCGAATTCGTGCCGGTGCTGGAAGACACGGGCCTGATCGTGCGCGTTGGCGCCTGGGTGATCCAGGCCGCCTGCCGCCAGATCGCCGCATGGCGCGACAGCGAAGTGGGACCCGTGCACGTGGCCGTCAACGTGTCGAGCCGCCAGTTCGCCGAAGGCGACCTGGAAGGCGAGGTGACGCGCGCGCTGGCGCAGCACCAGCTGGCGCCGGAACTGCTGGAGCTGGAGCTGACGGAAACGGCGCTGATGTCGAATGCCGAGCGCACCATCGTGGTGCTGGGAAAGCTGAAGCAGATCGGCGTGAAGGTGGCCATCGACGATTTCGGCACCGGCTACTCGAGCCTGGCGTATCTGCAGCGCTTCCCCATCGACAAGCTGAAGATCGACATCGCCTTCGTGCGCAACATCACCAGCAACCCGAACGACGCGGCCATCGCGCTGGCCATCATCAGCATGGCGCACAGCCTGAAACTGAGCGTGGTGGCCGAGGGCGTGGAATCGCGCCCGCAGCTCGAATACCTGCGGCGCAACCGCTGCGATGAAATCCAGGGTTTTTATTTCAGCCGCTCGCTGCCGGCGCTGGAGCTGGGGCAGATGATCGTCGCCGGCGCCGGCCTGCCGCCCGGCCACGACCCGGCCGCCCAGCCGGCCCAGACCCTGCTCATCGTCGACGACGACGTCAACGTGCTGTCGTCGCTGCACCGCCTGTTCCGCCCCGAGGGCTACCAGATCCTTACGGCCAGCACGCCGGCCGAAGGCTTTGAAATGCTGGCCCTGCACAGGGTCCACGTCATCGTCTGCGACCAGCGCATGCCCAGCATGAGCGGCACGGAGTTCTTGAGCAAAGTCAAGGAGCTGTACCCGGAAACCATCCGCATCATCCTGTCCGGCTACACGGGCCTCGAAGCCGTGCTCGACTCGATCAACCGGGGCGCCATTTATCGTTTTTACACGAAACCGTGGGACGACACCCAGCTGCGCGACAATATCCGCCTGGCCTTCCAGCACTACTGGATGGTCAACCAGCCGGGGCTGGCGCGCGTGGCCGTGCGCTAGGATTTACTCGCTGAAGTGGTCGAACGACGACAGCTGCAAGTCCAGCGGCTGCCCCTGCGCATCGACCAGCCGCAAGCCTGATTGGGCCTCGATGCGGCCCACGCGCGTGACGGGCGTGCCGCAGCTGAGCGCCAGCGCGGCGATGGCCTCGCGCGACGCCGCCGGCGCCGTGAAGCACAGTTCATAGTCGTCGCCGCCGGCGGCCGTGTAGCGGCGGCGCAGGGCGGCCGCTTGCCGCGCCAGCACGGGGCCGGCCGGCAGGGCGTCGACGTCGAGCGTGGCGCCCACTTGCGACGCTTTCAAGATGTGACCGAGGTCGCCCGCCAGGCCGTCCGAAATGTCGATGGCCGCATGCGCGATGCCCGCTTCGGCCAGCGCGCAGCCGAGCGCCACGCGCGGCGCGGGCGTGTGCATGCGCGCGGCCGCCGTCGCCAGGTCGCTTGGCGCCAGCTCCTGTTCCATGCGGTAGCCGGCCAGGGCCAGGCGCGCGTCGCCCAGGGTGCCGCTGACCCAGATATCGTCGCCCGCCACGGCCGCGCCGCGGCGCAGGGCCTGGCCCGGCGCCAGTTCGCCGAACACGGTGATGCAGATGTTTAAGGGGCCTTTGGTGGTGTCGCCGCCGATCAATTCACAGCCAAATTCATCGGCCAGCGCGAACAGGCCTTCGGCAAAGCCGGCCAGCCAGCTGCGCTCGGCCTGGGGCAGCGCCAGCGCCAGGGTAAATGCCACGGGGCGCGCGCCCATGGCGGCCAGGTCGGACAGGTTCACGGCCAGGCTTTTGTGACCGAGCATGCGGGCGTCGGCGCCGGCAAAGAAGTGCCGGTCCTCGACCAGCATGTCCGAGGAGATGGCGATCTGCTTGCCGGCGCCGGGCGTCATCAGCGCGCAATCGTCGCCGATGCCCAGGGTGGCGCGGCCGGGGCGCTGGCGCACGAAATAGTGTTTGATCAGGTCGAATTCGGAAAGCGCGTCGTGTGGGGCCATGGCGTAGTCTGGTCGTTGAATGATGGTGTGGCCCGTCTATTATAGGCTGGCCTACAATACGGGCCTTTGCCACTGCCGAACATGCCCCTATGCCCCTCCACGATATCCACGCCGTGATGCAATCCTACCTTGACGATGGCTGGCTGCGCGAGCCACAGGCCGTCGGCCTTGCCAGTTTCACGGCGCCGGAACTGTTGGCGCGCGGTTTTTATGAACTATGCGATGGCGGCCAGCTGTGCCTGTATGAGGATGAACGCTGGTTCCGCCGCGCCAGCCGGGCCGTGCAAGCATCGTTCAAGGTGTATCTGCAAGGCGGCCGTTTGCACGCGAATGGACTGGAGCTCGGTTATCAGCTGCGCCTGGCCAGCGTGCTGCGCGCGGCGCGGCGGCCCTTGCCGCCGTATCGCCTGCTGTTGGAGGCGGGGGCGTGCAGCGGCGCGCTGCTGTTCGACAGCGGCCTGGTGCTGCAGTTCGCGGCCAACCTGCACGGTGCGCCCCGCCATTATTTCCTGACCCTTGTCGAGGGGCAGCTGCCCGACCCCGGCGCGGGCGAGCTCGACCTGCGCGCCGCCAGCGAAGGCCACGTCCAGGCCCTGTATGGCCACTGTACGCCGGAAGAATTGCGGCGCCTGGCCCGGCGCGGCCATGCGGCGCTGCGCGAGCTGGCGCAGCTGCTCGCTTAAACCTTCTTCGCCTGCGCCATGCCGTGCAGCAGCTTGGCCAGCAACTGGTCGAGCTGGCGCTGCTCGTCCGCGCTCAGCGGCGACAGCATGGCGCGTTCGTTGTCCACGTGCAGCAGCACCAGTTTTTCAATCAGTTCCAATCCCCCGGGCGTCAGGGCCACCAGCACGCCGCGCCGGTCCGTCGGGTGTTTCCGGCGTTCGATCAGGCCGGCCGCTTCCAGCCGGTCGATGCGGTTGGTCATGCCGCCCGAGGACAGCATGGCCGCCTCGTACAGGGCCGTCGGCGTCAGGCTGTAGGGCGCGCCCGAGCGGCGCAAGGTCGCCAGCACGTCGAATTCGCCCGGCTGCAAGCCGTGCTGCGCAAACAGCGGGTTGAGCCAGTCGCGCGCCATCAGCTGCGCCACCGTGCCCAGCTGGCCCACCAGCTGCATGGCGGCGGTATCCATCTGCGGCAGTTCGCGCTGCCATTGTGCGGCGGCAAATTGCGCGCGCGTGTGTTCTTGCGGGGTATCCGTCATGGCGTATGCATTTATCTCGACATCAAAATAGATTTCTATCTTTATGTTAAGATACTTTTCATCAAGTGATTATGTCACGCATTAAACCATGTGCCTCCCTGCGAGGCAAGGACTACTCTGCCATGCCTGTTGAACGCCCCGTCTCTTCGCCGCTGTCCTCGTCCGCCCTGCTGGTGGCCGCCATCATCCTGCTGGGCCTGAATTTGCGGCCCATCCTGGCCGCCATCGGTCCCTTGCTCGACAGCATCCAGGCCGGCACCGGTATCAGCAATGCCGACGCGGGCTTGCTGACCACCGTGCCCGTGTTCGCCATGGGCCTGTGCGCGCTGGCGGGCGCGCAGCTGCAGCGCCGCCTGGGCGTGGTGCGCGGCATTTCGCTGGGCATCGCCATCATCGCTGCCGCCTGCGCCTTGCGCTGGCCCTTGCATGGCAGCGGCGGGCTGATCGCCACGGCGGCCTTGGGCGGCCTGGGCATTGCGCTGGTGCAAGCCTTGCTGCCGGCCTTCATCAAGCGCCATTTCCCCGAGCGGGCGGGCCAGCTGATGGGCTTTTATACGACGGGCATCATGGGCGGCGCAGCCATTGCCGCCGCCTCCGCTTCACCGCTGGCGCAAAGCTGGGGCTGGAATGCGCTGCTGGCCCTGTGGGCGCTGCCCGCCGTGGCCGCCGCGCTGCTGTGGCGCCGCGCCGCCGCCTCGCGCGTGGACGCGGCCAGCGGCGCGGGCGCCAGCCTGCCCGTGGGCAGTGGCCGCGCCTGGCTGCTGATGCTGTTCTTTGGCATCGGCACAGGGGCGTACACGCTGGTGCTGGCCTGGCTGCCGCCGTTTTATACGGAACTGGGCTGGAGCGCGGCCGACAGCGGCTTGCTGCTCGGCGGCCTGACCCTGGTGGAAGTGCTGGCGGGACTGCTCATTTCCAGCGTCATCCACCGCTTCCCCGACCGCCGCATGCTGTTATTGTCGGTATTGCTGGCCGTGCTGGCCGGCCTGGCTTGCCTGATCGCGGCGCCCGCGCAACTGGCCATTCCCGCCGTGATCCTGCTCGGCTGCGGCATCGGCGCCCTGTTTCCCCTGTCGCTGATCGTCAGCATGGACCACGTGCGTGACCCGGCCGGCGCCGGCGCGCTGCTCGGCTTCGTGCAGGGCGGCGGCTACATCGTCGCCAGCAGCATGCCGTTTATTGCCGGCCTGATCCGCCAGCATTCGTCCAGCCTGGCCCAGGCGTGGATGGTGATGGCGGGCGGCGTGGTGCTGTTGCTGCTGATTGCCACGCGCTTCGCGCCGGGGACGCGGCTGGCCGCTGTGCGCTAGCGTGCGCATGGCGTATCGGCCAGCTGATATATTTCGGCTATGAACATCGTCGACCACTATTTAGCCGGCCTGCGCCAGGCCATGCCGCCGGAGCCGCTGGCGGAACTGGCGCTGGCCAGCGGCGCCAGCGCGGCGCAACTGGACAGCTTGCGCCAGGCCTATCCGCTGTGTCCTGACAGCCTGCTGCGCTTGCTGGCTCAGTACAACGGCACCTATCATCAGAAGTATGCGGGCGGCATGGTGCTGGTGTACATGCTGGGCTCGGACGTGTTCGAGTACCCGTATTACCTGAGTTCCGTCGAACAGATACTGGAAGACCGGCAAGCGAACCGGCGCAGCATCGCCGATATCTACGGCCATTACCTGGAAGACGACCCCGGCATCGTCGACGCCCGCATCGACGCGGGCATCCAGCAGGGCCGGCGCCTGTGTTTTTCGCATTGCATGAACAATGGCGGCTCGTCGCGGCTGTATGTCGATTTCACGCCCGCGGCGTCGGGCAAGGTGGGGCAGGTCGTGCGCTTCCTGCACGATCCCGACAATTACCAGGTCATCGCCGACAGTTTCGATGCCTATCTGCACATGCTGATCGATGACGAGTATGCCTTCTTGACCGATGAAAATTTCGACTAGATGCACCATCGCCGCGCGCTGGCGGATGGTTATTATGAAAACTAATTGAAATCTAAAATTTGATAGTTTTTGCTGCTCAGGACGTTTGTGCCGCCGGACGGCCTTACAATGCTAGGTTATGCGTTTTCGTGATATCAGACTGTGGCTAGCGGAAAATACCTAGCTAATTGAAAGATTCGGTCTGATAAAATCGGAAGCACCCCGATCGACCAAACAGGAAGGCAGCACAGCATGGATTCGTCATCTGATAAAAAAGAAGAATTGCGTCAACAATTGCGCTTGGCCGCACTCGAGTACCACGAGTGCCCGCGCCCCGGCAAAATCAGCGTGACGCCCACCAAACAACTGACCAACCAGCGCGACCTGGCGCTGGCCTACTCGCCAGGCGTGGCGGCTCCCTGCGAAGAAATCGTCATCGATCCGGCGAACGCCTACAAATACACGGCGCGCGGCAACCTGGTGGCCGTCATCACCAACGGCACGGCCGTGCTGGGACTGGGCAATATCGGCCCGCTGGCCGCCAAGCCAGTGATGGAAGGCAAGGGCGTGCTGTTCAAGAAATTCGCCGGCATCGACGTCTTCGACATCGAGATCAACGAATCGGACCCCGATAAACTGGTCGACATCATCGCTTCGCTGGAGCCGACCTTCGGCGGCGTGAACCTGGAAGACATCAAGGCGCCCGAGTGCTTCTACATCGAGCGCCAGCTGCGCGACCGCATGAAGATTCCCGTCTTCCATGACGACCAGCACGGCACCGCCATCATCGTCGGCGCGGCCATCCTGAACGGCCTGAAAGCCGTCGGCAAGGAAATCGCGGACTGCAAGCTGGTCGTCTCGGGCGCGGGCGCCGCGGCGCTGGCCTGCCTGGACCTGATCGTCGATCTGGGCTTCCCGCTGAAAAACATCTACGTCACCGACCTGGCCGGCGTCGTCTACAAGGGCCGCACGGAACTGATGGACCCGGACAAGGAACGCTTCGCGCAAGACACGCCGCTGCGCACCCTGGCCGAAATCATCCCGGACGCCGACATCTTCCTCGGCGTCTCCGCCGGCGGCGTGCTGAAACAGGACATGGTGCGCAAGATGGCGCCCAATCCATTGATTTTGGCGCTGGCCAACCCGAATCCGGAAATCCTGCCCGAAGAAGTCAAGGCCGTGCGCAGCGACGCCATCATCGCCACGGGCCGTTCGGACTATCCGAACCAGGTCAACAACGTGCTGTGCTTCCCCTACATCTTCCGCGGCGCCCTCGATTGCGGCGCCACCACCATCACGCGCGAGATGGAAATCGCCGTCGTGCACGCGATCGCCGACCTGGCGCACGCCGAGCAGTCGGACATCGTGGCCACCACCTACGGCATCAGCAACCTGTCGTTCGGCCCTGAATACCTGATTCCGATGCCCTTCGATCCGCGCTTGCTGATCAAGATCGCGCCGGCCGTGGCCAAGGCGGCCGAGGATTCCGGCGTCGCCACGCGTCCGATCAAGGACTTGCAGGCGTACGCGGACAGCCTGCAGCAATTCGTCTATCGCAGCGGCACCTTCATGAAGCCGCTGTTCCTGATGGCCAAATCCACGCCGGCCGAACTCAAACGCATCGTCTACGCCGAAGGCGAAGAAGAGCGCGTGCTGCGCGCCGTGCAAGTGGTGGTCGATGAAAAACTGGCGCGTCCCATCCTGGTGGGCCGTCCGCCCGTGCTCGAAGCGCGCATCCAGAAATTCGGCCTGCGCCTCAAGCAGGGCGTCGATTTCGACGTCATCAACCCGGACTTCGACGAGCGCTATCGCGATTACTGGAATACGTACTACGCCATGACCAGCCGCAAAGGCGTCACCGAGGAGTACGCTAAACTGGAAATGCGCCGCCGCCATACGCTGATCGGCTCGATGATGATCCACAAGGGCGATGCGGACGGCATGATCTGCGGCACCTTCGGCACCACCCAGCTGCACCTGAAATACATCGACCAGGTGCTGGGCAAGCGCGCCGGCAGCAATGTCTACGCGGCCATGAACGTGCTGATCATGCCTGAGCGTCAATTGGTGATGGTCGACACGCACGTCAATGAAAACCCGGACGCCGGGCAATTGGCCGAGATCACCATCATGGCCGCCGAAGAAATGACCCGTTTCGGCCTGTCGCCGCGCGCGGCCCTGCTGTCGCACTCGAACTTCGGTTCCAGCGACAGCGCCTCGGCGCAAAAGATGCGCGCCGCGCTGGCCATCATCAAGGAACGCGCGCCGGACCTGGAAATCGACGGCGAAATGCACGGCGATACGGCCCTCGACAGCAAGCTGCGCCAGAAAATCATGCCGAATTCGGCACTGAAGAACGACGCCAACCTGCTCGTCATGCCGAACATCGAGTCGGCCAACATCGCCTACAACCTGGTCAAGACGGCGGCCGGCAACGGCATCGCCGTGGGCCCGATCCTGCTCGGCTGCGCCAAGCCCGTGCACATTCTGACGCCGTCGGCCACCGTGCGCCGCATCGTCAACATGACGGCCCTGTGCGTCGTCGACGCAGTGGCCCAGCGCAAAGCCTAAGGTTTTAGCCGTTGCCTGAAAGCCGCGCCATCCGCAAGGAGGCGCGGCTTTTTTACATCGGTGCTACGGGCAGGGCCGTGGCCGGATGGCGGCGCAGGTAATAGTGGCGGTACAGCAAGATCTCGCCCCACACCAGCAGCAGTACCGCCAGCGCGAACAGGCCCAGCGTGATCTTGAGCGAATTGAAATAGGCGCCGGCCTGGCGTTGGATGGCGTCGATGAAGATCATCGGCACTGATTTGTCGAGTTTGCTGAAATCGGCCTGGCGCGCCACATCGGTGGTCAGGCGCACGGCCAGGTCGGTGCCCAGGCTGGCCAGTTCGCCGGCCGCCTGGCCACGGAAGCCGGCGCCCTTGAGCGCTTCGCCCAGCACGCCGGCCCTGGCGATCAGCTGTTCCTGCAGCACCTGCGTCAGCAGCACGCTGGCGCGGCGCAGGATGAATTCATTGATCCAGCGCGCCTTGCTGCGTTCCCAGTAACTGCCCGAGGTGGGCCGGTAATACATGTCTTGCACGAGGGGCTCGAGCAGGCTGCGCATGCTGACCGGCTGGCCCGGGGCGATCAGCCTGGCCTGCTGTTCCAGGTAGACGCGCAGCGCCGGCATCTGCGCTTCGACCACCGGCTGCAGGTCGCGCTCAAGGGCCTGCTTGACCACGCGGTGCGCGCTGTGCACGGCGCCCAAACCGCCGCCGAGAAGCGGCAGCGCGACCAGGATCAACACATAGCTGAGCTTGGCCGCCACGTGCCAGGCGCGCGGGCGGCGCACCAGCAGGCATTTTCTGGCCAGCTGGTAGCAGATGCCGAGGGCCAGCACAAAGCCGAGCACGCCATACAGCAGCATCCACGGCAGGACGGTCCACAGCAGGTCGCTGCCGAACGGCGCCAGGGTGCTGCCCCAATTGATTAGTTGTTGCTTCATCTACATTGCCTTGATATGGAAAATCAGGCAAGTATAGCCATTGTGCAACAAAACGTGGCGCGCGGGACCTCAGTGCGCCATCAGCACGGGCAAGGTCATCTGGCGCAGCACGGTTTCCGTCACGCCGCCGAGTAAAATTTCGCGGAAGCGCGCGTGGCCGTAGCCGCCCATCACGAGCAGGCCGGCATGCACCTCGGCGGCCATGGCCAGCAGCGCCGCGCCGACGTCGCCCGTGGTGACGGCGGGGCGCACTTCGACGGGCACGCCATGGCGGCTCAGGTAGGCGGCGATGTCGGCGCCCGGGTGGCGCGCCGGCTGGGCGTGGCCGGCGGGCGGATGCAGCAGGGCCAGCACCACCAGGCGCGCCGCGCGCAGCAGGGGCAGGGCGTGGCCGATGGCGCGCGTCGCTTCCATGCTGCCGTCCCAGGCCACCACCACGGTGCCGTCCAGCGGGGCTTGCCGGGCGCCGCGCGGCACGATCAGCACGGGACGGGCCGCGTTGAGCATCACGTAGGGCACCAGGTCGCTCATGGCGCCGGGCAGCGCTTCGCTGTCGTCGTGCTGGCTGAGCACGGTCAGGTCGCTGTAGCGGGCGCTGACGGCCATGCCGCCATCTTCATCGTCTTCGATCAGGCGCCGCTCGAGCGAGACGGCGCCGGCCTGGCGCGCCAGCGTTTCAAACTGGTCCAGCGCCGTTTCCGCCTGCCCGTGCAGGGCCGAAATCTGCGCCGCGACGGCAGCGCCGCGCATGCCGCGGTTGTTTTCCAGGGTAAAGCGCGACACGCCCGTCATCGCCGCGCCGATCAGGTGCGCCTGGTGCGCGTGCGCCAGCCGGGCCGCGATGGCGATGCGCTGCGGCGCGTGGCGCGACAGGTCGGCGTGGACGAGGATGGATTTGTAAGCCATGGTGTCATTCGCTAGTCAGGATGGCAACAAGGCTAGAACGGCAACACGGGCAAGTCCAGCATTGGCGTGAAGGACGGCGGTTTTCTTCTACTGGGCTTGATGTGGGTCAAAAAAAACCGGCCCGTGACTATCTGCAAGTCCATTGCCGGGAATTTTCGAGTTGTTTGATATGCATCAAAATGCCGCGCGTGCCGCCAGCCATAATGGCATCGAACTCCTTGCCCTTCCAGTGGTCAGCATCGGCGCCGGCCTGTCCGGTACTTCCTTGTGTGACGCAACAACGCTGGGCGTGGCGGGAGTTCCCTTTTCAGGCGGCCGCGGGCTTTTCCTCCTGCTCCGCCCAGCGCACGCGGATGGCCTCAATGGCGGGCATTTCCCGCACAAACAGGTCGACCAGGCGCGCATCGAAGTGGCTGCCTTGCTGCTCGCGCAGCCAGGCGACGGCGTCCGGCACGGGCCAGGCGCGCTTGTAGGGACGGGCCGAGGTCAGCGCGTCGAAGACGTCGGCCACGGCGACGATGCGCCCGGCCAGCGGAATGGCCTCGCCCGCCAAGCCGCGCGGGTAGCCGCTGCCATCCCATTTTTCATGGTGGCTGAGGGCGATTTCGCGCGCCAGCGCCAGCATGCCTCCCTGCGCCTGTTCGCCGATGATGTCGCCGCCGATGCGCGCGTGCGTCCGCATGACGGCCCATTCGTCCGCATCGAGCTTGCCCGGCTTTTGCAGGATACGGTCGGGAATGCCGATCTTGCCCACGTCGTGCATGGGGGCCGCGTGCAGCAGGTCGTCGGCGGCGGCCGCGTCCATGCCGGCCGCCACGCCCAGCAGGCGCGCGTAATGGCTCATGCGGATCACGTGCAAGCCCGTTTCATTGTCCTTGTATTCGGCCGCCAGGCCCAGGCGCTGGATGATCTGCAGCCGCGTTTGCGTCAATTCCTCGATGCGCACCAGCGACAAATGCGTGCGCACGCGGGCGCGCACGATGGCGGGGCTGAGCGGCTTGCTGATGTAGTCGACGGCGCCCGCCTCGAAACCGCTCAGTTCATCGCGCATGTCGTTCAGGGCCGTGACGAAGATGACGGGAATGGCAGCCGTCGGCGCTTCCGCTTTCAGGCGGCGGCAGACGTCGTGGCCGCTCATGCCCGGCATCATCACGTCGAGCAGGATCAGGGCCGGGCGCTCCTGCCGCGCCAGTGCCAGCGCCCGCGCGCCATCCTTGGCGAACAGCAGCGTGTAGTCGTCCTGCAGTATGTGCCGCAGCAATTGCAGATTGGCCGCCTCGTCGTCGACGACCAGCAGCAGGGGCTTGCCTGGGCGCGGTCCGCTCATGGGACTTCCCGTTGCAGCGTTTGCAGCAAGTCGCGCAAGAGCGACAGTGCTTGCGGAAAATCAAAGTCGTCGATGGCGTGCTGCAGCGGCGCC
This sequence comes from Janthinobacterium sp. GW821-FHT03A03, assembly GCF_059421435.1. Classification (NCBI taxonomy): domain Bacteria; kingdom Pseudomonadati; phylum Pseudomonadota; class Betaproteobacteria; order Burkholderiales; family Oxalobacteraceae; genus Janthinobacterium; species Janthinobacterium sp. GW821-FHT03A03. Next base: position 1,099,423 of record NZ_JBWKUZ010000001.1, on the reverse strand, counting down.
AGTGCGTCCGCCGCTGCTCCCATGGCGTGCCGCAGCCGGGCGAGCGCCCCGTCATCGAGTTCGCCGCGCCGCAGGGCGCGCAGCAGGGTGGCGGCCGCTTGCTGCGCGGCATGGATATCGCTGGCCTGCGCCGGCGGCGCGCCGGGCGGCGCCAGTCCGGCGATGGCGGGCCGCTGCCCCGTGGCCAGGCCCAGCACGCGGGCGATTTCCTGCGACAGCGCCTGCCATTCGACGGGCTTGGTGGCGAAGCCGTCCATGCCGGCCGCCCGCGCCGCCTTGCGGTGCGCCGCCAGCACGCTGGCCGTCATGGCGATCACGGGCACGCGCGGGCGGCCATCGCGCACGGCGGCGGCGCGGATGGCTTGCGTGGCGGCCAGGCCATCCATGCGCGGCATTTGCAGGTCCAGCAGCAGCACGTCGAAATCGTGCTGCTGCGCCATCCGCAGGGCTTGCTCGCCATCGCCGGCCGTGTCCACCGTGTGGCCGCGCTTGCGCAGAAGCAAACACAGCATTTCCAGGTTGTGCGGCACGTCGTCGGCGGCCAGCACGCGCAGCGGCGGCAGGTGCACGCTGCGCCGCGCGCCTGCCGGCGGCGCCTGCCGGCGCGCCGGGCGCAGGGGGAGCGTCACGTGAAATACGCTGCCGTGCGGCACGGCGGCATCGGCCCGGATGCGCCCCTGCATCAGGGTCACCAGCTGCCGGCTGATGGTGGCGCCCAGGCCCGTGCCGCCAAAGCGCCGCGTGGTCGAGGCGTCGGCCTGCACGAACGGTTCAAAGATGGCGTCGCGCCGCCCGGCGGGGATGCCGATGCCGCTGTCCTGCACCAGCAGGTGCAGCTGGCCGTCGTCGAGGCGGGCCGCCAGGCTGACGGCGCCGCTGGCCGTGAACTTGATGGCGTTGTCGAGCAGGTTGCCCAGCACTTGCCGCATGCGCAATTCATCGCCGTGCAGCAGGGCCGGCAGCTGCGGGTCGTACTGCACTTCCATGCGCAAGCCCTTGGCGCGCGCATGGATGCCGTAGGTGGAGGCGAGCTCGTCAATCAGCGCCAGCAGGCTGTAATCGCGCAGTTCCAGCGCCACGGCGCCTTTGTCCAGTTTGGCCGTGTCGAGCACTTCATTGAGCAGGCGCAATAGCGAGCGCCCCGACTGGCGTACCGTGTCGAGGTGGCGCCGCTGTTCCGGCGTCAGCGGCGAATCGAGCAGCACGTCCGTGAAGCCGAGGATGGAATTCATCGGCGTGCGGATTTCATGGCTCATGTTGGCGACGAAGCTGGCCCCCGTGGCGGCCGCCAGTTCCGCCTTCTCCTTGGCCATGCGCAAGTCTTCCTCCATTTGCCGGCGCTCGCTGATGTCGAGGATGACGCCGTCGACGCAGCGCACGGCGCCCACGGGGTCGTGCACCACGCTGCCGCGCTCCCACAGCCAGCGCGGCCTGCCGTCCGCGTGCAGCAGCCGGTATTCGAGCAGATACGGCTCGCCCGTGGCGACGCTGCGCTTGAAGACGTCGGTGACGTAGGCGCGGTCTTCGACGGCGATCAGGCCCATGATGCTGCGCCGTGGCGCGGCGCCGAGGAAGTCGGCGGGCGGATAGCCGGTGACGGCTTCCACGCCGTCGCTGATGAACAGCATGGGCTGGTTTTCGGCCGTGGTGCAGCGAAAGGCGATGCCGGGAAGGTTGCCGATCAGCGAGCGCAGCTGCTGTTCGCTGTCGCGCAGGGCGGCCAGCATGGCGCGCCGCTCGCTGATGTCCGTTATGAACAGCACATAGACATCCTGGTCGGCCAGGCGCGCGCTGGCCATCGAGCGCTGCACGGCCACGGGGGCGCCGTCCTTGCGCAGGTACAGGATTTCCTCGCTGGACTGGAAGGCGTCGCCCTCGCCCGTGCGCAGGTAGTGCAGCAAGCCATGCTGCCCGGACTGGCGCACGTCGCTGACGAGCACGCTGATGTGGCGGCCGGCGATGTCGGCCTGGCGCCAGCCCAGGATGCGCTCGGCGGCGCCGTTGAAGTCGATGATGCCGCCCGCCTTGTCGATGGTGATGACGCCGTCGATGGTACTCGTGAGCAACGAGCGCATCCAGTTCTCGCTCTGGTGCAGGTGGCGGAACAGTTCGCGGTAGCGCAGGACGCCCACGGCCGAGGCGACGAAGATGGTCAGGGCGACGGTGAGCACGGTCACGCCGACGACCAGCATGGGGCGGTCCGCATCGGCGTCGTGGCCCGGCGGAATCGTCCCCACGAAACGGGCCGCCTGCATGCCCATGTAATGCATGCCGGTCATCGCGCCGCCCATGACGCAGGCGCTGATCAGCTGGCGCTGCGACGGTCCCGGCGCCGTGTTCCAGCCGCGTAGGCCGAAGCGTATCCACAGGGCCAGGGTAGCCAGCACCACGGCGACGAGCAGCGACAGCGCGAACAGCAGCGGGTCGTAGCGCAGCGCCAGGCCGACGCGCATGGCGTGCATGCCCGTGTAGTGCATGGCGCCGATGCCCAGGCCCACCAGCAGGCCGCTCCACAGCAGCAGCGGCGCCGTGACGGCGCGCCGGCTGATGGTGGCCAGGGCCACGAACGAGGCGGCCACGCTGGGCACGATGGACAGCAAGGTCAGGCCCGGGGCGTAATCGACGCTGGTGCACAGCTCGAAGGCCAGCATGCCGATGAAATGCATGGCCCATACGCCGCAACCGAGGGCCAGGCTGCCGGCCAGCAAACACAGCAGGTGCAGCAGGCCGCTGACGCTGGCCTGCGCGCGGCTGTAGGCCGTCATCTGGAAGGCCATCCACGACGTGAAAATGGCGATCACGAGCGACAGCAGCACGAGCCCCGGCGCATACTGGCCGGCGTGGAGCAGGGCCGGATCGGCGGGCAGGCGGAACAGCTGTTGTACGCTGGCAGGTATCATCGTGGGCAAACGGCGCGGCGCCGCGTGTAGGCTCGCTGCCACTGTGGGTGATCGATGCGGATTACCTTACCAGATTTCTGGAAACAAATATCTTAATTATAATTATTTTCTCTGTCGCGTAATCGCGGGTCCGGCCGGAAAACCGCGCCGCGCCCGTGGCAGGGCGGCGCAAGCCGGGAAGTTGCGGTCAGGAATTGTGTGGTTTTTTTGCAAACTGCGACGTCTGGCTGTGCCTCGTGCTACATTTGCGCCCTGCTTTTCTGAAGGGATGACTATGTCTTTAAGTAACAACTTCTTGCTGCATAATCAGCGCGCCTGGGATGCCCAGGCTGCCCGCAACAGCCCGTGGTCGCAGCCCGTCGACAGCGCCACCATCGCGGCGGCGCGCGCCGGGCAGTGGCAAATCCATTTGACGCCGGGGCCGCTTCCGGACGGCTGGCTGGACGAGGTGCGGGGCCAGCGCATCCTGTGCCTGGCCGGTGCGGGCGGGCAGCAGGCGCCCGTGCTGGCAGCCGCCGGCGCGCACGTGACCGTCTTTGACTTATCTGAGCAGCAATTGGCGCAAGACCGCATGGTGGCTGCGCGCGACGGCTTGCGGCTGGCCACCGTGCAGGGCGACATGCGCGACCTGGCCTGTTTTTCCGACGCCAGTTTCGATGTCATCGTCCATCCCGTGTCGAACCAGTACGTACCCGACATCGCCCCCGTGTGGCGCGAATGCGCGCGCGTGCTGGCCGATGGCGGCGTGCTGCTGAGCAGCTTCTTCAATCCGGCCGTGTTCATCGGCGACCGCGATCCGCAATGGGCACAGCAGGGCTTGATACGGCCCCGCTTCGTGCTGCCGTATTCGGACGTGGACGATATGCCGGCGGACGTGCTGGCGGCGCGCATGGAGAAGGGCGAGGCGCTGGTCTTCGGCCACGGCCTCGACAGCCAGCTCGGCGGGCAGCTGGCGGCCGGTTTCGTGCTGGCGGGTTACCACGAGGAAATGCACCCGCAGCCGCGCTTTGAAATTGAAAAATACCTGCCCAGCTTTATCGCCACGCGCGCCATCCGACAGGCGCGCGTCGTGTAACTCAGTTGTACGGCTGCAGGTCGAGCCAGACGGCATACGCCAGGCGCTTGCCGTTCCACAGGCCGCCGCCGCGGATGACGGCGTCGCACGAGGTCAGCTGGCCCACCAGGTCCTGGCGGCCCAGGTTGCGGCGCAGGCGCAGCGCGTCGTTGTGCGACAGGTAGCCCACCAGCTGGCCGTCGATGAAGACGGCGATGGCCTTGTCCTGGAACGGGTTGGCGTCGTCGCAGACGAGCAGGGCCAGGCATTTTTCTTCCGCGTTGCCGGGACCGTGTTCGCCGGCCAGTTTGGCGATGGCGCTCTGGTACATCGCTTCGTTTTCCACCTCCGACGCAAAACGGCCCTCGTCGCTCCAGTGGTGCACGGGCGCGCCCGCGGGAATCGCCGGCACGTACTGACGTATCGACAGCAGCGGCTTGTGCAGCGGCTGGGCGGGCGCGCGGCCGCTGAAGACGTAGTACAGCAGGGCGATGACGACGGCGATGGCTAGCAGGTAAAGCATGGTATCTCTCTGATTTCTTGGGGGATGGGCCGGGGGCGGCGGCGCGCTGTGCGCCATGGCCGCTACTATAGCAAGTTCGCCGCGCCGTCCCGGGGAAACCTGGCCATGATGCGGCGGCGCCGGCGCAATGCCAGCGGGTCGTTCAGCACCAGCGGCGAGGCGCCCGTCAGCCCCGAATAATACTGGCCGTGCCGTCGCAGGACGAAGGCATAGTCGCGCAGCGCGTGGCCCTGCGCCAGCATGCGCGCGTCGCAATCGACTTCGATGGCAAAGCGCAGCCGGTGCAGCTGCCACCACAGCGGCACATTCCACGGCATGATCAGGATCAAGGCGTAGGCCAGGGCCAGCAGTTGCGGGTCGCGCGCCCGGACCCGGCACTGCTCGTGCGCCAGCAGCAGCGCCTGTTGCTTGAGGGGAATTAGTTGCAGCCACACGGGCATCACGATGCGGGGCCGCAGCAGTCCCGCCACGCAGGGGCCGATGCCGCCACTCAAGAATACAGGCGTGCCCAGCAAGGTGGTTCTTTGCCAGCGGCGTTGGTGCGACAGCAGCCAGATGCTGCGCAGCGCCAGCAGCGTCAGCATGCCGCTTGATAACGTGAGCCAGGCCAGCTTCAGCTGCGACAGCTCGGGCGGCAGGCTGGCCAGCACGCCGGGCAGCCAGGCCAGGGGCGGCAGAACGGACGCGGCCATGGCCGCCAGCCACAGCCAGCGCGTACGGCGGCGTGGCTGGCCGCGCCGCTGCAGCAGGGCTTCAATCCGCCAGGTGCCGGCCGACAGCAGCAGCGCCAGCGCCATACTACTCAGCAGCCAGGCAGGCATCGGGCGCCTAGCGCTTCAGCGCCATGCCGACGGAGGCGGGCGCCGTGTGCCTGAAGCCGAACTGGGCGTACAGGTCCTGCGCCTGGCCGTCGGCGATCAGGCTGACGTAGGCGCTGGGCGGCACTTCGCTGTCGATGAAGCGCATGATTTCGCGCATGATCAGCTTGCCCAGGCCCTTGCCCTGGTGGGCCGGCAGCACGGCGATATCGGCCACCTGGTAAAAACAGCCGCCGTCGCCGATGATGCGGCCCATGCCCACCACCGTGTCGCCCAGCAGCACCTGCACGGCAAACAGCGAGTTCGGCAAGCCTTTGGCCGCCGCCTCCGTGGTTTTCGCGCTCAGGCCGGCGGCAACGCGCAGCTGCTGGTAGGTGGCGATGGCGGGAATGGCCAGGCGGGTGGTGTAGGGCGATGCTGCGGACAAGGCGTTCTCCTGTGCAATATGGATGGAATGGCCATTATAGGCGGCCAGCACGGCTGGAGGCGGCACGCTTTATTCGCCGCGCCCTATGTCGTCCGAGGCGCTTTTGCGCTATGGTGGCGCCATCCCTTGAATTGTTGAAAGCATGCCATGTCCGCAGGATTTACCGCCACCGAATTGTCCGTCATCCATGAAGACGACGCCCTGATCACCACCCTGGCCGCACCAGCCGGCAAAGGCGAGCCAGTCTACCTGATGCTGCAGCGCGCCGACGCATACGACGCGCAGGACGCGGCGCTGGGCATGGACGAACCGTATATTGAATACGGCGGCCAGGAATTTGCCTGGTATGGCCACATGCATGCCGTGATCCTGCATCCGAACCGCCTGTCCGTGCAGATGGATGCCGAGGCGGCCATGCAGATGGATGACGACGGCCAGATCGATGTGCGTTTCAACTTGACGCCCGAGCGCTACGCCCGGCTGCAGCAGGCGCTGCGCGCGACGTTTGAAGGCTGCGACTACTATCGCGAAGAACGTTGATCTGCGCGCACGACGCCGGCCATGGCCTCGTCTATGCTCGATAACTGGTATTGACTGCGGGAGAACACGATGACGGTGCTGATACTCGGTTTGCTGCTGTTTCTGGGCGTGCACTCGGTGCGCATCGTCGCCGACGGCTGGCGCAGCGCCCAGCTGGCGCGCCTCGGCGAAAAGCGCTGGAAGGGCGTCTATTCGCTCGTGGCGTTTGCCGGCCTGGGCCTGATCATCTGGGGCTACGCCCTGGCGCGCCAGCAGCCGCAGGTGCTGTGGACGCCACCCATGGGCTTGCGCCACGCCAGCGGCCTGCTGATGCTGTTCTCGCTGATTTTATTGGCGGCGGCCAATGTGCCGCGCAACCGCATCAAGACCTGGGTCCACCATCCCATGCTGCTGGGCACGCAATTCTGGGCCGTCGCGCACCTGCTGGCCAACGGCAGCGTGGCCGACGTGCTGCTGTTCGGCGGCTTCCTCGTCTGGTCGTCAGTTGATCTGTATTGCGCCGTGCGGCGCGACCGCGCGGCCGGCGTCAGCTACCAGGGCGGCACCGCGCCAGGCACCCTGGCCGCCATAGCCGCGGGCTGTGCGCTGTGGCTGCTGCTGGCGTTCTGGCTGCATGGCGTGCTGTTTGGCGTGCGGCCGTTCGGCTAGACGGATGCGCCAGCTGCGGGGAGTTCCTTGTACGCCGGCAACCCGAGCCTGACATGCAGGCCGTCTTCCGCGCCGTTGCAGCGCCCCGCCAGGATGTCGCGCGCCATCCGGTGCCGGTCCGCTTCCGCCGCGATGATGTGCCGGCCGAATTGGGGCGCTGCGGCACGCAAGCGAGGATCCCGTCGCCAGGCGGCGTCAGCGCAAGGATCAATGCGGCGATTGCCGCTTGCGCACCGGGACGGACAAGCGCGGCAGCCAGATAGTCAAATGTTCATCTTGCATGGTTTTCAACTGGGACATTTTGTCTCAATGTATGGAAATTGTTTTGAAGTAGTATGCATCAGCACATGCAGCAACACCATTCTTGTATGACGGTCGCTGACGTTTTCCCCCCGCTCATCGTATTCGGCCTATTACTTTGCAGAATGCCATGCTTATTCCATGGCTGGATATAATGCAAGATTCAAACAGGATGCCCGTAGGGGATGGTTTGCACGGAAGCTGCTGAGGCAGCGTATTGAGGCAGTGCTCCTCACGATAGATAGTGTCAAGTAATAGACTGGAAATACGCAAAATGATCGATTGGACTCCTATAGTCTTCGTGACATTCAAGGCCTTCGTGCTCGTCACGGGCATGTTCTTCGCCATCAAGTGGCATTACGATCAAGGTAAGAAGGATGAGAACAAGGCGAAGCAGAACCGCGCGGTGCTGCGCGCGAGCGGCAAGGTGGTCGCAATCTTCACGCTGTTGCTGCTGGGCCTGGGGATCGTCACCTTCTTCTTCGTCAAGGTGCTCGGTTTGGAAATCATCTTTCCATGATGGCAAGGAATAGTCGGCCGATCCCGGTCTTGTCGCGCCGCTGAGCGCAGGTGCCGCCGGCTGCCTTGGGCTCCCGGCATTCGAGCAGCGGCCCTGCCCTGACGTGCGGCAACAGCCTGCTTTTGACCGGTTGCCGTCGATGTCAGGCTGTGTTCCTGAGCCGCCGCAGAGGCGCGGCCGGTAGCGTTATGATTGCCGATTGTTTAGTTCTGCTACGAAACGGTCATAGTTTTCCTGAAGCTTCTCGCTATCGTCGTACTTGGCAAAAAAAGCAGTCATCAGCCTGGCGGCGGCGTCATTATCGCTGGTTGGTATGCGGGCAATCCCTAAATCATCGGCCATCCAGTTCTCAATATCCATCGGTGCGGCGCCACTGCGGCATGCTCCATAGATGAATTTGCCGATTTCTTCGTAGTTCATATTGGCCGCATCCTTTTGGTCTGTGTGTCGTGAAATGGCAATGAGGTCGCCCTTTGGCTGACTCGGGACGGTTGGCATTGCCGGACGGCGGCATGTTGCCAAGCCAAACGATGATAAATAATATGTCACAGACGTCATGCCGTGTAGCTGATGCATGGCACAGTTCGGCCGCCGGTACAGATGATGTGTACAACTAGGCCCGCAGAACCCGTCTGTTTGCACCCAGCATGGCCACGAGTGACGCGCTAATTACCTGGCCTCAGGATTGCCTTTGCAAATGGACGTACATATCTTTTCGACGTTGTCCTTGTAATTTTCGACCTCCTGCTTTTCCTCTTTTAGCAATCCTTGAAGTTTATCGTCATCTTGCTCTATGATTTTCTTTTCGCGGATTTTCCTTAATTTCTCGTCAAATGCCGTTTTCCTTGGATTTCCAGCATCCGATTCGACACACCTTTTGGTACATTCCTGCTTCGTCGTCGCTTTCCACTGAGCCGAGGCAGAAAAGGCGAACATGTTCAAAAATAAAAAGAGAGCGAATTTTTTATTCATAATCCAACTTTTTATTTGTAATTTTATTCGGCTCGGCATGAGCATATCGGTCAAATCCAGGCACCAGACGGTTGACTGATGCCTTTTCTTCCCATTATCGGAAAGTTATCGAAGCGGTATCAGACCTATCGAGGATCATACATTAAAGGAAATGCTTTTTTGGGAAAATAGTCCCGTGCAGATACGGCAACTTACCGGGATATTTGTCGCCGCTGGGCGTGCCCTCGTAGAGCACGGCGGACAAACTGGGCGAACAGTGGCATGGCGCACTTCCTGAGGGTATTTTTTTAGAGAAAATCCTAAATCCAGCAAAAAGTACCAACAAAGTTCATGGCTTTGACTGTACGCCGACGGACAAATACGGACAACAAAAAACCCGCCAAGCCTGAAAGCATGCGGGTTTTGATATTTGGTGAGACCGTGTGATACATGATTGTGGTGCCGGGAGCCGGAATCGCTGTCCACGTATTAATGCGGGTTTCCGGCTACTTGGCGTAAATTTGGCGTAACCGAAATTAATTTTTTTCGCGGTACGATTGTGCCCACGCGATCACCTCTTTAGCATTGTACAGGGGCTGTGCACGGCCCTTTGATGTCGGCAGGCGGATGGCTTTGGGAAACGAGGGCAGGCATGCCATCTGTTCACGAACCGTACCTGGTTCGCGTTTTAAGTACGCGGCAATCGTGGCAATGTCCCACAGGTCAACGGCCAGCGGAATCGATGGCGTCATCCGCTGGGCGACAGCATCGGCCAAGCGCTCGATCAGATCAACGTCACTCATGTTTTGCTCCCTGGAGTGCTTGCCGGTTTTAGTGGTGTGTTGAATGTCCATATCGTTTTGTTTCTAAGTAAGTGGTAATGCTGGTGGCGGCTTGGCGAGGTTGTGGCGCCCCGCATTACGGATACCACCAGTACAAGCTGGCCAACGCGCACGCCAGCCATGCGAACGCGACGGCGATACGCAGGCGATAGGCCATAGGTTCAGCGCCGCCTTGGCGCCGTTTTGATGGCGCGCCAAGCGATGCATGCACCACCGCCATGTGCGCCGCGATTGCTTTGCCTTCCCGTTGCTCTGCCTGGTCGGCGAGGTGCCTCTCCAATCCAAGCAGGCGACGACGAAATGCAGCCGCCCTGTTTTGCCATTTTTCTTGCAAGGTTAGGGCTGGCGGTAACGCCGGGGTGTTCGAGCTGTTCTCTTCGATCAGTGCACCGACGATCTCGGCCGGACTAGTGGCCCATTTGAATGCCGGCCGATAGGCGGCAATCTCCTGCAGCAGTTGGTGGCCAATGTTGGCCATGGCTGATACCTGGTGCTCTTCGCTAGCTTTGAAATTGAGTGCACCCGCGTTGACCATCAGCCAGGTGTCGCAGTAAGCGCCGGCTGGAGCGTTTGGCCAGGACAGGCGTTCCTGGACTTCGACTACTTCAATACGTTCATGTGCGGGCGTAGCCGCGATGTTCTCGCTGTTCATTGTGCTTCCTTCGCGGTGGTTGGTGATGCGGATGTTGGCCAAGGCCATGCTGCAGGCTTCGCCGGGATTTTTGATTTGCGTACACGTGGCGCCGGCTTCTCGATTACAGGTTCTGGCTGCTCGACCGCAGCTGCTGCAGGCGGATCGATCACGGCCACTTCTGCGCTTGCGGCCAGGTTGATTTGATTTGCCAGGTCGTCTGCGTCTTCGTCGTCGGATTGCTCCGGCGCCACGTGGGCCGCGCCAGGAGTGCTTGTCTCGCCGGCACGCAGCCAGACTTGACCAGGCGCGTAATGCCAGCCGTGGGTATTTGCAGCCTGTTCAAGGGCATTGATCATCAGCGGGCACTCGGCGAGGATGTATTTGGTGAGATCGTTCAGGCGGCCTGGTGAGTTGGCGATGAAGTCGCTCAGTTGCTGTACCTGGACGTCCTCGAATGGAATCTCGTCCATTTCCAGCTGCAGGCGCACCTGATCGGAATCGATGCCTTCATGCATGGCCATTGCGTGCATGGTGGCCATTTCGTTTGGGAAGTCGTCTTCGTCCCAAACGTTATCCATGATCAGGCAATCGCCGAGCAGCATGTCGACCAACAGCAGCTGCACGTCTGGTAGGCCGGCCTGGTCGATGTACGCATGGATGCTTTCGGTGGTGGACGTGTTGAACGTGTATACGCCAGCGAGGGCCTGGTCTGGCAGTTCGCGCGTCGTGAGCGCCAGCTTTGTGAATTCGCGCAGCGAGGCCAGTGAGAATCCGTTCGCGCCTTTAGCGCGCAGACGTTTGTACAATTCGATGCGGTAGCGCTCGTCCTGTTCGGCCTGCTTTTCGGCAGCGTCCGCTTCCGCGCGCGCCTTGGCTACTTCGGCCTGTTTGGCTGGCGTGTTCGCTGCAGCTTCATTTTTCTCCGCTATGGCGCGCAAATCGGCCATGCGTGCCGCATGAACTTCGGCCGTTTCGCATGCGCCAGCGTCTTCAAGCAATTTTTGGATTGGGGCCTTGTCGTAAAACGGGGTCACTTCGCCGCCGTCGTGCTTTACATACCACGCTGGCTCAGGCAGTAGGCCGCCATCGAGGTAAGTTGCTGCATTGCCTTGATTTTGGGTGGCAGGCGAGTTGCGATCAAACACCCAAAGGGGGGAGTTGGCCATGACAAACAGGCTATAGCGGTCGTAGGTATTCTTGCGATAGATGGTTGCCCCCTCGACGCCTTCATAGACCGGAACGCCAGTTTTACTTGCAGCAGCAATGGTCAGCGTATCGTGTGCCATGCGCTTCTCAGCGTAACAGTCCGGGTCTGTGCAGACGTCTGCACTTTTGATGTCGCTGAATACGTCTGGTTGATTGCCCGTTTTCTTCGGGCATTTGGTACATGCGCCGGCCAGAGGTAGGAGCGTGGCATCGCTGAGTTTGAACAGTGCGCGCGTCAAGTCGACGGTATAGCGCTCTTGAATGTGGCGGAGTGCGGCGCGATAGGGCATAGGCTCGCCAGTGCCTTGATATGACGCGCTAATTTCGGCCAAGGCCTTGATCTGCAGCGCCGGCACGGGTACGCGTGCGATAAGCAGGGCTGTCGAGGCGGACATCGCATCATCGAGGAATTTCTCGCGGACCTCGGTCGTCAGGGCACACAGTTTTAGGCGGCCATAGATGTGGCTGCGCGATTTCTTCAGTTTTTCCACCAGGCGATCAGCGGTGTAGCCGGCATTGAGCATCAGCTCCTGGAACCCTTCGGCTTCTTCCATCGGGTGTGGGTCTTCGCGCTGAAGGTTCTCCAGCAGCTGGATTTCGCGCGCCTGCAGGTCCGTCAGCTTGCGGATCATGGTCGGACCGCGCTGCAGCTCGGCGATGTTGCCGGCGCGCCAGCGGCGCTCGCCTGCGACAATCTCGAAATGCTGAGGCGCGTCAGCGGTTGGCGTGACAGGGCGAATCAGGATGGGCTGGACAATCCCAACTTCCTTGATGTTGGCGGCCAGTTGCTCCAGCGCGGTCTGGTTGAACCGTTTGCGGTTGGTGTAGCTGGGGCGGATGTCGGTCCAGTCGGTGATTGCGAATACTTGGTCGTCGACCAGTTCGTCGGCGACGATGCGTTTCTCGCTGCGGGCCGGGGCTTTCTTCATGCCTCCGATGGTGGGTATTACGAGGTCGCTACTCATGTGCGGCTCCTGGTTGTGGGCGGGTACAGCCCGGTTAGCGTTTAATGAAATCGAAAGGAGTGCTGCGGCCGACGGCCAGCAGCTCATGGCCGTCGGCCAACTGCGCCACCAGGGCGGCCTTGGCCTGGCGTGGAGTCATGGCGCGGCCGTCCGGGTGCGTGAAGCCGCGCAGCTCGTGGAGTGGCCTGGCCAGCACGCTGCGTACGTCGATTGCCAGGTGGACGAGCGGAGTGGTCATGCTGGCACCCGTGGCAGTGGTATGCCCAGCCTGACGCTGACGCCGGTAGGCACGACGATGTTGATTAGCCAGATAGTGTGCTGCGGGTTGGGTTGGGCGGTGGCCATAACGGGCGGATCGATGCGATAGCCGCGAGCCCGCATTACGTCGAGCAGCCGCAGCATGTCGATACTGCGGCCACCGTCGGACGACAGGTCTGTCGGAGCGCAGCGAACGGACTTGGCCAAGTGCTGCAAGCGCGCCAGTGCGGCGGACGCGGCGAGAGCCTGGCTCAAGTGTTTATCGTGTGCCAATGGCTTGGCTGTGGCCTTCATTGCACTGCCTTGAGCGGCCTGGCGGATACCATGCAGGGGCCGAAGCAGTCGATCATGTTCATGATCGCGGATGCAGCGTCTGCAGCGATGGCGGCAATTGGAAGGGCATCGCAAGGCAGCTGGCCGGGCATGCGAACCGTGACGGCAAAGATACTCATTTGACCCATTATTCTTACTCCATCGATGTGGTTGACCGTTGGCGAATATTACTAAATGGTAATGATGTAGTCAACACTAAATGGTGATATTGGGATTTTGTGAGAAATACGTTACAAATTGAGGTCGAAAAAAAAGCCCCGAATGGGGCTTCTTATAGTGCTAATTGGTGATATGCCTGGCTGGGCGATGAACTTAGGGTGCGCGTGAGCTTACACGTAATTGCTGTCTTTTTTGACGACGCGGCCGATTATTAGGCACTCGCGGTCGCGACAAAGTTTTCGTCCGTACTTGGCTTGGTCGCGGTTGTCGGAACTGAGCCACCATTCGCCGATATCTCTCGTCAGTCGCTTAACCACGGCTTCGCCGTCATAGTTGACGGCGAACACGGCTGAGTCGACAGGTTTCGTGTCGGCAGTATTGACTACTACCGTGTCCCCATCGTAGAGAGCGGGCATCATGCTGTCTCCTTTCACTTGGATGGCGATCAGCCGATCTGGATCAAGCCCATGATCTCTAATGAATTCAGGGCTAAGAGCGTACACGCCACCTTCGCGCCGGTCATCCTCAACTTGAAAGCCTGTAATTCCGGCAGACAGTCGTAACTTGACCCTGCGAATGAAAACCATGCTGTTCTCGTCCGGGTCCGCAAGAACAACCCGTTGAAACTTAAGCAGGTTGTCTGGTGGTGACAGTTCCACAAGGCCGTCAAGCCAGCCTGTGGGGAGGCCGCATTTTGCTTCAATCTTTCGGGCCTTTTTTTCGCCGAATGACTTGGTCTTGAGGAGCCCAGAAATCTCACTCTGGCTTTCACCCGTTTTGGCGACGAAGTCCGCTTGAGACTCGTAGTGCTCCTGTATTAGCTGCGCAAGGCGCTCACGTCGGGTGTCTTGAATATTCATCACCAGATTGTCCCCTTGAATTACCTCTTAGTAAATTACCAAAGGGTGTTGACCTTTATCATTACCGTTTGGTAATATTTGGCATGGATAAATTACACCGTTACCTAAACAGCCTCACCAAGCACGACAGGGCCTCATTTTTTGCGCGGGTCGGAACGAGTGAGGGTTACCTGCGTAAAGCGATAAGCATCCAGCAAAAGCTTGGCGAAGGCCTCTGTATCAAGATCGAGCGGGAATCCTCAAGGGCCGTCCGGTGTGAGGATTTGCGAAGCGATGTTGATTGGGCCTACCTCCGGGCTGGACTCCCATCGGCGTCTGGCAGTGATTGATTGCCAAGAATACCGTTTTGCTACTGCAGGCCACAACCACCACTGAGAAGGATATGTTGTGAAAATAAAAAAATCGTACCTTGGCATGATCAAGGCATTTCCTGGCGGTTGGGACGCAATCGCGGCTGCCCTGGGCATGAGCCGCAACGGACTGGAAAACCGCGTTTACGAACGCAAGGGCCAGGGCGTGACGGTCGACACGGCCCTGCAGCTGCAGGCGTTCTCCAGCACTACGCTGTTTGCTGAAGCGGTGGCGGCATCGAGTGGCGGTACCTTCGTTAGGTTGCCAACTGATCTGTCGGATGGCAACGAAGTAATCGCCAAGAAGTTCCGCGAGGTCTATATCCGTTTGGGCCGCTTCGCTGAGCGTTTCGAGGAAGCCATCGCTGGCGATGATGAGATTGATGGGAAGGAACGAGCTGAACTCGATGCCATCATGGCTGGCGTCCATCAATCGCTTTCCGAAATGATGGCGCTGAGCATTCGCGTGTATTGCAAGCCGGATGGCGGCCAGGACGGAGCGGCATGAGTGCCCATTACGGCCCACGCGCCGGAACGCGCCCTGATCTCGCCTTTCGCAAGCTGGCCCAGCTGGGCGGCCGTGCCGGCTTGCATGGTTGGATGAATGCCATTGCCTGGACGCGCCCGATTACAGCCTTCGAGCGTGAGATCGTGAACTCGCTGATGCGCTGCCACGTAGTGCGCCGCGATGCTGGCGATTACGTGGTGACCGAGAAAGGCTGGGATTTTGTTGGCCGCGCGGCTGCAACCAAGGCGGTGCCGCCAGGCCAGATCGCAGGCCAGATCGCAGGGCCACGCTACGTCGGAAAGAAACTCCCGCTGTCTCCCGTGAATATGGTACGCGCGCCGTTGGCACGTCCTGGCTCGTTTGACTATGCAACGATCCCTTCCCGTATGGGTAGCCAGCGCGTGCCGCACGGCCTGGCTATGCTTGGGCTGATGGGAGCGACTGTAAGTGAGTAATGTTGCCCAGGTAGTTGCTCAAATGGCGGACTGTGATATGCCGCCGCTCCCAACGAATCACCCAGTATTAGATGGCAAGTTTCATCGCTTCGGCCCGAGGAAAAAGGGTTGGTACATTCTGCGCGAACTGGTTCTCAAGACCGGCCGCAGGGTCGTCACTGGCGCTTTCGGTTTCCACCAGGGCGACAACAGGAATACCGTACCTGTCACCGTCGACGCCGAGGCGATGACGGAAGACGAGCGCGTTGAATTTTCTACCAAGCTGCGCGAGAACGAACTCCGCGAGGCCGATAAGAAGCAGCGCGAAGCGCAGCTGGCCGCCAACCGTGCGCGCGATCAGTGGATGAAAGCCGCAGGCAACGCCGTGCAACATCCTTACCTGGACCGCAAGCAGGTTGCTGGCGAGGGCGTGCGCGTCGACCGTGCCGGCTCATTGCTGATCCCGCTGCATCGTGCCGGCCAGTTGGTTGGTCTGCAGAAGATCGACCAAGCTGGCGAGAAGCGCTACAACGCCGGCATGGACAAGCCTGGCGCGTACCACATGCTTGGACAGCCGCTTGATGCGATGGTCATTGGCATTGGCGAGGGTTACGCTACGTGTGCGAGTGCGCGTGCCGGCGCCGCCTTGGCCGGCGTCGACCTGCCGGTTGCCGTGGCTTTTGACGCCGGTTCTTTGGCGTCCGTGGCTACCGCTTTGCGCGAGGCGTTCCCGCAGGCGCATCTGCTTTTTCTTGTGGACGATGATGACCAGGTGGTCGAACGTTTCATCGAGCGCTTGCGCGAGGACTACCAGGTACTGGCCGCCGTTCCGATCGATGGCGCTTCGCATGTAGTGCTGGCCGATGACGGCGTCAACGTCGACGTGACCGCCTGGTGGCGCACAGACGCGGCCGGCGTGCCGTACATCGAGGCGGACGTGCGCACTGGCCGCCGGCAACAGCGCTATACGTTCAAGAACGCCGGCCTGGCCAGCTGCTCGGCGCTGTGCCGCAAGATGCAGCGGACGTCGATGGTCATGCCGACGTTTGTCGACAGGGCGGGGCGCAAGCTCACCGATTTCAACGACATGCAGATCGAGGAGGGGCTTGAGGCGGTAGCGGCGCAGATCGGGGTTGCCATCCTTGCTGCGAAGCAGCCTAAATCTGCCGTTCCTGTTCCTCTTGCCGCGCCAGCGGCCAGTTCAATGGTTCCGCCTGCAGCTGCTCCGGTAGCCGGCGGCGTCTCCCCCGTTCCCCCTGCTGCGCAGCAGCCAGATTCTGGTTTTCCCGACGCCGGCGTGATCGCGCCAGTGCTTGACTTCGGGGTGTTGTTCCTGGAAGGCGTGACGGACGAATCCCCCCCTCCCCCTGGTGCGGAGCAGCCAGCCCGCAGGATCGCTGTCGACGCAGAGGCGGACGACAGCGAGGCGCGTCTTGCCGCCACGTTGGAAGCGGGATACGCCGATGGATCGCTGCCTGAGCCTCCTGACGAGGGCGGCTCCGCTTCCGCGCCGGGGGCGGGGGGTGACGGAAAGCAGACTAAGGACAAACCGAAAAAGGTTTACGGCGCCGACCACTGGAACCAGGTCGAGTATGTGCTGAAGAACTTTGTGCTGGTGTATGGCGAGGATCTGGTGTGGGACGTGTCGCAGCGGATGTTGATGAAGATCTCCAGCATGCGCACCATCGTGGCCAACAATGACGTCATGAAGTTTTGGGGCGGCGAGGCGCGGCGCTGGGTGCTGAAGAAGAACATCGTTTTCGATCCGCAGGATGTACCGTCGCCGGCATCGAGCGGCGCCACGGCCACCGTGAACCTGTTCAACGGCTGGGCGATGCAGCCGCGACGCGGCAGCTGCCTGCGCATCCAGACCCTGATTGCGCACCTGTGCGACGGCAATGACGCCCTGGTCGAGTGGGTCGAGCGCTGGCTGGCCTATCCGTTGCGCAATCGCGGCGCCAAGATGGAGACGTCGATCATCATGCACGGCGACGAGGGCAGCGGTAAGAACTTCTTCTTCGAGAAAGTCATCAAGAAAATCTACGGCGAGTACGGCTATGTGATCGGCAATGCGCAGCTGGAGAGCCAGTTCAACGACTGGGCCTCGATGAAGTTGTTCATGGTGGCCGATGAGGTGGTGACGCGCTCGGAGCTGAAGCACATGAAGGGCAAGCTCAAGTACCTGGTGTCGGGCGACATGATCATCATCAACCCGAAGGGGTTGCCTGAGCATGGCGAGGCGAACCACATGAACTTCGTGTTCCTGTCGAACGAGCTGCAGCCGCTGGCCCTGGACAAGACGGACCGGCGCTACCTGGTGATCTGGACGCCGCCGGCATTGTCGCGCGAGTTCTATGTCCAGGTGGCCGAGGAGATCGCCAGCGGCGGCATCGAGGCGTACTACCACTACCTGATGCACGAGCTGGACATGGGCGACTTTGATGAGCACACCAAACCGATCTATACGGACGCTAAGGATGACCTGATCGAGAAGAGCCTGACGCCGGCTGAGCGCTTCTACCGCGACTGGAGCCGTGGTTTCCTGCCTCTGCCGTTCATCACGTGCGGCGCCACCCAGCTATACGACGCCTACAAGGTCTGGTGCGACAAGAGCGGGGAATCGAAGTACATCTCGCAGACCATCTTTTCGCCCACCGTGTTGCGGTACGCCGGCGAGGCGTTGGAAAAGCACCTGATCAAGTATGAGCTGGGATCGGTGGTCAAGCAGCGCAACGTGTTTTTAGCCGGGAAGAAGCCAGAGGGCAAGACGCTTGCAGAGTGGGCGGCAGATGCATCGGGCCTGTTCGAGAAAAGTTTGAGGGCATACCGGAGTCGCAGCGGGGTTGATGCGGCCGATGTTGATGGTTAAGCCATCACATCGCACAAAGCCATCACACCGCAAACCCGCATGGATGCTGGGATGTGATGGGTATGAAGGGTATTACGGGTTCTCGCGCACGCACACATGTGCGCATTGATGGACAAGGCCGTTTGAATGACGATGGTTCGCTGTATTTTTTTTGTCAGAAAGTAGAAAGAAGTAATAACAGTACTCATACCCATCACAAGTAAGTATCCATGCGGGTTAGCGATGTGATGGGTATGTGATGGGTATGAAGGGTTAGCGGAATATGGCCGGTTTTCATCGAAGAACGAAGTGGAGGGCAGGACGATGAATAAGAAGGTGAGCATGCGGGAGCAAATGCCCCAGGTGGCGGCAATCATCGATACGTTCCGCGAGGCATTTGGGGCGGAGGTGGTGGACGCGGCGATACGGCGCGGCATGCGTGGTGGGCAGGGGTTCCACGCTACTGAGAATGGGCATGAGGTGGGCACGCCGGTTTATCGGGGCGTGCCGCTGGATAGGACGCCTGAGCGGTATGTGGGGAGGATGGGTGAAGTGGCATGGCAGGCAGCATTGGATCAGCAAGCGATTGATAACGAGAAAAGGGGCTAGGCGATGGAAGTGAAAGCGGAAGGAGCGGTATTTGAAAACGTGGGGCAAGCGGTGCATGTGTCGTTCCTGATCATGGCCCAGGAGGCAAAGCAGGATGCTCCGTTGCGGGCGGCGCTGATCAAGGCAATGGAGTCGGTGCAATTGAACGGCAGGCAGCGTTGCTGGCTGGAGCAGCTGCGCGGCACGGCGTCGGGGTCAATTAACTTCGGTGGGCTGGATGGCAACGAGGTCCGCGCCCAGTGCGCCCTGGTGCTGCAGGCGGTAAAGCATCGGCTGCCGAAAACGGAAATGTGGGTGCTGCAGGCGAAGTACGGGCAGACGGATTTCGAAGATGTGGATGGCAAGCGCCGTTTTGCTTTCTCTGCCGAGCGCATCGAGGCGATCAAGGGATTGGCGGAGTGGTTCCGGCCAATGTATCCTGACCTGAATCCGTTGGCGATTGACTGCATGCTTGGCCGCCTATTCGCCAATCACAAGCAGCTGGACATCACGGTGCGTGACCTGGCCAAGTCTTTCGGCAGTCATCATATGACGTACCAACGCGCATCGACAAGGATGCATGGCCACTTGCGGGAGCTGGAGCAGATGGCCTTTATCCGGCTGGCGCCAAGCTTTGTCGCTGATGGCGTGGTCGAGGAGTTTTTGCAATAGCTTGACGCGGTTGTTACAGCGGGTGTATATTTCGGTCATTCTCGCAGCAGTAACGCCTAAGGCCCGCATAAGCGGGCTTTTTTGCGTTTAACGAGACGATTTCTCAACAGCGAAAGAGGTGATCTATCTCGATCCGCTCCATAGCGGGGGATACATTCTTTTCTGGTGCTTGCCCATTTCGGTGGGCTTTTTTATTTGTGTTGATGATAGTGCCCCAGGGCGCACGCATCAACCACAAGGCGGGCGCGTTTCTTGTGGGGCGTTTTGTGCAGACGTCTGCACATCATCGCCTCCAAGGCATTTCTAGGCAATTCCATGGCCAGTTCAGCGAAGAGTATTTGCCGTCATGCCGGTTGCGGGGTTTTGATCGCCGCACCAGGTCGCTGCGACAAGCACAAGAAGCAGATGCAAGTGATGGATGCCGCAGCACGTGGCACGGCGCACGAGCGTGGATATACGTCGGCGTGGGTCAAGGCGAGGGCAGGCTACCTGGCCAAGCATCCGCTTTGCCGGCATTGCATGAACGAGGGCCGCGTCGTTGCGGCTGCGGTGGTCGACCACATCATCAACCACAAGCTGAAGGCCGCGATGGATAGTGGTGATGCAGCGGCCATTGCCAAAGCCAAGGCCCTGTTTTGGGACAGCGAAGGCAACTGGCAGCCGCTGTGCAAGACCCACCATGACATCAAGACCGCGACTGAGGACGGTGCGTTCGGACGGTGGAAAAATGTTGTTGTTTAGAAATGTTGCAATGGGGCATCGAAGGGCATCGATATCGTTGCATAAAAGCAACATATTGCACCCAAGAAATGTTGCCTGGGGGCATCAAAAAGTCAAACCCGAAAACGTCAAAGACCGGCCATGTAGTCGAATTTTCGCAAGCGCGTTATTTTAGGAGGGGGGGGTATATGGGACGTAAAGCAAAACCGAGTGCCCTGCGCGCCATCGATGGAAATGCAGGTCGGCGCCCGGTCAACAAAAACGAATTTCGCCCGGTCGCTGAAGCGCCGGATTGCCCGCGCCACTTGAAGGGCGAGGCAAAAAAGGAATGGGTGCGAGTGTGCGCCGAGCTGGCTGCTTACCAGATGGTCTCGGCGATGGACCGTGGCGCGCTGGCGATGCTTTGCACACAGTGGGGCCGCTATGTCGAAGCCGAGGACATGATTGCTGCTGCGGCGAAAAATAACCCAGGAAGTGGCGGCTTTAGTACCGTCACTTCCAATGGCAATACGGTTCATTCGATTGCGCTGATGGCCAGCAACCGTGCTATCGAGCTGTACCACAAGCTCTGTAGCGATTTCGGTCTGACCCCATCGTCGCGGGTCAATCTGGCGCCGGCCACGACCCAGTTGTCGCTGTTCGCGCCAACTATTGTGGGTGCTGAACCGGTGCCCATCGCTGGCGCGGAGATGTCGTCGGTAGATCCCAATGCGCCACCGAACGTGAAGAGCCTGGGGAACTTCAGTAAAAGGTAATTATGGACTTCATCGAGCGCGCACTGCGGTATGCAAAGGCCGTGGTCGAGGGCGATGTAGTTGCAGGTAAGTGGGAAAAGGCGGCGTGCAGGCGCTACCTAGATGACCTGGAGCGGCAAGAAACGGATTGGCCCTATCGGCTAGATCATGTTGAGGGCACCCGGATATGCGAATTTATCGAGCTATTGCCGCACGTCGAGGGGGAGTGGGGAAAGCCGATTTGGGTGGGGCAGGTGAAAACCTACCAGAAGATCAGACTGGAAGATTGGCAGGTATTCATCCTGGTCAACTTGTTCGGCTGGCTGGACAAGGTCTCCGGCCTGCGCCGCTTCCGACGTGCGTACGAAGAGGTCGCCCGCAAGAATGCGAAGTCGACCATGGCGGCCGGCATCGCACTGTACCTGGTTGCTGCGGACGATGAGTCTGGCGCCCAGGTCTACAGCTTCGCGACGAAGAAGGAGCAGGCAAAGATTGTCTGGTCGACCGCTGCGGCAATGATGCAGCGTGAGCCTGACTTTGGCCAGCTGGGCCTGCAGGCCAACAAGTCTTCGATCTACAACACCGAGACAAACAGTAAATTTGAGCCGTTGGCGCGTGGCTTTGACTCGCTCGACGGCCTCAATACACACGGATTTATCGCCGACGAGCTGCATGCGCAGAAAGACCGAGGTCTGTACGACGTGGTCGATTCATCGACTGGGGCGCGCTCGCAGCCGCTGGGCTTTGCGATCACCACGGCCGGTAGCGACCGTGCGGGGGTGTGCTACGAGCAGCGCAGCTATGCGTGCATGATCTTGAATACCACTTTGCATGCGCATGATGGTATGGGCTACAAGGTAACCGGCGAAGTGGCCGTTGACGATACGGTTTTTTGCATCATCTTCACGCTGGACGAAGGCGACGACTGGGCAGACGAAACGGTTTGGCGCAAGGCGAATCCCAACCTGGGTGTATCAGTCAAGCTGGGCGACATGCGCGCCGCCTGCAGCAAAGCACAAAAGATGATGAGCGCGCAGAACGAGTTCCTGACCAAGCGCGTCAACATATGGGTCAATGCCGACAGCGCCTGGATGGACATGAGGGCGTGGGAGGCATGCTACGACCCCGACATGAAGATTGGCCAGTTCATCGGCCAGGAAGTAA
Organism: Janthinobacterium sp. GW821-FHT03A03; assembly: GCF_059421435.1. NCBI lineage: Bacteria > Pseudomonadati > Pseudomonadota > Betaproteobacteria > Burkholderiales > Oxalobacteraceae > Janthinobacterium > Janthinobacterium sp. GW821-FHT03A03. The sequence continues at coordinate 1,077,467 of NZ_JBWKUZ010000001.1, read as the reverse complement.
TCGCGGCACATGACCTGGCCAGCAAGGTGGACATAGCGGCCAAGATGAAGCTGTTCTGGCGCGAAATCGATGGCGTGCAGCATTACTACGCATTTGGCACCTACTGGTTGAACGAGGCGGCCATCGAGGCCGGGACAAACTCCCAATACAAAGGCTGGGCAAGTGCCGGCCATATCGTTTCAACGCCGGGCAACGTTACCGACTTCGGTGTCATCGAAGACGATCTGTTGGCAGACCACGAAATGTTCACGCTGACAGATGCACCCTACGATCCGTTTCAAGCTACGCAGTTCAGCCAGCGCATGGTCGCGGCCAACCTGCCCATGATCGAAGTGGGGGCGACGGTGAAGAATTTCAGCGAGCCGATGAAGTGGCTGGAGGCGCTGGTGCTGGAAGGGCGCTTTCACCATGACGGTGACCCTGTGCTGACCTGGATGGTCAGCAACACGGTCTGCCACCGCGATGCGAAGGAAAACATATTCCCGAACAAGGAACGGTTGGAAAACAAGATCGACGGCGTTGTGGCCCTGATCATGTGCTTGAACCGGGCAATGATCCTTCACCCAGACGAAACTGTACAAATTATTTCCCTCTAAGGCGGCTGAGCATAATGATTAATCCAATACGAGCGCTCGCAGCTATGTGGGCGGGTGGCGCTCCAGGCGCACGAATGGTCGAGCGGGTCGAACCCGTAGGGGGAGCCGTTGAGAATTCCGTTACGGTGACTAGATCGAGTGACCCGCAGATTATTGCGGTGCTGGGAGGTGCCGAGTCGGCCAGTGGATTTGCCGTCACACCGGACTCATCGATGCGCGTGTCAGCGGTATTTGCATCGGTGCGCCTTCTGGCAGGCACGCTTGCCTCTCTTCCGCTGTCGATTTATCGTGAGACCGATGGCAATCGAGAAAGCATTCGGCCCGACTTGTGGTGGTTGCTGAACGAGGAGCCGATTGGTAACTGGACAGCCGCGGCGATGTGGAGCTGGGTCATGCAAAGCCGCATGATGCGTGGCGATGGATATGTGGAAATCGTGCGGGCCGGTGCCGGGGTCCGCGCCTTGCGTCCACTTCATCCCGACCTGGTCAGTGGCCGCAAGGTGGGCGACTACCTGGTGTATAGCGTTACCGGCGAGGATGGCCGTGCATATGCGGTGCATCAGGATGACATGCTGCACTTTACCGGGTTTGGCTTTAATGGCATCCGCAGCATGTCGGCCATCCAGTGGGGGGCCTTCCAGTCCATCGGTATCTCGCTGGCGGCCGATACCTTCTCTGGCAGCTTCTTTGCGAACGGCGCGGCGCCAAAGCACGTGTTGAAGGCGCAGGCCAAGCTGGACGCGGAGCAAATTGAGTTGTTACGCGCTGAATACTTGCGGAAGTACGCAGGGGCACGCAACGCCGGTACGCCGATGGTGCTGCCAAATGGTGTCGACCTCAAAGAAATGAGCATGACGTCCGTCGACGCGCAGCTGCTGGAGTCGCGCAAGTTTCAGATTGTCGATATCGCCCGCGCATTTGGTGTGCCGGCACACATGATTGGCGCCCAGGAGTCCACCAGTTCGTGGGGGTCGGGAGTGCAGGCGCAGACCCTGGGCTTCATCAAGTTTTCCATGCAGGCCCACCTGGACATTGTTCGACAGGAGCTCAATCGCAAGCTGTTCCGGCGTGCCTCGCCATTTGTCGAACACAAGATGGAGTCGCTGATGGCTGGCGATTCCAAGGCCGAGGGCGACTATTTGCGGCAATGCATCGGTGGCTCCCAGGGGCCTGGTTGGATGACGATTGACGAAGTGCGCCGCATCAAAAACTTGCCGCCGGTACCTGGTGGCGACGTTCTGTTCCGGCCGGACAACTTGGCGCTTGCCACCGCTGAACCCCCAACCTAGGATGATGATGAAAAAACTGGTGCAACTGATTCGTAACAATGCTGGACGTGAGCCGGCCAAGATTCGCGCTGAGGGCGACGACGCCACCCTATACCTGTATGACGTGATCGACCCTTACTGGGGGACAGGTGCTGCAGAGTTCAACAAGGCGCTAGCCAGCTTGAGCGGAAAGATGGTGACGCTGCGCGTCAATTCGCCAGGCGGCGATGTGTTCGACGGACGGGCTATGGCGGCGGCGATTGCCCAGCACGGCAACGTGCATGCGGTGATCGAAGGTCTGGCAGCCAGCGCGGCCACCTATGTGACTGCCGCCTGCGCCACGGTGACTATCGCGGCCGGTAGCTTTTACATGATCCACGAAGCCTGGACCATGGCCTATGGGAACAAGGGCGACCTGATTCAGACGGCAGCGCTGCTCGGCAAGATCGATGATTCCATCGTGGCCGACTATGCCATGAAGACAGGCAAGTCCAACGACGAAATCATCGCATGGATGCAGGCCGAGACCTGGTTCACGGCTGAGGAAGCTGTTGCCAACGGTTTTGTCGACTCCATCAGCGAGGTCGCCAAAGTGGAAAACAAGTGGAACCTATCGGCTTACAACAACGCGCCGCAAGTAGAAGATGCCGGTGCGGATGCCCTGCAATGGGAAGCTACCCGCCAGCGCAACATGAACCGCTTGCGTCTGCATGAAATCGGATAACGCGCTCGCGCAATCCTGATACTGGCCGCTCTTGAGCGGCTTTTTTTACGCCCATCATAAGGAAATGAACCAATGAAATCGATTCAAGTATTGCGCGAGCAGCGTCAGGCGCTCGCAAAAGAAGCCCGTAACCAGTTGGCGAACAAAGGCGACCGGGCCTGGACCAAGGATGACCAGATTGCCTTCGATGCGCGTGCCGACCAGATCGAAGCACTGGAAAGCGAGATCACTGCGACCGAGCGGGTCATGCAGATGGAAATCGAAGACCACAACCGCGATGTGGAACAGTTCCGCACCAACCCGGCCGCTCGCGTGGAGAACAACAAGTCGCGCGAGCTGTTTGCCAAACTGCTGCGCGAAGGCCCGCAGAACATGACGCGCGAAGAGCTGACGGAAATTCGCAATACCATGTCGACCGGCACGGGTAACCAGGGCGGCTACACGGTGCAGTCGGATGTCGCCAGACAGTTGATTGAGTCGTTGAAAGCGTATGGCGGCATGCGCGGCCTGGCCGATAGCATCACTACGTCGCAAGGCAATCCGCTGGGCTACCCTTCTTCGGATGGTACGTCGGAAGAGGGTGAATGGGTGCCAGAAAATACGCAAGCGACGAGCGCAGATCCGACGTTCGGCACCGTGGCCCTGAATACCTTCAAGGCCAGCTCCAAAATTATCACCATCCCGATGGAGCTGCTACAGGACAGTTCCATCGACATTATCGCCATGGTCACCAAGCGCATCAATGACCGTATCGGCCGCACGATGAACAAGGGCTTTACCATTGGCTCCGGTACTGGCCAGCCTACCGGCTTTTCGACGGTTGCCGGAGTCGGCAAAATCGGCGCCACGGGCCAGACCGTAGTCACCACCTATGAAGACCTGGTCGACCTGCAGGAATCGATTGACCAGGCGTATCAGGAGGCGGGCACTTGCCGGTTCATGATGCACCAGCAAACTCGCAAGGGCGTGCGCAAGATCAAGGACGGCAGTGGCCGTCCGATCTGGGCCGAGTCGTATGAGGCAGGCATCAAGACCGGCACCCCTGCGCAGTTGCTGGGTTCCGATGTTGCTATCAATAACGACATGGCCACGCCAGCGGCAAACGCCAAAACCATCGCGTTCGGCGATTTCAAGAAGTACATGATCCGCGATGTGCTGGACTTGGTCCTCTTCCGTTTTGAAGACTCGATCTACACCAGCAAGGGTCAGGTTGGCTTCTTGGCCTGGTCGCGCGCGGGTGGCAACCTTCTGGACGCAAACGGCATCAAGCAGTACCAGCAGTCCGCGACCTAAGCGGTTGGCGGGCTGCGGCCCGCCTCTTACCATATCTATAAAGGAACGCATCATGAGTAAAGCGAAGAGTCCTGCTGTTGTCCCGGACAGTGAAGCGACGTTGACGAGCGGCGGCAGCGTTGAGCAAGGCAGCGTTGAGCAAGGCAGCGTTGAGCAAGGCAACGTTGAGCAAGGCAACGTTGGCGGTATCGTGCCCAGCGAACAGACCCTCGTCGATCAAAGTAATACTGGTAATGCCACGCCCGTCGCGCAGACCGTCGTCGACCAGGGCGGTACAAGCGGAGCCTTCATTGACGATCAAGCGGCCCAAACGGCGGCAGTAGAAGTGATCAAGGCGCGCGTCCTGGTCGCCTGCGAGTACGGCGTGCCAAATGACATTGTCGAGCTGGGCGCGACCCTGGTCCAGGGCATGGGTGGCATCGTCGATGCTGCCCCTGCCGCAGTAGCCTACGCTGAATCCACTCAAAAGGCCTAAACATGACCATCCGCTTGCTGTGTGCTTACGCAAAATTTCCGGCAAATGCCATCGTCACACTGGATACTGGTACCGAGGCCGGCCTGGTCGCCAGCAAGATGGCAAGCACCGACACGGCCGGCGGCACAGTCTTCTTCGCTGATGTGGTTGCCCCAGCGCCTGTCCCTGCGTTGGCTGGCGGCCAGCCCGTCGCGCTGAAGCTGGGTGAGCGCACGATTGTCGCGCTGCCAGTGGGCCAAGTCTTGAATGTCAGCGGCGGCGCCGGAACGGCTGGAGTGGTGTATCTCCTTGATCCAGTGCAGGGCGGCACGAACCCGCTGCAGTCTTGGGTAGTCGGCGCCGGCGCGCTGGCGCCCATCGGGCCGTATCCTGATCCGCAGCGGTTCCTGTTGACGTGCGCGAGTGGAACTGTTGACGTGAGCGTAAGTAATGCGGTGCTAGGTGCGCCACGTGTTGTAAAAAATGTAGCTGGACTTGCTGACAGCGCTGGCGTGCTGCTGCCCGCAACGGGGCCGGCCGGAGTACTGAACTTCAATCCCGCCCGAATGCGAAAATGGTGCGCCGCCAAGGCGCGGGTTTTGTCGAAGGCCGGCCGGGGTATCGCTGCTGTGATGGGAGATTCGCGCACCGCGGGATTCGGCGCGACAGGTGCAGCCAATTTTATCGGCGCCCGTGCCAAGAACCGGGCTGCGCAGCTTGCAGCGTTTTTGAATGCGCGCGGCCTGCCCGCTCATACCGACAGTTTCTTTTGTGACGGCAATATCAATTCGGTCGGCGCCACTGTTCCTCAATACGATCCACGCATTGCGATGGGCGCTGGCTGGACAAACAGCGGCGCCTTCAATGTAGTGCAGTGGACGGGTTTTGGCATCGCGTTCTCGAACCTGACCACGCTAAATGCAATGTCGTTCACTCCGGACAACCCGACCGATACGGCGGACGTCTATTACTTGACGCGTCCGGGTTTCGGCTCATTCACTATCAGCGTGGGTGGTAATGTTATTAAAACCATAGATGCCAACGTGGCGCAAAGCATCAAGAAGGAGACCGTGACGTTTCCGCGCGGTGCGAACACCCTCACGTTCACTCCTGTGGCGCTGGGATCAGGTGTGTTCGTTTACGGCTGCGACTGCTACGACTCGACCATGCCAAAGATTTCGGTCTGGACTCTCGGAAATTCGGGCGGCGGAGTGGCCAATCTGATCTACAACACCTATCCCTGGGAGGGCACGCAGCCCTTCAAGCTTGGAGTGATGTCCCCCGACGTCGTGCTTCTCGATATCGGCGTCAACGATGCGAACAATGCGATGGCCTTGGCCACATACTCGCAGCGCCTTAATACCATTGTGGACAACGTGCAGACCGGCGGGAGCAATTGCATTCTCAGCACTTTTTTGCCCGCGAGTCTGGCTTCCTGGCCAAGAGCGGCGCCGCCTCTCGTGCAGCCGTACTGGGATGCAATCACCGGCGCTGCGATGGCAAAGGGTTTACCGCTGATTGACCACGCTTCACGTTTTGGCTCATATGAGCTTTCAAATCCACTTGGTTTGTATGCGGACTCCTTGCACCAAAATGGTGTGGCGATGGCGGATCAGGCCCAGATCGACGGTGCGGTATTGCTAGCGGCATAAGTAAAAATAGGGTTCGGGCGTTTGCGGCGCAGCAAATGGCTATTAATAAAAAGGATATCCATGATTAACACTGAAACCGGCGCTGGCCTGCCCGACGCCGAGTCCTATGCCAGCGTCGCCTTGGTGCACCTGCGGGGGCACAACTTAGGCCTGGCAGCCATGTCGGCGCTGGCCGAGGCCAAATCCTACGCAACACAACCGGAGGCGGCATGAGCAAAATTTGCACTATCCCGCCGGTTTCGCTGCCAGTTCGCATCGAGCAGGCACGAGCCAATATGCGCATCGATGGTGATTACATGGATCAGTTCCTGGAGCTGTGGATGAGAGGAATCACGGCCACCGCCGAGCATGAAATCGGTCAGTGCCTGATGCACCAGACGTGGGAAGTGCGCTTGGACGCCTTCCCTGAAACCATCGATTTGCCGCATCCCGTGCTGAACGTTGTGTCTGTGAAGTACCTTGACGTCGAAGGTATTGAACGGACGCTGGCGCCAGCGGCATGCAAGCTGATAGCCGCACGTTACCAGACCAGCCTCGGGCCCGCTCACGGTACGGCTTGGCCGGCAACCAGACTTGAGCCGCACGCCGTCGTAGTGACGGTTGAATGTGGCTACGGTGACGCGCCGGAGAAAATCCCGCCGAATGTGCAGCTATATCTGCTGGCCAAGCTTGTGGATCAGTTTGACCCGAATACGCGTACTGAAAGAGAATTGGCTCCGTCGCCCTTTATCGCCCGCTTGCTGGACGGCTGTCGGAGTGCCGTATGAGCCTTGCGCTACGGCTGGATAAGCGTGTTCTCATCCAAGTGCATGCCGCGGGCCAGGACGCCGCCGGTCAGCCATTACCTGCTGACTGGTTCAACCTGCTGCCTGATGGGGACGGAAAGGTGTGGGCGGGAATCCGTGACATCAGTGGCCGCGAGTTTGCAGCCGCTGGTGCAACGCAAAATCAAGTGCTATCGACCATTACGATTCGTTACCGTGCAGGCATCGAGGCGAAGATGCGCATCCTGCATGGCGCCCTTGTCTATAACATCGAAGCTGTACTGGGCCAGGATGGCAGGACGCTAGCACTCATGTGCTCGAAAGGAGCCTTGTAAATGCTCACCATCGATGCATCGGCCTTAAGCGGACTGGCGGAAAAGGTTAAGGCCTATAGTGAACGGGTACAGACTGAGGTGGCATTTGCTGGTGCCGCTGCTATGGCCACCGTGATTTACCAGGGGGCGCGCGGCAACGCCGAACGAAACCGCAAAAGTGGCCTGCTGCTGAGCGCCATCTACCGTGTTTATGCGGAAGACGACTCCAGTGCGACCCTGAAAACCTATCATGTCAGCTGGAACAAGAAGAAGGCGCCGCACGGTTATCAGATCGAGTTCGGCAATTCCCGTTCTCCGGCATTCCCGTTCTTGCGGCCGGCCATGGCATTTGCAGGCGATGCAATTGTTGCTGGAAATGATCGCATGGCGGAACGGCTTATCGAGACAAAGGGGCGCCCGTGATCGTAGAAACTCAAGTATTCCAAGCGCTGCGGCGGCTCGTAGGCGACCGCGTATTTCCTGACGTGGCGCCGGCCGGCAGTCCGCGCCCCTATATTGTTTATCAACAAGTAGGCGGCGCTGCGTTGAATTTTCTTGATAGTACGACCCCATCAAAGCGCAATAGCTGGATGCAAGTCTGTGTCTGGGCGGATGCGCGCATCGAGGCTGCCGGCCTGATCGCGCAGGTGGAACTGGCATTGCGGGGCGCGGCTGGCTTGCAGGTTGTCGTGCAGGGTGCGCCGGTATCCACATTAGACGATGTGACGCAGCTGCGCGGCGCCCGTCAAGATTTCTCGATCTGGCTTTAACTCGAAGCTCCCTTTTTACTTGGCCCTTCGTGGGCATTACCTGCCGCTACATGCGGTTTTTTTTTCGTCCATTGAAAGGAAATATCATGGCTGTATCACTGCCAAATGGCAGCACGTTTTCGCTGGGGCTGTCGTATGGTGCCCCTATCGTCGTAACGGCGATCTCCAATGCCAAGCCCGCCGTTTGCTCGGCCCTCGCACATGGCCTGCAGGACGGTGACCTTGTGGAGGTAACGTCGAGCTGGTCCAAGTTGAACAACCGCATTTTCCGCGTCAGCGCGTCGACGGCCGGCGCTTTCGCGCTGGAAGGCACCGATACCACGAAAACTAGCATGTTCCGCCCAGGTGGCGGGCGCGTTACGGTGCGTGAGATCGAAACGCAGGAGCAAATTATCCAGGTGCTGGAAAACACGTCTAGCGGCGGCGAAATGGGCTTCACCGAAGTGTCTTTCCTCGAAGACGATTTTTCCAGTCAGCTGCCCACCCAGGCCAGCGCGCAGTCGCTTGCATTGAAAATTGCAGACGATCCCACTTTGCCCGGCTACATGGCCATCAAGGCGGCTGCCGAGTCCCGATCGCCGCGCGCCCTGATTACTACGTTGCCTAACAACTCTGTGATTCTTTACAACGCGATTGTCTCGTTGAACGAGACGCCGACGTTTACAAAGAACGAAGTAATGGCAGTGACAGCGACCTTCTCGCTGAAGACGCCACCAGTGCGCTACGCGGCGTAGTAGCCACGCCACATCCGTTTCCCTTGCCCGCCTGCCCTGGCGGGTTTTAGCCCGCTTGGTCGCACCTTGTCGGGTCTTTTTACATTTTGAGAGAAGAAAATGGCAAAGCAAAAATTTAATCTGACTGCTGCACCGACCTTTAAAGCAGATGTTTCCATCACAGTTCCGGGCGGGAAAAGCGTGAACGTCGAGTTCACGTTCAAACACCGCTCCAAGGAACAGTTCCGCGAATTTGTCGAAGGTCTGACTGGTCGCGACGACATCGAAGTCATCAAAGATGTCGCCAGCGGCTGGGAGCTGGAGGAGCCATTCGACGCGGAGAACATTGAAAAGATGGCAGAAAATTATATCGGTTCTGCCCACGCCATCATGGAGACGTACATGCGCGAATTGTCGGGCGCTCGCGCAAAAAACTAAAGGCCGTCGCCACGGCGCTTTACGAGCGCGGCCCGGATGAAAAGGAATTGGCCGCGTTTGGTATGACGCTCGATGACGTGGCGACGGGTCCCATCGATGTCTGGCCAGAGAACGTCCAGGCATTTCACCTGTTCGGCTTCTTGTCCACGCAGTGGAGGACATCGATGAACGGGCCCACCGGCCTGGATTATGGCGTTCTGTTCCACAAGATGGATCGTTTGAACCTGGGTGCTGAAGAGTATGCGGAGCTGGAGCTACAAATCCAGATCATGGAGGAGGCGGCCCTGGCCTGCATACACGCGCCGAAATAATGCCTCGCAACGCCACCCTGGAGGTGGCCTTTTTATTGGACGATCATGTCAGAAATCATTGGTAGCGCAACCATCGCAGTCGGCGTTGACTCTACGGCAGCAGAATCCGGTTTCGCCAAGATTGGCGCGGCCGGCACCCGGACTGGAAAGTCGCTTGATAATCTAAGTGGCAAGGTTGGCAAGGGCTTCAGTGATATTGGAACTGCTGGCGACGCGTCGTCCAAAAAGGTCGAGTCTGCCACCAGAAACATGATCGGTTCGATCCAGCGCACCATTGCGACGCTGGAATCGGGGTCAAAATCCAGTGCGAAGTATTACGAAACGCTGGCTAGCCAGCGCGGTGTCAATGTCGACGTATTGAAGCCTTATTTGGCACAGCTTGATTCACTATCCGCCAAGCAAAAGCTGGCCGAGAACGCATTGCGCTCGACTGATCCAGTCATGAAGGAATTCGGCATTTCGTCCGCTCAAACCACGGCCGCGCTGCGTCAGATGCCAGCGCAGTTGACTGATATTTTTACCAGTTTGGCTGGCGGGCAAAATCCTCTTTTGGTACTGATCCAGCAAGGTGGGCAGATCAAAGACGCATTTGGCGGCGTTTCGAACACCGTCAAGATATTGGGTAATGAAGTGGCGTCCTTCTTCTCTTCGTCGGCTGGAGCGGCGTCAGCGGCTGCGGGCATTGCTGACGTGGGCGGCGCCCTCGCCGATGTAGCGAAAGAACAGCAAGCGGCGAGCGCGGGCATTGAGCAAGTCGGGGCTGGCTTAAGTGATTTGGCCGGCCAGGCGAACACGACCGCGGAGGCTGTTGCCAATACCCGCATCGCGATGAGGGGTGTCGGTACTGTGAGCCTTGGCATGATTGCGGCTGTGGCCCTGAGCGTCGCAGCGGTGGCGGGCGTTGCAGTCGCCTACTATCAAGGTAGCAAGGAAATCACTGCGTACCGCACGGCGCTGGTGATGACCGGAAATGCCGCCGGCACCTCGGCTGGCCAACTTGCCGACATGGCTCGAAGCATCAGTAAAAACGTCGGCACCCAAAGTGCCGCGGCCGAGTCGCTGGCAGCACTCGCGGCGACTGGCGTGGTGGCAGCCGAGAACCTGGAACGATTCGCCACAGTATCGGTGCGTGCGCAGAAGGCGCTTAGCATCGGCGCCATCGACATGGCAAAGGATTTTTCTGAATTGGGCAAGTCGCCATTGGATGCGCTGGAGTCCCTGAATGAAAAGTACCGGTTCCTGACTGCTGCCACTTATAGCCAGGTCAATGCGTTGATGGACCAAGGCAAGACGGCCGAGGCCGTGAAAGTGTCTCAAAACGCGTATGCCGATATGATGGAAAGTCGCTCGAAGAGCGTCACGGAGTCGCTTGGCTACCTCGAGCGGGCCTGGGCGTCGCTGGGCAGTGGTGCGAAGACGGCCTGGGACTACATGTTGAACATCGGGCGAGAAGATACGCTCGATGAGAAATTGAAGGAAGCAGAGGCAGCGCTCAAGCTGGCCAAGCAGCGGCGCTTTACCTTCGTTGGGTCTGGTGCCGATGGCAAGGCCGACCTGATCGCCGCCGAGAAGAAGGTTGCGCTCCTACGCGACCAAAAGGATGCAATTGCATCGAATGCGCAGCTACAGGCGATTGACCGGCAGTTGCAAGATAGCTTTATCGACTGGGCAAAGGAGGGTGACAAATACCTGACCCGCCGCCAGCAGATGGAGAAAGAGCTGGAGGCTAGCCGAAACCGCGGCTTGGAGGCTGGTGCTTCCGAGGAGCAGTTGAGCGAGCGCGCTTTAAATATCCAAAAGAAATATACGGATTTGTTTAATGTTGGGATCGATACGCAAATCGAAGCGATCCGACGTCGCAGCGCCATCGAGGACGTCGTCTCCGAGCGTTCGATGGCAACGCTCGTAGCGAACCGTGAGGCAGGGTTAGCGACCAGCCTGTCTGCTCAGATCGAGTATTCGCTCGCTGTAGCCGAGCTGGAGATCAAGGCTTTCAATCGGCACAAGGCTCAACTGTTGGAGGAGCTTTCCCTGACCAAGGGCAAGGCCAACAGCGAAAAAGAACAGGCTGCGCTGCGCGGCCAGGCTGCATTGATCGATGCACAAATCGCCAGTCGGCGCCGTGCCGCGACGAATGAACAGTTCGTGCTGGATGTAAAAGCTACCCGTGCTGCAGCAAGTGATTACGCCGACCTGGTGGACAAGCGTGATGCTGACGTGGCGGCGATCAGGAAGCAGGTGATCGAGCAAACAACAGCGAACAGTCTGATCGGCAAAAGCAAAAAGCAAATCGCGGACTTCAATGCGGTCCAGCAGGAAGAGGTGGCTACGCGTAAGGAGGTGGACGCGGGCATTCTGGACACTATTCTTGGACGCGAAAAGGAAGCAGAACTGTTGCGTGCCCAGGCCGCCGAGATTCGCAATCTGACCGCAGCGCAGCGCGAAGGTGCGCAAAAGTCAGCGGACTTTGAGGCGAATAAGGCGATGTTGGAGAGCTTGGATCGAACAGCGCACGATACATTCGTGAGCATCTTCGATTCGGGGAAGAGCGCCTTTGATCGCCTGCGGGACACGCTGAAAAACGGCTTGCTCGACCTGCTGTACCAGATGACGATCAAGAAGTGGATCTTGAACATCAGCGCGTCTGCTACAGGTGCCGATGGAGGCGGGTTCTCAGCAGCTGGTGGGTTGGGCGGATCAGCATCTAACGGCGGCCTTGGTGGGGTAGCTGGTCTGTTGCAAAGCGCTAAGAGTGCCTACAACATCGCCACGGACGGCTTCACCAGTATGACCTCGTCACTGGGTGACGCACTGAGTTCGGCGGGGAATTTCTTTAATTCCAGTTCGATGTCGAGCTTCGGCAGGGGGATGTCTCTGTCCGGTGATCAGGCCGGCACGGCCGCGCAGGCTTACCTGAAGGCAGGGGATTCAGGCACGGCCAGTTCGTTGACGAGTGGTTCCACAGCCGGCTCTGCCCTTACCGTGGCGACAGCCTGGCTGGCGGCGGCAGGAATCGGTCGGGCGCTGGGGAACAAGATCTCAAATGGTTATTCCATCAACGGCGGAAATGGTGGTGGTTTTATTAACTTCTCCACATTGACCAATTCTGTGCCGATTCTTGGGGGCATCGTTGGCGGCTTGATTAATCGCGCCTTTGGCAGGTCGGAAAAAAATATTACGGCGTCCGGCATTCGGGGCACGTTGGGGGCTGACAGCTCGTTCAAAGGCGAGACCTTTGCGGATTGGACTCAAAAAGGAGGGTGGTTCCGTAGCGATAAATCTGACACGGATATCGGCAAGGTAGATGCGGCCACGGCGAGCGCTTTCTCAAGCACGTACTCGGCGATCCGGGATGTGTCTGCAGCCATGGCAACTACCCTTGGTGTGGATGCTGCAGGTATCAAGACCCGTTCTCAGTCTCTCAATATTGATTTGACAAACGATGCCGCCAAAAACGAGGAGGCTGTTAAAAAATTCTTTGGCGGCGTCGCTAATTCGATTGCTCTGGAGATCGTGCCAAATCTGGCACAGTTCAAGGTTGGCACGGAGGAACTTAGCGAGACACTACAGCGCGTTGGGACAGACTACGCTGCAGTAGATGCGGCTCTGCTGTCGATCGGTCGCACGTCGCAAGATGCGTTCGGAGCTGTGGGTGTGGCGACCATCGGTGCGCGCGAACAGCTGATTAAGCTGGCAGGTGGCCTGGATGCATTTACCAGTGGAACGGGTTTCTTTGCCGAAAATTTTCTCACGGAATCTGAGCGGATGGCGCCCGTGCTTTCGACTGTGGCCGATACGCTGGGCAAGCTGGGGATGGCGGGTTCGACCACCGTCGAGGACTACAAGAAGAAGGTCCTGAGCCTGAACCTGGCCAACGCGGCAGACCAGGAGATGTATATCAAGCTGCTGGCCCTGGCGCCAGCATTCAAGTCTGCGGCCGACTACACCGCTTTGCTTTCCGGTGCCGTTGGCGGGCTTGCCGCAGCGTCGAAGACGGCCAGCGAAATTGCCAGTGAACGTAAAGGCCTGCAGGCAGAGCTGGACAAACTGACCCTCAACGCACTGCAGCTGCGCGCCAAAGAGCGTCTGAGTATCGACGCCAGCAACCGGGCGCTGTTTGATGAAGTGTCCGCGCGCAGCGATGTTGCCGCAGCTTATGCCACGCAGTCCGATGCGCTGAAATCGACCATCGAGCGCCTGAAAACGTTCGCGGCTGGTATCCAGACGTTCAAGGACTCGCTGCAGCTTGGCACGCTGTCCACGCTCACGCCCGTCCAGAAAATGATGGAGGCGCAGCGCCAATACGAGGAAACGCTGGCCAAGGCGCGCGCTGGCGACACCACGGCGCAGGCCGCGCTGACGGCCGCCGCCTCGGCGTACCTGTCGGCCGATCAGATTGTCAAAGCGTCGAGCGATGCCTACACCGCCGACGTGACCCGGGTGCAGTCGGACCTGGCCGCCCTGGCGGCACTGGCCGGCACGCAAATGACCGAAGCCGAAAAGCAATTGTCGGTGCTCGATCAGCAGGTGGGCCAGCTGGTGACCTTGAATAGCACGGCGGTGGCCATGAAGGACGCCATTGCCGCGCTGGGGCGCGCCTTGGTGGCCGGCGGCAAGGCCAACATCACCGCCGGCATGCTGGACGGATCGCATGCCTCTGGTCTGGCGCGAGTGCCTTTTGACGGCTATCGGGCCGAGCTGCACCAGGGGGAAGTCGTCGTCGACGCGCAAGCGGCGGCGGCCATGCGCCGGTATTTCGGTGGCGCGCCGCAGGCAAGCGGCGGCAATACCGATGCCCTGGTCGCTGAAATCAAGGCTTTGCGGGAAGAAGTCAAGGGGCTGCGGGCGGATCAGGAGCGCCAGACCGGCGACGTACTGGGGGCGACAGCGGAAGCACATCGCGGCACGGCCGATGCGATTGTAAGCGGTACCGAGCGCGCCCTGGATCGGACGGCTTACAACCAACAGACGAAACAGAGAGGAATTCCCGCATGATGACTGATGTGCAATTTGCGGCATGGCTGGCTGATCCGGCCGCCGTCCGCACCATGCTGTTTGAGGTGGGCGTCAATTCCGGGGGCGTGGAAACTACGCGCTACCTGGCCACGGCCGGATATGTGACCGGCGCCGGCGATGTTCCAGCCAACGTCGTGTATCAGCCGATCATCGCCGGCGGCATGCAGGTGACGGAGTCGATCTCCCTGTCGGCCGAGGCTGGCCTGTCGGTGGGCGACATCGAGCTGCTCAACCTCTCCGGCGCGCGCGATGCCTGGTTGGACGATATCTGGGTGAATCGCCCCGTGAAGGCATGGGCGGGCGACCTGCGCTGGCCGCGCGCCGACTTCCGCCTTGTGTTCGATGGCGTGGTGGCGGACATCGGCAGCCGCAGCGCGGATCGGCTCAACCTGACGCTGTGCGACAAGCTGCAGCGCCTCAATACGCCCGTCAGCGACGCCAAGCTGGGTGGCGACAGCCTGAACAAGGATGCCATCCTGCCCCTGGTCTTCGGCGAGGCGCACAACATCACGCCGCTGCTGGTCGACCTGGTAGATCAGGCCGGCCCGCGCTACCAGGTGCATGGCGGCGCCGTCGAGCGGACCATCGAGGCGCGCAGCAACGGCATGCCGATCAGCCTGGTGCTCGATAACGCGCACGGCATGTTCACGCTCACGCAAAACCCGTTTGGCACCATTACGGCATCGGTGCAGGGTGACAAGGGCGATGGCGTCTACCGCAACACCATCGCCTCCCTGGTGCAGCGGATCGTCACCGGCTACGGCAAGGCATCCGATCGTTTTACCCTGGCAGACCTGGACCTGGGCAACCTGGCCGCTTTCGATGCGGCCCACCGGCAGCCGGTCGGCCTGTATCTGGCGGACCGTACCAATGTGCTGGTGGCGTGTCAGCAGCTGGCCGGCAGCGTTGGCGCCCAGCTGTCGATGTCGCGCACGGGCAAGCTGCGCTTGCTGCAGATCGATTTTCCGCCTGCAGGTGCGGCAATCGAGATCCGGCCGCACCATATTGTCGAGCGTTCCATTGCCATCGCCAGCCGCACTGACGTGGTCTCCGCCGTCAAGTTGGGCTACTGCAAGAACTGGAGCGTACAGCAAGGCCTGGCCACCACGATTCCTGACCAGCACAAGGAATTGTTTGCACAGGAATGGCTGACGGTCACCGCATCCGACGCTGGCGTCGAGGCCCGGTACCGGCTCAACAGCGAGCCGGTGCAGCAGGACACCTGCCTGCTCAAGCAAACGCATGCGCTGGCCGAGGCTGTGCGCCGCCTGGCCATTCGCAAGGTGCCGCGCACCACCTACCGGTTCGAGGCCACGCCCCGTCATCTGCTGCTGGAATTGGGGGCGCCCGTTCGCCTATTCTATCCACGCTTTGGCCTCGATGATGGGGCCTTGGGCGTGGTGACATCCCTGTCACCGGACTGGATGACCGGCCGTATCACCGTGGAAGTGACGATCTGATGGCCACTGTAGAAAACGACCGCGACCAGCTGCTGCTGGCCACCAACCCGCGCAACATCGCGCCGCCGGCCGGCGCCGCTTTGCTGCTGACGGCGGACACGCCGGTTTTCCACGTCAGCACCGCTGGCGCGGGCGCGCCGGCCGCCATCCACTTCAAGGCATTGCCGGTCAGCCTGGAAGGCGAGGTGCAGTGGAGCATCAGCGCCGGCGGCGCGCTGACGGGCGCTGGCAACGAGCGCACGCTGGCTTTCGCCAGCATGACTGTGCAGCAGATCACGGTCAAGGTGACCCTGCTGCATATCAGCGGTGTGACGTTCAAGGCCGAGCTGGTAGTGAATAAGGTGCAGGACGGCACAAACGGCATTCCAGGTAGCAATGGACTCAGTGGCAAGTCCGCGCGCCTGGCGTACACGCTCATCGATGGCATGTCGCTCAATTACAACCCGTTGACTGTCGCGGTGGACGGCGACGTGCGGCCGGCGGTGGGAACCTGGGGAGAGACGCGCGCTTGGCGGGATGCCATTAACGCGGCGCCCGAGGCTGGCCAAGCCTGGTTCCAGTCGAATGGCAGCTATGACCCTGTCGCGGGCAAGACCGTCTGGTCGACACCCTACCTGAGCAGTCTGAAGGTGGGCGCGCTCGATGCCCTCACAACCAGGACGGGGAAACTGACGTTCAGCGATACCTGCCAGTCGGCAAACGGCAACGTGCAAATTAATGCGGATGGCACCTTTCGTTTGCGCGGCAGCACGGATGGCGTGGGGTTGAACATGAACAATTTCAGCCTGAACATGGTTGACGAAAACGGGGTTGAGCGCATCTTCATAGGTCTTAAGCCATGAGCCGCGCCGCCATGATCTTGCGCAACGCCGCCAATCAGGTCACCTGGGATTCGCGCAACGTGGCTGGTGGCGTACTGGCCGACGTGCGCACCTTTGCTGCAGCGACGACGGCCGTGCTTACCTACCCCGCGTTTGCGGGCCGCTCGGTACAGATTATTCCCTTGCGAGTGTGGGCCGTGGCGGGAACGTTGGGCGTGACTGCCGACACGGCGCTCGGCTATCCGCGCGTGACCGTCGTCGCCAGCTCGACCGAGCGGCGTTTTGCCGTGCAGGTGTTTTGATGTCGTTTCTCTTAAAAGTCACCAATCCGGCGTTGGAACTCGTGTTTTCTAGCAGCGGCATCACATATAGCTATGTGGGCATGGCCAGTTTTGTGAGCCTGGCGCAGGCAACCAACGGCCCGATCTTGAAGGGGCGAGGGGTGAGCACCTACAGCATCGTCTGGCCAGGCGACATTCTTGTGGCGTTGCCCGTTAAGGCGAACGGCACGACCAGCCTGATCAATACCACCAGGTCGGGCGATACATGGACCATCCTCGTTCACAAGGGATCGGGCGCATTCGACGCGAACGGCTTCGACATCGAAGAGGCGACAGAAGTGTATGTATTTGGTTCGCCTGGCGCCGCACACGGCTGGGGCGGCTGGCTGTATGACGCCAGCGGTAACTGTGTCGCTGACCTGGCGCGCATCCCGCTGACCTGGCGTGCGCGCCTGACAATGGGCGCCAATGTTATCAGCTGGCCGCTGCCTGGTGGCGTTGGCGTGCCCGCGATGGTGGGATGGCCTATGGACCGTAACATCACATCGGTGCGGGATTCCGCTTTCTACATCAACCGCTATCACGGGCGCGGGTGGCAGCTTGAGGGCGGCAGTATTGTGCGCAACATTTATCAGGACCGCTGGGTACGCGAGGACGGTGGCGCCTCTCCAGTCGACTTGATCCGACCAATCGATGCCATCTTGATCGATGCCTCGAATTTGAATTGAGAGCCCATGAGTAATTTGCGCATCATTTATGACAATGCCGCCGACCGTGCGGTCCTGCTGGCATCGAGTCAGGCAGGAGCGCTGGTCGTTGAAAATTTGAGAACGGATGAAAAGTGCGAGGTGCTGCGTTCCGTCGGGACGGACCTGAGCATTACGTCGACCTGGCCAACGCCGGAAATCGTCGGCGGCGTGGCTCTTCCATTTTGCAACCTGACGCCCACAGCGACCATTCGCGTGCGCGGCTACGTTGAACCAGGCGACGCCGTGCCCGATTTCGACACGGGCGTCGTGCTGGCGTGCGAATACGCCAGGCTGGGCAGTTGGGACTGGGGTGCGATGCAGCTGGGCGTGAATGCGTTCAGCTATGGCGGCGGTACCTATGCGCGCTGCTGGCTTGAAATGGACAGTATCAAGAAGCTGGTCGTCGATTTGTCAGACGAGGATAACCCGGCTGGATACATCGAGGCTGCGCGCTTGGTGGTCGGTCCGTACTGGAGCCCGGAAGAGAACGCGTCGTATGGTGCAGGTGTTACTCCGGTCGACACCAGCACGCTGTATCGCAACGGCGCGGGTGGGCAGTACGTTGAGCGGGGCACGCTGTATCGCAAGCTGTCGCTCGCGCTTGACCATATGACCCCTCTGGATCGGGCGGAGTTGTGGCGCATCGTGCGCGGCAACGGCATGACGCGCCCGCTGCTGGTCAGCCTGTATCCGGACAGCGAAGACGGCGAACTGGAGCAGGCGCACCAGGTGTATGGCCGGCTGGCCAGCCTCGCAGCCATTACCACCCCGTACTACCAGACGTACGCCACCAATCTTGACATCGAGGAACTGTAATGAGCAAGAATTTCTACTATGGCCAGAAGGACTTGATCCGGCAATTGAACCGGCTGGCCCTGGCGCAGGACATCATCGATATCCCGCAAAATTCCGCCGCGGCGGCCGCGAGCGCTGCTGCCTCAGCGGCTTCAGCAGCTGAGGCGGCCGAATCGGATGGCACCGCAGCCATCGCTGCGTCAAAGGCTGAGGCCGCGCTCAAATCGCTCGATGCGCGCTACCTCGGCGCCAAGGCGCTGCCGCCGGACGTTGACAATAATGGCGGCGGGCTGCTGGCTGGCGCGACCTACTGGGACACGGTGCTGAACGGTGGCTGCCTGCGAGTATTCCAGGAAGGTGCCTGGGTGACGATCCCCACCAATGTGGCCTCGCAAGTTGTCAGCACGCCGGTGGGCGGAATCGTTGCGACGAACGTACAGGCGGCGCTGGCCGAGTTGGATACGAACGCGCAGGCGGCACTGGCCGAGCTGGATGCGAAAAAGGCGGCACGCGCGACGACGCTTGCCGGCTATGGCATTACTGACGCGCTGCCGGGCTCGTATGTGCCGACCTGGGGCAGTATTACTGGTAAACCACAGTTTGCGGCGGTGGCCACTTCAGGTAGCAAGGGTGATGTGGGACTGGATCGCGTCGACAATACTGCCGACAAGGACAAGCCGGTCAGCACCGCGCAAAAAGCTGCGCTGGATTTGAAAGCGTCGTTGAATGGCGATGCCGCGCAGGACTTTAAAGCGGCCAGCATCAATGGATCGTTCCTCAATGGTATGCGCAACCGAATCATCAATGGTGATATGCGGGTTAACCAGCGTAATATCCCATCTGCAGTCATTCCAGCGTATGGTTATACGGTGGATCGCTGGAACTACGATATCAGTGTTGCGGGTAAATTTGCCCTTGGAGCAAACTATCAGGGCTGGGTAACGCCTGCAGGCTTCCCTTACTATCTTGGTTTGGGTGCTCAAGGTGCATACACTGCTCCGAGCAACGAGGGTTACCAAGTGGTTCAGTCCATTGAAGGGTATAACTTAGCTGACCTTCTGTATGGCTCTGTGGATGCCAAAACCTGTACGTTGACTGCATGGGTTCGTTCTGGTGTCGTGGGTACGCACTCGGGTGCTATCAGCAATGGTTCTGTGGCTTCTTCCTACCCGTTTACGTTCAATATCCCTGTTGCCAATACTTGGACTTTCATCAAGGTGACTATTCCCGGTGATGTCAATAATGCGATTACTCTGGGAGCAGGTGCAGGGTTGCGTGTACGTTTCAATCTGGGTTCAGGTTCTGGCCTGCTTGGTACTGCAGGGGTATGGCAGAACAGCACACTCATCGGTGCTACGGGTTCTGTCTCTGTGTTGGCAGCTAACAGTACTTTTGGTTTGACAGGTGTGCAGTTTGAAGTTGGCGCAGCTACCCCGTTCTCTCGTCGTTCGATTGCAGAAGAAATTCTTCTGTGCCAACGGTACTACTGCAATTCGTTCCCGGATGGTGTACCTGCTACGACTCTTGCAGCCGATGCGAGTACCCTGCTCATGAGTGTTAATGCGAATGAAACCATCGATTCTCTTGAGAACAATGGTAAGTACGTTATTCGTTTCCCGGTAAACATGCGTGCCGCCCCAACAGTAACTTTGCGTGGCTATACGGGCAATGCGACTGGCTGGGCCTGCCAGGGTACTAGCGCAAGTGGATCACCTACAGCATTTCAGGGGCAGGCATACAATACGTCGAATAGGCGTTTCTTGATTTCTAGCACTATTTCGGCTCGTCAGTACAATATACAAGGACAATGGGAAGCAAATGCCGAACTTTAACTAAAAATAGGTAACTTACAATGTACACGATAATTAAAGATACAAATATTGTAATGCGTGAAGACGGCGCGGCAATTCCGACAGATATCAAAAACATTGATTATGTGGAGTTTTTGAAATGGCTGGAGGCTGGTGGCGTGCCGACGCAATCTGATAGTCGTATTGACTGACAAGGCTGTCCTGCGCCCACATCAAAAAAGAAGAGACGGTTGATTGACCTCTTCTCACCAACAAACCCGCTACGGCGGGTTTTTTCATTTCCACCACCTGAAAGGCACTACATGGCCATCGAAACAACCGCCGCCGGCGGCGCACTGATTAAAATTTTTGGCATCCCGGTCCTGGCCGGCGCTGCTGCAACCTCACTGGGATTCATGTTCATGTGGCCAAAAACCGCCAAGGAAGCGGGCGTGCGCTTCTTCGTCACCATTCTCTTTTCCGCCCTGATGGGCCCGGCCCTGGTGGTGGTCGTGCGCAACTGGATGCCGGGCCTGTTTGACAGCGCGCGCGCCGTCGCCGTGCTGTACGGCAGCGACCCGGCCCTGGGCTTCCTCTTCATTGCCGCGCCGCTGATGGTGGCGGCCGGCTTGCCCGCCTGGTGGGTGCTGGGCGCCACGGTGCGCTGGCTCGACAAACGCAAGGACAAAGACATTGGCGAGCTGGCGCGCGATGCGGCTGCGATCGTCAAGGACGTGCGGGGTGGCCTGTGAACCTCACCAAGAATTTCACCTTGCAGGAACTGACCGCCTCCGACTGGGCAGCGCGCCATGGCGTCGACAACACGCCGCCGGCCGCCGTGCTGGCCGAACTGCAGCGTACGGCCGAGCTGCTACAGCGCATCCGCAATTACCTGACGGCTTGCGCCGGGATCGATACTCCGATGTCGGACATCAGCGGGTATCGCTCGATTCCGGTTAATCGTGGCGTCGGCAGCAGCGATGGCAGCGATCACGTGCGTGGCATGGCCGCCGACTTCAAGGCGCGTGGCATGACGCCTTACCAGGTATGCCAGGCGCTGCTGCCCAAGCTGGACGAGTTCGGTATCGGCCAGATCATCAATGAGCTGACCTGGGTGCACGTCAGCACGAAGATGGTAGCCAAGCCGATCAATCGCATCATCACCATCGACCGCCACGGCCCGCGCGCTGGCATCTTGCAGGTGCGGCCGTGAGCGCCCTGGGCGCGTTGGCGGCCGGCGCCGTCAGCGGCATCTGGAAGGCGGCGGCCGTTGTCCTGGCCGGTGCGCTGCTGGTTGTGGCCAGCGCCACCGGCACGGGCTGGTGGCTGGCCGCCGGCGACCGGGATGCCGCGCGCGCTGCGCTGGTGAAAGAGCAGGGCGCCAGCGCAACGCTGCGCACCTCGATCGCCGAGCAAAACCGCGCCATCGATGGCATGGCCAAGGCGACCTTGGCGGCCCAAGAGCGGGGTGCGGTGGCCCAGGCGACCGCCGCTGCCAAGGCCAAGAAGTACGCCGCCGCCCTGGCGCAGATCGGGGGCGCGCGCGCCACGACATGCGACGAAGCCATGCCGACTGTCAGGCTGCTGCTGGAGGACGTGCGATGAAATGGATGCTTGTATTGGTGCTGGCCGGCTGCGGCAGCGCGCCGCCAGCGCCGCAGCGCGTCGAAGTTCCCGTCTTTACACCATGTGTAAAGGAGGTACCGCAGCGCCCTGTCTACGAATTTGACAGGCTGACGCCGGCGGCAACGGATGGCGAGACTGTCCTGGCGCTGGCGCGGGACTGGCCACGCGGGCGGAAATATGAGGATGAGTTAGAGGCGATTATCGAGGGCTGCCTTAGCATCGGAAGCCCGCCTTCTGTGCAAGTGCTGGACTTGCCGACCCGGCCGGCGCCAGTGGCCCCGAAGGAGGCGCTGCAGCCGATCCCGTCGGCGGGCTACTTCCTGACGCGATGGCGCGAGATATTCAAGCCTTGATCCTGCAGACGGAAGAGGTTGCCGCGACGGGCCGTGCATGCCAGGCATTCGTGCGCGAATATGGCATGACGCCATAAAGGAATGGTTGATTGTCGCTGCGCGAACGGCAGCAATCAGCCGGTTGCATCTAAGAGGTTACAGACTGTTTATGATATAAGGATTAAATCTTGCTAATCCACAATAGGTCAACATGAACGAGTTTTGGGAGCTTTGTTATGTGCGCGCTCCAGTTAATGCAGGCGCCGAAATAATTTTTTACCATCCTGATGCCAGTAAGTCGAAGGTGTACAGGAATTTGACCGATTTCTTGAAAGAAAGAAACATTCCTGCCGCAGTTGCGCCAGTCCCCATGATGGGAGTAATTTCAAGTCTTCTTGCTAGCGGATGGGAGCCCCTCACAGTTCAACCGAATCTTCCAGGGCATCATGCTGAGCACGGCTTGGCTGGGGTTGCCCTAAGACGGCGCATCTCAGTGTAGTTTTGCGCTCCCTCGCTCTTTTGACGCTTGCCTCTTGCTGTGCAGACGTCTGCACGCTCGGCCAATGTTTTCTTTACAGCGCTTGATGTTTGGATATACTGTATGTATGTACAGTATATCAAGGTGTCGCCGTGCTTGTAATAGCAGCAAAATTATATTCCGATCAAGGCGTACCCTTACCTCGGCATAGGGGAATTACCATGCGCTACACGGGCGTAGGTGTATTTACGATGAGCGAGCAATTCGAAAAAGACTTCCAGCGCATAGTGCGTGTAGCGCACTTGAGTCCAATCGGCGGTGGGAAAGACTTCATCCTTCCGCCATTGTATGACGCTGCCATTGTGTGGGTTGGGGATGGGCGGTTGCGGGTCCGTGGATTTGAAATTAACCCCATGACCAATGCTCATGTGGCAATGGCTTGGGGCGCGGAGATTGTGGCAGATCAGCGACCTGGACGAGTACTGGTGCCACTCGATGGAGAAACAGAGATTTCAGTGATCACCTCTCAAGCGGACTTGGAAAAAGCGGCCGCCGCGCGAACTGGCCCTGCGCAGTGGAAGCGCTGAAATTTGATTGCGTTGGAAAATAAGAAAAACCGTTGGAAAATGCAAAAAAAGGTTACAGGCCGAAGCGTGTAACCCTTTGATTTTTTTGGGAATTTGTTACGGCGCAGTTGCCCCGATAGTCAAGACCATGCCAACCCCACTGTCATTTTCAATAAGCTTTAGCACTTGGGCCATGCCACAGGTATGCATGCAAGCATGGTGAACTGAAAGGACTAGCTCCTGCAATTGACCATCGCCTTCCAGTGCCAAGACTTTCAATCCTATCTCTCGACATCTGTCGAGGGAAATATGGCGAGCATGGGTTTTGTGTACGTCATGATCGGATAGGGAGGCTACAACTCGGCTCGATTTTTCGTCAGCCTGAGGGTCGTCCTCAAACATGCCAGACATCAGCCAGCTTTTCACTATCTCTTTGGACCATACCGTAGCGCGATGGCATGAGTCTAGATATGTTGGATGATATTTGCCAATGATTACCTGCCAAAGCGCGGTGCAAGCTGGATCGGCTTTGATTTCTTGCAGTGCTCGTGCAAATTCATCAAGTACCGCGGGAGTAGAGACGCCGTTCAATTGCGGATCAAATGGACCCAGGCTCGATTGCTTTCCGAGCACAATTTCTTTGCTTGCACATGCAATCATTGTCCCGGCCGACATAGCAAGCTGGGGAACAATTACACGAATGTTCGTACCGAACATTGATCTCAGATACGCAACAATTGACTCGGCCGCAGCGACATCCCCGCCAGGGGTGTGCATAACCAAATCTAGACCTTTGGTGCGGTCCATTTTGTGAACAGTTGTCATGAATCCGTTCATATCCATATCGCCAATGGCCAATGCGGCAGAACCTTGGGTATGAAGGAATCCTGAATAGTAAACTATGGTGTTTCGGCCCGTGTAGTCGGCCAATTTTTTAACGTGCAAACGGCGCACAGCATCCACTGGATGTGGTACGCCGCTAGCTCCGAGTTTTTGAATTTCTGTAAGTATCTCCGACCAATTTGGCATTAGTACTTACTTTCCAGCTTGGTTTGAGTAAACAATGTTTACATGACTATCATTCAACGAAAAAATCTTGAACTGAGTGGATGCTTGCACTTGGCACGGCTCGCGCACAGCGTCGGAGTTAGGAGTGAAATGCTGAGCGTACAGATCACCGAATGACACGTTTTGCGTGGGAAGGGTGGCTGAATTCTTAGCGGCAGACATGGTACTCTCCAGTTTGTAGGTAGGGGTTGGGTGAAACTTGTTGCTAAATTAAGATGATATTAAGCTTTTCCGCGATGCCTTGGCGCTCTTTTGGTTATTTTTTTGATCTAAGATGCGTCCATGCAACATTGCTCAAGGCCAATAACTAGGCCATTGTTGTTCAATGTGGCGCGATAAACCCTCTTTTATACCACATTTTCACGTTGGTTTCAAACGCTTTTGGCGTTTGTGGCACCCAGCTTCACCTATTCTAGTAAGTTGCGGGCGCCTCGTCTGTATGTTGTCTCACTTTGATGCGGTTACAGTTTCTTGGCAATCTCTGCTGCTGTTTCGTTGTAGTAAACTTGAAGCTGACGTATGTCTTTGTGGCCAACCATCCGGGCTAGTTCAAGAATATTCAGTTTCTTGGCAAGCCTGGTGATGGCTTCGTGCCTGGAGTCGTGAAAAGTGAGTCCTTTGATGCCGGCGCGAGTAACTGCTTTTCGGAAGAGGCTGTCTCTGCTTTCATCGGTCACGTTGAAGTAGGGGGCGCTGGCCGCAGGCACCGGAAGTTCTTCGAGGATTTCAAGCGCGCGCTTCGAAAGTGGGACGTCACGCTTACTGTCATTTTTTGTGCGAGGAAGATGCGCAACTGAGCCACTAATGCGTTCAGGTGTGAGGCTGAGAATCTCCCCTGACCGCATGCCCGTTTCAATTGCAAACAAAAATGTTGCTGCGACGACGCCAGATACATTGGTGATTTTGCCATCGTAGGCAAGTGCAAGACAAATGCGGTCGATCTCGTCTTGACTGATTAGACGGTCCCTCGGCGGAGGGTCTTTAGGGCGCCGGACGTCTGCGGTAGGGCTTTTTGAAGCCCAATTCCATTCGCGGCGCGCAGTTGTGAAAACATGCGAGATCAAGTTGAGGTCTCGATTGACCGTTGAGCCCAATACTGTTTTAAGGCGCATATCGCGCCATTGCCCCAGGATGTCCGGGGTAATCTCCGCGACTAGGTAGTCGCCCAGTTTCTTGTCGGCGACGATGTGCTTAGCGATTGCGGAAAGTCGGATGGTTTCCCATCGCGCCCCCTTCTTGTGGACTGATACCTCATCGCGGTACCGTTCAAACGCTTGTAGGCAGGTTTTACCTGCGACGATGCCGGTGGCGTCACTGCGGCGCAGTTGTGCTTCCCGTTCGGCAGCCCATGCAACGGCTTCTGCCTTAGTACTGAATGTCTCTGATTCGCGGGTACCAAGCACTGCTATTTCTGCGCGCCAGCCGCCTGAACGTTTTCTGAATGATGCCATGACTTCTCCAATTTGGCGTAATCATGGCGTAAATTTGGCGTAACGCCTATCAGTTTTTATCGGGTTTAATCTGGATTGTTCGGACTGAGCGGGCAAGAAAAAAGCCACTAAATCCTTGATTCTATTGGATTTAATGGCTTTATCGGTACTTCTTCGATTTGTCTGGTGGTGCCGGGAGCCGGAATCGAACCGGCACGCTGTTTCCAGCGCGGGATTTTGAGTCCCGTGCGTCTACCTATTCCGCCATCCCGGCAACGCGAGACGCATTATCACTGATTTGTCACAATCCGGCAAGTTTTTTGCTTGGCGTGTGTTTTGCGTAACGTCCGGCAACGCTTATTTGCGGGTATCATCGGCGGTATTGCCGGCCCGATGCTGGCGCTGCATGCCGGCCAGACGCATGAAATACAAGAAGATACGCGAAATTATCCTCGGCAAGCCGCTCGACCCGATGAAGGCCGAGACGCGCCATTCGATGGCGCTGGTGGCTTTCCTGGCGTGGGTGGGGCTGGGCGCCGATGGCTTGTCTTCGTCGGCATATGGACCGGAAGAAACCTTCCGCGCGCTGGGGCCGCACGCCCACCTGGGCCTGTACCTGGCGCTGGCCACGGCCGTCACCGTTTTCATCATCGCGCTGGCCTACAACCAGGTGATCGAGCTGTTTCCCACGGGCGGCGGCGGCTACCGCGTGGCCACCAAGCTGGTGGGACCGTACCTGGGCCTCATTTCCGGCTGCGCGCTGATCCTCGACTACGTGCTGACGATCGCCATTTCCATCGCTTCCGGCGTCGACGCGCTGGCCTCGTTCCTGCCGCTGGGCTTCCAGCCTTATAAATTGTGGGCCGAGATGTGTTTTATCGGCTTGCTGATCATCATGAATTTGCGCGGGCTCAAAGAGGCGATCCAGATCCTGCTGCCCATCTTCATCGGTTTCGTCATCACGCACCTGGTGCTGATCGTCTACGGCGTCGTCGCGCACTCGTCGCACTTGCCCGAATTGCTGCCCGTGACCATGGCGGAAACGCAGGCGCTGGCCGGCAGCATCGGCTGGGCCGGCGTGGCCGGCATGCTGCTGCTAGCGTATTCGCAAGGCGGCGGCACCTATACGGGCCTGGAAGCCGTCTCGAACAACGTCAACCTGCTGGCCGAACCGCGGGTGCGCACCGGCAAGATCACCATGCTCTACATGGCCCTGTCCTTGGCGTTCACGGCGGGCGGCATCATCCTGCTGTACCTGCTGTGGAACGCCACGCCGACGCCGGGCGAGACCTTGAACGCCTCGACGTTTAAAATCATCATCGCCAGCATGGGCCTGGGCGGCGAGATGCTCAACCAGGCGCTGCTGGTGATCGTGCTGGCCTTCGAGGCGGGCCTGCTGTTCGTCGCCGCCAATACGGGTTTCCTGGGCGGGCCGTCGGTGCTGTCGAACATGGCGGCCGATTCCTGGGTGCCGCACAAGTTCCGCTACCTGTCGACGCGCCTCGTCACGCAGAACGGCATCGTCGTCATGGGCCTGGCGGCGCTGGCCATCCTGTTCTGGACGGGCGGCAGCGTGACCTTGCTGGTCGTGCTGTACTCGATTTCCGTCTTCCTCACGTTCGCCATTTCCCTGTTCGGCCTGTGCCTGTACTGGCTGCGCAACCGCACGCCGGGCACGCACTGGCTGCGCCGCCTGCTGCTGTCGCTGGTCGGCTTCGTCATTTGCGCCGGCATCCTGATCATTCTGCTGGTCGAGCGCTTCATGCACGGCGGCTGGGCCGCAGTGCTGATCATCGCCGCCATCGCGGCCCTGTGCATCGCCATCCGCCGTCATTACCGGCGCACCAAGCAGGCCATCCTCGAAGTCGACGAAGTCTTCGCGCACCAGCCCTTCGGCGCGAACGTGGACCCCATCGTGCCCATCGAGCCGCAGCCGGACGCGCAGACGGCCGTGTTCATCGTCGGCACCTCGCGCGGCGGCGGCCTGCACGCGCTGCTGTGGGTGCAGCGCATGTTCCCCGGCCACTTCAAGAATTTTCTGTTCGTCAATGCGCGCACCGTCGATTCGCACGCGTATGGCGGCGAAGGGGCGATGGCGCAGATGCGCCAGGAAGCGGCGGACACGCTGGAATTCTTCGTCGACTTTTGCCACAGCCACGGCATGGCTTCGTCGTCCTACCTGGGTTTCGGCACGGACGCCGTCGATGAAATCACCAAGCTGTGCGAAGCGATCAATGAAGAATTTCCTAACTGCATCTTTTTCACCAGCAAGCTGATTTTTACCACCGATAACTGGTTTACGCGCGTGCTGCACAACCAGGCTTCGCTGGCCGTGCAGCGGCGGCTGCACCTGGAAGGCTTGCAGATGGTGATATTGCCGATGAAAGTCTGACGGCATCGATTCCAGCGCAAGAAGCGGAGTGCCGCGCCCGGCTTGCCGGCCTATCTTTTCCCTTTCAATCACTTGAAGGGGAAGCAAATGTTGCAATTGGAAAACAAGGTCGCCATCATCACGGGCGCCAGTTCGGGCATCGGCCATGCGGCGGCGCGGCTGTTCGCCCGCGAGGGCGCGCGGCTGGTGCTGGTGGCGCGCCGGCGGCAGGAACTCGAGGCGCTGGCGGCGCAGCTGGCGCAAAGCGGTGCGCAGGCCGTCGCCTGCGTGGGCGACGTGGCCGATGCGGCGTGCGCGCGCGGCGCCGTCGCGCTGGCGATGGAGCGCTTTGGCGGCCTCGATATCGCCTTCAACAATGCGGGCACGCTGGGCCCCATGGGCGCCACGCCCGAGGTCGCCATCGACGACTGGCGCGCCACGCTGGAGATCAACCTGACGAGCGCCTTCCTGGCCGCCCAATGCCAGCTGCCGGCCATGGCGGCGCGCGGCGGCGGCTCGCTGATCTTTACTTCAACCTTCGTCGGCCATACGGTGGGCATGCCCGGCATGGCCGCGTATGCGGCCAGCAAGGCCGGCGTGATCGGCCTGACGAAGGCCCTGGCGGCCGAGTATGGCGCGGCCGGCGTGCGGGTAAACGCCCTGCTGCCGGGCGGCACCGACACGCCGATGGGGCGGGCAGTGGCGAATACGCCCGAGGCGCAGGCCTTTGTGGCGGGCTTGCATGTCTTGAAACGCCTGGCCACGCCGGACGAGATCGCCCGCTCGGCGCTGTACCTGGCGTCCGATGCATCGAGTTTTACCACCGGCACGGCGCTGCTGGCCGACGGCGGCGTATCCATTCTGCGCGCGTAACGCCTGCGCAGAAACGCCGACGGCCCGGGGATGAGCCGGGCCGTCGGTGCTTTGCGCTAGATCAAACTCAGTTGTGAACCGAGTTCAGCAGGCGCGCGATGATGTCGTGGTTCAGCCAGACGACGGGCGCTTGCGGCTCGGACATGGCGTGGAACATCAGCGGACCCGTGCCTTCCAGCACCAGCGAGCTCAGGTGGTCGGTGATCAGTTCCTTGCGGTCCTTGTGCAGCTTGGTGATGTCGTCCGAGGTGCCGATCATGACGTCGGCCAGTTCCGGCGTGTTGTCCATCGGCCAGGCGGCGAAGTTGCGGAACTGCACGCTGGTGGCATCGCCATTGTAGGCGGCGATACGGTCGAGCAAGTCCTGCAGCGAGACGCCGTCTTCCAGCAAGCCCTGGCAGATTTTCCATTGCTCTTCGGCCCAGGCCGCGCCGCCTTCTTTTTTCAGCGCGTCGAGCAGGGGGAACAGCGACAGTTCCACGCCGACGAAAATGTCGGACGAATTCGTGCGGATTTCCGGGCAATTGAAGACGGTGGCCTTGATGCCTTTTTCCCACGCGGCCTTGGCCACGTTTTCCAGGCGCATCTTGGCCAGGCCTTGCGTGTAGTTGCTGTAGGTTTGCCACTGGTACTTGCCGTCGATCAAGATCTCGGTGCCGTGGTAGCCGTAGGCGCTGTAGCGCACCTGGCCGCCCGATTGCTCGATGCGCGCGCGGATGGCGGCGCTGCCGTCGATCAGGTGCTGCAGGGTGTTGGCCGTGACTTCGTCGAAGTTCATCAGGATCAGTTTGCCCAGGTCGCTGTCGAGCAGGGCGCGCGAGGACATGAAGCGCTCGCCGCGGCCTTTATAAATACGGTTGGCAATCGCCAGGAAGACCTTGACCTTCGGAATGCCGCCGGCCATGGTGTGGGCGAAATAGACATTGCTGCCGTCAGGAATCAGGCTGTCCAGCTCGGCCATGGCTTTCGCCACGGAAGCGCTGAAGCGGGCGATGCCGGCTTCGCGGCAGCGTTCGATCTGCGCCCAGTCCAGCTTGTCTTCTTGCCAGCTTTTCAGGGTCATGTCGGCCAGCAGGGCCGTCGGCGTCGGTTCACCGGCCGGCGCGTCGAGGTCGAAACCGGCCATCAGCGGCACATTGATGATGCGTCCGCCCAGGTTGGCTTCGGCTTCGGCCAGCTCTTCCGCGTTCAGCGGGCGCAGGGCCAGGTTTTCATCGCGGCGGCCGACCGTCATGCCGACGATGTTCATGCCCGCCTTGCGCGCTTCGTCCAGCAAGCCATTCACATAGCCGCGGCCGAACAGCTCGCCGAACAGCACAAAGGTGTCGCCCTTGCGGAAGATATTTTTTTGCGGGATGTCTCTCAGGGACGTGATCTCGGTCATGGTATCAATTCATTCAAAAATTAGCAGGGCAGATGGCTAAACGCGCTGCCCGCTGGTTCAACATAGTGTTAAATTATGCGCCATTTCAGCGGGGAAAATCCTGTTGCGAATGATTCTCGTCTGGAATGGCATCTTCTTCTTCATGCAGCTCTTATTCTTTCGCCAAGGCGTATTTTACGCTGCCGCGGCGCGCAGCGCCCGCGGACTGGCCCGGCAGGCGCCGATATTACCTCAGCTTGGCCGTGCTGGTCAGCAAAATTGACCTAAAACAAATCCTGCTGGCCCGACACGAGGCGTGAAAAGTCGTCGCCCAGGAAGGGCAGTATGGCGTCGGCCACCGGCTGCAGCTGGCGCGTCAGGTAGTGCTGGTAGTCGATGGGCGAGCGCTGCGTCTCCAGCGGTTCCGGCCCCGCCACCGTGATCACATAGCTGATCCAGCCGCCGTTCTGGTATTGCAGCGGCCGGCCCTGTGCCAGGTTGTAGGCGTCGGCCGTGCGCGCCGCGCGCACATGGGGCGGCACGTTGCGCTGGTAATCGTCGAGCGGACGGCGCAAGCGCTTGCGGTAGACCAACAAGGCGTCGAACTCGCCGCGCACCGTGCGCGCCACGTAGTCGCGCACATAATCCTGGTAGGCGGCGCGCTGGAAGATGCGCCGGTACAGCTCTTGCTGGAATTGCTGCGCCAGCGGCGTCCAGTCGCTGCGCACCGTTTCCAGGCCCTTGTAGACCATGTCCTCGCTGCCGTCCGGCTTGCCCACGAGACCCGCGTAGCGTTTCTTGCTGCCTTCTTCCGAGCCGCGGATGGTGGGCATCAGGAAACGCCGGTAATGCGTCTCGAATTCCAGTTCCAGCGCATTGTCGAGGCCGAACTCCTCGCGCAGGTGGCGTTCCCACCAGGCGTTCACATGCGCCACCAGGGCGCGGCCGATCTTGCCCGCCTCTTCATCCGTATGCGCCGTTTTCAGCCACACGAAGGTGGAATCCGTATCGCCATAGATGACCTGATAACCCTGCCCGGTGATCAGCTCGCGCGTGCGGTGCATGATGTCGTGGCCGCGCAGGGTGATCGACGAAGCCAGGCGCGGATCGAAAAAGCGGCAGCCGCTGGACCCCAGCACGCCGTAGAACGCGTTCATGATGATTTTCAAGGCTTGCGACAGCGGCGCGTTGCGCTCGCGCTTGGCCGCCTCGCGGCCCTGCCACACCTGTTGCACGATGGCGGGCAGGCAATGTTTCACGCGCGAAAACTGCGCGCCCCGGTAGCCGGGCACCGTATCGGCCTCATCGCCGTTCGTGCCCACCACCAGCCCCACGGGATCGATCAGGAAAGTGCGGATGATGGACGGGTACAGGCTTTTGTAGTCGAGCACGAGCACGGAGTCGTACAGGCCCGACTGGGAATCCATGACGAAGCCGCCGGGGCTGTTGTCGCCGGAGACATCGCCCAGGTTGGGCGCCACGTAACCTTGCCGGTGCATCAGCGGCAGATACAGGTGTTCAAACGCGGCCACGGAGCCGCCGCTGCGGTCGGCCGCCAGCCCCGTCACGCTGGCCCGTTCCAGCAAAAAAGTCAGCAATTCCGTCTTGGCGAAGATGCGCGTGACCAGCTCGCAATCCTTGAGGTTGTAGCGCGCCAGCGCGGGCTTGTCTTCACGGAAACGCCGGTCGATCTCGGCCATGCGCTGGTAGGGATTGTCGATGGACTTGCCTTCTCCCAAGAGCGTCTGCGCCACGTTTTCCAGGCTGAACGAGGAAAAGTTCCACGTCGCCGACCTGAGCGCTTCGATGCCGTCGATGATCAGCCGTCCCGCGGCGGCGGCAAAATAGTGTTCCTGCCTGCCGCCATGTTCGCGCCATTCCATCACGGCGCCGCCGCGGCCCAGTTTCAAGGGCACTTGATAACGCTCAGCATGTTCCTTGAGCACGCGCAAGTCGAACTGCACCAGGTTCCAGCCGATGATGGCGTCCGGATCGTGGCGCTCCATCCAGGTGTTCAGGCGCTCGAGGATCTGTGCGCGCGTGTCGCAGTATTCGAGGTCGAAATCGAGCGTTTCATTGCCGCCGTTTGGCGGCCCCAGCATGTAGACCTGGCGCTGGCCGCAGCCTTCCAGGGCCAGCGAGTACAGCTCGCCATGGGCCGTCGTCTCGATGTCGAGCGAGGCCAGTTTCAAGCCTGGCCGGTAGCCGGGCGCCGGTTTCAGCTGCACTTCCTGCCCGGCTTCTCCATTGACGCTCACCGGCGCCGTAATAAAACGCTCCATCAGGTAGCGCTCGGGCGGGCGGATGTCGGCTTCGTACACGTCGACGCCGTGCGCGCGCAGCTGCTTTTCCAGCTTCAGCAAGTGCCGGTATTGCTTGCAGTACAGACCCAGCACGGGGCGATGATGAAAGTCGCACAGCGACAGGGGGCGCAGCTCCGCGTGGCGCTCGCCGCGCAGCAGCCGTTCCGCCTGTTCGCGCTGCTCCATGGGAATGAAGGCAACCGACGTCTGCACGGGCAGGCGCACATGGCGGGGGCCGGCGTCCGTGGCCAGCCAGAAATCGACCTCCGTGCCGTCGCGGGTATCGCGCCAGTGGCGGGTGAGGATAAAGCCCTGTGCGGGAGGGGATGCTGTGCTGTCCATGCCTGTCGTGTCGGTATCGTGCGCCGGGAGTGTGCACCGGCCTGCACATTACAGCAAGCCACTGCCGGGCGGGTGCGGTTGCGGCTATAATTTTTGCTATTGATGTCTATCACCACAAGAAGAGCGCTGAAGCGCCATCATCCTGGAGACGGTATGCAAGCAATGAGTTATGTACACGGCGCCCACGAGACGCCGTTGATCGGCGAAACGATAGGCGCCTACCTGGACGGCGTCGCCGCCCGCCACGGCCAGCACGACGCCCTGATCGTGGCGCACCAGAACGTGCGCTGGACGTATCTGGAGTTCCAGCAGCGCGTGCACCGCCTGGCTGCCGGCTTGCTGAAGCTGGGCTTGCAGCCGGGCGACCGGGTCGGCATCTGGTCGCAAAACTGCGCCGAATGGGTGCTGACCCAGTTTGCCACGGCGAAAGCCGGTTTGATCATGGTCAACATCAACCCCGCCTACCGCCGTTCGGAACTCGAATACGTGCTCGACAAGGTGCAGTGCAGCGCGCTGATCCTGTCGCCCAGCTTCAAGTCCAGCGACTACCTGGCCATCGTGCAGGACGTGGTGCCGGAAATCGCCCGTTCGCGCGCCGGCGCCCTGCAATCGCCGCGCCTGCCGCAATTGCGCCACGTCATCCGCCTGGGGACGGCCGCCACGCCGGGCATGCATAACTTCGACGCCATGATGGACGGCATCACGGACGCCGACCTGGCGCGCCTGCAAGAAGTGAGCGCCACCGTGCAGTTTGACGACGCCGTCAACATTCAGTTCACTTCCGGCACCACGGGCGCGCCCAAGGGCGCCACCTTGACGCACCACAATATCCTGAACAACGGCTTTTTCATCGGCGAGGCCATGCGCCTGACGCAGCAGGACCGCTTGTGCATCCCCGTGCCCCTGTACCACTGTTTCGGCATGGTGCTGGGCAACCTGGCCTGCGTCACGCATGGCGCGGCCATGGTGTTTCCTGGCGAAGGCTTCGACCCGAAGGCCGTGCTGGAAACGGTGCAGGCCGAGCGCTGCACGGGCTTGCATGGCGTGCCGACCATGTTCATCGCCATCCTCGATCATCCTGATTTCAAGCAATACGATCTGTCGAACTTGCGCACCGGCATCATGGCCGGCTCGCCCTGCCCGATGGAAGTCATGACGAGGGTCATTGAGCTGATGCACATGGCGGAAATCACGATTGCGTATGGCATGACGGAAACATCGCCCGTCAGCTTCCAGACGGCGATCGAAGACCCGCGCGAGATGCGTGTCTCGTCCATCGGCCGCGTCCACCCGCACCTGGAAGTGAAAATCATCGATGCGGAAGGCCGCATCGTGCCGCGCGGCGAAAAGGGCGAGTTGCTCACGCGCGGCTATTCCGTGATGCAGGGCTACTGGGGCGACCCTGAAAAAACAGCCGAAGCCATCGACGCGGCGCGCTGGATGCACACGGGCGACCTGGCCGTCATCGACGAGAACGGCTTTTGCAGCATCGTCGGGCGATCGAAGGATATGGTCATCCGCGGCGGCGAAAACATCTATCCGCGCGAGGTCGAGGAATTCCTGTACCGCCACCCGAGCGTGCTCGACGTGCAATGCGTGGGCGTGCCGGACGCCAGGTACGGCGAAGAACTGTGCGCCTGCATCATCCTGCGCCCGGGCACGCAGGCCACCAGCGAGGATATCCGCGCCTTTTGCGACGGGCAGATCGCCTATTACAAAATTCCCCGCTATGTGCGCTTCGTCGAGGAATTCCCCATGACGGTGACGGGCAAGATACAGAAATATGTATTGCGCAAGCAGGTGGCGACGGACCTGGGACTGAGCGCGGATTAAGTTTTTCGCCGGCACATAAAAAAACACCGGGACGCTCGCGCGGCCCGGTGTTTTTTATTGATATAGCGTAAAGCTCAGGCCATCGCGGCTTGCGGCGCGCGCGCTGGCGTGCGGCGGCGCATGAAGGCCAGCAAGCCCAGGCCTGCCAGCAGCATGGCGTAGGTGCCGGGTTCCGGTACGGCCGACACGTTTACGGTGTTGAAGCCGGAGCCGTTCATCGAGACGTGGCCATAATTGATGGAGCTGACCGAATTGGCGACCAGGGTGCCGTTCATGCTGCCCGAACCCGAGAACGCGCTGTGCGGCGCGAGGATGCTGCCGTTGATGCCAACATTGTTCAGGCTGGTGGTGGTGGCATTGGCAAAGTTGAACAAGGTGCGGTCGGCGAAGGCGCCGAAATTGTCGAAGCCGCCGCTCATGGTGATGTTGGTGGCCGTGCCGTTGATGATGATGCTGGCCGTGCTTTTCAGCGAAGACAGGTCCAGGGTCAGGTTATGCAGATTCGACGCATCGATGTTGAAAATGTTCACGTCGGCGTTGACGTTGCCTACCAGGGTCATGTTGCCGTATTGCGAAATCACGGTACCGTTCGACTGCAGCTTGGCCACATCGCCCGACAGCGTCGTCAATTGTTGCTGGGCTGCCGCAAAGTTCAGGGTGGAGGCATTGCCTTTGCTAATGTTGTCTTTTGGGAACCATTGTGGCGCCGTCAGCGTGGCGTTGGGATTGCTGACGCCATACACGGCCGAACCGCCGAGCGTGCCCCAGCCCGTGTTCAGGTTGCCGCCAGCGACGATGGCGTTGCTGGCGCTGCCTGGCTTCTTGCTCGTGCCGACGTTGTAGTTGTCCAGGTAGATATTGCCGCCAGCGGCAATGCTGCCGCCGACGCTGGTAAAGCCTGTGGCCGAGCTGCTGCCGATGTTGCCGAAGATAAAGGCGGAATAACCATTGGCAACGCCGAGGTCGATCACGGTCGCTTGCGCCGAGGCGCTGAAGGAAAAGGCGAACAGGGCGGCGCTGATGAGCGGCAAGGTACGGGCGGAAAATAATTTCATGGACTATCTCATAGTGAATTGGGGGACGAATCGGGCGGGAAAGCAAGACACCGCCATCGCGCAGGCCGCTATTATAATCTAAAAAACAATGTTAGTTCATTTTAGGTAATTAACTATATTTTAATGCAACATTTTTTCTGCTGCCGAAGCTTGTCTTGCGGACATAAAAAAACCGGGTGACCCCGGTTTTTTGTTGCTTACCTGATACGCTGATACAGGCGGAAGCGCTCTACGTCATCCGTGGGGCGGCGGCCTTCCCACAGCTTGATCCAGTCGGCGCCGTGGTGCTCGGGCAGCTGTTCCCGGTTGTCCGGGATTTTGATGCTGTCTTGCAACAAGAACACATCGCACTGCTGCTGGTCCACATGGGCAAACGGCAGGTGGCCGTAATAGGCGAACGAGGCGCGCTGGGCCGGTCCGACGTTGCTGTTGATGCATTTGCTGCCAGGCGGCAAGTTGACCGAAATCTGGTGCGCCACGCTGGCGTAGCTCTTGCTGTAGTTCAGCTCGGGCAGGAACAGGGTCATGATCAGGACCCAGATCAGTATCAGGCCGCCGGAAGACAGCACCACGGCGCGCCACAGCACGGCAGGCTGGCGCGAGATGCGCCAGTGCACCAGCGCCACCCAGCCCGCGCTGGCGCTGGCGGCGACGAAGAAGGCCACCAGTTCCAGTTCAGGCTTGAATCCCGGCACCAGTTTCAATGCATTGTAGGCCAGGCGCGGCGGCCAGCCTGTCAGCGTGGCGAACCAGAACAGCCACATCACGAGGGCGCAGATGGTCAGCACCATCACGGAGAACCAGTCGATGGCGTTGATGGCGCCCCGTTTCATGGTCAAGAGGCCAAACGCGGCCATCACGGCCAGCGGCGGCAGCAGGGGCAGCAGCTGGCTCGGCTCGGGATCGGGGTGGCACAGGCCCAGGATGGCCAGCATGGCGACAAAGGTCAGCGGCACGACGATGTGCAGCACGTGATGCTGGCGGCGCCAGGCATACACGGCCCAGGCGGCGAACGGCCAGGCGGGCCAGAAGAACCAGATGCCGACGCGGAAGAAATATTGCAGGCTTTTCACGCTGGGCGCGCTGAACTGGCGGAAATTCCACTCCATCCACGCTTGCAGCGGCGAATGGCCGTACGGTTGCAGCAGTTCGCCTGGCAGCAGCCAGACCAGGGTCAGCGCCAGGGCCACGAGCACGGCCAGCGCCAGGTGGCGCACGCTGCGCAGCAGCGGCAGGCGCAGGAACACGCTGCACAGCAGCATGGCGATGCTCAGCGCCGCCGGCGTGATCCAGCCGCGCGTGAGGGTCAGGCCGCCCAGCGCCAGGCCCAGCAGGGCGGCATTGCGCACGGACGGGCCTTCCACGTAGCGCACGGCGCGGTACAGCAGGTAGGCCATCAGGGAAACGTGCAGGGCCTCGGCCGTGATGTCGTGGCTGTGCTGCAGCAGGCCCAGGCAGCCCAGGTAGATGAGCACGGCGGCATCGGCCAGGGTGCGGCCGAAATCGTCGGGTTCGGGCTGGCCGCCGAAGGCCAGGCGCAGCGGCTGGGCGTCATTGCGGCGGCCCAGGTTGAAGGCGGTGTACCAGACGGACAGGGTGCTGACGACGAAAATGCCGATGGTCGACATGCGCGCGCCGAAGACGTCGCCATCGATCCAGCCGAACAGCTTGATGGCGATGGCGCCCAGCCAGAAGGCCAGCGGGCCCTCATCGGGCAGCGACAGGCCGGCCACGTTGGGCCACAGCCAGTCGTTCAGGCCGCCATGGGCCATGGACCACATGATGCCGAAACTGGCGGCGTCATCGTTTTTCCACGGTTCGCGGCCGATCAGGCCAGGCAGGATGTACAGCAGGCCGAGCGCAAACAAGGCCCATCGTGGCAGCGCGAGTGTGGCGGCGGCGGGAAGGCGGACTGGCTTCATCGATAATCGGTATCAGAATGGTGGCAAGACGCGACGAATGGCGTCGGGTATGCGCGAGTATAAAGTAAAGCGGCCAAAGACAAAAAAGGCAGCCGAAGCTGCCTTTTCTCTGGTAGCCGAAGCTGCCCTGCTTTGCCGCAAAGCGGCAAAAATCAGCCTGCTGCGACTGCGGTTTTCGAACCAACCGAACCGAACTTCTGACGGAACTTCTCGACGCGACCAGCGGTATCGACGATTTTGTGCTTGCCCGTGAAGAATGGGTGCGATTCAGCCGAAACCTCGATCTTCACCAGTGGGTATTCTTTACCGTCGTGGGTGATTTTTTCGCGGGTTTGGATGGTCGAGCGGGTAACGAATTTGAAATCGCACGACAGATCGTGGAAAACAACTTCGCGGTATTCTGGATGGGTATCGACTTTCATGGTCTTCTCTCTAGTTTGGTAGCCAAACAGCACTTCGTCGGTCTTCCTGCTTCTTGACCCGATTGCCGATCACTTGCCAGGGTTTAAAATAATGCAACCGTCGATTATATAGCGCTTTCCCATCGCAGGCAATAAAAAAGCCGCTCGAAAGCGGCTTGCACTACGATCCGGCACCGGGGAGCGGGAAACCGTAGCGAGCAGGCCCGATATACGGCCGAGTAGCGCAGCTGTACGAAGGTACAGCGAGCAACACCGGCCGTAGAGCGGGACGCGCAGTAGGTTTACCCGCCCCGGCGCATCATGTCGAAGAATTCGGCGTTGTTTTTGGTCGCCTTCATCTTGTCGAGAATGAACTCCATCGCCTCGATCTCGTCCATCGAGTACAGCAACTTGCGCAAAATCCAGATTTTTTGCAGCTCGTTCGGCTTGATCAGCAGTTCTTCGCGGCGGGTACCCGATTTGTTCAGGTTAATTGCCGGATAGACACGTTTTTCAGCCAGGCGGCGTTCCAGATGCACTTCCATGTTGCCGGTACCCTTGAATTCCTCAAAGATCACGTCATCCATGCGCGAACCCGTTTCGATCAGCGCCGTGGCGATGATGGTCAGCGAACCGCCTTCTTCGATATTGCGCGCGGCGCCGAAGAAGCGTTTTGGACGTTGCAGCGCGTTCGCGTCGACACCGCCGGTCAGCACCTTGCCCGAGGCCGGGATGACGGTGTTGTAGGCGCGCGCCAGGCGGGTGATCGAGTCGAGCAGGATCACCACGTCTTTTTTCATTTCGACCAGGCGCTTGGCTTTTTCCAGCACCATCTCGGCCACTTGCACGTGGCGCGTGGCCGGTTCGTCGAAGGTCGAGGCGACGACTTCGCCGCGCACCGAACGTTGCATTTCGGTAACTTCTTCCGGGCGTTCGTCGATCAGCAGCACGATCAGGGTGATGTCCGGGTGGTTGGCCGTGATCGCATGCGCGATGTGCTGCAGGATCACGGATTTGCCGGACTTCGGCGACGCCACCAGCAAGCCGCGCTGGCCTTTGCCGATCGGGGCGATCAGGTCGATGATGCGGCCGGTGATGTTTTCCTGGCCATTCATTTCACGTTCCAGGCGCAGCGGCTCGTTCGGGTGCAGCGGCGTCAGGTTTTCAAACAGGATGCGGTGTTTCGACATCTCCGGCGATTCGCCGTTGACCTTGTCGACTTTGACCAGTGCGAAATAGCGTTCGCCATCTTTCGGGGTCCGTACCTCGCCCTCGATCGAATCGCCGGTGTGCAGATTGAAGCGGCGGATTTGCGAAGGGGAGATGTAAATGTCGTCGGTGGACGCCATGTAGCTGGCGTCTGGCGAGCGCAGGAAGCCGAAGCCGTCAGGCAGCACTTCCAGGGCGCCGTCGCCGAAAATCTGTTCGCCGGACTTGGCGCGTTTTTTCAGGATAGCGAACATCAGCTCCTGTTTGCGCAAGCGGGCTGCGTTGTCAATGTCAAGACCGATCGCCATCTCAAGCAGGGCGGATACGTGTAAGGCCTTTAGTTCGGATAAATGCATATGTGTTGAGTGTCCCGAGACGGGATGTAAAGGTAGGGGAGGGGACTGCGTGGCGTTGATTAATTATTGGGGAAGCTTGTGCACGAATGGTACGAAAACCGCTTCCCGGTCTATCCAATCAGGCGGCGCTGCGGGCGCAGCGCTGCCTATCATACATTAAATGTTGCTGTCGACGAAAGCGGTCAACTGGCCCTTGGCCATGGCGCCCACTTTTTGCGCAGCCGCGACGCCATCCTTGAACAGGATCAGGGTCGGAATGCCGCGGATGCCGAACTTGGCAGGCACGGCCTGGTTGGCGTCCACGTCCATCTTGGCGATCTGGATGCGGCCGGCGTATTCCTTGGCCACTTCTTCCAGGATAGGCGCGATGGCTTTGCAGGGACCGCACCACTCGGCCCAGAAGTCCACCAGGACGGGCAAGTCGGATTTCAGGACGTCTGCTTCAAAAGATGCATCGCTAATGTGTTTGATATTTTCGCTCATATTTTCCTCAAATGAGGGTGGGATCAATAATGCCTGGAATTAACCATACGCTGGTTCGCCATCCATGCTTCCTGGAATGCAGCTAGCAGATGGGGGCAATGGGCACGACTTCAATGTTCTTGGAAGGTGCGACCAGAGGTATGCAGGCGGGGATGGCTGAAATAATAACCCATTTTTTCAAAGCGTGGCGATTATTGCAGAAAAACTTGAGGCATATCGACCCCGCGCCCGCCGGCAGGGCGGCAAAGCCGCATGCCTGCTCGCTTGCAGCGCCTCCATCCCTGCCCGTCGGGCGGCCGCCGCTATCGTCCTTGCCCGTGCGACAGGCGCGCCGTGTGCTGCAGTTGCATGTTCACCATGAGCTGCAATTCCGCGCTTTCCATCGGCTTGCGGAAGGTGCCTAATATATACAGGCCATTGGCCACGGCCAGGCGTTCGGCTGCCAGGCGCACGGCCGAATGCAGGCCCGACAGCAGGACCACGCCGCCGCGGAAGCCGTTGTCGGCCGCCATGCGCAAAAATTCGATGCCGTCGATGTCGGGCATGGACAGGTCGCAGATGAGCAGGTCGGGCTGATGCTGCTTCAGCGTGGACAGCGCCTGTTCGCTGTGCGACTCGCAGCGGATGTCGAATTGCCCCAGCTGCTCCAGCATGTCGCTGAGCACGTCGAGCATGAAGACGTCGTCGTCGAGCAGCAGCACGCGCAGTGGCGCCAGGCCCGCTTCGCCCTGGGCCAGGGCCTCAGGATGTTGACTGGATACATTATTCATCGTGATGTCCTTCTGTTCCTGGTTTGTATACAGCATCGTGGTCGATGCCGGCGCCTTGCCGCAACGTAC
The DNA here is from genome assembly GCF_059421435.1 of Janthinobacterium sp. GW821-FHT03A03. Taxonomy (NCBI): domain Bacteria; kingdom Pseudomonadati; phylum Pseudomonadota; class Betaproteobacteria; order Burkholderiales; family Oxalobacteraceae; genus Janthinobacterium; species Janthinobacterium sp. GW821-FHT03A03. Next base: position 1,036,408 of record NZ_JBWKUZ010000001.1, on the reverse strand, counting down.
TGGCGGTAGCTAATCGTCATTGGCAAAGCTGGTGTTGTTCATGATTTGCTCGGTAATCTGGTCCAGCAGCGGCCACAGGCGCGCGACGATGCGCTGGGCCCGCTCCGCCTCGTCGGCCGGCGCGCCCGGCGGCAGGGTTTCCAGGCTGTGGCACAGTTCCGCCAGGCCCAGCGCACCCACCGTGCGCGCCGACGATTTGATGCGGTGCCCCAGTTCGCGCACCTGGCCCACGTCGCCGCGCGCCAGGGCCGCGTCGATGTCGGCAAAGCCATCCTGCGTCGTCTGCAGGAACTTGAAGGCGAACTTGCGCACCTTTTGCGGGTTGTAGCCCAGCAACTTTGCCAGGATGGACAGGTCGATCACCTGCGGGTCGCCGGCCAGCGTCGTCTTGAAGGCGGGCACGGCGCGGCTGCGCGCCGGCGGCGGCGGCGTCTCGCGCGCCGGCAGCCAGCTGGCGATGGTCTGGTACATCATGGCCGGCTGGATGGGCTTGGAAATGAAGTCGTCCATGCCCGCGTCCAGGCAGCGCACGCGGTCCTCGCTGGTGGCCGTGGCCGTCATGGCCAGCACGCGCAAATGGGCCAGCTGCGGGTCGGCGCGGATGTGGCGCGTGGCCTGCAAGCCATCCATCAGCGGCATCTGCACGTCCATCAGCACGCAGTCGAACTGCGTCTGGCGCAGCAGGTCGAGCGCTTCCTCGCCATTGTTGGCCAGGCAGACGGAGGCGCCCGCTTCTTCCAGCAATTCCAGCGCCACCTGCTGATTAAACGTGTTGTCTTCCACCAGCAGGATGCGCGCATGCTTGAGCGTGCGCATCACCAGGGCCGCGTCGGCGCTGGCGCGCATGGCCGCCGCCGTCTGCACCATGCTGTCGAGCATGGCCGGCGCCGCCTGGTCGGAAATGCCCAGGTTGGCCGTAAACCAGAAGGTGCTGCCGGCGCCCGGGCGGCTGTCGACGCCCACGTCGCCGCCCATCAGCTGGGCCAGCTGCTTGCAGATGGCCAGGCCCAGGCCCGTGCCGCCGTACTCGCGCGTGGTGGAGGTGTCGGCCTGCTGGAAGGACTGGAACAGCTTGCTCATCTCGTCCTGCGACAGGCCGATGCCGTGGTCGCACACTTCAAAGCGCACCAGGCAGTGTTTTGCATCGGCCACCACCTTGTGGACTTTCACGGTGATGCTGCCCTGTTCGCTGAACTTGATGGCGTTATTGGCGTAGTTGATCAGCACCTGCCCCAGGCGCAGCGGGTCGCCCACGAGCACGGCCGGCAATTGCGGGTCGATCTCGAACAGCAGTTCCAGGTTCTTGCCGGCGGCGCGCGGCGCCACCACCGTCATCAGGGTTTGCACGACATGGTCGAAGCTGAAGTTGACGCGTTCGATTTCCAGCTTGCCCGCCTCGATTTTCGAGATGTCGAGGATGTCGTCGATGATGCCCAGCAGATGCTCGCCGGCAAAACGGATCTTTTCCAGGTAATCGCGCTGGCGCGGCTCCAGGTCCGTCTTCAGGGCCAGGTAGGCCATGCCGATCACGCCGTTCATCGGCGTGCGGATCTCATGGCTCATGTTGGCCAGGAATTGTCCCTTCGCCAGGCTGGCCTCTTCGGCCACCTGCTTGGCCTGGTCCAGTTGCTCCGTGCGCTGCGCCACGCGCTCTTCCAGATGTTCATTGAGCTCGCGCAAGGCGCTCTCGCTGCGTTTGTGATACGTGATGTCCGTCAGGCTGGCCACCACCATGCCCACCTTGCCGTATTCATCGCGGATGGCCTCGGTATTTACGGACAGCCACGACAGGCTGCCGTCGGGCTGCTTCACGCCCATCAGCACGTCGCGCATGGCGACACCGGTCGACAGGGTGATGTGCACGGGATGGCTGCGCTGGTCGAAGGCGGAACCGTCCTCGCGGATGGCTTGCCACAGGCTGTTGCCGGCCGGGCTGGCGGCCAGCATGCGCTCGGCGGCCGCATTGCTTTCCAGGATATGCCCGTGGCTGTCCTGCACCACCAGGCCGTTGGTGACGGCGCCGAACACGGACGCCATGCGCTGGCTCGAGTTCGACAGCGCGATCGACGCCTGGCGCCGCTCCGTGATGTCGGTAATCATCGCCAGCGTGCCGCCCGGTTCGCCGTTCTCCGACTGGATGCTGGTGCTCGACAGCAAGCCCCACAGGCTGGACAAGTCCTTGCGGAAGAAGCGGAAGTCGACCTGGTCCGGCTGGCTGGCCAGGCTGCCGTGGCTGGCCAGACGCCGCTGCATCAGCAGCTGGCTGTCGCGGTCCATGAAGTCGAGCATGGGACGGTTCAGCATTTCCTGCACCGTGTAGCCGAGCATGTGCGCCATCTTCGGATTGACGAAAGTGGTCTTGCCGTCCGCATCCGTCATCCAGATGCCCTCGGCCGCCGTCTGCACGATCAGGCGGTAGCGTTCCGAACTGGCGTGCAGGGCTTCCTCGGCGCGCTGGCGCTGCGTCATGTCGCGCAGCGAGACGATGGAAAACACTTGCCCGGCCATGCGCAGCGGCGACAGGCTGACCTTGGCGGGGAAGTGGGTGCCGTCGCGGCGGCGCGCCATCATGACCCTGCCGGGCAGGCTGTGCCGCGCTTGCGGGTCGCCGGCCGGGTGGCTGTCCGTGCTTTCCGGTACCAGTTGCTCCAGCGACATGCCCGTCAGTTCGGCCAGCGGGTAGCCGAAGCAGCGCGCGCCGATCTGGTTGGCGTAGTGCACCTTGCCATCGACATCGGCCACCAGCATGGCTTCGGGTGCCGCTTCGAGCATGGAGCGCATGCGCGACTCCTCGTCGAGCTTGCGCTCGCTGATGTCGCAGACGATGCCGCTGGCCTGGATGGCGGCGCCATCGGAAGCACGCGTCAGCACGGCGCCGCGCGCCAGCAGCCAGCGCCAGTGGCCGTCGCTGTGGCGCAGGCGGAATTCGCAGTTGAAGGTGCCCGGCGCCTGGCCGTCGAAATGCTGGCGGAAGGCTAGGCTCAGCCGTGCGCGGTCATCGCGGTGCACTTCGGCCAGCCAGTCGGCCAGCGTGTGTTCAAGCCGGGCCTGCCGGTCGCCCAGCACGTCCTGGTACAGGGGAGAAAACAGCAGCTGGTCGGACTGGCGTTGCCAGGTCCAGGCGGCCATGGCCGCGCCACGCAAGGCTTGCGGGGCATGCGCTCCGGCAACGCTGTCCGCTGGCGCCTGCGCGCCGTGCAATTGTCGCCGCAGTCGCCAGGCTTGCCAGCATGCCCATCCCGCCAGGGCCGTGGCGCTGGCCGCTGCATACGGCCACAGCAGCACGTGCGCCGCCGCCGGCACGGCCGCCTGCGCCACTGCCGGCAGGGACAAGGGAATGCCGGCCGCGAGCATCGTACGCGCGAGCCTGCGCAACGCAAGGCGCCGGGGGCGTGGTGCGCTGGAACTCGTGTGGCGGCAATACGACAAATGCATCCCTTTCTGGGGCGTGATTGGACTAGGCTGGCAGTACATGACGCGCGCTCAAACAAACGCCTGCGGCGCTTTCTGGCGGCAACTATAGCATCGAATATTTAGTCGGAGTATTTAAGTTCTGAAACAGCCAAAACGGGATTTTTTTTGCCCCGAAATGGCTGTTTTTTTCGCGATCCGGTGAGAATTCGTGAGAAAGTTTGCGCGAAATCGTGCTATTGAATCAGCCGGTTTTTCAGCTGCTCTCAGGAAAAGCTACCGGCGAACTGATAGCGGTGGCCTGGATGCCACATGGTGGCGATCGAGGCGATCCTGCCGCCCGAGCGCGTCTGGCGGCGCAGCACCAGGCAAGGCTGTTTGGTGTCGATGGCCAGCATTTCGGCGATGTCGCGCGGCGCCGACAGCGCCTCGATGCTGTAGCTGGCGCCTTGCAGGGGGGCGGCGGCCATCAGGTATTCGTTCGGCGTGATGCTGGAAAAGTCCTGCGTCATGTAGTCAGGCGCGCACTCGGGATTGACCCAGCGGTCTTCCACCTGGATGGGCACGCCGTTCTCGAAATGCACGATCAGCGAGTGGAACAGCGGGTGCTCGGCGGCCAGGCCGAATTGCTTGCCCAGCAAGTCGGACGCCTTGGTGCGCTCCAGCAGCTGCAGGCTGCTGCGGTGGATATGTCCGCGCGCGCGCACTTCATCGGCGATACTCTTGATTTCCAACAAGGTCGCCTGGTATTTTTGCTGCGCCACATAGGTGCCGGAACCCTGGCGCCGCGTCAATATTTGCTCGCTGGTCAGTTCGCGCACGGCGCGGTTGACCGTCATGCGCGAGACGCCGAATTGTTTCACCAGGGCTTGCTCGGAGGGAATCACGTCGCCTTCCTTCCAGCGCCCGGCAGCGATGCCGGCCAGCAGAAAATCCTTGATGCGCTGGAAAATGGGCGTATTTTCCTGGGTAGTATGATCGTCCAATGCGGTTTCTCCGGGGCGCGGGCAGGGCGCGCCGCCGGCTGGAGGCGCGATGGCCGATTTTAGCACCGAGCGCGATGCCTGCCGCCAGCCTTTTTTTTGAATTCAAAAGCAAGCGCCGGAGTGTGGCGCCGGCCGGCACTGGCTATGCTGGCTGCATACTATTGACCTGCATGGAGTTCGCCATGGAACACGCTTACCTGACTGACGATGAACGCTGGGATGCGCTGCAGCGGCGCGCGCCCGACGCCGACGGCGTCTTTTACTATTCGGTGCGCACGACGGGCGTGTATTGCCGCCCTTCCTGCGCGGCGCGCCCCGCCCTGCGCCGCAATGTGGCTTTCCACGCCAGTTGCGAGCAGGCGGAGGCGGCCGGTTTCCGCCCCTGCCTGCGCTGCAAGCCGAACTTGCCGCCCCTGGCCCAGCGCCAGGCGGCCATCGTGGCCGATATCTGCCGCCTGATCGACGCCAGCGACGAGCTGCCTGACCTGGACAGCCTTGCCCGGGCCGCCGGCATGAGCCGCTTTCACTTTCACCGCGTCTTCAAGGCGCACACGGGCATCACGCCGAAAGCCTACGCGGCGGCGCGGCGCGGCGAGCGCCTGAAGGCCGGCTTGCAGGGCGCGGCGAACGTCACGGAAACGTTGTATGCGGCCGGTTTCAATTCCAGCGGCCGCCTGTATGCGGCCACGCCGGGCTTGCTGGGCATGACGCCGGGCGCATTCCGCGACGGCGGCAGCGGCGCCGTGATCCGCTTCGCCATCGGCGCCTGCTCGCTGGGCGCCATCCTCGTGGCCAGCACGGACAAGGGCATCTGCGCGATTTTGATCGATGACGACCCGGAAGTGCTGCTGCGCGACTTGCAGGACCGTTTCCCCCGCGCCGAACTGCGCGGCGCCGAGCCTGACTATGAACGGACGGTGGCGCAGGTGGTGGGCCTGGTCGAGGCGCCCGCGATCGGCCTGGACTTGCCGCTCGACGTGCGCGGCACCGTGTTCCAGCAGCGCGTGTGGCAAGCATTGCGCGAGATTCCTGCCGGCAGCACGGTCAGCTATGCCGAACTGGCGCGCCGCATCGGCGCCCCGCAAGGCGCGCGCGCCGTGGCGGGCGCCTGCGCCGCCAATGCGCTGGCCGTCGCCATCCCCTGCCACAGGGTGGTGCGCAACGATGGCGCGCTGTCCGGCTACCGCTGGGGCGTGGAGCGCAAGCAGGCGCTGCTCGAACGCGAGGGTGGACGGTGAGGGCGCTCGATTGGCGGCAGATAGAGGATGAGCTGAATCAATACGGCTGCGCCGTCGTGCCGGGCTTGCTGGCTGCGGATGCCTGCACGGCGCTGGCGGCGCAGTATGACGAGGCGTCGCGCTTTCGCAGCCGTGTGGTGATGCAGCGCCATGGTTTTGGCCAGGGCGAGTACCAGTATTTCGCCTATCCGCTGCCCGATGTGGTGGCCGCCTTGCGCGAACAGCTGTACGGGCCGCTGGCGGCGATTGCCAACCGCTGGCACGCCAGCATGGGCCTGGAAACGCGCTTTCCGCCCGGTCACGCCGATTTCCTGGCGCGCTGCCATGCGGCGGGGCAGACGCGCCCCACGCCCTTGCTCTTGCGCTACCGCAAAGGGGACTACAATTGCCTGCACCAGGACCTGTATGGCGAGCACGTGTTTCCGCTGCAGCTGGCCGTGCTGCTGTCGCGCCCGCAAGACGATTTCACGGGCGGCGAGTTCGTGCTGACGGAGCAGCGCCCGCGCATGCAGTCGCGCTTGGAGGTCGTGCCGCTGGCGCAGGGCGACGCCGTGCTCTTTCCCGTGGCGCAGCGGCCTGTCAACGGCACGCGCGGCAGTTACCGCGTCAACATGCGCCATGGCGTGTCGCGCCTGCGCTCGGGCTTGCGCCACACCCTGGGCATCATTTTTCATGATGCGAGCTGAACGGTAGCCGCGGCGCTTGAGTTTCCGCAATTACATGGCATGATGGCTGCTTCTTGTCACTCTTTCATTTCTGCCATGTCCGTGTTGCTTCGCCTGTTGTGCCTGTTGACGATCTTCCTGCTGCCCGCAGCCCACGCGGACGAGGACGCATCCCCGCTCGTTGCGGAAGCCGCGACCGTCCTGGCGCCCGCGCATGCCGCGGCCGTCAGGACGGCGCCATTGATGTTCGCCAACCGCAAGGTATTCGTCTTCCGCGCCGCGCTGGCCGGCTATCCGCCCGACGAACGGGCCATCGGCGCGCAGCGCCGCCTGGAAGGCGTACTGGGGAAAAACGGTCCGCTGCAGGCAAGCACGCGCACGATTCCCGAAGGCACGCAGGTGCTGCTCGACGGCGTGCAACTGTTCGTCGTCGTGCCTGGCGATGTCAACCAGCTGGCCGGCGACACGACGGAAAGCGTGGCGAAAACGGCGGCCGGCGAGTTGAGCAAGGCCGTGCTCGACTATCGCGAGCAGGGCAGCTGGCGCTACCTGGCCATCGCCGCCGCCGTGTGCGCGGCCGCCACCCTCGTGTTCTGGCTGGTCTGGATGGGCTTGACGCGCCTGTACCATTGGGCCAAGCGCCGCAGCGGCGTGCTGCTGGCCTCGCGCCTGCGCGACGTGCGTCTGAAAAACGTGCGCGTGCTCGACGCCGAACACTACATCGCCTTCGCGTATCAGCTGCTGAGCGCCGTGCTGTGGGGCTTGCGCCTGATGGCCACCTATCTGTGGGCCGCCTTCGTGCTGGGCCGCCTGCCGTACACGCGCTCGTGGGGCGAAAGCCTGAGCGGCTACCTGTTCGACGTGGCGGCCGACGTCTTCCACGCCATCATCGGCGCCTTGCCGGGGCTGGTGCTGGTGTGCGTGATCTTCGCCATCGCGCGCCTGATCGCCGCCACGGCCGCTTCGCTGTTCAAGCGTGTGGAAAGCGGTGAACTGCAGATCGGCTGGCTGGACAAGGACACGGCCCTGCCCACGCGCCGCATCGCCAGCGTGGTGATCTGGCTGTTCGCGCTGGCCATGGCGTATCCGTATCTGCCCGGCTCGCACACGGCCGCCTTCCAGGGCCTGTCCGTGCTGGTCGGTTTGATGGTGTCGATCGGCGCGTCGAGCATCGTGGGCCAGGGCGCCAGCGGCCTGATCCTGATGTACACGCGCGCCCTGCGCAAGGGAGAATACGTGCGCGTGGGCGACAGCGAAGGCACGGTGGTTGACGTGGGCATGTTCGAGACGCGCCTGCGCACGGGTCTGGGCGAGGAAGTCGCCTTGCCGAACGCCTGGGTGATGTCGCAAACGACGAAAAACTATTCGCGCGCCCAGCCCGGCGGCGGCTTCGTGCTCGACTCCACCGTCACCATCGGCTACGCCACGCCCTGGCGGCAAGTGCACGCCATGCTGGAACTGGCCGCCGCCCGCACGCCGGAACTGTCGACCACGCCGAAACCGTACGTGATGCAGCTGGCCTTGCAGGATTACTACGTGCAATACCGCCTGGTCGCCTACGCCAGCGCCGAAGTCCCCCGCCAGCGCGCCGAAGTGCTGAACCGCTTGCACCAGAACATCATCGACGTCTTCAACGAGTTCGACGTGCAGATCACCTCGCCGCATTACATCGACGACCCGAAAGAGTCGCACGTGGTGCCGCCCGGTGAATGGTTCAGGGCGCCGGCGAAGCGGGGGGAGGAACAATAGCCCTTACGTTTTCCTTTAGGGAACCATGTTGCAGGAAATGGCGATATCGGTGTCGTTGTATTGATTGCGAGATATTCGGATGACGCAGCGATCAGCCTGTACGGGCAAGCGGTATGCCAGTTCGATCTCTCCTCCTCGTCCATAGGTGCAGAGCAACCATTTTTCCATCGATTTCAGGTGCGGGTATGTGGTTTCGGTAACGTATTTGCCGAGGCGGCCAGTGTCGCCGCGCAACTCGGCCCGGGGTTCTACCTCGGGCGGCCCGGCCACGATGCCTGCGCCGGACAGCAGCAAGCGCGCAGGCACGATACCGAGCCATCCGGATGCAGGCCGCACCTGGACCGAAGCTGGGCTCAGCTCGCGCGGACACTGCGGCACCTGCGCAATGGCGGCCGGCGCGGCCACCGTGAGGAGGATGAAGATGAGAAGGGCGTTGCTCATGTTAATGAATCACATAGAACGCGGCGGCATTATCTGAGTCCAGGATGCGCCTTGCCTTGGCAACTTCGGGACTGTAGTAGTCGATACGACGCGACTTTACCCGGCGCCCTTGCCACTGATCCATCACCACGATGTATTTGGGGCGATTCGAGGCAGGGTCTTTCGGAGCCGCATACATGAACAGGGCTGCGTGGTTGCCATGCGTGGGTTGAAAAGCGGCGGTCGGACTGGAAAACGTGGCGATGGCAGTCCCCGGTGCGATATACCCGGCGTGCAGGACGTGCTGGCCTGGACGCCAATGGATGGTGCGGGGGGCTTGGGCGTACGCTTGCACGAGCGCGACGCATTCGCCTGTTCCCACCGGGTCATGACCTTGCAGAGCGTTCAAGTCGCCCTTGTATCGATATTCCAAAGCGCTTCCTTATGGATCGGCTTACTTATGGATATTCTTATGCGGAATGGGAAAAGTGTATTGCGCATACGCAAATAGCCATGCTGCAGCATTCGATACGGAGCGGGATAATGATCGTAGCGATGGCTGGCCGGGGCAGAGTTCAGCAATCCATGCCGGGGCGTCCCTGCTGACAGCAGCGATCTTGGGGCGACCTGAGGCGCCGGGGATCAGGCAAAACTTGCCTGCACAGGCTGCATGCCGAGGAACATGAGCAGTATGAACAGGGCGTTCTGCTGCAAGGAGACCATGTTTTTCCTATTTCTGAACGGGGCAGATTTCATCTATCCAGGCCAGCATATCGCGCTTGATGGGAATGACCTGTTGACCACCGTTAGCTGTCGCGACGAGACAGAATTTCCCTTTATAGCCACGGGTCGAGTCAGACGGGTCATCCGGCCTGCCATTCAAGAAGACGCTGTACATCCTGCCTGTTCTCAACATCGTCGCGGCAGTCGATTCGGCTCCTGCTGATACTTGGCCATACAAATAGCAGGTTTTTGCATGCATGGGGAGGGTCGTCGCTCCAGGGAGAATGAAGGACCAGACCTCTGCAGGCGGCTTTATGGAGATATCGTAAACCATGAGTGCGCCCAGCATTGGCGTTCCATTGCGGCGTTCTTCTTTTTTTGAAATGGTAAAGCATGGTATGCCGTTGAATGAGCTAATCTCGGCTTCGGCCATGCGCGACCTCGCCGAGGCATCCATGCTCGTCAAGGTCGCCAGCAGACAAAGAATAAGGTGGCGATGATTCATGGCATGCCTTGTGCTATCGGGCAGAATTTCTGGCTGGGCACGTATCATCGAGCCAGGCCTGTGTATGACTTTTGATGACGACGAGGCGTGGCTTGGCAGAGACCTGCTGTACGAGACAGAACTTTGCCACATATCCATAGGTAGGATCGGCAGGCCTGCCATTCAGAAATACCTCGTACACCCTGCCGGTCTTCAATTCAGGCGCGGACGCGGCGTCGGCATGTGCCGGAATATTCCCATAAGGAATGCAATTTGTTGAAGACAGCGGAATTTTCTTACCGTCCGTCATGAGAACCCCCCATATTTCCGTCGTTGGCTTGACCGTCACGTCGGACACGCTCAAGGCGCCGAGGAAGGGCTGGCCGTTGCGCCTCTCTTCTTTTTTGGAAATGCTGAAGCAGGGCACGCCATTGATCGAGGTAACGTCGGCATCGGCCATGCGTGAGCGCGCGTTGCTGTTCATGCTCGAGAATACGAGCAGTATGAGCAGTGTTTTATGGCATAAGGACATAATGTTAAGGAGGCGTCGGACAGACTTCATCGATCCAGGCCTGCATGTCGCTGTTGACGGGGATGACTTGCTGGCCGCCATCCGCCGTAGCTCTCACGCAGAATTTTCCTTGGTAACCATAGGTTGGATCGGACGGATCTTTAGGGCTGCCATTCAGGAACACATGATAAAAATGCCCGGGTATCAGTTTTTCAGCGCGTATGCCCGTCGCGCCGGTAGGCAGGTTTCCATAGCGGATGCATGTGCTGGCACGGATGGGTAACGCCATGTCTGGCGGTAGGGAGAATCCCCATACTTCTTTTACTGGTTGCACGGACATGTCTGAAACCATGAGTGCGCCAAGAAATGGCAGGCCATTGCGCGTCTCTTCCTTTTTTGTAATCGAGAAGCAGGGTATGCCCTGCGCCGACTGGATAACTGCTTCTGCCATGCGGGAATATGCCCATGTGTCAGGGAATATCGAATATAGGCTCATGGTCAATATCGTTGCCAGGCAAGTTTTTCGGGCTCTTACGGTCGTTAAAAAAATCATTGAGTACCTTTTTAAACAGTTCTCCGGAGTTTTTATAGCGCTGTTGGCGCATGGCGCGAGTGGAAGTTAAAAACCTCAGCACAAAGTAGTCCGCCAATAAATCACCTTGCGCTTCCATGTCATGGCTGGATAATTTCTGATTGGGGAGCAAGGTATATTTGTAGTCCAGCCCCAGGCGAATGGCTCCCCGCAGTTTTACTGAATATCCGAGTTGGTACTGCCAAACATGAACCATTTCGTGCATAAACCAGTGTTTCAGACTATCTTTTTCTTTGGAAAAGTCCTCTTTGTAATCCGACTCATGAAAGTAAATCTCCCCATCCGGCGTCATGGCCACATCCTTCGGTTGCAAGCCGAACCATAGATACGGCTCCCCATGCACCTTGACCTTGCCGTAGTCGATCGCATCCTGGAACAGCATCCACGCCATGTCGATCTCGCCCCTGGTCAGCGGGCGGACCTTGTCCTTGACTTTGACCTGTTTGACGGACGAACCGACATCCTTGTCGGTGGTCTTGATGCCTTCCAACTGGACGAGCTTGACGGCTGGCGCCGCGTGTTTTGGCGCGGCGGCGCAGCATGGCGATTTGTCCGCGTGCGGCAGGAATTCGGCCTGGGTAATCAGCGCTTCCTGCTTGCTGGCCACGCGCCCCGTACGTCCCTTCGCATCCGTCGTCCCCGTCCACGTTTCCCCATTGCTCAAGGTGAGCCGGTAGTCGGCGTGCGCCAGCGGCATCTTGTTTTGCGAGACGAATTCCAGCTGTTCGTCGTAGCCGCAACACCAGCATTCGTCCGGCTGGCCGGCCAGGCGGTGCAGTTCGCAGCCGCTAGTCGCGTCGCGCAGGGTGGCGCCCAGCACGGGTCGGCCGTCGGCGCTGAAGGTGACGATCATGCTGTCGAAGCGCGCGCCCAGGCTTTTCTTCTGGTGGGCCACGAGCTTGAAGAACACGTCGCACGCGGTTTTGCTGATGACATGGTGCCTGGCCATGGAAACTCCGCGATAAAACGCCAGCGTAGGCCAGCGGCGGCGGGGAAGTATTGACTGGGCGCAAGGCTTGGGCGCTTGCGTTAAGATGCCGGGCGTTTTCATGAAAAGAAAGAGATCCCATGTCCAGCCCATCCAACATCGAAGCCTCCCGCACCGCCCGCAGCCTGGCCGTCGCCCTGATCGGCGACCCGTTCTACCGCGCCGTCACGGTGGCGTGCGGCGACGACGAGGCGGCGCGGCTGGCCATGCTGGAAGCGTATTTTGCGCTGGCGCTGGCCGAGGGCTGGCAGGCGGGGCGCGTCGACCTGGCCGGCGATGGGTGCAATGAGGTAGGCAATGGTGCCGCCATCTGGACGACGGATACGCCGGCGGCGCTGCGCCAGGCCGCCTACGCGCAGCGCGAGGATGCCTTGCGCGTGCTGCTGGGAGAGCAGGGCTTCGCGCATTTCACGGCCATCGTCGCGAACATGGAGCACGCACTGGCGCCGCATGGTCTGCAAGACGCGTGGTATTTGTCGATCGCCGGCATCCACCCGGACGCGCAGGGCCGGGGATGGGGCGCATTCGTGCTGGCGCCGGGCCTGGCGGCCGTCGATGCGGCGGGGGCCGCGTGCTTCCTGGAGACGTACAACGAGCGCAGCCTGCCATTCTACGGCCGCCTGGGCTTCGCGGTGGCGGGACGCTACGCGGAAGCCGTCACGGGCTGCGATTACTGGCTGATGGTACGGAAACCCACTGCTGCCTGATTGACCATTTTGCCAATTTCTATACACTCGTCTTTTCGTTCATTGACTTCAATTAAAAGACCTGGAGATGGAAATGCCGACCTTGCCCTTGTGCCGCACCCTGCTCACGCTCGCCTGCCTGGGGGCCATCGGCCACGCGCATGCCGATACCGTCATCGACAATGCCAACGGCTACACGCTCGACGCCAACGGCAAGGTGGTGCGTTTTACGGCGCTGGCGTTTGACGACGCTGGCAAGCTGCTGGCCGTCGGCAGCGCCGCGCAGGTGAAGCGCAAGGCGGCCAAGGGCGCCCTGCACATCGACGTGCAGGGCAAGACCGTGCTGCCGGGCCTGATCGACGCGCACGGCCACGTGTTCGGCCTGGGGACGATCGCCAGCGGCGTGATGCTGTACGGTTCGTCCTCATTGCCTGCCGCCGTGCAAGCCGTGGGCGACTTCGCCCGCGCGCATCCCGAGCGCAGCTGGATCGTCGGCAGCGGCTGGAACCAGGAAATCTGGAAGCTGGGGCGCTTTCCCACGGCCGCGGAACTTGATGCGGCGGAAAGCGCGCGGCCAGTGTGGCTGCGCCGGGTAGATGGCCACGCGGGCTGGGCCAACAGCCGCGCGCTGGCGCTGGTCGGCATCACGCGCGCCACGCCGGATCCGGCCGGCGGCAAGATCGAACGTGACGCGGACGGCAACGCCACCGGCGTGCTGGTCGACAGCGCCATGGACTTGATGGACGCCGTGCTGCCCAAGCCGGGCGACGTGGAAAACCGCGCCGCCCTCGATGGCGCGCTGGCGCAGCTGTCGCAAGTAGGCCGGACCAGCGTGCACGATGCGGGCATCGGCCAGATGCAAGACCGGCTGTTCCGCGACTACGCGGATCACGGCACGCTGACGGTGCGCGTGTACGGCATGATCGCCGACACGACGGAAGACTTCGACACATTGTCAAAAAGCGGCCCATTAAACAGCTATGCGCGCGACATGTACGCCTTGCGCGCCGTCAAACTGCTGTCCGACGGCGCCCTGGGCAGCCGCGGCGCGGCCCTGCTGGCGCCGTACAGCGACGATCCGTCTACCCGCGGCCTGCTGTTCTACAAGGACGACGCCATGCGCGCGAAGATGGAAAAAGCCATGCGCGCCGGCTACCAGGTGAATGTGCACGCCATCGGCGACGCGGGCAACCATCAAATCCTCGACGGCTATGCAGCCTTGATCGCGCAGTACCATAGCGCGGGCCTGCGCCACCGCATGGAGCATGCGCAGGTGGTGCAGTTGTCCGACATCCCCCGTTTCAAGGCACTGGGCATCGTGCCGTCGATGCAGCCCACGCACGCCACGTCGGACCAGAACATGGCGGAGCAGCGCGTCGGCCATGAACGCATCAAGGGCGCGTATGCGTGGCGCACCTTCCTCAAGCAGGGTTCGCGCATCGCCTGCGGCTCCGACTTCCCGATCGAGTCGCCGAACCCGTTCGAGGGTATCCACGCGGCCGTCACGCGGCAGAACAGCGACGGGTTCCCTGCCGGCGGCTGGTATCCGCAGCAAGCCATGACGGTGACGCAAGCGCTGCGCTGCTTCACCCTCGACGCGGCCTGGGCGGCGCACCAGGAAAAGGTCATCGGCACGCTGGAAGCGGGCAAATGGGCGGATTTTATCGTCGTCGACCAGGACCTGTTCACCGTCGAGCCCAAGGCCATCGGCAAGACGCAGGTGCTGCAGACGTGGGTGGCGGGCAAGCGCGTGTTCGAGAAAAAGTAAGGATTTGACAGCTGCAAAAACCTGTTGACTTGGTTGTATAGACAACCTATGCTGGGAGTACCAGAGCGGACCACGCATGTCCGCTCGCACCCTACGAGGAGACAGCATGAACAGCACAATGGACACCGATCCACGCTTTGATGCCAGCCGTACCATCCGCGCCCCGCGCGGCACGGTCATGGCTTGCAAGAGTTGGCAGGCCGAGGCGGCCTACCGCATGTTGCAAAACAACCTGGACCCGGAAGTGGCGGAAAATCCGCAGCACCTGGTCGTCTATGGCGGCATCGGCCGCGCCGCCCGCAACTGGGCCTGCTTCGACCAGATACTCGCTTCCTTGCGCGAACTGGAAGACGACCAGACCCTCCTGATCCAGTCCGGCAAGCCGGTGGGCGTGTTCCGGACCCACGCCGATGCGCCGCGCGTGCTGATCGCGAACTCCAACCTGGTGCCGAAATGGGCGAACTGGGAGCACTTCAACGAACTCGATCGCCAGGGCCTGTTCATGTACGGCCAGATGACGGCCGGCAGCTGGATCTACATCGGCACGCAGGGCATCGTGCAAGGCACGTATGAAACCTTCGCCGAGGCGGGACGCCAGCATTTCGGCGGCGACTGGGGCGGGCGCTGGATCCTGACGGCGGGCCTGGGCGGCATGGGCGGCGCGCAGCCGCTGGCCGCCACCATGGCCGGCGCCGTCTCGCTCAACATCGAATGCCAGCAAAGCAGCATCGACTTCCGCCTGCGCACGCGCTATCTGGACAAGCAGGCGGCCAGCCTGGACGAAGCTTTGACGCTGGTCAAATACCATACGCAGCGCAAGGAAGCCATTTCCATTGGCCTCCTGGGCAACGCGGCCGAAGTGCTGCCGGAACTGGTGCGCCGCGCCAAGGCGGGCGGCCTGGTGCCGGACCTGGTGACGGACCAGACCTCCGCCCACGACCTGGTCAATGGCTACCTGCCGCGCGGCTGGAGCGTGTCGGACTGGAAGGCGGCGCAGCAGGACCCGCAGCGCCACGCGCGCCTGACGGTGGCCGCCGCCGATTCCTGCGCCGCCCACGTGCAGGCCATGCTCGATTTCCACGCCATGGGCGTGCACACCGTCGATTACGGCAACAACATCCGCCAGGTGGCGTTCGACCAGGGCGTGCAGAACGCCTTCGACTTCCCCGGCTTCGTTCCCGCGTATATCCGCCCGCAGTTCTGCGAGGGGCGGGGGCCGTTCCGCTGGGTGGCCCTGTCGGGCGACCCGGAAGACATCTATAAAACGGATGCGAAGATCAAGCAGCTGTTCCCGCACCACAAGCAGGTGCACCACTGGCTGGACATGGCGCGCGAGCGCATTGCCTTCCAGGGCCTGCCGGCGCGCATCTGCTGGCTGGGACTGGGCGAGCGCCACATCGCCGGCCTGGCCTTCAACGAGATGGTGCGCACGGGCGAGCTGAAGGCGCCCATCGTCATCGGCCGCGACCACCTGGACACGGGTTCCGTCGCCAGCCCGAACCGCGAGACGGAAAGCATGAAGGACGGCACGGACGCCGTCTCCGACTGGCCGCTGCTCAACGCCATGCTGAACACGGCCGGCGGCGCCACCTGGGTCTCGCTGCACCATGGCGGCGGCGTGGGAATGGGGTATTCTCAGCATGCGGGCATGGTCATCGTGGCCGACGGCACGGAAGCGGCGGCGAAGCGCCTTGCCAGGGTGCTGGTCAACGACAGCGGCTCGGGCGTGATGCGCCATGCCGATGCCGGCTACGAAACAGCGGCCGCCTGCGCCAAGCGCAACGGCCTGATTCTTCCCATGATTCCTTGAGACCTAGACTCGAATGACTATGACACAGCATGCCAAAAGTTGGACCCTGAAGCCGGGCGCGATGACCCTGGGCGACCTGCGCGCCGTCTGGGCCGCGCCCGCGAAACTGATCCTCGCCGCCGAGGCCTATCCCGTCATCGAGGCGTCGGCCGCCGCCGTGCAAGCCATCGTCGCCAAGGGCGATGCGGCCTACGGCATCAACACGGGCTTCGGCCTGCTCGCCAAGACGCGCATTCCCGATGAAAAGCTGGAGCAATTGCAGCGCAACCTGATCCTGTCGCATTCCGTCGGCACGGGAGAACTGCTGTCGGACGCCGTCGTGCGCCTGATCATGCTGATGAAGATCGGCAGCCTGGCGCGCGGCTTTTCCGGCGTGCGGCCGCTGATCGTCGATACCCTGATCGCCCTGTACAACGCGGGCATCATGCCGGCCATCCCCGCCAAGGGCTCCGTCGGCGCCTCGGGCGACCTGGCGCCCCTGTCGCACATGACCCTGGCCATGCTGGGCGTGGGCGAAGTGCGCGTCAACGGCGAACTGATGGCGGCGCCCGAGGCGCTGGCGCAGGCGGGCATCGCGCCCGTCGTGCTGGCGGCAAAAGAGGGCCTGGCCCTGATCAACGGCACGCAGGTGTCGAACGCGCTGGCGCTGCACGGCCTGTTCATGGCCGAGCGCCTGCTGGAAGCGGCCATGGTCACGGGCGCGCTGTCGCTCGACGCGGCCAAGGGCAGCGATTCGCCGTTTGACGCGCGCGTGCACGCCGTGCGCGGGCAGCCGGGGCAGATACTGGCCGCGCAGATGTACCGCCAGCTGGTGGCCAACAGCGCCATCCGCGCCTCGCACCTGGAAGGCGACGAGCGCGTGCAAGACCCGTACAGCCTGCGCTGCCAGCCGCAAGTCATGGGCGCTTGCCTGGACTTGATCGGCAATGTGGGCCGTACCCTGCTGATCGAGGCCAATGCCGTCACGGACAACCCGCTGATCTTCCAGGATGGTCCCAACGGCCAGGCGGAGATCGTCTCTGGCGGCAATTTCCATGCCGAGCCTGTCGCCTTTGCCGCCGACACCCTGGCGCTGGCGATCGCCGAAATCGGCGCCCTGGCCGAGCGCCGCATCGCGCTGCTGATCGACGCCACGCTCTCGGGCCTGCCGCCCTTCCTCGTGCGCGACCCGGGCGTCAATTCCGGCTTCATGATCGCCCACGTGACGGCGGCCGCGCTGGCCTCGGAAAACAAGTCGCTGGCGCACCCGGCCAGCGTCGACAGCCTGCCGACGTCCGCCAACCAGGAAGACCACGTGAGCATGGCCACGTTCGCCGGGCGCCGCCTGGACGACATGGCGCACAACACGGCCGTCATTGTCGGCATCGAGCTGCTGGCCGCCGCGCAGGGCATCGATTTCCACCGTCCGCTGAAAACCTCGCCGCACCTGGAACACGTGCACCACCAGTTGCGGCAGAAGGTGCCGTTCTTCGACGCCGACCGCTTCTTCGCGCCCGATATCGAGGCGGCCAAGCAGATGGTGCTGCACGGTGAATTGAGCAGCACCTGCAAGAATTTGTTCGCCCCGCTGTACGCTTGAGCGGGCGCAAGGAGACAGGCATGGATTTCCGCTTTAATGAGGGCAGCATCCCGCTGCTCGTGTCGATGCCCCACGTGGGCACCGACATACCGGACGATATCGCCGCGCGCATGACGCCGCAGGCCTTGGTCAAGGCCGACACGGACTGGCATTTGCGCGAGCTGTACGGCTTTTTGCAGGAGATGGATGCGTCCGTGCTGTCGGCGCGCTGGTCGCGCTACACCATCGACCTGAATCGCCCGCAGGAAGACACGAATCTGTATCCGGGCCAGGATACGACGGGCTTGCTGCCCGGCGATACCTTCCACCGCGAGCCGCTGTACCTGGCCGGCAAGGAGCCCGATGCGGCCGACGTGCGGCGCCGCCTGCAGCGCTACTGGGCGCCGTACCACCGGCAGCTGCGCGCGGAACTGGACCGCCTGCTGCGCGTGCATGGCGCCGTGGTGCTGTGGGACGCCCATTCCATCGCCTCGCGCGTGCCGCGCTTCTTTGACGGCAAGCTGCCCGACCTGAACTTCGGCACGGCAGATGGGGCCAGCTGCGATAGCGGCCTGACGTCCGCCGTGGTGGACGTGGCGCGCGCGCAGGAACAATTCACCGTGGCGCTGAACGGCCGCTTCAAGGGCGGCCACATCACGCGCCATTACGGCCAGCCGCAAAGCCGCGTGCATGCGATCCAGCTCGAGATGTGCCAGTGCCTGTACATGAATGAACCTGGCATGGACGAATCGGCGCCGTTCGGCTACCGGCCCGACCTGGCCGCCCAGGTGCAGCCGCTGCTGCGCCGGATGATGGAAGCGGCCGTGGCATGGGTGGCGCATTGAGTACCTGTCTGTTCGCGCGTCATGCGCTGCTGCCGCAAGGCTGGCGCCGCGACGTGCTGCTGGAATGGGATGCGGCCGGCGATTTGACGCGCGTCGAGGAAGGCGCCACGCCGCCCGCCGGCGCGGAAGTGGCCGAATATGTCTTGCCCGGCATGGTCAACCTGCATTCGCACGCCTTCCAGCGGGCGCTGGGCGGCATGACGGAGATTGCAGGTGACGGCCCTGACAGCTTCTGGACCTGGCGCGAGCTGATGTACCGTTTCGCGCGTCACATCACGCCGGAGCAGATGGAGGCCATCGCCGCGCAGCTGTTTGCCGAATGCCTGCGCCACGGCTACACGTCCGTGTGCGAATTCCACTACCTGCAGCGCGATGCGGCAGGCGCCCTGTATGCGCGTCCCGCCGAGACGGCCGAGCGGTTGCTGGCGGCGGCGCGCCACAGCGGCGTCGGCATGACCATGCTGCCCGTGCTGTACAGCCATGCGGGCTTCGGGGAACAGCCGTTGACAGCGCAGCAGGCGCGCTTTCGCACCGGTGCGGACGACGTGCTGCGCATCATCGAGGCGCTGGCGCCGCAGCGCGGCGGGCAGGTGGAAGTGGGTTTCGCGCCCCACTCGCTGCGCGCGGCCAGTGTGACGCAGATCAAACAGGTGGCGTCGGCGCTGCCCGCGGGCCGCCCGATCCACATCCACATCGCCGAGCAGCACGGCGAGGTGCGCCAGTGTCTGGACTACAGCGGCCGGCGCCCGGTGCAGTATTTGTGCGATCAGGTCGAGGTCGATGCGCGCTGGTGCCTGGTGCACGCGACGCATGTGCAGCCCGACGAGGTGGCGCGGATCGCCGCCAGCGGCGCCGTGGCGGGCCTGTGCCCGACGACGGAGGCGAACCTGGGCGACGGCCTGTTCCCGCTGGCCGAATTCATCGCCGCCGGCGGGCGCTTCGGCGTCGGCAGCGACAGCCATGTGTCGCAGTCGCCGGTGGAAGAATTGCGCTGGCTCGAATATGGCCAGCGTCTGCAGCGCCAGCAGCGCAATGTCGCCGCCGCGCCCGATGCACGCCATGTGGGCGACTACCTGTGGCAGGCGGCCTTGCGGGGCGGCGCGCAGGCGTCCGGGCGCAAGCTCGGTGCGCTGGCGCCGGGCTGCCGCGCCGACCTGCTGGTGCTCGACGCTGCGCACGTCAATCTGTGCGGCGTGGCCATCGCCGATGTGCTGGGCAGTTTTCTCTTCTGCGGCAACGACAACCTGGTGCGCGACGTCCTGTGCGGCGGCCAGTGGCAGGTGCGCGGCGGGCGACACGTGGCGCAGGACGCCATTGCGGCGGCCTACCGGCGCACCCTGGCGCAACTGAGGGCGCTCTGATGGCGACCTTCATCCCCCACGAATGCCTGCGCGCCGCGCCGTGGAAGAATGGCGGCGGCAGCACGATGGAAATCGCCATTTCCCCGCCCGCTGCCGGCCTGATGGAATTTGACTGGCGCATCAGCCTGGCGACCATCACGGCCAGCGGGCCGTTTTCCAGCTTTCCCGGCATCGACCGCAGCCTGATGCTGGTCGATGGCGACAGCGTGCAGCTGACGCTCGACGGCGCGCGCAAGGTAACCTTGAGCGCGGCGCAACCGATGCTGTGGTTTCCCGGCGAAGCGGCCGTCGTGGCGCAGGTCAGGGGGCCGACGACGGATTTCAATGTCATGACGCGGCGCGACTGCTGCCGCCACCAGCTGGAAAAAATCACGGCGCCCGCCAAGCTGGCGCGGCGCAGCGCGACGACCCTGCTGTTTGTCGCCGGCGATGGCGCCGTGCTGGCGCGCGGAGGCGGCCAGCAGTTCGCGCTGGCCCGCCATGACGCGCTGCTGCTCGATGCGGACGATGCGCAGGAATGGCGGCTGGAAGCCTTGCAGCGCTCGGCCGTGCTGAGCGTCGACCTGTTCACCTGAGAGGGGCACACCATGCAAGACTGGGATCTGGTCATCCACAACATCCACCTGGCCACCATGGAGCACGGCTACGGCGAGCTGCTGGACGCGGCCATCGCCGTCAAGGACGGCCGCATCGCCTGGTTCGGCCCCGGCGACGAGCTGCCGGCCAGCGGCGCGGTGCTGATTGACGGCCAGGGCTGCTGGCTGACGCCGGGCTTGATCGACTGCCATACGCACATCGTCCACGCGGGCAACCGCAGCGACGAATTCGAGGCGCGCCTGAATGGCGCCAGCTATGAAGACATCAGCCGCGCCGGCGGCGGCATCATGTCCACCGTGCGCGCCACGCGCGCGGCCAGCGACGACGAACTGCTGCGGCAAAGCCTGCCCCGCGTGCTGGCGCTGCTGGCCGAGGGCGTGACCACCGTGGAGATCAAGTCCGGCTACGGCCTCGATGCGGACAGCGAGGCGAAGATGCTGCGCGTGGCGCGCAGGATAGGGAAACAGGTTCCGGTCACTGTGCGCACCACGTTTCTCGGCGCGCATGCGCTGCCGCCCGAATACGCGGGCCAGGCCGATGCGTATATCGACCAGCTGTGCGCGCAGATGCTGCCCAAGCTGGCCGGCGATGGCCTGGTTGACGCCGTCGACGCGTTTTGCGAGCGCATCGGCTTTACGCCGGCGCAAACGCAGCGCATGTTTGACGCGGCGCAGGCGCTGGGCCTGCCCGTCAAGCTGCATGCGGAGCAGCTGTCGGACCTGGGCGGCGCGGCGCTGGTCGCCCGCTACGGCGGCCTGTCGGCCGACCACCTGGAATTTTTGTCGCAGGAGGGCGTCGCCGCCATGGCGCAGCATGGCACGGTGGCCGTGCTGCTGCCGGGCGCGTATTATTTTCTGCGCGAGACGCAGCCGCCGCCGGTCGCGGCCTTGCGCGCGGCCGGCGTGCCGATGGCCGTGTCCACCGATTGCAACCCTGGCACCTCGCCCCTGACGTCCTTGCTGCTGGCAATGAACATGGCGTGCACGCTGTGGCGCTTGACGCCGCAGGAAGCGCTGGCCGGTGTCACGTGCCACGCGGCGCGCGCGCTCGGTTTGCAGCATGTAACGGGCAGCCTGGCAGTGGGCAAGCGCGCCGATTTCGCCCTGTGGCGCATCGCGCGCCCGGCGGACCTGGCGTATGCGCTGGGCCTGAACCCGTGCGCGGGCGTGGTGCATGGCGGTGTCTGGCGCGCGCCGGTGGTAAGCTTGGCGGATTGATCATCCGTCCGGAGCGCCGCGTGCGTGCTGCTTATTTGCTGTTTTACCTGCCGTTGTTGCTGGTCTTCGCCGCCGCGCCCGCGCATGCCATGGATGGCGGCACCCTGAAGGTGGGTTCGAAGCGCTTCACGGAATCGTATATTCTCGGCGAAATCATCAAGCAGAGCGCCGCGCCGCACGCCAGGACGCAGCACCGCCAGGGCCTGGGCAACACGGCCATCGTGCTGGCCGCGCTGCAGGCGGGCAGCATTGACGTGTATGCCGAATACATGGGCACCATCGCCAGCGAAATCCTCAAGCACGACCAAGCCATCGACTTGGCGCAGATGCGGCGCGAGCTGGCGCCGCTGGGCCTGGGCGTGGGCGTGCCGCTGGGCTTTAACAATACCTATGCGCTGGCCATGCGCGGCGATGATGCTTCGGTGACGCAGCTGGGACAGCTGGCCCAGCACCCGGCCCTGACATTCGGCCTGTCGCATGAATTCATCGGCAGGCTCGATGGCTGGCCGGGCCTGGCCGCGCGCTATGGCTTGCCGCAGCGCCCGCGCGGCCTCGATCACGGCATCGCCTATGAGGCGCTGGCGCAGCGCCAGGTGGATGTGATCGACATCTATTCGACGGACGCGAAGATCGGCCGGTACGGCTTGCGCGTGCTGGCCGACACGCGGCAGTATTTCCCCCGCTACGATGCCATGCTGCTGTACCGGCTCGACGTGCCGCGGCGCTTTCCCGCCGCCTGGCAAGCCTTGCAGGCGCTGCAGGGACGCATCAGCGAGGCCGACATGATCGCCATGAATGCGGCCGTGGAAATCGATGGCAAGAGCTTTGCCGGCGTGGCGCGGCAGTGGCTGGCGTCCGGCATGCAGGCGCATAAACCGGCGCCCGCCGCCGGGCGCAGCAAGCTGCTGGCCAAACTCCTCGGCGACGACCTGTGGACCCTGACGCGCCAGCACGTGACCCTGGTGCTGCTGTCGGTGGCGCTGGCGTGCCTGATCGGCATTCCGCTGGGCGTGCTGGCGGCGTTTTCGGCGCCGCTGCGGCAAACGGTGCTGGCGCTGGTCGGCGTGCTGCAGACGGTGCCGTCGCTGGCCCTGCTGGCGATATTGATCCCCGTGCTGGGCATGATAGGCACCGTGCCGGCCCTGGCGGCCCTGTTCGTCTACGCCTTGCTGCCCATCGTGCGCAACACGTGCACGGGCATCTTGCAGGTGCCGCAAGGCTTGCGCATGGCTGCGCTGGCGCTGGGCCTGAGCCGGCGCGACCGCCTGCTGCACGTGGACTTGCCGCTGGCCTTGCCCGTCATGCTGGCGGGCGTGAAAACGGCGGCCGTGATGAGCGTGGGCACGGCCACCATCGCCGCCTTCATCGGCGCGGGCGGCTACGGCGAACGCATCACCATCGGCCTGGCCCTGAACGACAACGACATGCTGCTGGCCGGCGCCATCCCCGCAGCCGTGCTGGCCCTGCTGACGCAAGGCCTGTTCGAGCTGGTGGAGCGCTGGGCCGTGGCCGGCCAGCGCTGAACGCGTCACAGCGAGTGCAGTTTCGAGCGCACCGAGACGACGGCCTGGTGCAGGATGCGTTCGGCCTGGAAGTCGTTTTCGCGCTGTTCGGCGATGGCTTGCAAGTCGCGCGTGTAGCGTTCCAATCGGGAACGCAGGTAGGCGCGGTAGATTTTCATGACCAGCGGTTTGGCAGAGACATTCATGATGTGGCTCCCAGAGTCATAACAATTCGTTCATTTTGTGTGCGCACAATGCCGCCACTTTGCGTCGCATCAAACGCCCTCCTGCGGCCAATGTGGCGCGTTTGATCTTCCGCAAGGCCCGATGGGCTGGAGATGCCACACTGAATCTTCCCTGCAAGCATAAGTTGTCTGTTATGCGCAGACCCTCATACCGGTCCTTGCCGCACCGGACCCCATCCAGGAGATTGTCGCATGCTCATTTCCGCCTTCCTTGCTGGCTGCATCGCTTGCTTGACAGTGTACCAAATCCATAAAAAATCGCAGGGTGGTGACGGTGTTGCGCAACAACACATAGGCCTGCATGGCACATTGATTGAACCACGGAAATAATCACTGCCTGCCATGGACCGTGGCTGGCGGATTTAAGGGAAATGTAAGGCCCGGTAAGCAAATGTAAAGGTCCGCGCGGTGACCAGTCGTAGCGTTTATATTGATAACCGTTGATTGCATTCTCCCCCTCCCACTTGACAATGGGTTCACCCCGCGGTGCCGCTAGCCCGCGGGGATTTTTTTGGGAACTTGCATTGTCAGACCGTCGCTACAATTCCAATCAGGCCGCTTTCGGCGTGCCTGCCGACAATTGCGTCAAGGCATCGCCCGCGACCCGGCAGATGCGCCAGTCCGGCATCACGTCCGCGCCCATGCCCTTGTAGAAGTTGATCGCGTTGTCATTCCAGTCCAGCACCGACCATTCGAAGCGGCCGCAATCGCGCTCGACGGCCAGTTGCGCCAGCGCCACGAGCATCTGCTTGCCATAGCCCTTGCCGCGCGCCGACTGCTTCACGTACAGGTCTTCCAGGTACAGGCCCTTGCGGCACAGGAAGGTGGAAAAGTTGTGGAAGAACAGGGCGAACGTCACCACCTCGCCGTTTTCCTCGCCCACCAGCGCTTCGCACGCGGGGTGCGGGCCGAACAGGCTGTCGTGCAGCATCGACTCTTTGGCGATCATCATGTGTTCGAGTTTTTCAAATACGGCCAGTTCATGGATCATGCCGAAGATGGCGGCCACGTCGGATGCGGCCGCGGGACGGATGGCGAGGGAGGAAGAAGTGCTCATGTTGCCTTTGTCGATGGAGTGGTGGAAAGGGAAGCAATGCTACTCGTCTTGCGCGCGCCCGACGTCAGGGCCCAGGCGACGCTGGACAGGCACAGCACCATGCCCACCCATTCGATGGGGGCGGGCCGGTAATGTTCGAACTGCATTGACAGCAGCACGGAAATGACGGGCGTGACGACGCCGATATATACGGTCTTTTGCGTGCCGATGCGGGCGATCAGCGTGAAATACGCGCTGAAGGCGATTACCGAGCCGAAGATGGCCAGGTACAGCAAGCCCATCCAGTAACTGGGGCGCGCGGGCAATTGCCAGGACTGGCCCGTGGCGATGGCCCAGGCGGCCACCATGAGCGTGCCCCACAGCATGGTCCAGGCCATGGTCAGCATCACGTTGCCGGACTGCTCGCGCACCTTCATGACGAGGGCGTTGCCGCAGGTGCTGGAAATGGTGGCGACCAGGGCCAGGATAAAACCGAGCAGGAAATGGCCATTGCCGCCATTGCCGCCGCCGAAAATATCGTGCAGGGCCGCGCCGATGGACTGGTAGAACAGCAGCACGATGCCGCAGATGGCGACGAAGGCCGCGCAGCAGGTGCTCCAGGTGATGGGCGTGCCGAAAGCGATGCGGTTGAGCAAGGGCGTCCAGAACACCATCAGCGCGAACAGCACGCTGACGAGGGCCGAGACCAGGTATTGCTCGGAACTGTAGGTGCACACATAGCTGAGGGCGAACGAGGCCAGGCCTTGCAGCAGCATCCATTGTTGCGCGCGCCAGGGCAGGCGCAGGCGGTCGCCGCGCAGCGCGCACCAGGCGAACAGGGTGGCGGAAGCGAGGCCGAAGCGGTAGACGACGGAGACGGCGGGAGCGACGTCGCCCAGCTGCAAGGTGATGGCCCAGAAGGTGGAGCCCCAGATCAGGCAGGCAATGATGAACAGGAGAGGAGAGGACATCGCGCAAGTATACGGACATCGCGCGGGGATGGCGAGTCTTGGTCGAGCTTGCTCGATGCAGCGTCAGGAGACACGCCGCATTGAGCCAGCGCAGTGCTTCTGGAGAATGTTGAATTTCTGAAAATATTTACATTAATATCAAGTAAATATTTTCTGAATTGCATCTTTGAACGGAGACCGCCATGCCAGCCTCACTGCAGATCAAAATATGGAGCGTGCTTGTGTATGTCGTCGTGGCAACCTGGGTTGCCATCTGGCTGCATGACGGCATGGCACCGTCGGCCTTGCTGATGGCTGCCGGCGCCTTCGGCTGAGCGCATGCGCCGGCGATCCCGTCAGTGCGTGACGCGGGTCTTGCGGCCATCCGACAGCAGGCGCACGCGCTCGCCCGGGCGGAACAGCTCGTCCGCGTCCTGCACGATGGCGCGCATGTCGCCATTGTCCAGGCGCACGGTGATTTCCAGGCCGGGCTTGTTCGAGGCATTCGCTTCGATGCTCTTGCCGGCCATGCCGCCGGCGACCGCGCCGAGGATGCTGGCCGCGATGGCGCCCTTGCCGCCGCCGACTGTCGAGCCGGCCACGCCGCCCAGCGCCGCGCCAGCCAGCACGCCCGTGCCCGTTTCGCCCTTGTCGATGGTGACCTGGCGCACGGATTCAACCGTGCCCATGCGAACCGACTGCTCATTTTGCGCCTGGCGCGCGTTGTACACATTCGCCGAGTTCGGTTGTACGGCGCAGCCGGCCAGGGTGGCCAGCAATGCCACTGCAATAATTGGTGCTTTCATATGGAACTCCCTTGGACAAAAGTTGGTCTGCCGATTACGTCGACCGGCAAGTTGGACTTACTTATCATAAGGACACTTGCTTAAGATAACTAGTTGCGAATAGTAAAAAACTGTTACCGGTCCCGCGGGACCACCTGCCGCTCAATATGCCAGACGCAGGCGGCGGTACAGAAACGCCAGCACGAACAGCGGGCCGATCAGCAGGAAGCGCATATCGTCGAGGAAGGACGGTTTCTTGCCTTCGATCTGATGGCCGATGAACTGGCCTATCCACGCCAGCACGAACACGCCCAGCGACAAGGGCAGGATGGTCAGCGCCGGCATGGCCAGCAGCAGGCCCAGCATGGCGGCCAGCATGAGCAGCATGCCCGCCGCAAACGGCCGCGACAGCTTGTAATAGTAGTATAAGGCCAGAATACTGCCGAGCAGCGCCACGCTGGCATGCACGCTCCACAGCAAGCCCAGCAGGCTGAAAACGATCAGCGGCACGCACACGATGTGGACCCGCTCATTGACGTGGTTGCGGTGGCTTTCGCCATACCGGGCCAGCAGGGTGTCGATGGTGCGCATGGGCGTCTCCCGCGTGTTGTTCTTGTTGGAAATTTTACACCGGAACACCCGTTGCCCCACGCGGCACGTCGTGGCGAGTTGTCGAAATGGTACTTTTGCGCTATTATTTCCTGTTGGAAATATTTCCGTGCATTGCAAAGGCATCCGTGACATCGCCAGACCGCCATCCAGATTACCAGCGCTATTCCATGGCGTCCCTGCAGCAAGCCCTGTCCGGCGCCGACGGAGCCGATGCGGCGCGGCGCCAGCGCATCGAAGCGGAAATTGCCCAGCGCCAGCAGGATGACCTGGAAGCACAGCAGCGCCAGTGGGCGGCGCGGCCGCAGGACCAGCCGCTCGATCCCGCCGCCGCCGCACTCCAGGATGCGGCCAAGCCCCACTTGCGGTCCGCGGGCTATGCGCTGCTGTTCACATGGGTCGTGTTGAGAGTGAGTGCCTGGTTTGACATCGTGCTGGCCGATAGCTGGAATTATTTCGTTGGCGGTATCGAATTATTGATTTTTGGCATATTCTTGTTGCGCGGCAACCTGCGCGCGGCGAGATGGCTGCGCTGGCTGGCGGTTTTCTCGGTGGTGCCCACCGTGCTGGTGCTCGATTCCCTGTTCATGCAGCCGCTGTCCCTGACCTTGACGCAGTTCAAGCTGGCGCCCGTGCGTCATGGCTGGCTGGTGCTGGAAACCGTGCTCTTGCTGTGGCTCATACACTACGTCTGCCGGCAGTTGGGCATGCCTGCCGTCATGGCCGCCTGCGATGCCAGGGGATACCGGCGGCCCGATCTGCGCATACCCGCCATTGCCGGGCTGATCCTTGGTGCCTGCGGCGTCGTCGTCGGGCTGGCGGCCTTGCAGGGCGAGACGGCCCGGCAGGCGCGCGCGATAGTGGCGCAGCGCTATGGTGCGGGCTACCAATACCATGTCAATGGCGTCGGCGAGTCCGTCGTGCCGGAAGGCCGGTTTTATACGGCGCAGGTGCTGGTGTGGGATGACAAGGGCATCCTGTCCGTGCCCGTGCGGTGGCCCCAGTAAAATAGACGCTGGCCCCACTCCCGCAGGATGCTCTTTTGCCCCGCTTATTGTCTGCTGAACCGGCCATGCCGGACACCCGCAAGCGCTGTTTCGACCCCGTCGTCGACGCCGGCACGCGCTTGTTGATATTGGGCAGCTTGCCCGGTGAAAAATCGCTGGCGCACAGCCAGTACTATGCGCATCCGCAAAACAAGTTCTGGACGCTGCTGGGCGAGGTGCTGGGCGTGGATTTGAAGAGCCTGCCCTATGAAGAGCGTCTGGCCAGCTTGCTGGCGCATGGCGTGGGCCTGTGGGACGTGGTGGCGCAGGCACAGCGCACGGGCAGCCTCGACAGCAATATCCGCTTCCGAGACGACAACGACCTGGTGGCCCTGGCCGCCAGCCTGCCGCGGCTGCAGACGATCGCCTTCAATGGCGGCACGGCGGCGAAGCTGGGCGTCAAGGTGCTGGGCGACCATGCGCAGCGCTACCGCATCGTCAGCTTGCCTTCGAGCAGCCCGGCCTACACCCTGGCGTATGCGCAGAAATTGCAGGCGTGGCTGTCGCTGCGCGGCCTAGCGGAGCCGGCCGCGCGCTGATCGTGTTGCCGGTCCTTACGCCGGCGCGTAGGCCTGCACTTCCAGCGGTTGCCCCTTGGCATCGAATTTCAGGGCCACGGACAGTTGCGTCACGCCGATGGTGGCCAGCGCGTCGCAGATATCGTCGACTTCTTCCTGCAGGTCGGCGGCCAGGTCCAGCGGCTTGTCGGCGCTGTGCAGCAGTGCGCCGCCCGCCGTGCTGACATTGACGCGCAACAACATTTCACCGTGCTCGTCGGCCGGGCCGACGACGACGGAAACGTCGCCCGCATCGACCTTGTTTTCCGCCAGCGCATGGTTGATGCCGGACATCATTTGCAGCATCGCATACTCGCTCATGCCCTGTTCCTTGCCGCCATGGAACAGATCCTGGTAAAGGAAGCTCACTTCCAGGGCGCTGCCGGCCGGCGCCAGGCAGCGTTTCACCAGGTCGCCCACTTCCGTCGTCCACTGCTGGTAGCGCGCCATGCGGGCGTCGAACCAGGCGTCGAGCGCCGCTTCATCCTGCGGTTCCACATAGAACGGGTCGTCCACGCGCTTCAGCGCAAAGCCCAGCAGGAAGCGCAGTTCGACGGCCGTGTCCTGCGGGCCGAAGGCCGTCTCGCTCCAGCCGACGATGCTGCGTTCCAGGCCCGGCGTGGCGGCGATCTTCTTGTCCGTCATCGAGGCATAGGCGTCGCGCACCATGTCGTGCAGGTGGCTGTAGGTGATGCGGTCGATTTCATCGAGGTCGTAGGCATGGCTCATCAGGACCACCTTGGCCTTGGCGCTTTCCAATTGTGCCTGTTGGAAACTTTTTACCAGCGCTTCGAACGCGTCCTGGTCCTGGAAACTGTCCGTTTCCCGCAGGCCGCCCGTGCTTTGCACCAGCAGGGGCACGACGAAGGCGTTGATTTCCATGGCCGGGGCATTTTCGCGGCGGATCACGGAAATGGACGCCGCTTCCTCGATATGGCTGCGCAGGTACTGGTAGGCGCCCACATCCTCGTACTTGGAACGCTCGATGGCGTCGTACAGCACTTCATCCTTCTTTTGATTCAAGGCCTTGCGGATGATGCGGCCGAACTCGACGGCCTGCTCGGCCAGTACCGTGCCCTGCGATTCGCTGTCTTCCTGTTCCGCCAGGTTCAGGGCCATCGTGCACAGCATGCGCGTGACGGCTTCATCCTTGTCTTCAGGGGTGTTGGCGGATTTGCGGGGGACAGGGCGCTTATTTTTGGGCATGGCGGTCAATTAGTTATCAGGGTAAAAGTCAGGCGAACGGGCGGCGAGGCGGCTTGCCTCGCGCCGGGGGAATGATACAGGGGGCCTGGCCCCGCACATCAATGGTCGGTATCGAACATCTCGTGCAATTCGTCGAGCAGGTCGGCCGCTTCTTCCTGCGACAGGCCAAGATGCTGGCAGGCAAGTTCGCCGCCCTTGTCCCATTCCAGCGAAGTACTGTTGCCATGGTAGCGCTGAATGCCCTTTTCGGCCAGCAGCGACAGGGCGACGAGCGAGCGGATGGCGTCGTCCGTGGACGGGTCGGCCAGCACCGTGTAGTCGTGGTGATGCAAGATCGCCCACGAGACATCGGAGGACAGGCCCCAGTTGCGTGCCAGCAAGCAGCCGATGGCCGCGTGGTTGGTCTGGTGGCGCGCGTCTTCCAGGCGGGTAAAACAGTTGTGCGCATCGTTGGCCGCCGCCGCGTACGTGTTGACGTAGTCGGGGAAGCGGTTCATCAAGAGGGGCACGCCGATATCGCAGAACAGGCCGAAGGTGTGGGCGATGTCGGGCGGGGCGATGCGCAGCTTGCGCGAGGTAAATACCAGGGCGCGCGCGCGCTTGGCCGACACATCCCAGAAATTGGTCAGTTCCACGCCTTCCGCTTCCAGCGCCTGGCGCGCCAGCAAGCCTGTCATCATGGCGCTGCACTGGTTGATGCCGAGGAAGTTGATGCCTTGCTCAACCGACTTGGCCTTGCGCGCGGCGC
Source organism: Janthinobacterium sp. GW821-FHT03A03 (assembly GCF_059421435.1). Classification (NCBI taxonomy): domain Bacteria; kingdom Pseudomonadati; phylum Pseudomonadota; class Betaproteobacteria; order Burkholderiales; family Oxalobacteraceae; genus Janthinobacterium; species Janthinobacterium sp. GW821-FHT03A03. Next base: position 1,006,115 of record NZ_JBWKUZ010000001.1, on the reverse strand, counting down.
CATAGAACGGCGAATTCGCCAGTTTCAGCAGGGCGCCCGACATGCCCACATCGTCGGCGATAATGCGCGCAATCCGCCGCGGAGAAGGGTCTTCCTCGGCCAATTCGCGCTGCAAGTCGACCAGCAGGCTGGGACGCGGCGGAATACGGATGGAACGCATCAGGGCGTCAACCGGATCTTCCTGCACTACCTGCTTTTGCGCTGCCGCTCTCATCATCATTGCCCTACATGGTGGTTATTCTGTCGCGCTGCCGCTGCCGGCCTCGTGGGCGTTCGGCGCAGTGCCCGACGATTATCGCTGTTTATGCACGGCAATAGTTCGTCTCTGCAAACTATTCTGGAAAAAATCCCCGTTTTGACCTGCTTCAACCGCGATTTTCATCATTTTACGACGATGCTTATTTGGGAAGTGATGATCAAAATATTAAGTTGTATTTGTTTTCAAGGCAGGCAAGGCGTGCGGCGGGAGGTGCGGCGGTACAATTGCCGGATGAAAAAAATCCTGGCCGGTATCGATTTTATCGACGATTCCTGCAGCGTGGCGCGCTAGCTGATCGGCGTGACCGTGCTGGTCGACGGCGTGGGCGGGCGCATCGTGGAAACGGAAGCGTATGACCGGCTGGACCCCGCTTCGCATACATATGGCGGCTTGACGCCGCGCAATGCGGCCATGTTCGGTCCGCCCGCGCACGCCTATGTCTACCGTTCGTACGGCATCCACTGGTGCCTGAATTTTGTCTGCCGCGAAGCGGGCCATGGCGCGGGCGTGCTGATCCGCGCCATCGAGCCGCTGGCGGGCCTCGACACCATGCGCGAACGGCGCGGCGTGGAGCCGGCGCGGCAGCTGTGTTCAGGGCCGGGCAAGGTGTGCCAGGCGCTCGGTGTGAGCCATTTGCAGAACCGCCTGGCGCTCGATGCGCCGCCCTTCATGCTGCTGGCCCGCGAGGAAGATGTTACGGTACAGGCGGGCCCGCGCATCGGCATTTCCAGGGCGATGGACACGCCGTGGCGCTTCGCGCTGGCCGGCTCGCCCTATCTGAGCAAGCCGATCTAGAAACACCTAAGCAAACCTGCTGCGCGTCGCGCTTTGCGGCCTGTGATGCTCGCTGCCTCGGCGGCCCCGTGCTTCAGCACAGCTGCGCTTCTCCGCCACAAAGCACTGCCGCTCGCTACGGTTTTGTTAGGCGTTCTTGAGTGTGCCGGTACGTGCCTGCGGCTGGATGCTGGCATTAAACACCGCGTTGGCGGCGGGAGGCGTTACCTGGCGCATTGTTGTGTGGCCTGCCGCGTAGCGGGCTGTGCAGCGCGCGCCGTTCCTGGACGGGCGTCCTGGCGGGGTCTTGAAAGGCGTCCTCGTCCGCGCCGGCGCGCGCCGCCGGCGTGGCTGAATCCAGGGTAAAGACGCTGACTGCCGCCGACAATTTGACGGCCTGGTCCTGCAAACTGGCGGCGGCGGCCGCCGCCTGCTCCACCAGGGCCGCGTTTTGCTGGGTGACGTCATCCATCTGCGTGACGGCCTGGTTCACTTCCGTGATGCCGGACGCCTGCTCGGCGCTGGCCTGTTTGACGCTCTGGATGATGTCGTTGACTTGCTGTACCGAGGCCACGATGGCGCCCATGCGCTCGCCTGCCTGCTGCACGGCCACGCTGCCGCCGTCGATGGTGCTGACGGACGTGGCGATCAGGGTCTTGATTTCCCTGGCGGCTTGCGCCGAGCGCTGCGCCAGCGTGCGTACTTCGGACGCCACCACGGCAAAGCCGCGGCCCTGCTCGCCCGCGCGCGCCGCTTCCACCGCGGCGTTCAGCGCGAGGATATTGGTCTGAAAGGAAATGCCGTCGATCACGCCGATAATATCCACGATCTGGCGCGAATTGGCCCGTATCGTCGCCATCGTCGCCACTGCCTGCTGCATCGCCGTGCCCCCTTGCACGGCCAGGCTCGATGCCTGTGCCGCCAGGTCGCAGGCCAGCTGGGCATTGCCGGCATTGTCGTTGACGGCTATGGTCAAGGTTTCCATGGCGCTCGACGTTTCTTCCAGCGAGCTCGCCTGCATTTCCGTGCGTGCCGACAAATCGAGGTTACCCGTGGCAATTTCGCGCGATGCCGTGTCGATCGATTGCACGGCGTCCATGATGGTGCGCAAGGTCTGGTTCAACTGCGCGATGGCCTGGTCCAGCACGCGCGACGTGTCGGCGATTTCATCGTTGCCCTGCCGGGGCGCGCCGGCGGTCAGCTTGCCGGCGGCCAGGTCTTGCACGGCGTCGGCGATGCCGCGGATTTCCGCCAGCATGGCGCGGCGCACCAGCATGGTCACCACGATGGAGACGAGAATCGACAGCAGCACCGTCAGCAGCAGGCTCCAGCCCAGGCTGCGGAACTCCGCGCTGGCCGTCGCATGGGCCTGGCTGCTGAGCGTCGTTTCCAGGGCGGACAGTTGCGCCAGCTGCGCATTGAACTGGACGAACTGGGTTTCCGCCTTGAGCATGGAGTTGGTGGCGATCGACTGGTCCATCTGCGCCATTTCCATGGTTTCCAGCACCGCCTTGCGGTACCCGGCCAGGGCCTTGATGGCCGTGTCGAGCAAGCTGCGCTCGGCGCCCGTGGCCGTGCCCCGCAGCGCGGCCAGCTGGGTGCCGATGGCGGTGTGGCGCGCCTTGATCTGTTGTTCCAACGCATCGATGCGGGCTTTTGCAAAGCTGCCATTGGTCCACGACAGCAACTGGTACATATTGCCGTGCACATGCCTGGCCTCGCCAAGTACGTCGGCGGCGGCCTTCAGATGGGCGATGCGCACCCGCACCATGTTTTCCAGCGAGGCATTTTGCCGCACCATGCCATACCAGGCGCCGCTTGAACTGAGTATCAGCAGCAGCAAGACCAGCGCGGGCGCCAGCAGTAATTTTGGACCGAGGCGTAGTTGATTGAGCATGCTTGACTCCTGGCTATGGCTGAGCAAACGGCGCCCAGCGGCAGGCCGGCTCGCGCCGCCCGCCGCGCCTGCGCCGGGACTGCCTTATTTCTTGTAGATGCCCGCTTCCAGCACCACATCGTTGACGCGCAAGATATACGTGGTCTTCGGCTCGATCTTGCCGCTGGTGGGATTCTTGTACTGGTAGTCGACCCAGCCCTTGCCTTGCTTTTGCGCCAGCTCAATGATTTCCCGGCGATATTTCTTGCCATTCGCGTCAGGCACGTCCGTCAAATCCTTGCCCACGATGGAAGGGTTGATGGGGTGGGCCAGCACGATGCCTGTCTTGATGTCGCGCATGTCCACGTACAGCGAACCCTGCACGAAGTCCGGGTCTTTCGCCGTGATTTTCTTCATCATTTCTTCCTTGCCATGCGCCTTCATGAAGGCGGCGCCCCGTTCCGCCATGGCGATGGCGTCTTTCTCCGTCGGTTCTACCGCGGCACTGACGCTGCCGCCGGCAAATGCCAGGCACAGCAGGCTACCCGTGAATAAGCGTTTCATGACAGCTCCTTGTGAAATCGAGGGAAGTGTTGCCAAGTCGTAATTTACGTCGGCGCCGCTTCCATCAAATTGCGATGGAACAAACTAAGGTCTTGCCGAATTGCATCTCTCTGCCTATCGGCAAGCTTGTTGATATGTGGCAATTTGGTTCCTTCTGGCAAGAATTATGATGACTTTCACAGCATGCCAGGGTCTGACTGCATGGCAAGAAACAGGGTGGAATTGGCCGGTTTTTGGCTGATTTCATGGACGTTATCGCTATTTACTGGCAAGGAGCCGACCGTGTCCGCATTGATCACCGAACCGTCTTCACCCAAGTTCAAGCCGTACACCCGGCAAACCATACAACAGGCGCGGCAGTGGGAATGGCTGCCGCAAGAGTTGCGCGAAGCCGTGCAAGTGGTCTCGCACGTGTTGCCATTTCGCACCAATGAATATGTGCTCGATCAATTGATCGACTGGAACAATATTCCTGACGATCCCATCTACCGCCTCGTCTTTCCCCACCGCGACATGCTGCCGCCCGAGCAGTACGTGCATTTGCGCGACCTGGTACTGCGCAAACAGGACAAGGCCGCCATCAACGCCTATGTGCATGGCTTGCGCCTGGGCATGAATCCCCATCCGGCCGGGCAGATGACGCATAACGTGCCCCGGGTCAACGACGCGCCCGTGCGCGGCCTGCAGCACAAATATGCGCAAACGGTGCTGTTTTTTCCCAGCGCCGGCCAGACCTGCCACGCGTACTGCACCTTCTGCTTCCGCTGGCCCCAGTTCGTCGGCATGGACGACATGAAGTTCGATGCGCGCGAATCGCACGAGCTGGCCGCTTACCTGAGACTGCATCCGGAGGTGACGGACGTGCTGATCACGGGCGGCGACCCGATGATCATGAATACGCGGCAACTGGCCGCCTACCTGGAACCGCTGCTGGCGCCGGGCCTCGAGCACATCCAGAACATTCGCATCGGCACCAAGGCGGTGGCGTATTGGCCGCAGCGTTTCGTCTCCGACCGCGATGCGGACGACTTGATGCGGCTGTTCGAGCGCATCGTCAAGGCGGGCAAGAACCTGGCCGTGATGGGCCATTACAGCCATGCCGTCGAGTTGCGCCAGGACATCGCGCAGCAAGCCGTCAAGCGCATCGTGTCCACGGGCGCCACCCTGCGCATGCAGGGGCCGCTGATCCGTCACATCAATGAAGACCCGAACAGCTGGGCCGAGCTGTGGCAGACGGGCACGCGCCTGGGGGCGATTCCTTACTATATGTTTGTCGAACGGGACACGGGCCCGCGCGGCTATTTCGAGTTGCCGCTGGCCCGCGCGCATGAAATTTTCCAGGCCGCCTACCAGAAGGTGTCGGGCCTGTCGCGCACGGTGCGGGGCCCATCGATGAGCGCGTTTCCCGGCAAGGTCGTCATCGATGGCGTCGTCACCATCCATGGCGAAAAGCTGTTCGCCCTGCAGTTCTTGCAGGCGCGCAACCCGGACTGGGTGCGCCGGCCGTTTTATGCACAGTTCGATGCGGAAGCGACGTGGATGGATCATCTGAAACCCGCGTTCGGCCAGGAAAAATTCTTCTTCGAAACGGATGAGCCCGTGCCGCAACTGCCGCATAAAGTCATCCGCCTGGCGCAGGCTGCCTGAACATGCGTGGCGCCGGCGCACCAGCCCGCTCCGGTGTGGCCGTGTTCTGCCTGGTCTTCCTGCCGTTTGCGCTCGGGCATTACCTGTCGTGTTTGTTGCGTGGCGTCAATGCCGTGCTGACGGCGGAATTGCTGGCCTCCATCGCCCTGACGCCAGCGCAGCTGGGCTTGCTGACCAGCGCCTTCTTCCTCGCTTTTGCGTGCGTGCAATTGCCAGTCGGCATGGCGCTCGACCGTTACGGTCCCCGCGCCGTGCAAGTGTGGCTGATGGCGCTGGCGGCGCTGGGCGTGTGGCTGTTCAGCCGGGGCCACAGTTTTGCCGAGCTGATGTGGGCGCGCGCCGTGATGGGCGCCGGGCTCGGCGGCTGTTTCATGGCCGCCGTGAAGGCGGTCTCGTGCGCCGTCGCGCCGTCGCGCCTGCCTTCCGTGCACGGCTACCTGATCGCCGTCGGCGGCCTGGGCGCGGCCACCGCCACCATGCCCGTCAGGCTGGCCCTGCACTACACGGACTGGCGCGGGGTGTTCCTGGGCCTGGCGCTGGCCGCGCTGGCCATCGGCGTGCTGATCCGCCTGCTGTCGCCGGCCATGCCAGTGCCGGCCGCTGCCGTGAACAAGGCCAGCGTATGGGGTGTCTATCGCGACGCGGCCTTTCGCCGCACCATCGCGCTGATCCTGCTGCCGCATACGGTGTTTTTTGGCGTGCAGGGCTTGTGGATAGGGCGCTGGCTGGCCGACGTGGGCGGCCTGTCCGAGCATAACGTGGCGTTTCTGCTGTACCTGGGGATGGCGGCCGTCATCTTTGGCGCCATCGGCATGGGCATGCTGACAGAATGGGCGGGCCGGCGCGGCATGGCCCCCGTGCAACTGGCGGCCGTGGGCATCGCCCTGTTTATTGCCGTGCAAGTGGCGATGGCGTGCAACGTCGTGCCCGGCCTGCCCATGCTGTCCGTGCTGTTTACCCTGCTGGGTACGGTGACGGGCCTCGAGTATGCGATCGTCGCGCAAAGCATGCCGGCCAGCCTGACGGGCAGGGCGGCCACCTGCCTGAACTTGCTCATTTTTACGGGCGCCTTCCTGGTGCAGGCGGGCTTTGGCCTGATCCTCGGCTGCTGGCCCCTGAACAGCTCGCAGCAGTATCCGCCGCAGGCCTACCAGGCGGCGTTTGGCGTGCTCGTGGCGCTGCAACTGCCGGGTCTGGCGATGTATTTCATGCGCCAGCGCAAGCGTGCCGGGGGTACCTGCAAGATCGGGGCCGGCACGGCGGCAATGATCAACGCCAAGGATGATTAGTGGGGCTCGATCGTGTCCGTCAACCGGCAAGGCAAGGCCTGTGCTGGCGATAAGAATGCGCCATGCGCGAGGTGCGATGCCGCTGGCTGCCGGTCAGCTAGCTGATTTTGTATTTTTATGACAATTAAATATTATACAATTCCAGTCATCAGCCATTTCCGTAGGGAAATTAAAGACATGAAGGCACTTTATTACCTCGCGCTCGTTTTGCTGGCGCTGCAGCCGCCTGCCCAGGCCAACCCTGTGGCGCCTTCGGCTGCGCAGGATGCCGCCCGGGGACAGCTGGTGGACGCCCTGTTTGCAGCATGGAACCGGCCCGATTCCCCGGGCGCGGCGGTGCTAGTCGTGCAGGATGGCCAGATTAGCTACCGGGGCAATTTCGGCATGGCCGACATCGAGCAGGGCCGCGCGATCACCTCGTTTACGCCCATCCACGTCGCTTCGCTGTCGAAGCAGTTCACCGCGTTCGCCATCCTGCTGCTGGCGCAGGAGGGCAAGCTGTCGCTGGACGACGACGTGCGCAAGTACGTGCCTGAGCTGCCGGAATTCGGCCAGACGATACGCATCCGTCACCTGCTGAGTCACACGAGCGGCCTGCGCGACCAGTGGAATCTGCTGGCGATGGCTGGATGGCGCATGGACGATGTCATCACGGACGAGGACGTGATGCGCCTGGTGCGCCGCCAGCGCGCCCTCAATTTTGCGCCCGGCAGCGATTTCGCCTACAACAACACCGGCTACACGCTGCTGGCGGCCATCGTCAGGAACGTGGCGGGCAAGCCGCTGGCCGCGTTTGCGCGGGAACGCATCTTCGAGCCGCTCGGCATGCGGCATACCGTTTTCCATGAGCAATATGGGACCCTGGTCGCGCGCCGCGCGCGGTCCTACCAGCCGGCACCGGCGGGCGGCTACGCCAGCGTCGCCCTGTCGTACTCCACGGTCGGTCCCAGCAACCTGTTGACGACTGCGGAGGACCTGCTACTGTGGGCAAACAATTTCGACGATGCCCGCGTCGGCGGCCCTGCCTTGCTTGCTCAGATGCAAACATCGGCCACCTTTAACGATGGCACGCCCACCGCCTATGGCGGCGGTGTCGAGGTCGGCACTTACCGCGGCCTGAAAAGCATCGATCATAGCGGCGCGGATGCCGGCTTCCGCAGCTATCTGGCCTACTTTCCCCAGCAGCGGCTGACGATCATCGTCGCCGCCAACGGCGCCGACGTGCAGGCTGGCCGGCTCGGCCAGCGCATAGCCGACATTTATCTCGCTGGCCAGCTCGAACCCCTGCCGAAACCTGTTCCCGACTATTCGGACGGCGTGCAGGTGTCGCTTGCTCCCGCCCGCCTGGACGCCTTGCTCGGCACCTATGCGCTGGAAAACGGTTCGGCGATCACATTTGCCAGGGAACAAGGCCAGTTGTTCGGCTGGACGGCAGGCGACGAGAAGATGCAGTTCTACCCGGCGAGCGAGCGCGAGTTCTTCGTCAAGCTGAGCAACGCCAGCTTCCGTTTCGATGCGCCCGATGCGGCTGGCGTCATCGGCAGCGGCACCTGGCTGCGTAATGCGCGCGCCGTGCGCGCCAGGCGCCTTGCGCCCGCGCGGCTGTCCGGCCAGGAACTGCAGCCTTTGCTGGGCGAATACTACAGCGATGAACTGCATGCGCTCTACACTGTCACGGCGAAGGAGGGCAGCGTGGTGCTGGGCTATGCGCGTGGCGACGTCGCGCTGGCGCCGTTCGGCAAGCAGCGTTTCGTTGGCCCCTGGCCATTTGGCCTGGTGACGTTCCAGTGCATGGCATCGAAGCCCTGCGCAGGATTCACGGTCACGGAAAGCCGCGCGAACGAGGTAGCCTTTACGCGAGTGGCCCTCACCGGCGCGGCCGGCAACACCGCCGTGCCCTGATTGCTCCTGCGCATGCATGGCCCGATTCCCGTGTTTTTCATGGACCGCTACAGGCGCGCCGGGCCATCCGGTAAAATGGCAGCCTGCACAGCGGCAATGATCAACTCCAAGGAAGACTATGAAACTCGTTCGTTATGGACGTCCAGGCAAGGAAAAACCGGGCCTGATCGATGAAGAAGGCAAACTGCGCGACCTGTCCGGCGTGATTGCCGATATTGACGGCGCGCAACTGTCCGACAAGGCCCTGCGCAAGCTGGCCAGGATTGATGAGCAGACCCTGCCCCTGGTGCGCGGCAATCCGCGCTTCGGCGTGCCGCTGGCCAAGGTCGGCAAATTCATCGGCATCGGCCTCAATTATGCGGATCACGCCGCCGAGGCAGGCATGCCGGTTCCGGCCGAACCCATCGTTTTCATGAAGGCAATCAGCTGCCTGAATGGCCCGGACGACAATGTCGTGCTGCCGAAAGGCTCGAAAAAGACGGACTGGGAAGTGGAGCTGGGCGTGGTCATCGGCACGCGCGCGCAATACGTGAGCGAAGACGATGCGCTGAAATACGTGGCAGGCTACTGCGTCGTCAACGATATTTCCGAGCGCTCGTTCCAGCTGGAGCGGGGCGGCCAGTGGGACAAGGGCAAGGGCTGCGACACTTTCGGACCCGTCGGCCCGTGGCTGGTGACGCGCGATGAAGTCATCGACGAGCAGGACCTGGACCTGTACCTGGAAGTCAACGGCAAGCGCATGCAGACAGGCAATACGCAAACCATGATTTTCACCGTGGCGCAGATCGTCAGCTATCTGTCGCAATTCATGACCCTGGAACCGGGCGACATCATCGCCACTGGCACGCCGCCGGGCGTGGGCCAGGGCCGCAAGCCGCAGCGCTTCCTGAAGAAAGGCGACAGCCTGCGCCTGGGCATCGCCGGCCTGGGCGAGCAGCAGCAGGACGTCGTCGCCTGGACCGCCTGATGGCCGGTTTTGCTATCGACCGGCTGCCGCCGCTGCCTTTGGCGCAGCTCGATGCGCAGCAGCGCGCGGCCGCGCAAGCCATCATCGACGGCCCGCGCGGGGCCTTGTACGGCCCTTTCGTGCCGCTGATCCGCAGTCCCGAGCTGATGGAAGCGGCGCAGCGCATGGGCGAGTATTTGCGTTACCGCAGCGCCATCGGCACGCGGCTGTCGGAGCTGGCCATCCTGGTGACGGCGCGCCAGTGGGACCAGCAGGTCGAGTGGGCCATCCACGCGCCGCTGGCCGTGCAGAACGGCATCGCGCAGGCGGCCGTGGACGCCATCGCGCAGCGGCGCCCGCCCGCGGCCCTGCAAGACGACGAGCGAGCCGTGCATGACTTCTGTATCGAGTTGCAGCAGAACAAGCGGGTCAGCGACGCCACGTACGCGCGCGCGCTGGCGCTGTTCGGCGAGCAGGGCGTGGTCGACTTGATGGGTATCAATGGCTATTACACATTTTTAGCCATGGTAATGAATGGCGCGCAGACGGCCGTGCCGGCCTTGGGCGTGCCGCCACTGCCGGCCTGATGCAGTAACCCCCAATAAATTATTGTGATTTCTGACTTCCATAACCGGCGCTCTGCAAGGTGGCCGACGAGGCTTGCCCGCTGCTAGCAGCGGGCGCCTTGCATAGCATCCGGTTCTGTTCTTCATAAATTCACAATAATTTCCTGAGGATTACTTAGAGGCGTTCTTCGGGTAAAGATGGACAAAGTGTAATGAAGTTGCAATTATTCAATATATAATTTTGCTTCCCTTCCATTGCTAAATTGCTCAATGAAAACTCGTCCGTGCTTCACCCTGATGGGCCGCGCCTTGCTGGCGCTGGCCCTTTCTTTTTCCCCCTTGACGACGCTGCGGGCGCTGGCCGCCGAGACGACCGCCAGCGCTTCCGCGCTGGAAAATTCCGTCGTCAAAGTGTTTTCCACCCTGCGCGGGCCGGACCCCTATAAACCCTGGAGCAAGGCCCAGCCGCAGGAGGTGACGGGCTCCGGCGTCGTCATCGAGGGCCGGCGCATCCTTACCAACGCGCATGTGGTCGGCTATGCGAGCCAGGTGCAGATCCAGGCGAATGGTGCGGGCGACAAGATACCGGCCACGGTGCTGGCCATTTCGCGGGGCATGGACCTGGCCTTGCTGAAGATCGACGATGACGGCTTTTTCGCCAGCCACAAGCCGGTGCCGCGCGCCAATGTCTTGCCGGACGTGCGCGATGCCGTGCTGGCCTATGGCTATCCGACGGGCGGCACCTCGCTGTCGATCACCAAGGGCATCGTATCGCGCATCGAATTCGTGCGCTACAACTTCCCCGTCTCCGGCCTGCGCATCCAGATCGACGCGGCCATCAACCCGGGCAACAGCGGCGGTCCCGTGATCGCCGGCGACAAGATGATCGGCCTGGCCTTTGCCGGCATGCTCAATGCGCAAAACATCGGCTACATCATTCCCAACGAGGAAATCGAGCTGTTCCTGCGCGACCAGGAAAGCGGCGTGCCCAAGGGCAAGCCGGCCTTGCTTGATGTAACGCAAACGCTGGAAAATCCGGCGCTGCGCAGCTACCTGAAGCTGGCCAAGGGCGTCGAGGGCGCCGTCGTGATGACGCCTGCCAGCAAGGACGCCGCCTATCCGCTCAAGGAGTGGGATGTCATCACGCAGATCGGTGAATTTCCTATCGATAACCAGGGCATGGTCAAGCTGAATGCCAACAGCCGCGTGCGCTTCCAGTACCGCGTGCAGCAGCTGGCGAAAGACGGCCAGTTGCCTTTGAGCGTGGTGCGCCAGGGCGCGCCCCTGAAAATCAAGGTGCCCGTCTCGGCGGCGCACCCGATGCTCATTCCTAGCCTGCAGGGCAACTATCCTTCGTATTTCATCTTCGGCCCCATGGTGTTTTCGCGCGCCACCACGGAATTCATGGCCGGTCCGAATGGCAATGCGGGCGTGTTGACGGGCATGAGTTTTGCAGGCAATCCGCTGATGACGCGCCGCGGCGACGCGCCCGATGCCGAGCGCGAGGAACTGGTGGTGATCGCCGCGCCGTTCTTCCCGCACAAGCTGATGAATGGCTACAGCACCCGTTTCTTCTCGGTCGTCGATTCCGTCAATGGCGTGCGCGTGCGCAGCCTGGCGCACCTGGTGGCCCTGCTGCGTGACCAGACGGATGAGTTGCTGACCTTCCGCTTCCAGCAGCGCGACGCCGAAATGGTCGTCGTGCCCCGCAAGGACATGCTGGCGGCCACGGAATCGGTGCTGACGGACAACGGTATCCGCTCGGAAGCGTCGGCCGACATGCTGAAAATCTGGAACGAAAAAACGCCGGCGAACTGATCGTTCCCGGCGTTTCGTAGGAGGACAGGCGTGGCGCAAGCCGCGCCTGTTTTATGTTAGGCCAGTACTTTTTTTAGCCACGCGCCGATGGCGTCGATCTCTTCCTGGCACAGCGAGTGCTGCATCATGTATTCGTGCCATTCCACCTTGTAGCCCATGCCGGTGAGCAAGTCGCGCGACTGCTGCGCGCGGGCGATGTGCACCACGGGGTCGGCCGTGCCGTGCGCCATGAAGATCGGCGTCTGCAGGCTCGCCGGCGTGCGTTCAAGCGCCGTCTTGTCGGCCAGCGGCAGGTAGCCGGACAGGCACATCAGGCCGGCCAGCGGTTCCGCGTGGCGCAAGCCCGTCTGCAGGGTCATGGCGCAGCCTTGCGAAAAGCCGGCCAGGATGATGCGGCTGGCGGGAATGCCGCGCGCCTTTTCGCGCGCGATCAGCGCCTCGATCTGTACTTGCGAGGCGCGCAGGCCGCTCTCGTCTTCGCGGCGCACGAGGTCGCTCACGAGGATGTCGTACCAGGCACGCATCACATAGCCGTTGTTGATGGTGACGGGCATGGTGCCGGCGCTGGGGAAAATGAAGCGGATGGCGGGACAGCCGCGCAAATCGAGCTCTTTGACCAAGGGCACGAAGTCGTTGCCGTCGGCGCCCAGGCCGTGCATCCAGATGATGGAGACGGCGGGATTCGGTGCGCTGTCGAGTTCTATGGTTTCCAGCAAGGTGCTCATGTATTTTCCTCTGGTAGTGGTTGCGCCGGACGCAGCGCCGATTTGGGACGGAAGGCCTTGCAGATGGCCGGCTCGGTTTCCATGTAGGGACCACCGATGAGGTCGATACAATAGGGAACGGCAGCGAAGATGCCGTTTACCAATTGATTCCCATCAACATCCTTCAAGCCTTCCAGGGTTTCCTTGATGGCTTTGGGCTGGCCCGGCAGGTTCATGATCAGGCAAGCGCGCTCGGGCGTTTCGCGGATCACGGCCACCTGGCGCGACAGGATCGCCGTCGGCACGAATTGCAGGCTGATCTGGCGCATCTGTTCGCCGAAACCGGGCATTTCCTTGGTCCCTACGCTGAGCGTGGCGTCCGGCGTCACGTCGCGCCGCGCCGGGCCCGTGCCGCCCGTCGTCAGGATCAGATGGCAGTGGTTCAGGTCGACCATGTCGATCAGGGTGTGTTCAATCTGCGAGCGCTCGTCGGGGATCAAACGTTTTTCCAGGCGGAACGGCGTGCGGATGGCGGCGGACAGCCAGCTCTCCAGGGCGGGGACGCCCAGGTCTTCATACACGCCGCCGCTGGCGCGGTCGGAGATCGACACGAGGCCGATAATCAATTCGTCTTCGAGAGTGGTGGACATCGGTCGCCTATAAAAGTCTGGAGTGTCGTAAAAACAATAAAACCGGGATTATCCCGGTTTTTAGCTCATTTCGGGGTCAGACCCGCCGGGTCTGCCCCCCAGTTGCTTATTCGTCTGCTTCTGGCTCGACGCCATCTTCATCCGCATCATCCTTGCCGCCGTTTTGCTTCTTGGCGATCTGTTTCAGGATCTGGAAAATTTCGCGGTAGGCTTTCGGCGGCTTGTTCTCGGCTTGTTCCTTGCGGGCATTGCGGATCAGGGTGCGCAGGTGCTGCACGTCCAGTTCCGGGTTTTCCGACAGCAAGACGGTCAGGGCTTTGTCATCCGTCAACAGTTTGTCGCGGCGGCGTTCCATCGCGTGCATGGCGGCCGTGTCGGCTTTCGACAAGCCTTTCCAGCTATCGATGGTGCGTTGAATGGCGGCCACCTCTTCCTCGTCCAGGGTGCGCATTTTCTTGCCCACGTATTGCAGCTGGCGGCGGCGGCCTTCGTGATCCTTGATCAGCTGGCATTCGAGGATGGCGTCGCGCACGTCTTCCGGCATCGGGACGCGCTTGACGCGGTCGCGTGCTTCATTGACGAGTTCTTCGCCCAGCTTTTGCAGGACGGTCATCTGGCGCTTGAGTTCCGATTTCGACGGACGTTCATATTCCTGTTCGAATTCGGAGGATTGGAAGCCGCAAGCTCCCCGGTTTGGATTTGGCATGATATATAAGGCGGGAGAGGACTTGTGGACCGCTCCTGTAAACTGTAAACGACTGCTATGATAACCTTTTTAGCGGCTTTCCGAAGAAAACAGCGCATGAACGACTCCGTATTTACCCATAGCCAAGAGCAATTGCAGCAACTAGCCCGTGATGTGTTGTCTTTTGCGCGGGACGCCGGCGGCACGGACGCCGCCGTCGAAGTCAGCGAAGGCGGCGGGCTTTCCGTTTCTGTACGAAAAGGCAAGATCGAGACGATCGAGCAAAACAAGGACAAGGGCATGGGCGTGACCGTGTTTGTCGGCAAGAAACGCGGCAACGCCAGCACGTCCGACTTTTCCCCTGCCGCCCTGCGCGCCACGGTGGACGCGGCCTACAACATCGCCCGCTTTACGGCCGAGGACGATTGCGCGGGCCTGGCCGACGCGGACATGCTGGAAATGGCGCCCCGCGACTTGCAACTGTTCTATCCCTGGCTGATTTCCGCCGAGGAAGCCGTCGCACTGGCCCAGCGGGCCGAAGCGGCCGCCTTCGCCGTCGACCCGCGCATCACGAACAGCGAGGGCGCCAGCGTGCACGTGCAGCAATCGCACTTTGTTTCCGCCAATTCGCGCGGTTTCATCGGCGGCTACCCGTTTTCCCGCCACACCCTGTCGGTGGCGCCCATCGCCGGCAAGGGAGCCAAGATGCAGCGCGACGACTGGTATTCCTCCGTGCGCGACGCCTCAAAAATGTCGAGTCCGGAAGCCATCGGCCGCTATGCCGCCGAGCGCGCCCTGTCGCGCCTGAACGCGCGCAAGCTGGGCACGCGCACCTGTCCCGTGCTGTTCGAGGCGCCGCTGGCGGCCGGCTTGCTGGGGACCTACGTGCAGGCGACCTCGGGCGGCGCCCTGTACCGCCAATCCACTTTCCTGCTGGACTCGCTCGGCACGCAAGTGCTGCCGTCGCACGTACAGATCTTCGAAGACCCGCACGTGATCGGCGGCGTCGGTTCCGCGCCGTTCGACGAGGAGGGCGTGAAAACCGTCAGCCGCGACGTCGTCAAGGATGGCGTGGTGCAAGGTTACTTCCTGTCGACCTATACCGCCCGCAAACTGGGCATGCAGACGACGGGCAACGCGGGCGGCTCGCACAATTTGTACCTGACGTCCAGCCAGACGGCGGCCACCGACGATTTTGTTGCCATGCTGAAAAAGCTGGGCACGGGCTTGCTGGTGACGGAACTGATGGGGCAGGGCACCAATTACGTGACGGGCGATTATTCGCGCGGCGCGTCAGGTTTCTGGGTGGAAAATGGCGTGATCCAGTATCCGGTGGAGGAAATCACCATCGCCGGCAACATGAAGGATATGCTGCGCAACATCGTTGCCGTGGGCGCCGATGTGCTGCGCCGGGGCACCAAGCAGACCGGTTCCATCCTCATCGAGCGCATGGTGGTGGCCGGCGGCTGAGGCCTGCCTGTGCGCAGCACATTTGCCAGCGACAAGCGGCTTCAAGTGACGCGGCCATGGTGACTCGATACCGCCCCTGTCACCGGTAACGGTGCCAGGGGAAGTGCTGCGTTAACTTCTTACAGTGTTTTGACGTTGACGCAGGTCCACGAAATATTCGCAGCATCCCAGGTCGCTTTCCAGTTAATCGCCGTCTGATCCCTGCATGCTTGCTGTGATGCAAATTTGGTATCCTGGTAGCGCTGGTAAATATAGCCGTCCAGCGGACGCCATACTGCGCCATACCAATAGTTGTTGGCATCGATGACGGTACCCAGCTGTTCGATCGGTTTGTTCAAGGCCGTGTTCTTGTAATCGATCGCGACACTGCCATCGGGGTTGATGAGTCTAACCCACGCGGAATGATTCTGCGTACCCGCCGCATCGACTGGAATGCACATTCTCGTCCTGGCCGTGGACAAACTGCCAGGCATCGTCAGGCAGAAATAGGGATTTGGCGAACCTGCGGCGACTGACCATTCCGCGTCGGCGGTCGCCGTGCCGCTAGGATCGCAGTAATTCGCGTATTTCCCTGCCTTGAAACCTTCGGTATACGTGGACGTTTGAATTCCCGAAAAATACGTCCCGGATGCATTGCTGAGCGTGGGCAACTCATTGCGGCCCGTGACGGACATGCATGCCTTGTAGCCGGCATCGGCGTAGCCGATGGCCATGCCGATAGGCTGCATATTCGCGTCCAGATGCAGTTTCCAGGTATTGCGGTATTGCAGCTTGCCGCTGGCATTGCTACGCAGCAGTGAAATGACTTTGACGGATGCCGCTTGTTGCGACACGCCATTGGTAACGAATGGGGCTGGCTGTCCCAACTCCTGGCTGATGATGAGCGTCGCGGTGCCAAGACTGCCATCATTGGATGCCAGATTCGAAATGGTCAGGTCGCTGCCCAGGAATTTCTTTAATGCATCTGCGGCATTGATGGATGTCAGCACCGGTGCCGGTGGAACCACCGGTTTGAGATCCGGACTGCCGCCATTCCCGCCGCTGCCACCGTCGCCACCGCCGCCGCCGCATGCGGCGAGCAAGCTGACGAGAGCGCACAATATGGTGTGTTTCTTCATCTTTAAACCTAATCTAGCGACAAGAATGCGTGTCGTTGCGCCGCCGCATTATAGGGAGTGTTGATTGTAGGAAATCTATCGAATTGTCTCACCGCACTCTTACTTTCCTCTCTCAATGCGGCGCCAATTGCTCGATGCGCAGGAATGAAAACATGGTTGTCTGGAGAGTGAAGACATGCCGGCTGCATGGCTGCAACGGCGAGCAAGCGGTGCGCACTTCCGCTGCATCCTCGCGCCGGAGCCGCAGTGGAGGGCATGTGCGGCGTTTTTCAGGCAGTGATCAGCACGTCATACGGCGGAAACAATCGCTTCGTATGATGGCGCCATCTGACGTTATTTGCGTGATTTAGATGCTTTTAATGTAAGTAGGCCGAACTTCGTGATATTTCATGCAAGATGCGAGTCTTGCAGCAGCACGTCGTTGTTTGATCGATCACTGCATAGAGACTTTCCCATGACCTGTTCCCGTACCCGCATCGCCCGCGCTGCGGCCCTGTTGTGCGCCATGCACGCCGTGTTTGCCGGCCAGGCGCAAGCCGCGTCCGCTGTCCCGGTGTCCGCCAGCGACTCCCTTGATGTACCGCAAGCCGTGATTGTCACCGGCACGCGCGGCAGCAACCGCACCCAGTTCGACACCATGGCGCCCGTCGATGTGTTCAACCGCGAGGATATCGGCGCCGTCGAGTCGTCGGACTTGAACGATGTGCTGGCGCAACTCGTGCCCTCGTACGTGGTGCAGCGCCTGCCAATGGCCGATGGGCAAGTCTTCGTGCGCCCGGCCACCCTGCGCGGCCTGTCGCCGGACCAGACTTTGGTATTGATCAATGGCAAGCGCTTCCACCGCAGCGCCTTGCTGGGCGCGCGCGGCGCGCAGGCGCCCGACCTGGCGCAGATTCCCGTATCCGCCATCAAGCGCATCGAAGTGCTGCGCGACGGCGCTTCGGCCCAGTACGGTTCCGACGCGATTGCCGGCGTGATCAACATCATCCTCGACGACACGGTCGGCACGGAGCTTTCCTTGCACCATTCGCAATATTCGGAAGGCGACGGCAAGGGTAACGAACTCAATCTGAAGACGGGCTTTGCGTTTGGCGAGACAGGCAAGGCGACGATTTTCGGCGCGCTGGCCAAGTCCGACCCCACGTCGCGCACGCGCCAGCGGGCCGACGCCATCGCCTTCCAGAATGCCCATCCGGCACTGAAGGTGCCCAATCCCGTGCAGCGCTGGGGCCAGCCTGAACTCGACAGCAAACGCCTCGGCTTCAATGCCGGCATGGCCCTGTCCGACACGCTGGAACTGTACGGTTTCGGCCTGTTCAGCCGCAGCGACGGCAGCTCGGATTTTAATTGGAGAAATCCCGACACCAGCACGGGCGCGTATAAAACCAGCAGCCTGTTCCCCGGCTGGGACTTGCGCAGCCTGTATCCGCTCGGTTTCAGCCCCAGCTATTCGAACGAGCAGGACGACCTGCAAGTGGTGGCAGGCCTGCGCGGCCGCTTCAGCGACCGCTTCGGCTGGGACGTAAGCGCTTCCTACGGCCGCAGCCGCATCGATTACCACCTGGCCAATTCCATCAACGCCTCCATGGGGCCGGCCAGCCCGACGGCGTTCTACCTGGGACAGTTGTCGCAGGCGGAAAAGATTCTCAACGCCAACTTCAACTATGAATTGCCCGTGGCGTCGCTGCCGCAGCCGGTCAATATCGCCTTTGGCGCGGAAGCGCGCAATGAAACGTATGGCGTGAAGGCGGGCGATGCGGCCTCCTGGACGGTGGGGCAGGGCGCGGCCATCGGCCTGGACGCGAACGCCAACGGCGCGCCCGGCTTCAGCGATCGCCAGGCGGGCAGCTGGGGCCAGGACAGCTATGCGGCTTACCTGGACGTGGAAGTGCCCGTGACGAAGGCGTTGAGCCTGGGCGGGGCGGCCCGTTATGAACATTTCTCGGAATTCGGCAGCACCGTCAACGGCAAGTTGTCGGCCCGCTATGCCCTGAGCGAGAGCCTGGCCCTGCGCGGCTCGTATTCGACGGGTTTCCGTGCGCCAACGCCGGGCCAGTCGAACACCAACAGCACGAATCAGGGCCTCGACACCAAGACCTTGCTGCTGTTTACCAGCGGCCGCCTGGCCAACAGCGATCCGCTGGCCATCCTGCTCGGCGCGCAGGCGCTGAAGCCGGAAAAATCGAAAAACCTGTCGCTGGGCTTGACGTGGAAGACGCCGGCCGGTTTTTCCGGTTCCGTCGACGTGTACGACATCAAGGTCAGCGACCGCTTCAGCACCTCCGCTGCGTTTGCCGTGCCGGCCGGCGTGGCCAATCCGCTGCGCTACACCTCCGTCAGCTATTTCACGAACGACTTCGACACCACCACGCGCGGCATCGATATCGTCGGCAGCCACCTGAGCCGCGTCGGCGACGGCGACGGCAAGCTGAACCTCACCCTGGCCTACAACTACAACACGACGAAGGTCGATGGCGGCAAGTCCAGCCTGGTGACCAATCCGGCCCAGCGCCAGGTCTTCGAAGAGCGCCTGCCGCGCCAGAAGGCCACCCTCAGCGCAATTTACGATACCGGCCGCTGGAATGCGCTGGCCCGCGTGCGCCACTATGGGGCATGGACGGACAATTCGGGCAATGCCACGGGCGATATCTTCCAGCGCTTCGGCGCCATGCAGTTTCTCGACCTGGCGGCCAGCTACAAGATTGACGACAAGCAATCCGTGCGCGTGGGCGTCGACAATGTGCTCGATAGCTATCCCGATGAAGCGACGTTCCAGGCCAGCCGCGGTTTGATTTATTCGCGCAATGCGCCATACGACACGGATGGCCGCAATCTGTATGTAGAATACAAAATTAAATTCTAAGGGGGAACTTTTTTGAAAATGAATCCTCAACGCCGCGCGCTGCTGTGCGCCGGTCCGCTGGCGGCGGCCCTGCCGTTTGCCGCCGGCGGCGCGGCTGCCGCGCCGCCGGCCGCCGCCCTGCCAGGCTTGCCCAAAGTTGCGGCCGGCACTACGCCGGAGATGCTGGCCACCGACCAGGCGTACTGGAAAGCGGTCGCCGCGCAATACGATACGACCGATGCGGTGGTACAACTGGACAACGCCTTCTGGGGTTCCATGGCCAGGCCCGTGCTGGCCCATTACGAGCAACAATTGAACATGGTCAACCGCGACAACGCCTGGTATGCGCGCATGCGCTTTCCCGCGGATTTCGAGGCGGCCCGCGCGGCGGCCGCCAAGGCGCTGGGCGTGGGCGTCGATGAAATCGTCCTCACGCGGGGCGCCACGGAAGCGCTGCAAATACTGATCGCCGGCTACAACCGCCTGCGGCCGGGCGACACGGTGCTGTATGCGGATATCGATTACGACAATATGATCACCGTCACGCGCTGGCTGGAGCAGCGGTGCGGCGCCCGGGTGGTCTCCATTGCCATCCCGGAACCGTTTACGCATGACAATGTGGTGGCCGCCTATGTTGCCGCCATGGAACGCCAGCCGAAGCTGAAACTGATGCTGCTCACGCATGTGAATCACCGCAACGGCATGGTCTTGCCCGTGGCCGAGATCAGCCGCCTGGCGCGCGAACGGGGTATCGACGTGATTGTTGATACAGCGCATGGTTTTGGCCAGCTGGACATGACCATCCCCGATTTGCAGGCGGACTTTGCCGGCATCAACCTGCATAAATGGATAGGCGCGCCCGTGGGCGTGGGCGCCGCCTACATCAAGCGGGGCCGGGTGGCCGATATCGACCCTTACATGGGAGAAGCTGCGGGGGACGATATCCGCACGCGCGTGCATACGGGCACGGTGAATTTCGCCGCCTACCTGAGCTTGCCGACGGCGCTGGACTTGCATGCGCACATAGGCGTGGCCAACAAGCAGGCGCGGCTGCGGCTGCTGCGCAACCGCTGGGTGGAAGCGGCACGCGGCATCGAAGGCATCGAGGTGCTGGCGTCGGCCGATCCGCGCTTGACGAGCGCCATCGCCTCGTTCCGCCTGAAAGGCAAGACGAGCGCGGCTGACAACTTTGCCTTGTCAAAAAAGTTGGTGCAGGAGCACGGCATCTTTGCCGTGCCGCGCGATGGCCTGGCGTCGGGCGCCTGCCTGCGCGTGACGCCGGGCATCTTTACGCCAGAGGCGCACCTGGACCAGCTGGTCGATGCCTTGCGCAAGGTGGCCAAGGGCTGAGGCTGGCTCTGCAAGCGCTGCTTCAGTATTGTTCCCATTCGGCGTCGGCGGCCACGGCCAGGGCGCCCGCCTTGTCTGCATTCCTGGCGGGTGCGGCGGTGGCCGTGACGCGCGGTACGGCGGCAGGCTTGGCTGGCGCGCGTGCCGGGGCGCGGATGGCCTGCACCTGCGCCGCTGGCAGCGCCTGCGTGCCGTCGAGCTTGAAGACGCTGACGGCTTCGGCCAGGCTGCCTGCCTGGCCCTGCAGGGCTTCGGAGGCGGCCGCCGCTTCTTCCACGAGGGCGGCATTTTGTTGCGTTACGGCATCCATTTCCGTGATGGCCTGGTTGATCTGCTCGATGCCCGCTTCCTGTTCGTTGCTGGCGGAGGTGATCTCGGCCATGATGTCCGTAACGCGGCGCACGCTGCTGACGATCTCTTCCATGGTGCTGCCCGCCTGATGCACGAGGGTGCTGCCGAGACCGACCTGCTGCACGGAATCGTCGATGAGGATCTTGATTTCCTTGGCGGCCGCGGCGGAGCGGTGCGCCAGGTTGCGCACTTCCGTGGCGACGACGGCAAAGCCGCGGCCCTGCTCGCCGGCCCTGGCCGCTTCCACGGCCGCATTCAGGGCCAGGATGTTGGTCTGGAAGGCGATGCCGTCGATGACGCTGATAATGTCGACGATTTTCTTCGACGAGGCATTGATGGAATCCATGGTCGAGATCACTTCCGCCACCACCTGGCCGCCCTTGCTGGCCACGCTGGAGGCCGATTGGGCCATTTGATTGGCCTGGCGCGCGTTTTCGCCATTCTGCTTGACGGTCGACGTCAGTTCTTCCATCGACGAGGCCGTTTCCTCAAGCGAACTGGCTTGCTGCTCCGTGCGCGAGGACAGGTCCATATTGCCGGAGGCGATTTCGCGCGAGCCGTGCGCGATGGCGTCCGTGCCGTGCCGCACGCGGGCCACGATGCCTTGCAAATTGTCGTTCATGGCCTTCAGGGCCTGCAGCAGCAAGCCGGTTTCATCGCTGCCGCGCGCGTCGATGCTGCCCGACAGGTCGCCCGAGGCCACGCGCTGCGCCACTTTGACGGCTTCGGCCAGGGGGCGGCTGATGGAGCGGCTGATCAGGATGGCCAGGGCAATGGCGATGAACGTCGCGGCAATGGACAGGGACAGGGTCAGGATGATGGCCATGCGCCCGTCGGCGAGCGCCTGCTTGCCTTCGGCGGCCATCAGCCCTTCCTGGAAGCTGGCCATGGCTGCCAGTGCTGTCAGGAATTTTTCTTGCGGATAGCGCAGCTGTGTCAGCAGGAAGATGCCCGCCGTCTCTGATTTTCCTTCTTGCAACAGTTTGATGTTCGCATCGCGCGTCTTGCTGTACGTTTCGCGGCTGTTCATCACGGCCTGGAACAGTTCCTGGCCCTTGGGCGTGTTGACCAGGGTTTTCAGGCGCGCCAGCAATTCCACGTTCTTTTTCCGCGACGCCTCCAGTTTTCCTATGGCGCTACTGACTTCGTCTGCATCGTTGGCGCCGATGATGGCGTTGCTCAGCAGACGGGCCTGGATATTGATTTCGGACTGGATCGTATTGGACAGCATGACCTTGACATAGCGGTCATTGAGGATTTTTTCCGTCGATGCGTTGATGTTGCGAATGCGGCTTACGGAAACAAATGCCACAATGGCAAGCAAGGCAATGATCAGCCCGAAACTGCAGGCCAGGCGCGTACTGATTTTGAGCTTAGACATAGGTCATCCATCCTGGGCGAAAAGCGGAAAGCGTGCGCTCGGCGCCGTCCCGGCCTTGGCCGGCCATGCGGGCAGGCGGCGTCGATGACGGTGCTGATGCGGTCAGTTTGCGTTACAGAGAGCTGGCGCGGCAGGGATAGGGCCGTGATGCCATGGCCGAGGCCATGGATGCGTATTTCCTTTGGCCGGAAAGTCGTGGCGACTGGCCCGGCGGTGTATTCTTGCGGGGCAGCGCAGCGTGGCGCGGCCCGAATCTGTCGTCAAGTGTAGGACGATAATTTCTGGCGGGCAAGATGTTCGCGAAAAAAAGCGCTGCTTCAACAACGCTTGCCGTGCAGGCATAAAAAATGCCCCGGCGTGCGGGGCATGGGATCAGGCAGGCCGTGTCGGCCCAGGTACTCAGGCGCGCAAGGTGGACAGGATAGGCTGCAGCACGGCCGCGCCCAGGGCGGCGCTGCGGGCGCCGCTCCAGCCCGTTTGCGGGTCGGGATCGTTGGCATTGTCCTTGAACGGCAGTTCCAGGGTCAGCGACAGGCAGCCGAAGGCATGGGTGATGTGGGGCGAGCCCATGGTCAGCACTTCCGGCGTGAACGGGCCGTCTTCATAGCCGTGCTCATCCTGGAAGTCGGGGCTGGCCACCTTGAAGTCGGCGATGAAGCGTTCCTGCTCCGCCTTTTGTTCAGCAGTGAAGGTTTCCAGCGCATCGCTGCCGGCCACGAAGACGTAGGGCAAGCCTTCGTCGCCATGCACGTCGAGGAACAGGTCGCAGCCGATTTCATGCATTTTCTGTTTCACCAGGAATACTTCCGGGCTGCGCTCCATGGTCGGCGTCATCCATTCGCGGTTCAGGTTGGCGCCGGCCGCGTTGGTGCGCAGGTTGCCGTGCACGGAACCGTCCGGGTTCATGTTCGGCACCACGTAGAAGACGGCGTCCTGCAGGCACTGGCGGGCAAACGGATTGGCCTGGTCCAGCAGCGCTTCGAGCATGCCTTCGACAAACCACTCGGCCATCGTTTCACCGGGATGCTGGCGCGCGATGACCCAGACTTTTTTCTCGGCATCGGCGTCGCCGACGACCAGCAGATTCATGTCGCGGCCTTCTACCGTGCTGCCCAGGTCGATCAGGCGCACCAGCGGCGACGCTTGCGCGCTGTCGATCAGGGCCAGGTGGCGGTCCCATGGGTACGGTTCGAAATAGGCGTAGTAGACGCTTTCTTCCTCGGGGGTGTGTGCTATGGTCATCACCGTGCCGTCAAAGCTGGTCGGCACGCGGAACCAGGTTTCGCGGTCGTAGCTGGCCACGGCCTGGTAATCTTTCCAGCCGTCCGGGTAGGCCGACTTGCCGGCATTCATGAAGCGGATCGTGCACGCCTCGCCTTGCGCGCCTTGCAGGCGGAAGTAAAACCACTGCGTGATGTCGGCGTGGGAATCCTTGCGGATGTTCAGCTCGATGGACTGGGCATCGTCGGCGCGCAGCACCTCGATCGCGCCGGCGTCGAATTGCTGGCTGATTTTAATGGTCATGAGTGTTCCTGATAAAAACGTATGGGTTTTGCATCGTGTGCAATGGCGCGATGATACCCGTTTTAGCCACGCCTTTGTGCTGGCGCAAACGAGGCGGGACATGCTTTGCTAACGTGGAAGCTCGGACACGGGGAGAGCATCATGGACGACCATAGCAACCACATACGCGAACTGGAAAAGAAAATCAGCGCCCTCAGCGACGCACTGGCGCACCTGGGCAAGGGCACGACCTTGCAGGAATTGCTGCGTATTATACGTTTCCCCGGCTACACCACGCCGGCCGAGTTCACCTTCAACGTCGCCATCCTCGACACCATGCTGGTGCAGGCCAATGCGCTGGAAAAGCTGGGGCAGGATTTGCTGGCGGGGGCCAAGCAGGTGGTGGCAAAACAGTGAGCAGGCGGTGACTTGCAACACCTAGTAAAACCGTAGCGAGCGGAAGGGAGTTGTGGTTGAGAAGCGCAACTGTACGAAGGTACAGTGAGCATCGCAGGCCGCAAATACCGACGCGCAGTAGGTTTTGATAGGTGTTCTTATTCCTGAACACGTGAAAAATAGCCAGGGCAAGGCGCAGGGCCGCAGGCAGTACGAACGTACGCCCAGGCCCTGCAACGCCGCCATGGACGTTTAATCAGGTGTTCAGTCCGCCAAAACGTTCAAAAAACCACGGCTCCACGTCCGGTGCCTGTTCATCCTCGCGCCGCAGGGTGGCCAGGATATGTTCTTCCGCGGCCGCATACGTGATGCGGTACAGGGCGCGCGCCAGTGCATAGGCCTGCGTGCCGGGCCATGGTTCGGGCAGCAGTTCGACGGGCAGTTGCGGGTCGTGCAACTGCACGCGGCGGTAGGCGTGCGTCAGCAGCGAACGGATGACGAACGCTTGTTCCGCGTCAAATACGGGTTCCTGTTGGAGCAAGGTCAGCAGGGGCTGGAAGCTGGCGATGAATTTTGCATAGCCGGCCATCACTTCCGACAAGTCCCAGCAGTCGCCCACCATGTCGCGCAGGGGACGCGTGCTGACACCGGGCAACTCTGTTGTGTGGCAGACATACAGCTTGCCCTGCACCTCGTTGCGCACGAGGATATCTTCCAGCGCCTCCGTATTGCTGGCCGGATGGCCAAAGATGCCGGGCGAGATCAAGCCATAGCCGGCCCACAATAATTCCTTGCGCAGTGCGCCCCGTTCGGCCGCGCCGATGCTGCCGGCCGGACCGATCACCAGGGTCCAGCTGCCGTCCCAGTGCACCACCAGCGGCGCATAGATGCGGCGGTAGGCGCGTTCGAAGCGGGCCAGCGCCTCCGGGCGTATTGCATAGGCGCTGCGGCGGCCGTCGCGTTGCGAGCTGAGCCAGCCTTCCTGTGCCAGGCGGAACACGCTGGTGCGCAATAGCCGGTCATTGACGCCGAACGGCGCCAGCAGTTCGATCAGGCTGCCCAGCCAGATGGCGCCGCCGCGCGGCACGATGGCGTCGCCAAAGATGGTCATCACCAGGGACTTCGAGCGCGGTGGGTCGCTTTCCAGGAAATCGGCTATCCATGCCGTGCAGCGGGTGTTCTTCATGTGGTTCCGGTCTGGCCGTGTTGCGGTCGATTCAATAAAAGCAGCAGTTTACTTGGCTGCGCGGGTAGCGCGGCAATAATTTGCCGGGACGCTGGTGGCGTCCCCTGGGTGTTTTCTCATAAGCAATATCATACGCACAAAAAAGCTGCACAAGATACGAATTTTTAAAATGACTCACATCAAGTGTATGCAAATCGTTTTTTGTATCGTATTATCTGTTCATCGCACCGCGTTGCTGCGCAAAATCAAAGACATGGGAGACACATCATGTACGCACAAATGGTTGAAACCGGCCTCAAGAACGTCCGTTCCATCGACGAGATGGGATCGGAAGAGCGCGCTTTCCAGGCGCGCATCGACGAAGGCATCAAGATCGAGGCCAAGGACTGGATGCCGGACGCCTACCGCAAGACCCTGATCCGTCAGATTTCGCAGCACGCGCACTCGGAAATCGTCGGCCAATTGCCTGAAGGTAACTGGGTCACGCGCGCGCCGACCCTGAAACGCAAATCGATCCTGCTGGCGAAGATCCAGGACGAGGCGGGCCACGGCCTCTACCTGTACAGCGCCGCGGAAACCCTGGGCGTGTCGCGCGACGACTTGCTGGCCGCGTTGCACTCGGGCAAAGCCAAGTATTCCAGCATCTTTAACTATCCCACCCTGTCGTGGGCCGACATGGGCGCCATCGGCTGGCTGGTCGACGGCTCGGCCATCATCAACCAGATTCCCCTGTGCCGCTGCTCGTATGGTCCGTATGCGCGCGCCATGATCCGCGTCTGCAAGGAAGAATCGTTCCATGCGCGCCAGGGGTACGACATCATGATGTCGCTGTGCAAGGGCACGCCAGCACAGAAAGCCATGGCGCAGGATGCGCTGAACCGCTGGTGGTGGCCGTCCTTGATGATGTTCGGCCCGTCGGACGCCGCCTCCGTCAACAGCGCCCAGTCGGCGCAATGGCGCATCAAGCTGTTCTCGAACGATGAATTGCGCCAGCGCATGGTCGACCAGACCGTGCCGCAAATCGAATACCTGGGCCTGACCGTGCCCGATCCCGACCTGAAGTTCAATGCGGAAACGGGCCACTATGAATTCGGCGAAATCGACTGGTCCGAGTTCAACAATGTCCTGAAGGGCAATGGCCCGTGCAACCGCGAACGCCTGCAAACGCGCGTGAAAGCGTACGAGGATGGTGAGTGGTTCCGCGATGCACTGGTTGCCTACGCCGACAAGCAAGCCGCTAACAAAGCGGTAGCCTGAATATAAATACGACTAGAGGGGATAGCAACATGAGCAAAGAATGGCCATTGTGGGAAGTTTTCATCCGCAGCCAGCACGGCCTGGCGCACAAGCATGTGGGCAGCCTGCACGCCTCCGACGCCGCCATGGCGGTCAACCATGCGCGCGACGTCTACACGCGCCGCAATGAAGGCGTGAGCATCTGGGTGGTGCGCGCGGCCGACATCGTCGCCAGCAGCCCCGGCGACAAGGGCGCCCTGTTCGAACCGTCGAACAGCAAGGTGTACCGCCACCCCACCTTCTTCCCGATGCCGGAAGAAGTCAAGAACCTGTGATGGGAGCGCCTGCAATGGATGACAAGGTTAACTACTTGCTGCGCCTGGGCGACAACGCCCTGATCCTCAGCCAGCAGCTGTCGCAGCTGTGCGGCAAGGGGCCCGCGCTGGAAGAGGACATGGCGCTGAGCAACGTGTCGCTGGACTTGCTGGGCCAGACGCGCTTGTGGTTCAGCTATGCGGCCGAACTGGAAAACGCGGGCCGCGACGAGGACGACATCGCCTTCTTGCGCGACGCCCACGACTTCAAGAATTGCCTGCTGGTCGAGCAGCCGAACGGCAATTACGCCGACACCATGATGCGCCAGTTCTTCTTCGACAGCTGGCACTACTTCCAGCTGCTGGAACTGACGAAATCGACGGATGCGCGCATCGTCGAAGTGGCGCAAAAGTCGATCAAGGAAGTGACGTATCACCTGCGCCGCAGCGGCGACCTCATCGTGCGCCTCGGCGACGGCACGGCGGACAGCCACGCGAAAACGCAGGCGGCCGCAGACAAGCTGTGGATGTACACGGGCGAGATGTTCAGGTACGACGCCGTCGACCAGGCCATGGTCGCCGCCGGCATCGCGCCGCCATCGGACGTGCTGCGCCGGGCCTTCCTCGAACACGTGGCCGAGATCTTCGCCGAAGCGACGCTTGTCATGCCGGCGCCCGACGCGTGGATGCAAAAGGGCGGCAAGCAGGGCACGCACACGGAGCACCTGGGTTTTATTCTGGCCGAGATGCAGTTCCTGCAGCGCGCCTATCCCGGGGCGGAGTGGTAATGAACCCGCCCGTGGCAGCGCTGGACGCGGCCCAGGTATGGGCCTGGCTGGGCGACGTGCCCGACCCGGAAATCCCCGTCATTTCGGTGGTGGACCTGGGCATCGTGCGCGCCGTCGAAGTCACGGATGTCGATGCGTGCATCGTGACGATCACGCCCACGTATTCGGGCTGTCCGGCCATGCAGGTGATCGCCGACGCCGTCACCGATGCCTTGCGCAGCCATGGCGTGGCCAGGGTGACCCTGGTGAACCAGCTGGCGCCCGCCTGGACCACGGACTGGATGAGCGAGGCGGGCAAGGCCAAGCTGCAAGGCTATGGCATCGCCCCGCCGCAGCAGCAGGTGATCGACATCAGCGGCTTGCGTGGTGGAGTCAAGCGCCAGGCCATGCCGAAACTGGACGTCATTTGCCCGAACTGCGGCTCGACGCATACGCAGCTGACCAGCCAGTTCGGCTCCACGCCGTGCAAGGCCCTGTACAAATGCCTGGCTTGCCGCGAACCGTTTGACTACTTCAAGTGCCACTAAAAAAATCAGGCACACGTTCCGAAGAAACTGGAGATGAAGCATGAGTAAATTTTATCCGCTGTGCGTAGCGAGCGTGCGTAACGAAACGCGCGACACCATCGCCGTCACGTTCGACGTGCCGGAAGAATTGCAGCAGCAGTTCCGCTTCCAGCAGGGCCAGCACCTGACCCTGCGCGCCCATATCAATGCGGAAGACGTGCGCCGTTCGTATTCCATCTGTTCGGCAGTGCAGGACGGCACCCTGCGTGTGGCCATCAAGCGCACGCCAGGCGGCGCCTTTTCCACCTGGGCCAACGACACCCTGAAAGCCGGCGCCACCATCGAGGTGATGCCGCCCATGGGCCACTTCAACGTGCCGCTCGACTGCCTCAACCGCAAGCACTACCTGGCCTTTGCGGCCGGCAGCGGCATCACGCCCATACTCTCCATCATCAAGACGACCCTGCTGACGGAACCGCTGAGCCGTTTTACCCTGTTCTACGGCAACCGCGCCTCGTCGTCCGTCATCTTCAAGGAAGAATTGACGGATTTGAAGGATGTGTACCTGGAGCGCCTGAACCTCGTCTACGTGATGAGCCGCGAGCAGCAGGACATCGAACTGTTCAACGGCCGCATCACGCAGGAAAAATGCGAGCAGTTCCTGCAGCACTGGATCAAAGTCGAAGACTACGACAACGCCTTCATCTGCGGCCCGGAAGACATGATGCTGGGCGTGTCCGCCGCCCTGCAGGCGGCCGGCATGCCGAAGCAGAATATCAAGATCGAACTGTTCGCCGCCAGCATCCCGAAAAACGCCCACAAGCCGCGCGCCCAGCTGGCCGCGGATGCCGTGAAGGAAACGGAAGTGACCGTCGTCATGGATGGCAACCACACTACCTTCACGATGGACAAGGACAAGGAATCCATCCTTGACGCCGGCCTGCGCGCCGGGCTGGACATGCGCTACTCGTGCAAGGGCGGCGTATGCTCGACCTGCCGCTGCAAGATCCTCGACGGCAAGGTCGAGATGGACGTCAACTACGCGCTGGAAGACTATGAAGTGGCGCGCGGTTTCGTCCTCAGCTGCCAGAGTTTTCCGCTGACCGACAAGGTCGTCGTCGACTTCGATCAGGCAGAATAAAGCCGGGGTCAGTTCCTGCGGAATCGTAATTCGCCCCATTGGGGCGAATTACCCCGTCGGGTCTAACCTCAGATTTCCGCTGCGGGCCAATAACTAAAATAGCGAGACACGCCATGACCTACCAAAACATCCTCTTCACCATCGAGCAGGGCATTGCGACGCTCACCCTGAACCGTCCCGACAAGCTCAATAGCTTTACGCAAGCCATGCACGAGGAAGTGCGCGACGCGATTGCGAAAGTCAATGCCGACAGCTCCGTGCGTGTCTTCGTGCTGACGGGCGCGGGCCGCGGCTTTTGCGCGGGCCAGGATTTGTCCGACCGCGCCGTGGAACCGGGCTCGAAGGGCGTGGACCTGGGCGAGTCCGTGGAAAAAAACTACGCGCCGCTGGTGCTGGCCTTGAAGGCCCTGCCTATGCCCGTGATTTGCGCCGTCAACGGCGTGGCCGCCGGCGCGGGCGCCAACCTGGCGCTGGCCTGCGACATCGTCATCGCCGGCAAGTCGGCCAGTTTCGTCGAAGTGTTCTGCAAGCTGGGCCTGATCCCGGACACGGGCGGCACCTTCTTCCTGCCTCGCCTGATCGGTTCGGCGCGCGCCATGGGCCTGGCCATGCTCGGTGAAAAACTCACGGCGGAAAAGGCCGAGGACTGGGGCCTGATCTGGAAATGCGTGGACGACGCGCAGCTGGCGGAAGAGACGCGCAAGCTGGCCGTGCACTTTTCCACGGCGCCGACCAAGGGCCTGGCGTACACCAAGCAGGCGCTGGCTCTCAGTGGCGCCAATACTCTGCCGCAGCAGCTTGCGCTGGAAGCGCGCATGATGAGCGAACTCGGTAACAGCGACGATTACCGCGAAGGCGTGGCCGCCTTCATGGAAAAGCGCGCGCCGCAATTCAAGGGACACTGATATGGCAGCTTTGGACAACAACAGTATCGTCGCCGTCATCGGCAGCGGCGCCATGGGCGCCGGCATCGCGCAGGTGGCCGCTGCCGCCGGCTACAGAGTCAAACTGTACGACACGCGCGCGGAAGCGGTGAGCAAGGCGCTGGCGGACATTGGCAAAATGTATGCGAAGCTGGCCGAAAAGGGCCGCATGACGTTGGACGAAGCCGCTGCCGCCACGGCGCGCCTGCAGGCGGCCGGCAGCCTGGCCGACGTGAGCCATGCTGCCCTGGTGGTGGAAGCCATCGTGGAAAACCTCGACGTCAAGCGCGGCCTGTTCGCCGAACTCGAAGCGTTAGTCAGCGACGACTGCATCCTGGCGACGAATACCTCGTCGATTTCCGTCACGGCGATTGCCGCCAGGCTGCGCCGGCCGGAACGCCTGGTCGGCATGCACTTCTTTAATCCCGTACCCCTGATGGCGCTGGTGGAAGTGATCAGTGGCCTGGCCACCAGTGAACAAGTTGCCGCCACCGTCTACGACACCTCGATTGCCTGGGGCAAGAGTCCCGTGCACGCGAAATCGACGCCCGGCTTCATTGTCAACCGCGTCGCGCGTCCGTTCTACGCGGAAGGCTGGCGCCTGTTGAGCGAGCAGGCGGGCGATCCCGCCACCATCGATGCCGTGCTGCGCGAGGCGGGCGGTTTCCGCATGGGCCCATTCGAGCTGATGGACCTGATTGGCCACGACGTGAATTTCTCCGTTACGCAATCCGTATTCGGCGCCTACTTCAACGACCCGCGCTTCACGCCGTCCGTGCTGCAGCAGGAAATGGTCAACGCCGGCTTCCTGGGCCGCAAGTCGGGCCGTGGTTTTTACCTGTATGGCGAAGGCGCGCCTGCCCCTGTCGCGCAGGCGGAAGGCCAGCAGCCGAAGCCGGAATTCGTCGCCCTGTCGGCCGCCGTCGGCGGCGATGGGCGTGGCCATAGCGGCATCATCCGCAGCCTGGTGCAACGGCTGGAGCAGGCTGGCATCACGGTCAGCCGCCGCGTCACGCAGGAAGGCCAGACGCATGACGAAGCGCCGGCCCTGCATTGCAACGGCGCCGCGATTTATCTCACCGATGGCCGCAGCGCCACCCAGCGCGCGCACGATAACCAGCATCCGGATACGGTGCTGTTCGACCTGGCGCTCGACTACGCAGGTGCAAAACGCATCGCCGTGGCCCGCGCCGACCAGTGCAGCGACGCCGCCTATGCGGCCGTCGTCGGCCTGTTCCAGGCGGCCGGTTTTACCGTCACGCGGCTGGACGACGTGGCCGGCCTGGCCGTCATGCGCACGGTCGCCATGCTGGCCAACGAGGCGGCCGACGCCGTCAACCAGGGCGTGTGCACGGCGGATGCCGTCGACATCGCCATGCAGAAGGGCGTCAATTACCCGCGCGGACCGCTGGCCTGGGCCGACCAGGTGGGCGTCCAGCACATCGTGACAGTGCTGCACCACCTGGCGCAAGGTTATGGCGAAGACCGCTACCGGGTCTCGCCGCTGCTGCGCCGAAAACTCGCCAATGGAGATCGCTTTCATGCCGAATGAAGACCACAACATGACCGCACAGGCCCTGGCCGAAGCGGCCGCCGCCTCCATGCTGTCGCGCGACAACGCCACCGCCGCCATGGGCATCGCCCTGGCCGACGTGGGACCGGGCCATGCGCGCATGACGATGACGGTGCGCGCCGACATGCTCAATGGCCACCAGACCTGCCACGGCGGTTTTATCTTTGCCCTGGCCGACAGCGCCTTCGCCTTCGCCTGCAACAGCTACAACATGAATACCGTGGGCGCCGGCTGCACCATCGACTACCTGGCGCCCGGCCGCGAAGGCGACGTGCTGACGGCGCACGCCGTCGAGCAGGCGCTGGCCGGCAAGAGCGGCGTCTACGACGTCAAGGTCAGCAACCAGGAAGGCCGCGCCATCGCGCTCTTCCGCGGCAAGTCGATCCGCGTGGCGGGTGAAGTCATACAAGAGCAGGCTTGAACTGCCGTTGCAGCATTACATAGTAAAAGAACCGATTAGGAGACAATGATGGTCCAACGAATTCCCGCCCCGAATGACCTCGAGCCGATCGAGCGCGCCAGCAAGGATGAACTGCAGGCGCTGCAGCTCGAACGCATGAAATGGACGCTCAAGCACGCGTATGACAACGTGCCCCATTACCGCGCCGCTTTTGACGAAGCGGGCGTGCATCCGGACGACCTGAAGTCGCTGTCCGATCTGTCGAAATTTCCGTTCACCGATAAAAAAGTCTTGCGCGACAATTATCCCTTCGGGCTGTTCGCCGTGCCGCGCGAACAAGTGGTGCGCATCCACGCGTCCAGCGGCACCACGGGCAAGGCAACGGTGGTCGGCTACACGCAGAACGACATCGATACCTGGGCCAACGTGGTGGCGCGCTCGATCCGCGCCGGCGGCGGGCGTTCGGGCGACATGGTGCACATTTCGTATGGCTACGGGCTGTTCACGGGCGGCCTGGGCGCGCACTACGGTGCCGAGCGCCTGGGCTGCACGGTCATCCCGATGTCCGGCGGGCAGACGGAGAAGCAGGTGCAGCTGATCCAGGATTTCAAGCCATCGATCATCATGGTCACGCCGTCGTACATGCTCAATATCATCGAGGAATTCACGCGCCAGGGCCTGGACCCGGCGGAATCGTCGCTGAAGGTAGGCATCTTCGGCGCCGAGCCGTGGACGGACGCCATGCGTTCGGAAATCGAGGCGCGCGCCGGCATCGACGCCGTCGACATCTATGGCCTGTCCGAAGTGATGGGGCCTGGCGTGGCGTCCGAGTGCATCGAGAGCAAGGACGGCCCCGTCATCTGGGAAGACCATTTTTACCCGGAGATCATCGATCCGGAAACGGGCGAGGTGCTGCCGGACGGCGCAGAGGGCGAACTGGTGTTTACCTCCTTGTCGAAAGAGGCGCTGCCCATCATCCGCTACCGCACGCGCGACCTGACCCGCCTGCTGCCGCCGACCTCGCGCTCCATGCGCCGCATCGGCAAGATAACGGGACGTTCCGACGACATGCTGATCATCCGCGGCGTGAACGTGTTCCCCACGCAGATCGAAGAGCTGATCCTCAAAATGCCGAAGCTGGCGCCGCAATACCAGCTGGTGGTCACGCGTGACGGCCACCTCGACAAGCTGGAAGTGATCGCCGAGCTGCGCATCGACCTGACATCCACCATCTCTGCCAGCGAAACGGACACCCTGGCGCGCGAGCTGGAACACCGCATCAAGACGCACGTGGGCGTGAGCACGCGCGTGCGCCTGGTGGCCGCCGCCGGCATCGAACGCACTCTGACGGGCAAGGCGCGCCGCGTGGTCGATCAGCGCCCTAAGGTTTTCTCCTAATTTTCTCCTCACCGATACTGCAGGAAACAACATGAACGAAGCTTTTATCTGTGACGCTGTGCGCACTCCCTTCGGCCGCTATGGCGGCGCGCTGGCCGGCGTGCGCGCCGATGACCTGGGCGCGTTGCCGATCGCCGCGCTGATCGACCGCAACCCGTCCGTCGACTGGTCCGCCATCGACGACGTGTTCTACGGCTGCGCCAACCAGGCGGGCGAAGACAACCGCAACGTGGGCCGCATGGCCGCGCTGCTGGCTGGTTTGCCGGCGGCAGTACCCGCCAATACCATCAACCGCCTGTGCGGCTCCAGCCTGGACGCGGTCGGCATGGCTGCCCGCTCCATCAAGGCGGGTGAGGCTGAGCTGATCATTGCCGGCGGCGTGGAAAGCATGACGCGCGCGCCTTTCGTGATGGGCAAGGCCGACAGCGCGTTTTCGCGCGCGGCGAAAATCGAAGACACCACCCTGGGCTGGCGTTTTGTGAACGGCAAGATGAAGGAGCAGTACGGCATCGACACCATGCCGGAAACAGCGGAAAACGTGGCCGTGGAATTTGGCATCAGCCGCGCCGACCAGGATGCGCTGGCCTTGCGCAGCCAGCAGCGCTGGGCCGTCGCCAACGCGGCCGGCGTGTTCGATCGCGAAATCGTGCCCGTCGCCGTGCCGCAAAAAAAGGGCGAGCCGAAGATGGTGACGATGGATGAACATCCGCGTCCGGATACCTCGCTGGAAATGCTGGCGAAATTGAAAGGCGTGGTGAAAGCGGACGGCACGGTCACGGCCGGCAATGCCTCGGGCTTGAACGACGGCGCCTGCGCGATCCTGCTGGCGTCTGCCGCCGCCGTCGACAAATACAAGCTGACGCCCCGCGCAAAGGTGCTGGGCATGGCCACGGCCGGCCTGGCCCCGCGCATCATGGGCTTTGGCCCGTCGCCGGCGTCGCGCAAGGTGTTGGCGCAGACAGGATTGAGCATTGAGCAGATGGACGTCATCGAACTCAATGAAGCGTTTGCCGCGCAGGCTTTGGCCGTCACGCGCGACCTGGGCCTGGCCGACGATGCGGCCCACGTGAACCCGAATGGCGGGGCGATTGCCATCGGCCATCCACTGGGCGCATCGGGCGCGCGCCTGGTGATGGCGGCGCTGAACCAGCTGGAGCGCACGGGAGGGCGCTATGCGCTGTGCACCATGTGCATCGGCGTGGGGCAGGGTATTGCTGTCGTCATTGAACGCGTATAAAAAAGTAAAAAAACAAAAAAGGCGCAGGCTTGTAAAAAAGCGCCAACCATAATTGACCGTAGTGCCAACCTGGTGGAGACCACAATGATTGCCAATATCTTCAAGAAAACCCTGATCGCCGGCGTGCTGGCCATGTCCGCCGCGAGCGCGTACGCGGCCGATAACATCAAGATCGGTTCCGTGCTGTCCGTCACGGGGCCAGCCGCCTTCCTGGGCGACCCGGAACTGAAAACCCTGCAGCTGTATATCGAGAAGATCAACGCGGCCGGCGGCGTGCTGGGGCGCAAGCTGGAACTGGTGCACTATGACGATGGCAGCGACGCGGCCAAGGCCAACGGTTTTACCAAGCGCCTGATCGAGTCGGACAAGGTCGACGTGCTGATCGGCGGCACCACCACCGGCGCGACGATGGCGATGGCGCCGCTGGTGGACCGCGCCAGCATGCCGTTCATCTCGCTGGCTGGCGCCGTGGTCATCATCGACCCGGTCAAGAAGTGGGTGTTCAAGACGCCGCACACGGACCGCATGGCGGCCGAGAAGGTGTTCGAGGACATGAAGAAGCGCGGCATCAGCAAGGTGGGCCTGCTGTCGGAAACGAGCGGCTTTGGCGCCTCGGGCCGCAAGGAATCGCAGATCGTCGCTTCCAAATACGGCATCACCCTGGTGGCCGATGAAACCTACGGTCCGAAAGACACGGACATCACGGCGCAGCTCACGCGCATCAAGAACACGGCCGGCGTGCAAGCCGTATTCGTCTTCGGCCTGGGCCAGGGCCCGGCCGTGGTGACCAAGAACTATGGCCAGCTGGGCATGTCCGCGCTGCCGCTGTACCAGTCGCACGGCGTGGCGTCGGACGAATATTTGAAACTGTCGGGCAAGGCCGCCGAAGGCGTGCGCCTGCCGACGCCGGCCCTTCTGATCGGCGCCATGCTGCCCGACAGCGACGCGCAGAAGGCTGTCGTCGTCGGCTACGACAAGACGTATAAAGAGCGCTACAAGATCGATCCGTCGACCTTCGGCGGCTATGCGCTCGACGCCCTGAACCTGTCGGTGGACGCCATCAAGCGCGCCGGCGACACGGACCGCGAAAAAGTGCGCACGGCGCTGGAACAGACCAAGGGTTTTGTGGGCACCACCGGCGTGTTCAACATGTCGGCCAAGGACCACATGGGCCTGGACCTGTCGGCTTTCCGTATGGTGGAAGTGAAGAACGGCGAATGGCAATTGTCGAAGTGATGTAAGCCAGAGTACCTGCGCGAGGCCGCCCTCGAAGGCGGCCCGCGCATAGCCGAACATAATGGAGACACCATGGAAGTCGCTCAATTTTTACAATTTCTGTATTCCGGGATGACGGTCGGTTCCGCCTACGCGCTGGCGGCGCTGGGCTTTACCATCATCTACAACACCAGCGGCGTGATCAATTTCGCCCAGGGCGAATTCATCATGCTGGGCGGGATGCTGGCCGCCGTGATGTCGGCCGCCGGCGTGCCGCTGCCGCTGGCCATCATTCTGGCCGTCATCGCCACCGGTATCGTTGGCCTGTTGATGGAAAAAACCGTGATCGAACCGGCGCAGAACGCGCAGGTCATCACCCTGTTGATCATCACCATCGGCGCCTCGCTAGTGCTGCGCGGCTTCGTGCAAATCTGGCTGGGCAAGGATACGCACTCGCTGCCGGCCTTTTCCGGCGACGCGCCGATCGATTTTTTGGGCGCCAGCCTGCTGCCGCAAAGCCTGTGGGTGCTGGGCGTGACCGTCGTCATCGTGCTGGTGCTGGGCTGGTTCTTCGGCCGCACGCTGATGGGCAAGGCCATGCTGGCCACCTCGCACAACAAGCTGGCCGCGCAACTGGTGGGCATCAACACGCGCAAGGTGCTGCTGCTCTCGTTCGGCCTGTCGGCCCTGCTGGGCGCGGCGGGCGGCATCCTCGTCGCACCGATCACCTACACCTCGTATGACGCGGGCATCATGCTGGGGCTGAAAGGCTTTGTCGCCGCCGTCCTCGGCGGCCTCGGTGGCGGCGCGGGCGCGATTGCCGGCGGCCTGATCCTCGGCATCGCCGAAGCCATGACGGCCGGTTACATCTCGTCGGCCTACAAGGACGCCGTGCCGTTCGTGCTGATTTTATTGATCCTGTTCTTCCTGCCGCAAGGCTTGTTTGGCGCTAAAAATTCGGAGCGTGTATGAAGCATTTCCTTACCCGCTCGCGCCATGGCGGCTTGCTGGTGCTGGCACTCGTGCTGGCCATCCTGCCGCTGTTCCTCTCTAATGCGTTCTACTATGACGTGGCGATCCGCATTGCGCTGAACGCCATCGTCGTCATCGGTTTGAACCTGCTGATGGGTTACACGGGACAGATCAGTCTCGGTCACGCGGGTTTCTACGGCCTGGGCGCGTATGCGTCGGCCGTGCTGACCACGCACTACAACTGGCCGCCGCTGGCCGCGCTGGCCGCCGGCGCCGTCGCCACGGGCTTGCTGGCGCTGCTGCTGGCCCGCCCCGTGCTGAAACTCAAGGGCCATACGCTGGCCATGGCGACGCTGGGACTGGGCATCATCATTTCCATCGTCATCAACAACGAGACGCAATGGACGGGCGGTCCGGACGGCATCGGCGTCTCCGCCTTCAGTGTCGCCGGCCTGGAAATCGCCGGTGAAAAATCGTGGTACCTGGTGTGCGCCGTGCTGCTGTTGCTGGTCACGTGGCTGGCGCTGAACCTGATCGATTCGCCTGTCGGCCGCGCGCTGCAGGCCATCCACGGTTCGGAAGTGGCGGCCCGCGTGGTCGGCGTCGATACGACGCGCTTCAAGGTGCGCGTGTTCGTGCTGTCGGCCGTCATCGCCAGCATCGCGGGCAGCATCAGCGCCCATTACATCGGTTTCATCACCCCGAATCTGGCCGGTTTTTTCCACTCGATCGAGCTGGTGACGATGGTGGTGGTGGGAGGCATGGCGTCGATCTTCGGTTCCATCATCGGCGCGGCGCTGCTGACGGTCTTGCCGCAACTGCTGTCCAGTTTTGAAGGCTGGGAAACGGTGGTGTTTGGCGTGATCCTGATGGCGACCATGATCTTCATGCCCAAGGGCCTGGTGCCGAGCCTGGCAAGCCGTTCGCGCAAGCGTTCTGCTACCCCGAAAGCACCGCCTCAATCTGCACGGGAGGTGTGAGATGCTGACGATTAACAACCTGAGCAAGAGCTTCGGCGGCGTGCACGCTGTGCAGGACGTGAGCTTCACCGTCAAGGAAGGCAATATCCACTCCGTGATCGGGCCGAACGGCGCTGGCAAGACGACCCTGTTCAATTTGATCACCGGTGTCTATACGCCGACCAGAGGCGAGATCCTGCTCAATGGCGAGAACGTGGCCGCCATGCCGCCCGATGCGCTGGCGCGGCGCGGCATGAGCCGCACCTTCCAGAACCTGCAGGTGTGCATGAACATGACGGCCATCGACAATGTGATGGTGGGCGCGCACCTGCGCCTGAACCAGAACCTGTTCGCCTCCATGCTGCGTTTGCCGTCGGTGCGCCGTGCCGACGCGGCATGCCGCGACGAGGCGGCGGGCCTGATGGAATTCGTCGGCGTGGGCCGGCACACCGACGACGAGGCGGGACAGATGTCGTATGGCGCATTAAAACGCCTGGAAATCGCGCGCGCGCTGGCGGCCAAGCCGAAGGTGCTGCTGCTCGATGAGCCGGCGGCGGGCCTGAACCACACGGAAACGGGCGAGATCGAAGCCCTGATCCGCAAGGTGGCGCAATCGGGCGTGACGGTGGTGTTGGTCGAGCATGACATGAAACTGGTGATGAATCTGTCGGACCATATCCTGGTGCTCGACTATGGCAAGAAGCTGGCCGAAGGGACTGCCGCCGAAGTGCGCGCCAATCCCGACGTGGTGGCGGCATACCTGGGAGCGGCGGCATGATGAAGATGGAAAAACCTCAAACGCCGCTGGTGCTCGATATCGCCGGCCTGACCAGCCACTACGGCCGCATCCAGGCACTGCACGGCATCGACCTGCAGGTACGCCAGGGCCAGCTGGTGGCGCTGGTGGGCGCGAACGGCGCCGGCAAGACGACCCTGCTGCGGGCGATTTCCGGCGTGCAGCCGATCAGCGCCGGCAGCATCGCCTTCGCCGGCCAGGACGTCAGCCGCATGAGTGCCGACAAACGCGTGCGCGCCGGCATCTGCCAGGTGCCGGAAGGACGGCAAGTGTTCGGCCCCATGACGGTGGAAGACAATCTGCGCCTGGGCGCCTTTACACGCCCGGCCCAGGACGTGGCAGGCGACATGGAGCGCATGTACGGCCTGTTCCCGATCCTGAAGGAAAAGCGCCTGCTGCTGGCCGGCACGCTCTCCGGCGGACAGCAGCAGATGCTGGCCATGGCGCGCGCGCTGATGGGCCGCCCGCAACTGCTGCTGCTCGACGAGCCGAGCATGGGCCTGGCGCCCTTGCTGATAGCGGAAATCTTCCGCATCGTGGCCGAACTGCGCGACCAGGGCATCACCATCTTCCTCGTCGAGCAGAACGCGCACGCGGCCCTGTCGATCGCGGACGTCGGCTATGTGATCGAGACGGGCGCCATCACCTTGTCCGGTCCCGGTCCCGAATTGCTGCATAACGAGCAGGTACAAAGCGCGTACCTGGGTATGTAACCCGAAGGGCAAATACTGGGGGTCGGACCCTGAGGGTCCGACCCCGGCAGTGCAAGGTTTGGGGGGCAGGGAAGCGTCACCCCAATGCATGAATAGGAGAACAACATGGTCAAAGTCTACGAAATCAACGGCGTTACCCCCGTCGTCCACCCCAGCGCCTATGTGCACCCATCGGCCGTGCTGATCGGCGACGTGATCGTCGGCCCGCGCTGCTATATCGGCCCGCTGGCCTCGATCCGCGGCGATTTCGGCCGATTGATCCTGGAAGAGGGGGCGAACCTGCAGGATACCTGCGTCATGCACGGCTTTCCCGGCTGCGACACGGTGGTCGAAGTTGACGGCCATATCGGCCACGGCGCCGTGCTGCACGGCTGCCGCATCGGCCGCAACGCGCTCGTCGGCATGAACGCCGTGGTGATGGATAACGCCGTCATCGGCGAGGAATCCATCGTCGCCGCCATGAGTTTCGTCAAGGCGGGCATGATCGTCGCGCCACGCAGCATGGTGGTGGGCACGCCCGCCAAGATCATCCGCGCGCTGACCGACGATGAAATCAAATGGAAAAGCTCGGGCACGGGCCAGTACCACGAACTGGCCGTGCGCTCGATGCAGACGATGCGCGAAGTGGAAGCCTTGACGCAAGTCGAGGCGAACCGCCAGCGCCTGAATTTCGAATCCGCCTTGCCGCTGCATTTGCACAAGAACGCCGCAGCACAGTAAACCAACATAGGAGTAAAACATGGCTCACATATCCACCCTGCAAAGCCTGATCGCCGGCCGCTGGCTGGGCGAAAGCGCCGCCGTGCCCCTGCACAGCGCCTTGAACAACCGCGTCATCTATCACACGCATGCCGAGAAAATCGACTTCGACGAAGCCGTTACGTATGCGCGCAAGACGGGCGTGCCGGGCCTGATGGCGCTCGATTTCCAGCAGCGCGCCGCGCGCCTGAAGGCACTGGCCCTGTACCTGGTCGAGCGCAAGGAAGAACTGTATGCGATCTCGCACCTGTCGGGCGCCACGCGCGCCGACAGCTGGGTCGACATTGAAGGCGGCACGGGCACCCTGTTCGCCTATGCCAGCATGGGCAGCAACGAGCTGCCGTCGTCGAACGTGCTGCATGAAGGCCCGGCCATCGCGCTGGGCAAGAAGGGCGGTTTCGCCGGCACGCACATCCTGGTGCCGCGCGGCGGCCTGGCCGTGCACATCAACGCCTTCAACTTCCCCATCTGGGGTCTGCTGGAAAAATTCGCGCCAAGCTTCCTTGCGGCCATGCCCTGCATCGCCAAGCCGGCCACGGCGACGAGCTATCTGACGCAGGCCGTCGTGCGCATGATGCATGAATCGGGCCTGCTGCCGGCCGGCAGCCTGCAACTGGTGATCGGTTCCACGGGCGACTTGCTGGACCGCCTGAATGGCCAGGATTTCGTCACCTTCACGGGATCGGCCGCCACGGCCGCCAAGCTGCGCACGAATTCCAACCTGATCGCCCAGTCCGTGCCCTTCAACGGCGAAGCCGATTCGCTCAATTGCGCCATCCTGGCGCCGGACGTCACGCCCGACGACGTGGAGTTCGACCTGTTCGTCAAGGAAGTCGTGCGCGAGATGACGGGCAAGTCGGGCCAGAAGTGCACGGCGATCCGCCGCATCATCGTGCCCGAGCACCTGATGGATGCCGTCGGCACGCGCCTGCGCGAGCGTCTGGCCAAGGTGGTGGTGGGCGACCCGTCCATCGAAGGCGTGCGCATGGGCGCGCTGGCGTCGAAAGAGCAGCAAAATGACGTGGCTGAACGGGTTGCCGCCCTGTCGCAGGGTAATGAAGTGGTGTTCGGCGCGGCGGACGGATTCAATCCGCTCGGCGATGGCGCGCAGGACGGCAGTTTCTTCTCGCCGACCTTGCTGCTGTGCCGCGACGCCTTCGGCAACGATGCCGTGCATGACGTGGAAGCGTTCGGGCCTGTCAGCACGATGATGGGCTACCACGATATCGACGAGGCGCTGGCCCTGGCCGCGCGCGGCAAGGGCAGCCTGGTAAGCACCCTGGTGACGCGTGATCCGAAGATCGCCGCGCGCGTGGTGCCGCAAGTGGCGGCCACGCATGGCCGTGTGCACGTGCTCGAGCGCGTGGCTTCCGTCGATTCGACGGGCCATGGCTCTCCATTGCCGCAACTGAAGCACGGCGGTCCTGGCCGCGCAGGTGGCGGCGAGGAGTTGGGAGGCGTGCGCGCCGTGCGCCACTATCTGCAACGGGCGGCCGTGCAGGGTTCGCCGACCATGCTGGCGGCGATCACCGGTGAGTATGTGCGTGGCGCGGACGTCAATGAAAGCCCGATCCACCCGTTCCGCAAGCACT
The DNA here is from genome assembly GCF_059421435.1 of Janthinobacterium sp. GW821-FHT03A03. Classification (NCBI taxonomy): domain Bacteria; kingdom Pseudomonadati; phylum Pseudomonadota; class Betaproteobacteria; order Burkholderiales; family Oxalobacteraceae; genus Janthinobacterium; species Janthinobacterium sp. GW821-FHT03A03. The sequence goes on along the minus strand of NZ_JBWKUZ010000001.1, from coordinate 964,316 downwards.
TCGAGGACCTGAAGACGGGCGACTCGCTGCTGACGCACCGCCGCACGGTCAGCGAAGCGGACATCGTCGCCTTCGGCGGCATTTCGGGCGACTTCTTCTACATGCACTTCGACGAAATCGCGGCCAGGGAGTCGCAGTTCGGCAAGCGCATCGCCCATGGCTACTTCGTGCTGTCGGCCGCTGCCGGCCTGTTCGTATCTCCGGGCGTCGGCCCCGTGCTGGCCAACTACGGCCTGGACAACCTGCGCTTCGTCGCCCCCGTCGCCATCGGCGACACCATCCGCGCGCGCCTGACGTGCAAGCGCAAGGTCGACCGCAACCGCAAGGACGTGTTTGGCGTGGGCCAGGGCGTGGTGGCGTGGGACGTGCAGGTAACCAACCAGAACGAGGAACTGGTGGCCAGCTATGACATCCTGACCCTGGTGTCGAAGCGCGAGTAAGCGTTACCGCAGCAGTGGCCAGCCCGGTGCCGCCCGCGATTTTTTGCGTGGGCGGCATTTTTTTGCACGCGGCGGACGATGGGCGCTACACCGTGTGATTCGTTTGCGGAGTGTCGGACAGCTTCAGCGTGCGCTTCGGCCTGCCTGTCTTCATGACTTTCGATTGCCGCAATGTCGGCTGTGCGGATACATGCAGCGTCAGCGCTGCGAAATGTATTCGCAGGCGCTTTTAACAGTATCGACGGCACCTGCCAGTTTAGCGGGTGACATTCGCATCACTACGCAGTTGGCGCTGGACCGTGGCAAGGCGTCCCTGGCTACGGGGCCCGATTTGACTGAATACGTGAAGGGCAAGTCCGCCGCCACCCTAAAACGCGGCGGCCGAACATGGTCTCGTGATGCTGTTTTTCGGCAGCACACAGACCACGCTCATGGTCGGCGATTCGCCTACGGGGAAGGACGATTGACGGATAATTTGAGGCCATCCTAAAATATTCAATGTTAATATTATGGAATGCTAAAAACACTACAAGCTGGGCGGGCGCTGGCGGCCATCAGTGTCGCCGCCTTTCATCTGTCGATCGCCATGGGAGTGCCGCGTTATGGTGGTGAGCCGGTTTTTTATGAATGGACGCGCCATATTGGCGGGGTGCGGTTCTTCTTTGTCCTTTCCGGTTTTATTATTCTGTTTGCCCATTACCACGAGATAGGCCAGCCGTCGGCTTGGCGGCCCTATATCTACCGGCGCTTTATTCGCCTGTATCCCATTTATTGGTTATATAACATCCCATTTTGCCTGCTGGTGGCTGCCGGCTTGGGCACTGATGCGCGCATTCCCTCTAGCTTGGGGGATTGGATAACATCATTGACCTTGATACGATTCACCTCCGCTGTACCGCCATTGACGGTGGCTTGGAGCTTGTTTCATGAAGTGGCATTTTATGCCGTGTTTTCGCTGTTGATTCTTAACCGGCGCCTGGGCGTAGCTGGATTTGCAGCGGCCGCCCTGTTCAGCATTATTTACTATAACTATCCGGCCGTAGCGCAGCGCAGCGCGGGGAATGTCTATACCGCTGCCTATAATTTGTATTTCCTGTTTGGCATGGGGGCGTTCTACCTATACCGTCGCGGCGGGCGCGGCTGGATCGAACTGGCGGCGGGAGGCGCGATATCGGCAGCCGCACTGTGGGTTGCGCCAATGCCCCATGAGCTATCATATATGGGACTGATACTGGGCTTTGCTTTCCTGCTGGCTGGCGCGGCCAAGTTGGAGACGTCACGATATCTCCGCGTGCCAGCAATCTTGGTCGCACTGGGAAACGCATCCTATACCATTTACCTGATCCACGAGCAACTCCAGGGCTTGTTGCTGAAGCTGCTGATCAAGAGCCATCTGGCGGCGCTGCTCGGGCCCCGCTGCACCTATCTGCTGGTATTGTTGGGGACCATGGGCTTGGGGTATGCCGTCTACCTGGTTATCGAGCGGCCATTGACGGCGGCTTTGCGTCGACGATTTCGGCCAATTCGCGATAGCGGGAGTGTAGCCTATGCAGTACCGTCTGCGCCGTGTACGGAGTTGCCTGCTGCTGGCACGCCCAAGGATCCGACGGCTGCGACAAAATCTGCCTGAGCGCCTGCATGAACGGCTGGGGCGCGTGTTCTCGTACCAGGCGTCCGATGCTATCGTTGGGAATCAGGCGGGACGCCTCGCCAGTATCGGTGCTGACCACCGGCACGCCACAATAAAGGGCTTCCAGGAGAACCACGGGCATGCCCTCGAAGGCCGATGACAGGCACAGGCAGTCGACGGCATTCATCCATTCTGAAATCTTCTGATGGGAACGGGGGGCAAGTATGCGAACGTTTGCCTCCAGTCCCTGCTCGCGTATAAAGCGTCGCATGTCCGATTCCAGCTCTCCCGCGCCTATCATGACCAGAATGGTGTCGTCGCGATGGCGTTTGAATTCCTGATACGCGTGCAACAATAACAGCGGATCCTTTTGACCGACAAAACGTCCCACGAACAGCAGTATTTTCTTGCCCCGATCAAACTGGTGTTGGCGGGCGAATTGCTGTTTCAGCTGCCTGCGTCCGGTGGCCGGCAACGGACGGAAGATCGTCTCATCGACCCAAGTGGGAATGAACTGGATGCAGTCGCGCATGGCCGGATAACGCTGTTGGTAATGCGCGACCGCGTCCGCTCTGACAATATAGACCTGCTTGATCCGCACGATCAAATGGCGCTCCAGCCAGAAATAGATGGCTGGGAAGCGGGACCATTTCACTTCGGATTTTGGGTTGTAATAGTCTTTCCCATGATGGCCGTGCAGGAACAGGACTTTATGGTTGGACGCCAACCAGAATATGGCGCTGGGCTCGATCCGATGAAATTCCAACAGGGCGTCGTGCAAGTCAATTTGTGCGCGATGGCGCCACAAGGCCCAGGCGAACTTGAGGGTTCGTGGTATTTTTTCGAATCGACCGACAGGGGCCTCCATGACCGGGAGGAAATGAAAGCTGCGCCCATCCAATTTCAGCCGCTGCCATTGGCCGACCGGGTGAAGCTGGATATCGACGCTGACACCGACGAAATAGATATCGAAGTCCGATGGCGCAAATTTAATCAGCGCACGAATAATGCTGCCTATGCCGCCAACATTTGGGTGGGTTGGATCATAAGGATGAAATTGAATCACGCGTATCTTGGCCATATTATTCTCCCTGGATGGCCATTACAGCAGACTGTGGCAAAGATGTAAATTTTTTTATTAAAAAGTTAATTTGTATTTATTTGCAATGTCGTCGCACCAGAGGGGGCGCGCGGGTATTCTGCGCTGGGTGCGGTGTGGTGGAGTATCGCAAATGGAGGAGGATGGCCCGCGAGCGAGCGTGGTGAGCATGCAAGGCACGCTGGCTATGCCGATCGGCGATCTGGCAAAGATGAATGAGCTGGCGCAAGTGCAATTCAAGCAGGGCATGGAACGCTGCGTGTCCAACGTGCACAATGCCTGCAATACCAGCATCGCCATGGCGTTGGCCAACGGCGACCTGTTGAGGGAGATCGCCGCCGAGGCGGCCGATCAGGCCAGCCTGCTGGCGGCACTGACGGACATGTATGCAAAACTGGGCAGTATGGAGTCCGATATCGCGTCATCGGCAGGTGGTGATCCAGGTGGTCACCACCAAGGGCGATATGGACCAGATGACGCAGCAAAACTCCGCGCTGGTGGAAGAAGCGTCGGCGGCGGCCGAATCGCTGCAGGAATACGCCATGCAGCTGGGCGCGGAGCTGGCCGTGTTCAAGCTGGCGCAGGGCGGCCTGGCGCCGATTGCCACCGTGCCAAAGGCACAGCGGCAGGCATTGGCGAGGGAGGTTTAGGCCTGCAGCCCGAACGGATCGTCGATGCTGTGCGCCGGCTGCGTGAACCAGCGCGGACCATTTTCCGTCATATAAAAATGGTCTTCGTGGCGGACGCCGAATTCGCCGGGGATGCAGATCATCGGTTCGTTCGAGAAGCACATGCCCACGTCGAGCGGCGTCGTGTCATTGCCCACCAGGTAAGGCCATTCGTGGATATCGAGGCCGATGCCATGACCCGTGCGGTGCGGCAGACCGGGCAGTTTGTAGCCGGGGCCGTAACCGTCCGCTTCCAGGGACACGCGCGCGGCGCGGTCCACGTCGCCGCAGGGCACGCCCAGACGGGCGGCCGCGAATGCGGCGGCCTGCGCGGCCTTTTCGCTATTCCACACGCTGCGCTGGCGTTCGCTGATCGCACCAAACACATAGGTACGCGTGATGTCGGAGATGTAGTTCATCACCTGGCAGCCCGTGTCGATCAGCACCGTGTCGCCCGCTTTCAAGGTTTGCACGTAATTGACGCCATGCGGGTAGGCCGTCGCCTCGCCGAACAGCACGATGCAAAAATACGAGCGGGGCGCGCCCACCTTGCGATGCGCGCGCTGGATGAATTCTTCCACCTCGACTGTCGTGACGCCTTCGTACAGCATGCTGGCCGTAGCCATGTGCACGGCCAGGGTCATGTCCATCACGCGTTGCATCAGGGCGATTTCTGCCTCGGATTTGCGGCTGCGGCAGTACGCAGTGACGGCGCGCGCGTTTTCCAGTGTGTAGCCAGGGGCCAGTGGCTTGATGCCGTCATAGATGAAGAAGGCGGCGCTTTCGCAGATGCCCACGCGCGGCGGTTGATTCGCGTCCTGGGCGATTCCCATGCGCGCCAGCACGTCGGCGAACAGCTGGTACGGGCTTTCATGCTCTTCCCAGCAATTGACACGGCCTTCGACGAGCATGAAGCCTTGCAGGGTGCTTTCCTCGAAGGCGGGCGCGATATACTCGATGGCGCCGCTGGCCGGCAGGATGGCGCCCACCATGCGTTCGCTGGCATACCATTTGGTGCCCGTGAAATAGGTGAGGTTGGCGCCCGCGTTCAGGTAGATGGCGGCGATACCCTGTTCGCGCATGAACGCTTGCGCCTTGGCGATGCGTTGCGCATGTTCGTCCTTGCCTATGGCGACCATGCCGCCCGTCATGTCCGACAGCGATGCCAATGCCTGTTCGATGGAAGTGCCACCTATGCTCATGCCTGCTCCTTTGCTCGATGCTGAATATGGAATGCGGGCATGATATCAGTTCGCGCCTTTCGGCTTGAGCCCCGGCGCGCCGCCGGCCGCATCGGGCGGGGCCAGCACGAGGTCATGCGGATAGGTGAATTGCCAGTCCGCGTAGCGCTGCTTGCGGCGCAGGCTGGCGTCTTCGTCGAGGAAGTTGTCCTGCTTGATGGGCAGCTGTGGCGACAGCGAATGGATGCCGACGATGCGTCCCTCCTGCCGCAGCAGGCCCCATTCCGCCTTGCCCGTGACGGGATCCGCATACAGGCGGCGCAGATGGCGCCGGGCGTTGGCAAAGCGTGGGTCGCGCAGCAGTTCCTGCAGGGTCAACGGGTAGCGGGGCCGCCCGTCGGCCGGCGTGCTGTCGTAGTAGCGGCCCAGCGCGTTGCGGAATTCATGGCCGATGAACAGCAGCTCGCGTTCCTTCTCGCGCCGCGCGGCCGTGGCAAATAGTTCGCTGGCCAGCACCAGACCCACGCCCATGAAGGCCACCAGCATCAGGGTCCAGATATACGCGAAGCCCCGTGTGCCGCGCCGGAAACTAGAGCTGTTCAAACGGAATGCCCTCGCGCGTCTTGCCCTTGGCGCCGCTGCGCACGTCGGCCACGCCGCCGATCTCGCCATTCGGCGAAGGGATCAATTGCCAGGTGGCGGCCGACTCTGTAACAGGGTCCAGCGGCACGCTGCGGAAGTAGTGGTGAGTGACCAGGTCGGCCAGCGCGGCCGGGTATTCTCCCTTGTCGGCATAGTATTTATCCAGGCCGCTCCTGAGCACCTGCAGGTTTTCCTTCAGCGCGACTTCCTTCGACTTTTCCACCGAGCCGAAATAGCGGGGGATGGCGATCGTCAGCAGCAGCGAGATGATGGCCAGCACCACCAGCAGTTCGATCAGGGTAAAGCCGCGGCGTATGGTCGTGGTAGGCATGGCGGTCACCATTGATTGAGCGGCACGCCGTTCAGGCCCGCCTTGGTCGAGCGCGAGGCGACGTCGAACACGTCTTCGCCTTCGCTGGGATTGTCGGGCGGCGAGGCATAGGCGCGCTTGCTCCAGCTGTCGGCCGCGCTGCCGGCTTCCCTGGGCTGGAACGGGTCGCGCGGCAGGCGGCGCAAAAAATAGATGTTCTGCTTCGAGACGCTGCGCTGGTCGGGTACGCCCTCGACCAGTTCCTCGAGCTTCTTCGGATAGCCCGAGGCGCCCAGCGACAGCTTGATGCGGCCATTGTCCGAGGCGCGCTTGTAGGCGTCGATCGCCTCGCGCATCTCGATCAGGGCATTGCGCAATTGCTGCTCCTTCGCCCGTTGCAAGGCCACCTGCGCCATCGGCACGGCCACCGTGGCCAGGGTCGCCATGATGGCCAGGGTGATCATCAGTTCGATGAAGGTAAAGCCTTTATGCTTCACTGGCCACCTTTGCTTGTCTTGTCGGCGGCGGGCGCTTCGTCGCCGCCCGTCATGGGCGAGCCGGCGCGCGGCGGGGCTTGCTCGGGCGCGGCGATTGCTTCCTGTGTGCCGCCCACGCTCGCGCGCCCGCCCACGGACGCCTCGGTGCCGGACCTGAATTCGGCCGTCACTAGGTCCGGGCGGCGGATGCTGCGCAGCAGGCGCGGCGTGATCGACAGCACGATCTCGCTGCGCATGGCGTCGTCCTTCTGACTGCCGAAAAGACGGTTCAGCACAGGCAGTTCGCCCACGCCCGGCACCTTGTTGGCCGTGCCCCGGTCTTCGTCGCTGATCAGGCCCGCCAGCACCTGCGTCTCGCCATCTTTTAAACGCAACACGGTCGACGCGCTGCGCGTGCCGATCTGGTAAGCCTGCGTGCCCGTCTTGCTGATGACTTCCTTGACGACGTTCGACACTTCCAGGTTGATCTTGATGGCTACCTCGTCGTCCAGGTAGACGTTCGGCTCCACGTCGAGTTTCAGGCCCACGTCGATGTAGTTGACGCTGTCGGAACTGACGCCGTTATTCGTCGTGACGGTAATCACCGGCACGCGGTCGCCGATGAGGATCTTCGCCTTTTCCTTGTTGCGCACGCGGATGCGCGGGTTGGCCAGGATATTGCTGTCGCTGTCCGTCTTGTTGGCGTTGACGGTGACGCCGCCGATGCCCAGATTGATATTGTCGCCATTGATGCGGTGCAGGTCCGCCACCTTCAGGCCGCCCAGGCCTCCCGTGCTGCCTGCGACGCCGGCCAGTGTCAGGCTGGCCTGCTCCGGCCAGCGTACGCCCAGTTCCATCAGGCGCGTGCGCTTGACTTCCAGCACCTCGACTTCCAGCATCACTTCCGGATCGGCCAGGTCCTGCACGTTGATGATGCGCTCGGCCATGCGCACCATTTCCGGCGTATCGCGCAGCATGATGATGCCCAGGCGTTCATCGGTGACGACGTCCTTGGCCTTGAGCAGGGTTTTGATGGAAAACGCCACTGTCTTGACGTCCGCGTTGGCAAGGAAGAAGGTGCGCACCACCAGTTGCTGGTAATCCTTCACTTTTTGTGGCGTGTTCGGGTAAATCGTGATCGACTTGTCGCTGGTGACACTTTGTTCCAGCTGGTTGGCGCCCAGCAGCATGGCAATCGCCTCTTCGATGCTGGTGTCGCGCACGGAAATGGTGGCGCGCAGGGCAGGATCGACTTCCTTGTCGAAGACGAAGTTCAGTCCTGATACCTTGCTGATGAAGTCGAACACGGAGCGCAGGGGGGCGTCGCGAAATTCGAGGGTCACGGGTTTGCGGTAGGCGGCCGCCAGCTTGCCGCCGGCCGGCCGGGCTTTCGCCTGTTCGTCACTGATGCGGCCTTTCAGGGCCAGCGCCTCGCGCTGCGCGGGCCGCTCCTGCAGCACCTGGCGCAAGGCTTCCTGCGCCTGCGCCACATTCGCTTCGCCGCCGCGCTGGTAGCTGGACTGCGCCTCCTGCACCAGCTTGTGGTGCCGCTCGTCCTGCGCCACGCCGGCCAGGCCCCGCTGCGCCACGTCGTTGCTGGCATCCAGTGCCAGCGCTTGCTGGTACAGCGCCTGCGCTTCGGGCAGCTTGCCCTGCTGGCGCAGCGCCTCGGCGCGGCCATTGAGGTTGTTCAGCGCGCGCATTTTTCCATTGGTGACGGCGATGCGGTACTTGGCATTGGTCGGTTCGGCCCGCGCCGCCTGTTCGAGCAGGGCCAGGCCCTGTTCCGTGCGGCCCGCGCCCAGCATGGCCTGACCGTCGTTGTAGGCCTGGTTGCCGGCGCAGGCGGCCAGCAGGGACAGCATCGGCAGCAGGGTGATGCCAGTACGTGGTGTGCGTCGTTTCAATTGAGGTCCCCTACGGCGAGTGTCTGTTTCTGGTTGAGCGGCAGATAGGTAAATTGCAGGGCGCCCTGCACCACGCCGTCGAAGCGGTAACGCTCCTCGAGCGTGTCGCCGGGGCGCGCCACCACGTTGCGTTCGCCCGCCTGCAGGAAGTAGGCGGCCTTGCCTTCGTCGACAAAGCGGCCAAGGAATTGAAAGGGTAGCGGCGGCGGCGCGTTCGCGTCGACGGCGGCGACAGCGCGCGTGGCCTGCGCGGCCTGCTGGTCGAGCATGATTTTTTTGGGCGTATCCGGCTGCCAGCTTTGCTTGGCGAACAGGGTGGCCGCTTCCTCGTCGTCGGGTCCCCGGCGCGGGGCGATGGCCAGTGCCCGATTGGTTTGCAAGACGGAAGTGGCAGTGGTTGCAGCGAGGAGCGCTGGTGCGACCCGCTCCACCTGGCGCGTGGTGGCCGTGGCCGGTCCCACGATGCTGCCTTCGTCCTCTGGGGCGAAGAGGGCGGCCAGCAAGGTCGCCACGGCGGCGCCTCCCAGTACGGCTTTTTTCATGGGCGCGCCTCCGCCTTCTTTACCAGCAGGATGAACTGGATGCGCGCGTCAATCTCGCCCGCCTCGATCTGCTCGCGCTTGAAGAGCACGGAGTCGAGCGTCAGGGTGGGCAGCTCCTGCAGGGCGTCGACGATAAAGGCTTGCAGCTGCACGTATTCGGCCTTTACGGGCAGGATGATCTGGTAGCGCAAAAAGGCCGTGTTGCCGTCTTCCTGCGGCTTGTAGTCCGCCTTGGCCAGGGTGACGCCGCTCTGTTGCGCCACTTCCAGCAAGGTTTTCAGCTGCTCGGGAATGCTGTCATGCGCGGGCAGGTAGGCGTGGAAGGCGGCCAGGCTGTCGGCATCCGCATCGAGGGTGACGGGGGCGGGCGGCAGCGCCGCCTGTTTCGCCATCACGGCCAGTTGCGCGCGCAATGGCTGCTGGCGTCCGGCGAGGGCATCGCCCAGCTGCACGGCGACGGCGGCCAGCGCCAGGCAGGCCGCGCCGATGGCGCTGGGCCAGCCCAGGGTACGCCACAGGCGCCGCGCTTCCCACGCCAGGCGAGGAGGCATATGCAGCTGGAGGCGTGCGCGGGTCCTGGGCGCGCCGGCTTTTAACACGGGTTTTATTGCCGCCATTGCGCCTCCAGCTGAAAACGGTAAGGGTGTGCGGGCGCGTTCGCATTCGCGTTACTGTTCATCTCGTGCTTGAGCAGATACACGGAGCTGAACATGGGCTGCTGATTCAGGAAGGCCAGGTAGTTGAGCATGTCTTGCGGGGTTTCCGCTTCGGCAGCAATTTTCAGTACGCTGGCGCCATCCTGTCCCTGCTGCGCGTTCAGGTCCAGCCCCAGCAGGGCCACGCGTACGTCGCGCGGCGCCTGTACGGTCTTGACCAGGCGCGTGACGGGCAGGTTGAGCTGGCGCACGGCGGCGGCCACCTGTTTCAGTTCGATGTCGCGTTCGCGCTGCTGGCTCGCCGAGAGGGGCGCGCGTACGGGATGCGCGGGCTGAAGCTGCGCCAGCTGCGCCTCCAGGCGCCGCGTTTCCTGTGCCTGTACCAGCCAGTACATGGCGGCCGGCAGCAGCACCAAGCCGCCCGCCAGGCACAGGGTCAGGCGCCAACCGCGGAAAGTCTGTGCCGCCCCGGGCGGCAGGAATTCCAGACGGCTCAGGCCCATGCGGCCTCCCGCATCAGGTGGGCGGCGTCGGCCACGGCAACGGGTACGAAGCGTTCGTGCAGGTTCGCCTGCGGCACGCCGCTCAGGTCGATCAAGGCCACTTGTTCGATGGCGTCGAGCTGCGGCGCGCGCAAGTTCCAGCGCCGCCACGCCCGATCCAGTTCGTCGCCCCAGGCGGCGGCGCAGGACTGGCTGTGCAGGGCCGTGATGCGCCCGCCGCTGCTTGTCGCCAGCAGCAGCCGTCCCGCTTCCACCAGGGCGAAGGCGGCGGGTTTTCCCCTGGCGATGCTGCGCCAGGCCGGTCCGGCGATCGGTTCGATGGACAGGCAGCGCCGGCCCTGCGCGGCGGCCGCATCCTGCACGCCTTGCAGCAGGGCCGCATCGATGCCGCAGGCCAGGCGCGGCGTGCCGTAAGGTGCATCGTCGGCGGCCAGGCGCCAGGCACGCGCGCCCTCGCCGTAGACGGCGCCGAACTGGCTGTGCAGGAAGCGCTGTGCGCTGGTCCGGTCGAGCAGGGCACCGCTCCATGGCACCATCAGCATGGCGCACCAGCGGCTGGCCAGGCTGACGGCCAGCGGCAGTTTTTTGCCGCCATCGTGTTCGAGCCAGCCGCGCAGGGTGGCCAGCGCCACTTCCCAGCTGGCGTCGGGATTCGCAATGGGCAGGTGAAAGGCGGTGTCGGGCAAGGGATGGCCGGCGCGGCGCAGCACGCCGTGCAGCCCGTGCGGAGCCAGGTGCAGGCACACGGTGGCGCGGGTAAGGCGTTCAATAAGTGACACGATTGAGCTCCGCTAAAGTGGTTTCGCCGCGCCGCACCAGGTCCAGGCCCGCTTCGCGCGCCAGGCGAAAACCGTTGCGCGCCGCCTCTTCCTTCATCTGGCTCAGGGGCGCGCGCGTGCAGATCATTTCGCGCATCGTATCGCTGAGCATCAGCACCTCGGCGACGGCCTTGCGGCCCTTGTAGCCGGTGCCGCGGCAGTGGCCGCAGCCCTTGCCGGCCATGAATTGCCAGTCCTGCACCTGATGCAGGGCCAGGCCGCTGTCGCGCAGCTGCTGCGCGTCGGCCAGCACCTCGGCGCTGGCGTCGACGGCGCAATGGGCGCAATTGAGGCGCAGCAGGCGCTGCGCCACGATGCCGTTCAGGGCCGCCGCAAAGCTGTAGGCATCGACGCCCATGTGCAGGAAGCGGCCGACCACGTCGAACACGTTGTTCGCATGCACGGTGGTAAACACCAGGTGGCCCGTGAGCGCGGCCTGCACGGCGATCTGCGCCGTTTCGTCGTCGCGGATTTCGCCGATCATGATCTTGTCGGGATCGTGGCGCAGGATGGAGCGCAGGCCGCGCGCGAACGTCAGTCCCTTCTTTTCGTTGACGGGGATCTGCAGCACGCGCGGCAGCCGGTATTCGACGGGGTCCTCGATGGTGACGATCTTGTCGCGTCCCGTGTTGATTTCCGTGATGGCCGCGTACAGGGTGGTGGTCTTGCCGGAACCCGTGGGACCCGTCACCAGCAGCATGCCGTGCGGCTTGGCGGCCAGGCGACGGATCTGTTCGATGGCATCCTCGTTCAGGCCCAGGCTTTCCAGGCGCAGCGCCTGCGCCGCCTCCGTCAGCGCGCGCCGGTCGAGCAGGCGCAGCACGGCATCCTCGCCAAAGATATTGGGCATGATGGAAACGCGAAAATCGATCTCCGCCCCTTTCACGCGCACCTTGAAGCGGCCATCCTGCGGGATGCGGCGCTCGGCGATGTCGAGGTCGGCCATCACCTTGATGCGCGAGATGATCTGTTCGGCCATCTGCAGCCCCTGCACCTGGCCCGCCTGCACCAGCACGCCGTCGACGCGGTACTTGATGACCAGGCTGGCCACGTCGCATTCGAGGTGGATGTCGCTGGCCTGGAATTTCAGGGCGTCGTAGATGGTGGAGTTCACCAGTTTGACCACGGGGCTGCTGTCCTCGCTGATGCGGATCAGCGAGATATCCTCGATGCTCTGGTCCAGTCCCGGCACGTCGCTGTCGTCATCCTGGTGCTGCATTACCTGCATCGCCTGCTGCACGCTTTCCTGCTGCTGCAGGTAGGCGGCCAGGTCGTCCGGATGCGCCAGCGCCACCGTGAAGGGCGTGGACAGGGCGAAGTCGGCCCACTGCAGCAGGTCCTCGCTGAAGGGATTGCCGATGACCAGCACGGGCGGCGCGTCCGGAACGCCAGGTTGCAGCAGCACGCAGTCGCGTTGGGCGCAATCGGTGTAGGGCAGCAGGGCAAAGGCGGGCAGGGCGGCCTGCAGTTCGGTCATCGTCCAGGCCGGATAGCGGAACAGGGCGGCCAGCTGGCGCAAAAAGACTTCGGGTGGCAGGGCCGCCGTTTCCTGCAGCACGGCTATTTGCGGGCGACCCTGGGCCAGTGCGCTGGCATGGGCCTGACGCAGCATGGCTGCGTCGAGCACGGTGCGTTCCTCCTCGCGCGCGTTCATGCCAGGACCTTCACGATAAGGTTCACGATAAACTCCCGGCCAGTTCAAAGATCGGCATGTACATCAGCACGACCACGCCGCCGATCACCACGCCGATGATGGTCATCAAGAGCGGCTCGAGCAGGCGCGAAGCCCAGTCCACCCAGCGGGCGAATTCCTCGTCGTGGAACTTGGCCGAGCGTTCCAGCATGTCGCCCAGGCGGCCCGTGTTTTCTCCCACCTTCAGCAGCGATTGCGCCACGGGCGTGGCCATGCCGGCCTGTTCCAGCGCGCTGGAAAACGGCATGCCTTCCTGCACCGCGCGGCGCGCCTGCGCCAGCTGCTCCTGCTGCGCCGGCAGCAGCATGGGCGCCACCATGGCCAGCGCCTTGTGCAGCGGGATACCCGCGTGCAGCAGCAGGCTCAGGGCCCGGTAGAAGCGGGCCAGGCGAAATTCGGCCGCCTTGTCCGCCAGCACGGGCAGGCGCAGCAGGCGCAGCACCAGCGCCTGACGCGCGCCGGCATTGGTGATGCCAAAGACCACGGCGGCCACCACGGCGGCCAGCGCGCTGGCGCACAGCAGCGGATGGGCCGCCAGGGTCTGGCCAAAGCCCAGCAGCATTTGCGACATCCAGGGAATCTCGCGGCCCGAGCTTTCATACACGACGCTGAACTTCGGCACCACGTAGCCGAGCAGGAACAGGGTCACCAGTCCGCCGACGACGAGCAGCATGCACGGGTAGATGGCGGCGGAGATGAGTTTTTTGCGGATGGCGTCGAACTGCAGCTGGTAGGCGACAAAGCGCGCCAGCGCCTCGGGCAGGTTGCCTGAGCGTTCGGCCGCGTGCACGGTGGCGATGTAAATGTCGGGGAAGATGTCGGGGAAATCGGCCAGGGTGTCGGAAAAGCTTTGTCCCTGCTGCAGCGTCAGCACGATGGCGGCCAGGGTGCTCTTCGCGCCGGTGCGCGTTTCCTTGTTGTGCAGGGTGGCCATGGCCTCGCCCAGGTTCAGACCCGCTTCTAGGAGGGCCAGCAGCTCCTGGCTGAATTGCAGCAGGTTCAGGCCCTGCTTGCCGGGACGGGCTGCGGCGCCTGCATTCCCGATGGCGCCGTCGTCCACGGCCAGTACGCGCCAGCCGCCGCGCACGGCCGCGCGGATGGCCTCGGCCTCGCTGGCGGCGTCGACGGAAAGTGCCTGGCTGCCCGCCGGGCCCTGCACCTGGAGGTGGAACTGCATCGTCGGCTCAGCTGAGCATGGCGACAGGAGCGGACATGGACAGGCTGCTATGGAGGAAGGCGCGTGCGGTCAAAGTAGGCATCGGTCGGGAACAATCCAAAAAAAGTTCAAGTCGTCGCGGGTACCGGCAGAAAACAAGCAGCAAGCAAAAAGCAGTTGCCTCAGGGTAGACTGGAATTGCAAGAAAATCAATCGTGTTGTGTGACGTGTGCGTGCAGAAAGCCGGCCAGGCCAGTCTGCACGCACTTACCTGCTTACTGGGTGACCAGGCTGACCTTGTCGATCACGAACGAGGTTTGCAGCGATGCATCCTCGGTGGCGGCAAACGAGATCTGCACCGTCTGGCCCTTGTAGGCGATCAGGTCAAACGTACGGATCTGGTAGCCGGCCGCCTTGTTCACGTTCGAGTACGTGGCCAGGGTACCCAGCACGGTGCCGGTGCTGTTCTTCACGGTGACGACCAGCTTGTCGTACACGGTATTGCCCGTTTCCGCCGTGTCGATATGCAGCGCGAAGCTCAAACTGGCCGAGGTGGCGGCTGCCGGAATGGCTACGCTTTGCGTCAGCGATTCACTGGCCGTGGCGCCATTGCCACCCAGCCAGGCGTACTTCGTGCCTTCGTACGCGACTTGTCCAGCAAACGTGCCGATGGCGCCCGTGGTGCCGCTCCAGCCGGTGGCGCCGGACTCGAAGCCGCCGTTCGTCACGCGTTCGGTGGCGCTGCTGGTGCCGACCGTCAGGGTGGCGTTGTTCGACGTGGCCGTCACGGCAGGCGACGAGGAATCCGTCACCGAGGCCTTGAAGACGGCGCCATTGTCCGCCGCCTGCGCCGTGAAGCTGTAGGCGGGCGACGTGGCGCCGCTGATCACGGCACCGTTGCGGTACCAGGTGTAGGTGTACGGCGCCGTGCCGCCGCCCGCGCCCACGGCGAACGAGGCGGTGGCGCCCGGTGCGACGCTGATGCTGGCCGGCTGGCTGGTGATGCTCACCGCGCCGCCCGTCGTCGATTCATCGACGTCGGTGCCAACGTTGATTGCCGCATATGCGCGCTTGACGGCGATCGATTCTGCGCTGCCCACGCCGTACAGTTCCTCAGCTGCCTGCAGCACCTTGTTGCGCGCGTCGGCGTAGTTGGTCGACGAGGTGAACTTGGTGGTGGCGGCCTTGAACCAGATACGGTAAGCCTTGTCGCTGCCGATACCAGTCATGGCCAGCGGGCTCTTGTTCAGGTAGGAGCTGTAGTAGTCGCTGCTCGAGGTGGAGTTCGAGCCTTGCGACAGGAAGTAGAACATGCGGTTGTTCGGGCCGCTGCTGTAGTGGACGTCGAGGTTCTTGATGCTGCTGCTCCACGCATTCGGGCTGCTGCCATCCTTGCTCGGCTTGTACAGCCAGCGCAGCGGCTGGCCATTCTTGGCGATTTCCTTGCCCGTCATCCAATCGTTGCCTGTGTTGGGAATCGTGGTGCCCGTGCCGCCGGCGCGCGCATACGCTTCCACCATTTCGCCGGCGATGTCCGAGCTCGATTCGTTCAAGCCGCCCGATTCCTGCGAGTAGATAAGACCAGAAGTGGCATCCGTGATGCCATGGCCCATTTCATGGCCGATGACGTCGATCGAGCCGAGGTTGTTGAACGCGCTGCCGCCGTCGCCGATGTACATGCATTTGCAGCTGCTGTCGTAGTAGGCGTTGTCGTAGGCCGTGTTGACGTGGGCGGCGATGTGGGTGGCCGTGTTGTTGCCGTCCAGGCTGGACCAGCCCAGCACGTTCTTGTGCGTGTCGTAGGTGTTCATCAGTCCCCACATCGCATTGACGGCCGCTGTCTGGCCGTTGGCGTTGGTGGTGCTGCCACCGCTGATGTACTGCTGGCCATCGCCCCAGGTGTTGCTGGTGTTGCTGTACACGCTGCCCGAGGTGGTGCCGTGGTTGGCGTTCGTGATGGCCATGCCGCCGAAGCTGCCGCCCGTGCCGCGGCTGGGGTCCTTCATGGTGTAGGTGCTGCCCGTGAGCGTGGTATTGAGCGGCACCTGGCCGTTGTACTGGCTGTTGCCGATGCCGGCCACGGTTTTCAGGGCTTTCCACTGGCGCAGGATGCGGCCATCCCTGGCGCTCACGATGGTGTCGTAGTAGACCGGCTTGCTGCCGCTGATCATGCGCGTCTGCACCAGATAGGCCAGCTCGTAGTGGTCGACCACGTCCTGCACGTCGAGAGCATTCAGCGCGGCTTCCGATTTGTTTTCGGCGCCGGCCACGCGTACGGTTTTCATGACGGGGTAGATCAGCAGCTGCGCATGGGGCGGTACATGGTCGACGGCCGGCACGCCGATGCTTTTCACGGCAGCGGCGATGGCGGCGGCGCCGCTGATGGCCGGCGCGGTGTCGATATCGGTGGTGGCGCTGCGGGTGACGGAATTGACGCCGCCGCTGCCCAGGCCCGATGCGCGGTCCGACACGGATTCGCTGACGATGTCGCCGGCGCTGTTGCTGACCACCACCGTCTCGGAACCGAAGACAGGCAGGCCCTTATAGGTGTGCTGTACGCGGCTCACGCGCGTGCCGCTGACGCCCGGATGCTGGGCGCCGACGGCGAAGCCGTGTTCGGTATTGAGGCCGCGGCTGCGCGCCTGTGCTCCCAGCTTGTTGACCAGGCTGGCGTTCTCTTGTGGAGAGGCCTGGGTGACCGGAGCGGCCATCAGGGTTTGTGGCAGCGGCGTGGCGGCATCGGCCGTC
This sequence comes from Janthinobacterium sp. GW821-FHT03A03, assembly GCF_059421435.1. Lineage (NCBI taxonomy): Bacteria > Pseudomonadati > Pseudomonadota > Betaproteobacteria > Burkholderiales > Oxalobacteraceae > Janthinobacterium > Janthinobacterium sp. GW821-FHT03A03. The sequence continues at coordinate 947,847 of NZ_JBWKUZ010000001.1, read as the reverse complement.
GTGGCCATCAGCGGCAGGGCGGCGATGGATGCGGCAACTATCGTCAAACGTAAATTCATTTCTGCTCCATGGTATCGGTTAAGGAAATGGTGAATGAGCTGGCCGCAATGTCTGATGGCCACCCCGGCTTGCCTGGCGGCGGGCGCATGGCCTGCCGTTTTTTTTCTGGCATGACGCCGGGTAGGGGGACACTAAACTTGTCGAGATCGCCATGTCAAAAAATTTAAGAAATGGGTCACTAGGCGAATTTTTGTTAAAAATTGAACATTTATTGACAATGCATCGTAGGAAAGTTTGATTTGTCGCAAGCTGCAAATTTTGTTTTGGACTACTTCTCTCAATGGTGTGTTCTGTTGGAAAAACACTGTTGCATTTTTTAAATATTGCGATCTACACTAGGTCTTCGCGTGGTTCCCAGCGGATCACGCGCAGACAAAAAAGCGCACGCGGCAATGACCGCGTCCAGATACGGCGCATCGGGAAAAAATCGGGAGTTTCACATGACATCAGTTCTGTTTTCTGCTGTTGGTTTCAGCCATTTTCCCTCTGGAGCGGCATTAATGCTGCATCCACCGTCCTAGCCGTCACTACCTTGGTTCTTCCCCCGTAAGGGGATTTTTCAACGAGTCCGACCGCGTCGTCCGGCGTGGCCGCTGGCGCAGTGCATCCTCTTTTTCAGGAAGGGTTGCCGGCTCCTGGTGCGTGCACCGGCATCACCGGCCCTATGAACTATGCTTTCGATAGCGACCAAAGTGGAACAGATCGTGATGGAATCGGCGTTTCTCAGCGAGGGATTGGGCCGGGGTTTGCTCAACCTGTCGGAGCTGGCGCGCCAGCTGCAACCGCAATTGCAGACCGACCTATGGAAACCGGTGGGCCAGGCTGCCGTGGTGATGGCGCTGCGTCGCCTGGCCGAGCGGATGCCGCAGCAGAAAGGTGGCGAGATCGTGCTGGCGCACCGCGCAGGAGAACTGAGCACGCGCAGTGAGCTGATGGTTTTTACCTATCGCTATTCCGACCAGACATATGCCTGCCAGCGCCAGTTGCTGGCGCTGGCCGCGCCCCAGCGTGGCACTTTCATCACGGTGACGCGGGGCGTCAACGAGGTGATGGTGATCTGCAGCCGCAGCCTGCACGCGCTGGTGGAGGAGGTCTTCGGCGCGGAGCAGGAGCTGGCGCGCCTGGAACGGGTGACGGCCGTGACCCTGCACCTGGCCCCCGAGACCTGCTATACGCCGGGCGTGTATCACGCCATCCTCAAGCGCCTGGCCTGGGACCGCATTAATCTGATTAACATCTTCTGCACCTACACGGAGCTGACGCTGCTGCTGGAAGCGTCGCAGACGGGGGCGGCGTTTTCCGCACTGTCGAAAATCGTCGCGCAATGAAAAACGCCCCGCTGCATCGCTGCGGCGGGGCGCTGGAGGGACGCAGCCTGCTTATTTTTCCAGTTGCGTGCGTACGCGGGCGATCGCCGCGCGCACCTGGCGTGGCGCGGTGCCGCCCACGTGGTCGCGTGCGGCAACGGAACCTTCCAGGGTCAGCACTTCAAACACATCTTCGCCCGTCAATGGGGAGAAGGCGCGCAGCTGTTCCAAAGACAGGTCGGCCAGGTCGCAGCCGGCGTCGACACAGGCGCGCACGGCCAGGGCCACCGCTTCATGGGCATCACGGAACGGCAAGCCTTTCTTGACCAGATAGTCGGCCAGGTCGGTCGCCGTGGCATAGCCCTGCAGGGCGGCCGCGCGCATGGCTTCGGGCTTGACGGTGATACCGCCGGCCATGTCGGCGAAGATGCGCAGCGTGTCGATGACGGTATCGACGGTGTCGAACAGCGGTTCCTTGTCTTCCTGGTTGTCCTTGTTGTAGGCCAGCGGCTGGCCTTTCATCAGGGTCAACAGGCCGGTCAGGTGGCCGTAGACGCGGCCCGTCTTGCCGCGGGCAAGCTCCGGCACGTCCGGGTTTTTCTTTTGCGGCATGATCGACGAGCCGGTGCAGAAGCGGTCGGCGATGTCGATGAAGCCGATGCGCGGGCTCATCCAGATCACCAGTTCTTCGGCCATGCGCGACACGTGCATCATCAGCACGGCGGCAGCGGCGCAGAATTCGATGGCGAAATCGCGGTCCGAGACGGCGTCGAGCGAGTTGTGGCAGACGTCGTCAAAGCCCAGCGTTTTTGCCACGCGCAGGCGGTCGATGGGGAAGGTGGTGCCGGCCAGGGCAGCGGCGCCCAGCGGCAGGCGGTTGACGCGCTTGCGGCAGTCGGCCATGCGCTCGGCGTCGCGGCCGAACATCTCGACATACGCCAGCATGTGGTGGCCGAAGGTGATCGGCTGGGCCACCTGCATGTGGGTAAAGCCCGGCATGATGGTGTCGGCATGCTGTTCGGCCAGGTCCGTCAGCGCGCTGCGGAAGGTCGCCAGCAGGGCGGTGATGTCGTCGATGGCGGCACGCACGTACAGGCGGATGTCGGTGGCTACCTGGTCGTTGCGCGAACGGCCCGTGTGCAGGCGCTTGCCCGCATCGCCTACCAGTTCGGTCAGGCGCTTTTCGATATTCAGGTGGACATCTTCCAGGTCCAGCAGCCATTCGAACTGGCCGGCGGCGATCTCCTGCGAAATTTGCGCCATGCCGCGCTGGATTTCGGCGTAGTCGGCCGGGCTGATGATGGCCTGCGCATGCAGCATTTCCGCATGGGCCAGCGAGCCTTCGATGTCGAACAGCGCCAGGCGCTTGTCAAAAAATACAGAAGCTGTGTAGCGCTTGACGAGGTCCGAGACCGGTTCGGAAAACCGGGCCGACCAGGCTTCGCCCTTTTTGGAGAATTGATCAGTCATGAAAGAAGTCCTTTAGTGTAGGGCGATTATAAACAAGGTTGGCCGGCGGTAGGGCTTTTCGGGGCTTGCAGGGCGCGTAAATGGCCAGGAATGGGGCTGGCAAGCCTCAAATGCCACGGCGTGGGCAGCTTGTGCGTTCCATCCGCGCTTTTTGTATTCTGTCCCCAAAATCGTGCGTTTGGTCGCAATCCGATGGCGCTTCAGGGGGGATCGGCCTACAGTTCAATCATCGCAGCACACAACCAGCCACTCAAAGGACACCATCATGAACATCGCCAAAAACATGGAAGCCATCTTCGTTGCCATCATCGCCGTCGCTGCCGCCACCAGCCTGGCCACCGCCGCCGTGCCGAAGTTCCGCGCCGCGCCCGCCCCCATCGTCGCCAGCGCCGATCAAGCCACCATGCACACCGTGTACGTCAGCGCCAAGCGCTTGAGCGCCGAAGAAAAAGCTGCGCTGTAATGCAGGCAGTACGAAAAACATTCGCAGCAAACAGCAACACCGCATCACGGACAGGCAGAACGGGCGGCGCCCCCGGTTCTATCCGGCCCTGGTGACAGCCGCAGCAAAAAGGCAGATGATCGAGTTTTCAACGATAGCAGGGCCTGCGCGATGTCAGATTTGATGATCAGCACCGACAAGGCGGAACTCGACGTTCCAGCCATCCACCAATTTCTCAGCACGCAATCGACATGGGCCATCGGCATCCCGCTGGCTACCGTACAGCGCGCGATCGACCATTCTCTCTGCTTTGGCGGCACGCTGGACGGCCGTCAGGTGGCGTTCGCCCGCGTGGTGACCGATTACGCCACGTTTGCCTATCTGGTCGACGTGTATGTGCTGGACGAATACCGCGGCCGTGGCTACGGCCAGCGCCTGATGGCGGCCGTGATGACCCATCCCGGCTTGCAGGGCCTGCGCCGTTTCATGCTGGCCACCAGCACGGCGCATGGCCTGTATGCGCGCTTCGGTTTTACGGCACCGCTCAAGCCGGAGACGCTGATGGAGCGGTATGTGCCGGGCATCTACCAGCGTTGATGGCCTGCGCCCATAGGCTGGCGCTCACTGCCAGTGCATCAGGCAGGGGGGAATCAGCAGCAGCAGCGCCAGCACCAGGTAAATCAGCTGCAGCGGGATCATCCACTTGGCCCAGGTAATCCAGGGCACGCGTGCCAGCGCCAGCACGCCGACAGTGATGCCGGAGGTGGGGATCATCGGCGTGGTGAATTCACCGAACTGGAAGGCCAGGATCGCCGTCTGCCGCGTCACGCCCACCAGGTCGGCCAGCGGCGCCATGATGGGCATGGTGAGAGCCGCCTGGCCGCTGCCCGAATGGATGAAGAAGTTGATCACCGACTGCATGAAGAACATTTTTTGCGCGGCGAAGACGGGACTCGACGAGGCCACCAGGGGCGTGAGCGCATGCAGGATGGTGTCGATGATCTGTGCGTCGCGCGCCAGGATCATGGTGCCGCGCGCCAGCGCGATGACCAGCGCCACGCTGACCATGTCGCGTGCGCCCTGTACAAAAGAGGCGACCAGGCTGTCCATGTCGAGCCGGCCGACCAGGCCGACGATGATGGCCATCACCAGGAACAGGGCGGCGATTTCATCGATGAACCAGTCGTACTTGACGACGCCGACGACCATCATCAGCAGGGTGGCCATGAAAATCCACAGCACGGCGCGGTGCGTGCGCGTCATGCCGGCAAAGCTGTCCAGGTCCATCGAGTGCTCGTTGCGCTTTTCGATGTCGAGCAGGTAGGTCGGGCTTTTTTCCGGATGGCGCTTGATGCGCGCCGCGTACCACATCAAGAACACGATGCTGACCGCCGTGGCGATGGCCCATACGATCAGGCGGTAGCCGATGCCGGAAAAGATCGGCACGCCGGCGATGCCCTGCGCGATGCCGACGTTGAACGGATTTAAAAAGGCGGCGGAAAAGCCCACCTGCGAGCCGATGAAGGGAATCGACACGCCGGTGATGGTGTCGTAGCCCAGGGCCAGGGCTAGCGGCACGAAGATCAGGATGAAGGGAATGGCTTCCTCGTTCATGCCGAAAGTGGCGCCGCCCAGAGAAAACATGGTGAAAAAGACGGGAATGATGGCGGCGCGCACGAAGCGCGAACTGGTGTGCGCCTTGGCGATGGCCTTGATCAGCGAGTCGAAGGCCTCCGTCTTTTGCAGCACGGCGAAGGCGCCGCCGACGATCAGCACGAAGCCGATGATCAGGCTGGCGTCGACGAAGCCCTTGATGGGCGCCATCATCAGGGCGGCCAGGCCCTGCGGCTTGTTGTCGACGTAATGAAACGTGCCGGGGATGATCAACTGCTTGCCGTTCACCAGCTGGGTGTCGAATTTCCCGCCCGGCACCAGCCAGGTCGCCAGGGCGATCATGGCCAGGATGCCGCACAGCAGGACAAAGGTATTGGGGAGCTTGAATTTTCTCATGGCGTCATTGGCTCAGCAGGCTGCCGCCGCGGAAGGCGACGGCGCCGGCGACCTTGCCGACGTTCATGCCGCGCAGGACGTGGCGATGCGCGCTGCGCGCGAAAAAGACACCGGCGACGGTGCAGCGCAAGGTCGTTGTCTCGCCGCTGACTGGGTCGATCAGGTCGGCCACGGCGTCGCCGGCGGCCAGCATGTCGCCCATTTCACGCAGGTAGACCAGCACGCCGTGATGCGGCGCGAGGATCGGTTCCACGCCGGCCAGCGGTGTCGGTTCGCATTGCGGCGCGGGCAGGTCGTCGCCGGCGCCGGCGATGTCCAGCACGCCCTCGATGGCGAGAAAGCGCAGCAGGGCGGCGGCGTCGCGTTCGGCCAGGGCGTAGCTTACTTCCACTTCGCCGCGCAATTCGACGGTGGTTGACAGGCAGGCGGCGGGAATCGGATAGCGGCCGCCGAAGTGGTTGTCGAGGTCCCACCACAGGCGGCTGCAGGCTTCGTCGAATGGCTCTTCGCCGGCTGCTAGCTCCAGCAGCACGGCGCGCGCGCCCAGCAGGGCGGACAGGGGCGAGATCTGCGCCGCCAGCGGCGTGCCCGTATAGATATGCAGGGCCGCCTCGTTATCGCAGTGCAGGTCGAGGACGATGTCGGCGTCAATGGCCATGCCCAGCAGGGTTTTTTTCAGCGTTTCCGCATCCGTGCCCGGCCGCCAGGCGGCGACGGCGGCGCGCGCATGCTCGCGTATCAGGGCCACGTTGGCCTTGGCATCCTGTCCCAGTTGGCCGTCGAGCGTGGTTTTCAGTTCATCGGCCACGTGGCGGTAGGCGCGGTTGAAGTTGATGCCGGTGGTCAGGTCGAAGCGGCCGAACGGCGCGCCATGGATGGCCTGCGCCAGGCCGATGGGATTGGCGGCCGGCACCAGGATGATTTCACCGTGTACCTTGCCGGCGGCCTCCAGCGCCAGCAGCTCGCGGCGCAGGAATTGCGACACCAGCATGCCCGGCACCTCGTCCGCGTGCAGCGCCGCCTGGATGTAAACCTTTTTGCCGCTGCGGCTGTCTGCGGCCGCGCCGCCAAAGTGAAAACTGCTCAACTGGCAGGCGACGCTGGCGTGCGGCGTGGAGATGGGGTGCTGGTGTGCTTGCATGGTGATTCGCTCCTACATGGGGCGCGGTTGATGGCTTGCGGTCGATTATGTAGCAATATTTTCACGAAGTAAATCAGTGAAAATCCTTTTACAAATATTTGTTGAGTTTTCTTTTTGATATGAGTAGAGTAAGTTCCAGCGACCCGATTTCGCCTTTCCGCCATTGATCCCCAGTATCCAAGAACACAGGCCGCCAGTGATATGAAAGCATCCGCCAGTCCTGCCAGAAGCAGCGGCCGCACAACACCTGCCACAACGCAGTCGTCGCCCGATGCCGCCTTCGCTCAGTCTTCGTTGGGACAGGCGTTGATGCATGTGCTGGCCAGCGGTTCTGCCTCGCAGCGGCAGATCGCCGACTACCTGCTGCGCAACCAGATGCGCGTCATTGCGCTGGGTATCGAAGAATTGGCCGACAGCTGCCAGGTGTCGACGGCCACCATCAGCCGCTTCGCGCGCGACATCGGCCAGAAGAATTATTCGGCCATGCGCGGCGCCATGGCCGAAACCTTGCAGGCGCTGCTGCAGCCGGTCGACAAGCTACGGCATACGATAGAGCGTCGCGCGCGCGCCACTTCGCCAGTCACGGAAAGTCTGGAATATGCGGCCGCGAACATCGCCGCCACGTCCGCCGCCTTGTCGCTGCCCGATATGCACGCCGTGGTACGGCGCCTGACGCACGCCAAGGTCGTGTATGTGATGGGTTTTGGCCTGTCTGCCAACCTGGCAGGCATGCTGGTGCAGCATCTGCAACCGTTTTGCCCGCATGTGGTGGAAGTGGTGGGCATCGGCGGCTCGGAAGTGGCGGCCGGCCACCTCGTCAACCTGACGGCACAGGACGTGCTGCTGGTGATTTCCTTCCCCCGCTATACGCTCGACTGCGTCGGCCTGGCCAGCTTTGCGCGCGACCGCGGCGCCTGCATCGTGGCGCTCACCGACTCTCCCGCGTCGCCACTGGCCGAATTGGCCGACCACGCGCTGTATGCGCAAAGCAGGCATCCCGTTCTGCCCAGCAGCGCCAGCACGGCGCTGGCCATGATCGAGGCGCTGGCCGTGGCGCTGATGGTATCGAACAGGGACAACGTCGACAAGGCCGCACGCCTGAGCGAGGTGATCGCCGCCTACCTCTATGGCGGCGAATACGGGGTGCAGCCCCCCAGGAAAACGGCAGCACAGCAGCGCAAGGCGGTACCTAAAAAGCAGTCATTATAAAAATCAGGGTCAACACCATCCGGGAGAGCGGGAATGCAGACGAAAAAACAACAGGACGGAACTGCGCTGCCACGTGAAGCGGTACTGGCGCATGCCGTGCGCCTGACGCTGGGCATTTTGAGCGCCACGGCGGCGCTGGCCATGCCGGGCAGCGCCGCGCTGGCGCAAGAGCTGGCGCAGCCCAAACTGCAGCGCGTGGAAATCACGGGATCGGCCATCAAGCGCCTGGAATCGGAGACGGCGCTGCCGGTGCAGATCATCACGCGCGCCGATATCGAAAAAGCGGGCGTGACGACGGCGGCCGAGCTGATGGCGCGCGTGTCGGCCAACGTGGGCGGACTGACCGATGGGGCCAGCATCAACGTGGGCGGCGACCAGCGCGGCTTCAACAGCGCCAACCTGCGCGGCGTGGGCACGTCATCGACCCTGGTGCTGCTTAATGGCCGGCGCATGGCCAACTTTGCCTCGCCCGGTGACGATGCGGGCGTTGACCTGAACAACATTCCCGCCGCCGCCCTGCAGCGCGTGGAAGTATTGCTCGACGGTGCTTCAGCCCTGTACGGCACGGACGCTATCGGCGGCGTCATTAATTTTATTACACGCAAGGATTACCAGGGCGTGGAGCTGAATGCCTACGGCGGCGGCACGCAGGAAGGCGGGGCCGGCAAGCGCACGGCCAGCATCACGGCAGGCACGGGCGACCTGGCGGAGGATGGCTATAATATCTTTGCCGTGGTCGACCTGCAGAAAACTGACCGCCTGAGCACCTCGCAGCGCAAGTTCATTCCGAACCTGCATGTGCCGGAGCGCCTCGGTCATTTGCTGTCCAGTTACACCAGTCCGGCGAATATCCGCCTGAGCAGCGACCAGCGCGACTACCTGCAGGAGCAGGGTTTTCTGCTCAATGGCCAGCCGATCACGAATCGCCTGATCAATCTGTCGATTCCAGGCTGCAGCGGACCGGCCAATGTGTACCTGCCGGCCGGCACGGGCGGCGTCGATGCGTGTACCTATAACTATATGGGCGACACCGAGCTGTATCCGAAAACGGACAAGCAGAACCTGCTGACCCGCGGCGTCCTCAAATTGAACAACGATCACCAGTTGTATGCGGAAGTGGCGTTGAGCCGTTCGCGCAGCTATTACGTGGGATCGACAGCGCGGCCGGATGGCGAAATCGATGCCAGCATGGTGCCGCAGCTGAGCGCTGCCGGGTTGACCGGCACGCTGGCCCTGCGCATCCGCCTGAACGAAGCGGGCATGCGCACCAGCGAATTGACCAGCGAAAGCCAGCGCTACGTGGTGGGCGCCACCGGCACCGTGGGCGGCTGGGATTACGACGTGGGCTTGAATCACAGTGTCAATGTGGTCAGGGACAAGGACACGCACGGCTACCTCCTGGCCGACCAGCTACAAAAGGGCATCACGGATGGCACCATCAATCCCTTCGGCCCCTCCAGCGCTGCGGGTAAGGCGCTGCTTGAGAACATCCAGGTCAACGACGAAGTGCGGCATGCGCGCGGCGTCATGGATGCGCTCGATTTCAAGGTGTCGCGTGCCTTGATGTCCATGGGCGGCGGCGACATGGCGCTGGCGGTGGGCGGCGAAGTGCGGCGCGAGCGCACGGACTTCCGGCCATCCGCATTGCTAATGAGCGGTAACATCACCAACGATGACGCGCCCGAAGGCGGCGTGGCCACCAGCGACAGCCGCAATGTGCAAGCCATCTATAGTGAATTGTTATTGCCGTTCAGCAAGCAATGGCAGGCGCAGCTGTCCGGCCGCTATGACCATTACCAGCAGGTGGGCGGCGCCCTCAGTCCGAAGGTCGGCCTGACCTACATGCCCAGCAAGCAGGTGCTGCTGCGCGCCTCGGCCGGCAAGGGTTTCCGGGCGCCGTCGATGTCGGACCTGCACCGGCCCACTGTCTATAGCCAGACGGCGACCCTGCCCGATCCCGTGTACTGCGAAGCCGAGAACAACGACTACTCTGTCTGCGCCGACAACTGGCGTACGCGCCGCTACAGCAACGACAAACTGAAACCGGAGCGCAGCCGCCAGTTCACGGCCGGCGTGGTGCTCGAACCCGGCCAGCACTGGACCTTCAGCCTGGATTACTGGAATATCAGGCGCACGGACCTGATCAGCGAAATCGGCGACGACATCATCCTGTCCAACCTGTCCAAGTACGGCAACCTCGTACACCGCGACGAAGACAATGGAATCCGCTACATCGAGCTGCGCAAGGAAAACCGCGGCGCGCAAAAAGCCTCGGGCATCGATATCACGGCCGACCTGCATGGCGTAAAAACGGCATGGGGGCATTTCGGCGGCCACCTGAGCGGCACCTACGTGCTCGATTCGAAAATCCAGACCAGCCCTGGCGATACTTTTGTCAGCAATCTCAATAAATTCGTCACGGACGGCGTGGTGCAGCGCTGGCGCCACACGATTACCCTGGATTGGGACCACGGGCCGTATTCGGCCAGCCTGTCGAACACGTATTCGAGCGGCTACGATGACCAGAACTCGGCCATCAATACCGACGACGGCAGCGTGGTCAAAGCGAACCGGGTGAAGGCCTATACGCTGTGGGACATGTCGGGCGCGTATGCGGTCAGCCAGCAGTTCAAGCTGCGCGCCGGCATCCAGAATCTGTTCAATACCAGTCCGCCATACTCGAACCAGGCGTATTTTTTCCTGTCCGGCTATGACCCCAGCTACGCGGACCCGCGTGGGCGGCGCTTCTATGCCAGCGCCAGTTACAGTTTCAGGTAAACGGCCGGAAAACACGAGATACCGCAATACCGCTGTCACACACAGCGGGTAGTATCGTAGTTCGATGGAGTTGGATTGCAAGCAGCAGTATTGGCAGCAAAGGCGCATGCCAGTATCAACAAGTGTGCGCCACTTTCTTTGCATTTGAAAGGCACCATGAAATCATCCGCAAGCCTGTATCAGAAATTCTGTGCCACGCTGCTGTCCGCGCTGGCGTTGTGCTGCTTCCACGCCATGGCGGCGCCCGGCGGCAGCGCCATCGGCAGTGCGCCGCAGGGCACCCTCGTCATTATCGGCGGCGGCCTGCGTGCCGACAATGCCGAAGTGTGGCAGCGCATCGTCAAGTTGTCGGGTGGTCCAGGCGCGCGCATCGCCGTGCTGGCCTCGGCCGCGATGAACCCGGAAAAATCGGGTGAAAGCATTATCAAAAAACTCAATCAATATGGCGCCGATGCCTTTTTCGTGCCGCTGGCCGTCAAGCTGGCCAATCGCGATTACCGCAAGGCTGCAGAAGACCCGGCCATCGTGACGCAGATCAAGTCGGCCACCGGCATCTATTTTGCCGGCGGCGACCAGGGCCGCATCACGCAAGCCCTGCTGCGCCCGGACGGCAGCCGCACGGCCGCGCTGGAAGCCATCTGGTCGGTCTACCGCAACGGCGGCGTGATCGCCGGTTCCAGCGCCGGCGCGGCCATCATGAGCACCACCATGTTCTATGATGCCAAGCCCGTGCTGGACATGCTGAAAATGGGCGTGACGGATGGCCGCGAAATCGCGCCGGGCCTGGGCTTCATCGGCAGCGACGTCTTCGTCGACCAGCATTTGCTGGTGCGTGGCCGTTTCGCGCGCATGATTCCCGTGATGCTGAAAAAAGGCTATCACCTGGGACTGGGCATCGATGAAAACAGCGCCATGGTGGTCGACGCCATGCGCGATGTGGAGGTCATCGGCTACAGTGGCGCCCTGTTGATCGACCTGTCGGGCGCCATCAGCGATCGCGGCGTGAAGAATTTCAATATCAGCAATGCGGCCATCAGTTACCTGGACCGGGGCGACAAATTCAATCTCGTCACGCGCGTGTTTACGCCCTCACCCGACAAGGCCGACAACAAGCTCGATCCGAACCAGCCCGACATGCGCGAACCCGTGTTTACCAACGATATCCTCGGCAACAACGCCGTGCTGGACCTGATGGGTAACCTGATCGACAATGCCCAGCAGGAAGCCATCGGCATCGCCTTCGGCAACCCGCGCGACCCGTATCCGGACCTGGGCTTCGAATTCCGCTTCAGTAAAACGGTCAACAGCGTCGGCTACAGCTCGACCGAGGCGGAAGCGTACTCGGTACTGAAACTGCGCCTTGACATCCGCCCGATCCAGCTGCGCCAGCCCCTGTACCGCTACAAGTAGCTTGCGCCGGCACGCCGCCAGCGGGGCCGGGCCGCGATCGTCAAGGCCCGCAGCAGCCACTCGACGGGGCCATACGCGTGGCCGCGCAGCCACCAGCGGCTCAATGGAAGCTGCAGGCTGAAGATGATGGCGGCCAGCACCAGGGCGCCCAGCGGCGAGACGCTGCCCATCAAGCGCGCGCCATACGCGAGGAACAGCCAGGCGCAGACGGCCGACTGCAGCAGGTAGTTCGACAGGGCCATGCGGCCCGTGTCGGCCAGCAGCGCAAACAGCATGCTGTCGCGCAGGCGCTCGAACAGGGCCAGCGCCAGCGCCAGGTAGGCGCCCGCCAGCAGCGGCGCGCTCGCCAGGCCGACGGCCAGTCCCGCTACCTGCCATGCCTGACTGTCGACATACACGGAGGTCCACGCATAAATGGCCGCGCCGGGCACACCCACCAGCGCGCCGGCCCACAGCAGGCGCCGGCGCAGCGGCAGATAGTCGGCGGCGTGCAGCAGCATCTCGCGCTTGCCGGCAGCCAGGCCGCACAGGAACATGGCCAGCGCGCAGGGCGCCTGCACCAGCAGCAGGACGATCCAGATTTCACTCAGTTCGCGCAGGTGCTGATTGACGACGGCGGCCGGCGTGGCGCGGTAGGCGGCCAGCGCGCTTGCCGCTTTCTGGGCCATCGCCACGGCGCTGTCCGCAGCGTCGCCCGCCGGCTGCAGGCTTTGCAGCCAGGCCATGCCTGACCAGAATGCCGCGCAGACGACGACTAGCACCAGGGCCAGGGACAGCGCCTGGCGTTCGCCGCAGCGGTGCAGCGCCAGCAGGACGATGCCCAGCACGGCGTAGGTGGTCAGTATGTCGCCATGAAACAGGAACACGGCATGCATGGCGCCAATCAGCCACAGGCCTGCTTGCCGGCGCAGCATGCGCGGCACGAATGGCGCCTCGGCGCGCGTGGCCGCCTGCATCTGCAAGGTGAAGCTGTAACCGAACAGGAAGGAAAACAGCAGATAGAACTTGGTCTCGAACAGCAGCGCGACGAGAAAATGCGTGGCGCGGTCGACGCCGCCGTGAAAGGCCGGATCGCTCAAGCCCAGGCCGAACCACGGCGTGGCGAAGGCGCCGATATTGACGACCAGGATGCCGAACAGGGCACAGCCGCGTAGGGCGTCGACGTCGGCGATGCGCGTGGGCGGGACTTTCATGGCGCCGCTGTTGCCCGGACCGGGTGCAGGAAGCGTGCCAGCAGCAGGTGCAAACCGGCGCGCTGCGCCAGCGGCGCGTAATCGGGATCGACGGCGACCCGGTTGAAGATGCCGTCGATCAGCGCGGCGATCCAGCCGGCCGTTTGCGCGGGGTCCAGCGCCGCGTCGATCTGGCCTGCTGCCGCCGCCTCTTCCAGCAAGGTTTGCAGGCCGCCGCGCAGGCCGGCGTCATTGCGCGCCACCCTGGCCGCGATGTCCGTGTCGCGCATCGCTTCAGCGGAAATTTCCAGCGTCAGGCCCGCAAAGTCCGCGTCGGCCGCCAGCGCCAGCACCAGGTCCATGAAGTCGAGCAAGGCGCCGTATGCATCCGCGCTGCCTTGCAGGCCGGCGAAATAGGCTGCCGTCTCGCTGCCTTCCTGGTCGACGATGGCGCCGATGATGGCTTGCTTGGTGGGGAAATAATGAAACAGGTTGCCGGGACTCATGCCCGCCTGCGCGCAGATGGCGGCGGTGCTGGTCTGGTGAAAGCCCTTGCGGGCGAAGCAGCTGCGCGCCGCCGTGAGAATGGCGGCGCGGCGCGCCGCATGTTTGTCGGGATCGATGGTGCGCATGGTGTTTGGCGGCCCTTTTAATTAATCGATTAATTAGTCTAATATAAAGGGATTACGCGACGCGGTCAAGCTGGGTGCTTTGCAGCGCCGATTCCTGTCGCTACAATGTGCCGCACCGGATTTTTCCATGCCCGCCGCCGGCGCCGCTGTTTGTTCGGAAAACCGTTTCTTTTACCCGTTTTTCTACCGTGTTAGGAATGAGATGCAGCAGACCCCGATCCGATCCCTCCTGTGCGCGCTGGCGCTGGCCGCCGGCATGGTTCCCGCCGTGCAGGCGGCCCAGCCAGCCACCATGCGCCTCGATTACCAGCATAGCGGCAATGCGCTGGGTGAACATTATGCGGTCGAGCGCGTGCTGGTCGAGCCCTTGCCATGGCCGGGCAACCTGGCGCGCCCCATCGACGACAGCAATCGCGGCAACAACATGCTGGAAGTGGTCGACATCAAGTCGGGTCAGGTGCTGTATTCGCGTGGTTTTTCCACCATTTTCGGCGAATGGGCCAGCACCGACGAAGCGAAAACCACCACGCGGGCCTTCCAGGAATCCGTGCGCTTCCCGCAGCCCGAGCGCCCGGTGCGCGTGCGCATCCTGAAACGCGACGAGCGCGGCCTGTTTTCCATTGTGTGGAGCACCGATGTCGACCCTGCCGCGCAGGATGTGATCCACAAACAGCCGCCGGCGCCCGTCAAGCCGATACCGATCCGCATCAGTGGGCCATCGAGCGACAAGGTCGACCTGCTGATCATGGGCGACGGCTACACGGCGGCCGAAATGGACAAGTTCGAGGCGACGGCGCGCAAGCTGGCCGAGCACCTGTTTACCGTCTCGCCATTTCGCGAGCGGGCCAATGACTTCAACCTGTGGGCCATGGCCGCGCCGACGCAGGAGTCAGGCGTGTCGCGTCCATCGACGGGCGTGCACCACGCCTCGCCGCTGGGCACGCGCTACGATATCTTCGGCAGCGAGCGCTATGTGCTGACGACGGACAACCGCGCCCTGCGCGACCTGGCGCAATACGCGCCGTATGAGTTCATCGAAATCCTCGTCAATAACGATACCTATGGCGGCGGCGGCATCTTCGGCCAGTTCAGCACGGCGGCGGCGAACAACGATTGGGCCAATTACCTGTTCGTGCATGAATTCGGCCACCATTTCGCCGGCCTGGCCGACGAGTACTACACTTCGCCCGTGGCCTATCAGTCGAATGGCGAGCGCCAGGAACCGTGGGAGCCGAACGCCACGGCGCTGCGCGATCCGTCCAAACTGAAATGGAAGAGCCACATCAAGGCCGGCACGCCGCTGCCGACGCCATGGCCGAAGGAAGCGTACGACAGCCATGCGCGTGAGTATCAGCAGCAGCGCGCGGCCCTGCGGGCGGCGAACCGCCCGGAAAGCGAGATGAGCGCCTTGTTCAAGGCCGACCTGGCCTACACGCAGCAGTTGTTTTCCAAGGCCCCGCAGCGTCATGCGGTGGGCGCGTTCGAGGGGGCGAACTACGAATCGTCCGGTTACTACCGGCCCGAGATGCAATGCATCATGTTTGACCGCAGCGAGACCTTCTGTTCCGTGTGCCGGGATGGCATCAGCACCATCATCGACCTGTATTCGCGTCCTGCGGCAGCGCCGGGCAAATAATGCCGTTTCTGTCATTCCTGTAATTCATGGTAGGCCATGTTGCAATGCAATAGCATGGCCGCCTTTTTTGCCTTTCCTCCCCTTCCTGCGTCGCAGCCGTGCATCTGTGCTGGTGTTTCCAGCAATACCAATTTACGTTTGCTGCTGCCCTTTTCTTCCCGTCAGCCCGATACTGTTATTAAATACATATGACGATTCGATTGCTTAGAAATTATTTCATTTAAATAATATTGATGTAGAATTTGATGTACATCAATGTTGCATCGCCGCAATCGCACTTATAGTTGACCTAGCTCAAAAGCGTTCTGCATGCGGATCGGACACATCGCGAATCACGCATCGAAATGCTGTAGAGTAATTTTCGCCCCGTACCAGTTCCCCGAGAATGCACTGGTGCGGGCTTCGAATTTCAGTGACGGAAGCCAGATTCATGAAGATGCCGATCCCCGCGCCCGACGCGTGCAGTACCCTCCATCCCCACACTCCCATCGTGTTGCCCTATGCGCGTGCCGGCGGCATGACGCTGGCCACTGGCGCCGCCGCCGTCTGCGCTGGCGCGGTGCCGTGCGTGCACGCGGCCACGCCCTGGCCGCCATTGCGTCCGTCCAGGTCATGATGGCGCCCGTGTCGCCGTCTCCGACGTTGCAGGGCAAGCGGGGGCTGGTGGTGGGTATCGCCAACATGCAAAGCATCGCCTGGGGCTGCGCCAGCGCACTGCGCGCAGCGGGCGCCGACCTGGCCGTGACCTGGCTCAATGACAAGGCCCGCCCCCATGTGGAGCCGCTGGCGCGGCAGGTGCAGGCTGCCATCATGGCACCGCTCGACGTGTCCGTGCCGGGGCAGCTGGAAGCCCTGTTCGCGCAGATTGAACGGCAATGGGGCACGCTTGATTTCGTCGTCCATTCCATCGCCTACGCGCCGAAGCAGGACTTGCATGGCCGCGTGGCGGACAGTTCGGCCGACGGTTTTGCGCAGGCGATGGATATCTCCTGCCATTCCTTCATGCGCATGGCGAAGCTGGCCGAACCCCTGATGCCGGACGGCGGCAGCCTGATGACCATGAGTTATCTGGGTGCGGAGGAAGTCATCGCCGACTACGGCCTGATGGGCCCCGTGAAGGCGGCGCTGGAAGCGTCGGTGCGCTACCTGGCCGCCGAACTGGGGCCGCAAGGCATCCGCGTCAACGCCATTTCGCCAGGGCCACTGGAGACGCGGGCCGCTTCCGGCATTGCCCATTTCGACCGCCTGATGGCTGACGCCATCGAACGCTCGCCCCTGCGCCGCCTGGCCACCATCGAGGACGTGGGCGCGCTGTGCGCTTTCCTCGCCGGCGATGGCGCGCGCGCCATCACGGGCGGCACCCTGTATGTCGATGGCGGCTACAACATTCTGAATTGACTGGAAGATGATGACCATGGCTGTTTCTGCTTTGCCCCCTTGCGCCAGAATGGCGGCATTTGCTGCCAGCTTGCTGCTGGCCGGCTGCGCCTCGCTGGCGCCGCCATATGCGCCACCGCCGCTGCCCGTGG
Organism: Janthinobacterium sp. GW821-FHT03A03; assembly: GCF_059421435.1. Classification (NCBI taxonomy): domain Bacteria; kingdom Pseudomonadati; phylum Pseudomonadota; class Betaproteobacteria; order Burkholderiales; family Oxalobacteraceae; genus Janthinobacterium; species Janthinobacterium sp. GW821-FHT03A03. Next base: position 931,051 of record NZ_JBWKUZ010000001.1, on the reverse strand, counting down.
CGGCGCAGTATCCTGAAAATGACGCTGCCGGCGCACATGCGCCCGACGTGGCCTGGCAAGCCTACTTTGCCGATCCGCGCCTGCAGGCGCTCATTGCGCGGGCGCTGGCCGGCAACCGCGACATCCGTATTGCCGCCCTGCGCGTGGAAGAGGCGCGCGCGGCGTACGGCATCCAGCGCGCGGAACAGTTTCCCACCATCGCGCTGGGCGCCTCCGGCAGCCGCGCGCGGGTGCCGGCTGACCTGAGCGTGACGGGCCGTCCCATGACGAGCGCGCAATACCAGGCGGGCTTGAACGTGAGCGCCTGGGAACTCGACTTCTGGGGCCGCGTGCGCAGCCTGAATGACAGCGCGCTGCAAACCCTGCTGGCCAGCGACGAGGCGCGCCGCGCCGTCGGCGTGGCCCTGGTGGCGCAGGTGGCCAATGGCTACCTGGGCTTGCGCGAACTCGACGAACGCGTGGAACTGGCGCGCGCCACGGTCGACAGCCGCGCCGAATCGCTGCGCATCTTTACGCGCCGCTTCGAAGTCGGTTCGATTTCCAAGCTGGACCTGACGCAGGTGGAAACCCTGCTCAGCCAGGCCCTGTCGCTGTCGGCCCAGCTGGAGCAGGCGCGCGCCGTGCAGGCGCACGCGCTGGCCCAGCTGGTGGGCGGTCCCGTCGACCTGACGCCGGTCGCTGGTGAGGTGCGCCGCTTCGACGACGCCAGCGTGCTGCAGCCGCTGCATGCGGGCCTGCCGTCGGCCTTGCTCACGCAGCGCCCCGACCTGATCGCCGCCGAGCACCAGCTGCGCGCCGCGCAGGCCAATATCGGCGCCGCGCGCGCCGCCTTCTTTCCCACCATTTCGCTGACGGCGGGCTACGGCACGGCCAGCGCGGAACTGAGCGGCTTGTTCGATTCGGGCAGCGGCGCCTGGAATTTTGCGCCGCGCCTGGTGCTGCCGATTTTTGATGCAGGCCGCCTGCGCGCCAACATGGAGCTGGCCGAAGTGCGCCGCGACGTCGCCGTCGCCAACTATGAAAAGAGCGTGCAGGGCGCCTTCCGTGAAGTGGCCGACGCGCTGTCGAACCGGCGCTGGCTGGCGCTGCAGGTCGATATCGGCAAAACCACCCTGGCCGCGCAGAGCGAACGCGCACGCCTGGCCAAGCTGCGCTACGACAATGGCGCCGCGCCCTACCTGGAAGTGCTCGATGCCCAGCGCGACCTGCTGACGGTGGAGCAGCAGCTGGTGCAGACGCGCCGCGCATTGCTCTCGAGCCAGGTCAGCCTGTATGCGGCCCTGGGCGGCGGTGCGCCCGTCACCTCCGCCAGTTCAGCCACCGCTTCCGCCCACTAATTTGATCGCCCTGATACCCATGACTCCACAACTGAAGAAAAAACTCATTCCCGCCGCGCTGGTCGTGGCCGTTCTCGTGCTGGGCTACGTGGCCTGGCAAAAAATGCGCCCCACGGGCCCTGGCGAAGGCTTTGTCAGCGGCAATGGCCGCATCGAGGCGACGGAAATCGACGTTGCCACCAAGCTGGCCGGCAGGGTCAAGGAGATCCTCGTGCGCGAGGGCGACTTCGTCAAGGCGGGCCAGCCGCTGGCCAGCATGCAGGTCGATTCCCTGACGGCCCAGCGCGACGAGGCGCGCGCACGCCAGCAGCAGGCGTCCGATGCCGTGGTCGGCGCGCAGGCGCAGGTGGCCGTGCGCGAGAGCGACAAGGCGGCCGCGCTGGCCATGGTGGCGCAGCGCGAAAGCGAACTCGATGCGGCCAAGCGCCGCCTGGCACGCTCCGAAACCCTGTCGAAGGAGGGGGCTTCCTCGGTGCAGGAGCTCGACGACGACCGCGCCCGCGTGCGCAGCGTGGCCGCCGCCCTGAATGCGGCCAAGGCGCAGGTGACGGCGGCGCAGGCTGCCATCGACGCGGCAAAAGCGCAAGTGGTCGGCTCGCGTTCCGCCGTGGTGGCCGCCGAGGCGACCACGGCGCGCATCGATTCGGATCTGGCCGATGGCCAGCTGACGGCGCCGCGCGACGGCCGCGTGCAATACCTGGTGGCGCAGCAGGGCGAGGTGCTGGCGGGCGGCGGCAAGGTGCTCAACCTGGTCGACCTGTCGGACGTCTACATGACCTTCTTCCTGCCCGAGACGGCGGCCGGCAAGGTGGCGCTGGGCGGCGAAGTGCGCATCATCCTTGATGCGGCGCCCAATTATGTGATTCCAGCGACGATTTCCTTCGTTGCCGCCAGCGCGCAGTTCACGCCAAAGACGGTGGAAACGGCCAGCGAGCGCCAGAAACTCATGTTCCGCGTGAAAGCGCAGATCAGCCGCGAACTGCTGCTAAAGCATCTGGCCCTCGTCAAAGTGGGTTTGCCCGGCGTGGCCTGGGTGCGTCTTGATGCAAAGCAGGCATGGCCCGCTGAACTGACGGCCAAGGTTCCGCAGTGAGCATGGACGCAACCCCCTTTGTCGTCAGCATCAAGGGCGTCAGCCAGCATTACGGCAAGACGGTGGCGCTCGACGCCATCGACCTGGACGTGCCGGCCGGCCGCATGGTTGGCCTGATCGGTCCCGACGGCGTGGGCAAATCGAGCCTGCTGTCGCTGGTGGCCGGCGCGCGCGCCGTGCAGCAGGGCAGCGTGATGGCGCTGGGCGGCGACATGCAGGATGTGCGCCATCGCGACGACGTCTGCCCGCGTATCGCCTACATGCCGCAAGGCCTGGGCAAGAATCTGTATCCGACCCTGTCGGTCGAGGAAAACCTGCAGTTTTTCGCGCGCCTGTTCGGCCACGACGCGGCCGAACGCCGTCGCCGCATCGATCAGCTGACCCGCAGCACGGGCCTGCAGCCCTTCCTCGCGCGGCCGGCGGGCAAGCTGTCGGGCGGCATGAAGCAGAAACTGGGGCTGTGCTGCGCCCTGATCCACGATCCCGACCTGCTCATTCTCGATGAACCGACCACCGGCGTCGATCCGCTGGCGCGCGCCCAGTTCTGGGACCTGATCGCCGGCATCCGCGTGCAGCGCCCGCAAATGAGCGTGATGGTGGCCACCGCCTACATGGACGAGGCGCAGCGTTTCGATTGGCTCGTCGCCATGGATGACGGCAAGGTACTGGACACGGGCACGCCGGCTGAACTGCTGGCGCGCACGCAAAGCGACAACCTGGAAGCGGCCTTTATCAAGCTGCTGCCCGAAGCCAAGCGCGCGGGCCACCAGCCCGTGGTCATCACGCCGCTGGACGCGGCCAGCGCGCAGGACGTCGCCATCGAGGCGCAGGAGCTGACCATGCGCTTCGGCGACTTCACGGCCGTCGACCATGTGAATTTCCGCATTGGCCGCGGCGAGATCTTCGGTTTTCTTGGCTCGAACGGCTGCGGCAAGTCGACCACCATGAAGATGCTCACGGGTCTGCTGCCGGCCACGGAAGGCAAGGCCTGGCTGTTCGGCAAGGAGGTCGATTCCAACGACATCGACACGCGCCGCAGGGTCGGCTACATGTCGCAGGCGTTTTCCCTGTACAGCGAACTGACGGTGCGCCAGAACCTGGTGCTGCACGCGCGCCTGTTCCACGTGCCGGAGGGCGAGATCGCGGCAAGGATCGACGAAATGGCGCAGCGCTTCGACCTGTGCGACGTGATGGAGGATTTGCCCGACAGCCTGCCCTTGGGCATACGCCAGCGCCTGTCGCTGGCCGTGGCCATGGTGCACAAACCGGAAATGCTGATCCTCGACGAGCCGACCTCCGGCGTCGACCCGATCGCGCGCGACAATTTCTGGCGCCTGATGATCGAGCTGGCGCGGCGCGACCGCGTCACCATTTTCATCTCCACCCACTTCATGAACGAGGCCGAGCGCTGCGACCGCATATCGCTGATGCATGCGGGTAAAGTGCTGGTCAGCGATGCGCCGGCGGAACTGGTGCGCAAGAAGGGCGCACCGTCGCTGGAGGCGGCCTTCATCGCCTACCTGGAAGAGGCGGGCGGCGGCACGGCGCCGGCGGCGCAGGAAAGCGAAGCGCCCGTGCAGAAAGCTGAAACGGCCGCACCGCAGCAGCAGCAGCAGCAGCAGCAGCAGCAGCAGCAGCAGCGCAGCCGCTTCAGCCTGGGCCGCATGCTCAGCTACATGTGGCGCGAAACGCTGGAGTTGCGGCGCGACCCCGTGCGCCTGACGCTGGCGCTGGGCGGCTCGGTGCTGCTGCTGTTCGTCATCGGCTTCGGCATCAGCCTGGACGTCGAAGACCTCAGCTATGCGGTGCTCGACCACGACCAGACGACCCTGAGCCAGAATTACACGAACAACCTGGCCGGTTCGCGTTACTTCGTCGAGAAGGCGCCGCTGCGCGACTACGCCGATATCGACAAGCGCATGCGCAGCGGGGAACTGTCGCTGGCCATCGAGATTCCGCCCGGCTTCGCGCGCGACGTGCAGCGCGGCGCGCCGGCGCAGGTGGGCGCGTGGATCGACGGCGCCATGCCGATGCGCGCGGAAACCGTGCAGGGCTACGTGCAGGGCATGCATCAGCTGTGGCTGGCCGACCAGGCCTTGCACCGCTACGGCATCACGATGAGCAACCCGGTCGCCATCCAGACGCGCTACCGCTACAACCCGGACGTGAAAAGCCTGCCCGCCATGGTGCCGGCCGTGATTCCTTTGCTGCTGCTGATGCTGCCGGCAATGCTGGCGGCGTTGTCCGTGGTGCGCGAAAAGGAACTCGGTTCCATCATCAATCTGTACGTGACGCCCGTCACGCGCCTGGAATTCTTGCTCGGCAAGCAAGTGCCGTACGTCGTGCTGGCCATGTTCAACTTCGTCCTCATGGCGCTGCTGGCGGTCACCGCCTTCGGCGTGCCGATCAAGGGCAGCTTGCCGACCCTGATCGGCGCCACCTTCATCTTCAATATCTGCGCCACCGGCATCGGCCTGTTCGCCTCGACGTTTACGCGCAGCCAGATCGCGGCCCTGTTCGTGACCATGATCGGCACCATGATCCCGGCCATCCAGTTTTCCGGCCTGCTCAATCCCGTCTCGTCGATGGAAGGCGTGGGCAAGGCCATCGGCCTGATGTATCCGGCCACGCACATGCTCAACATCAGCCGCGGCGTGTTCAACAAGGCGCTGGGCTTCGGCGACTTGCACGCTTCGTTCTGGCCCCTGATCGTCGCCATTCCCGTGATCCTCGGCGTGACCGTGGCGCTGCTGAAGAAACAGGAGTCGTAAGCGTATGCGCCACCTTGAAAACATCTACCGCCTGGGCGTGAAGGAAATCTGGAGCCTGATCCGCGATCCGATGATGCTGATCCTGATCCTCTACACGTTTACGCTGGCCATCTATGTGGCCGCTACGGCCAAGCCGGAAACCTTGCACATGGCCTCGATCGCCATCGTCGACGAGGACGGCTCGCCGCTGTCCGGACGCATCGCCTCGGCCTTCTTCCCGCCGCAGTTCACGCCGCCGGCCATGATCAACCAGAGCCAGGTCGACGCGGGCCTGGACGCGGGCCAGTACACCTTCGTGCTGACGATACCGCCCAAGCTGCAGGCCGACGTGCTGGGCGGGCGCCACGCGGAATTGCAGCTGAACGTGGACGCCACGCGCATGAGCCAGGCCTTCAGCGGCAGCGGCTACATCCAGCAGATCGTCGCCGGCGAGGTGTCCGAATTCGCCAAACGCTATCGGGGCGCGACCGTCTCGCCGGTGGAGCTGGTGATGCGCGCGCGCTTCAATCCTTCGCTGAGCCAGGCGTGGTTTGGCTCGCTGATGGAAATCATCAACCAGGTGACGATGCTGTCGATCATCCTTACGGGCGCAGCCCTGATCCGCGAGCGCGAACACGGCACTATCGAGCATCTGCTGGTGATGCCCGTGACACCGGCCGAGATCATGCTGGGCAAGGTCTGGTCGATGGGCCTCGTGGTGCTGCTGGCCGCGGCCCTGTCGCTGAACCTGGTGGTGCGCGGCATGCTGCACGTGCCGATCGAGGGCTCGATCGCGCTGTTCCTGTGCGGCGCGGCCCTGCACCTGTTCGCCACCACCTCGATGGGGATTTTCCTCGCCACCGTGGCGCGCAGCATGCCGCAGTTCGGCATGCTATTGATCCTCGTGCTGCTGCCGCTGCAGATGCTCTCGGGCGGCAGCACGCCGCGCGAAAGCATGCCGGAGCTGGTGCAGAACATCATGCTGATCGCGCCCACCACGCATTTCGTCGAATTGAGCCAGGCGATTCTGTACCGGGGCGCCGGCATCGATGTGGTGTGGAAGCCTTTCCTGGCCCTGCTGGCGATCGGCACGGCCCTGTTCACGTTCGCCCTTGCCCGCTTTCGCAAGACCATCAGCCAGATGGCGTAGGTTCCGTGCCGGATCGCCCGGCGTTTTTTTGCATCTAAAGGATAGCCATGAAGATAGAATCTGCTCCATTTTTCTCCAGCGGCGGCTTGCCGTCCCTGGGCATGCTGGGCGACTATGCGCGCGACTCGTGGCAGCGCATCGTGCTGTACGCTGACGTGATGCGCCGGCGCGGCAACCAGTACCAGGAACACCTGGCCGAGGAAGTGCCGAACGTGCTCGATTTTCCCGCCGAGGTGGTGATGTCGGGCCTGGAACTGGCCCGTCCCGTCAACTACGGCCTGGCGCGCATATTGACGCCTGATGCGCCCGAGCCTGATCCATCGAAGCGCCCGTTCGTCGTCGTCGATCCGCGCGCCGGCCACGGTCCCGGCATCGGCGGCTTCAAGGCGGAAAGCGAGATCGGCGTGGCGCTGCGCGCCGGCCACCCTTGCTATTTCATCGGTTTTCTGCCAGATCCCGTGCCGGGACAGACAGTGGAAGACGTGATGCACGCCGAGGCGGCCTTCCTGGAGAGAGTCATCGCCCTGCATCCGCTCAGCGAGGGCAAGCCCGTCGTCATCGGCAATTGCCAGGCGGGTTGGCAAATCCTCATGACGGCGGCCATGCGTCCGGAATTGTTCGGCCCCATCATCGTGGCCGGCGCGCCCGTGTCCTACTGGGCCGGCTGGCACGGCCGCAATCCGATGCGCTATGCGGGCGGCCTGATGGGCGGCAGCTGGGCCACGGCGCTGGCGGGCGACCTGGGCAAGGGCCGCTTCGACGGCGCCAGCCTGGTGCAGAATTTCGAAAAGCTGAATCCGGCCAACACCCTGTGGAGCAAGCAGTACAACTTGTATGCGAACATCGATACGGAGGCGCCCCGTTACCTGGAATTTGAAAAATACTGGGGCGGCCATGTGTTCCTGAACGACGTCGAGATGCAGTACATCGTCGACAATCTGTTCATCGGCAACCGCCTGGCCACGGCGGAATTGATTACCTCCGACGGCGTGCGCCTGGACTTGCGCAATATCCGTTCGCCCATCGTCGTGTTCTGCTCGAACGGCGACAACATCACGCCGCCGCCGCAGGCGCTGGGCTGGATTACGGACCTGTACCGCGACGACAACGACGTGCTGATGCACGACCAGACCATCGTGTATGCCGTGCACGACAGCATCGGCCACCTGGGCATTTTCGTCTCGGCCAAGGTGGGGCACAAGGAACACCAGAAATTCGCCAGCAATATCGACCTGATCAACCTGCTGCCGGCCGGTATCTATGAAGCGAGGATCGTCGACAAGACGCCCGATACGCCGAACGCGGACCTGGCCAGCGGCGACTATGTGCTGCAGGTCGAGCACCGCGGCATCGAGGACGTGCGCGCCATCGTGCAGCCTAGCGTGGAAAACGACCGCAAGTTCGCTGCCGCCGCGCGCGTGTCCGAAGTGAACCTGGCCTTGTACCGCACGTTTGCGCAGCCTTTGGTGCGCGCCATGGTCACGCCGCAGTCGGCGCGGTTTCTGCAGCTCGCGCACCCGCTGCGCGTATCGTACGAGCGTTGGACCGATCACAATCCGCTGGCCAGACTGGTGGCCAGGGAAGCGGAAAAAGTGCGCGCCCAGCGTCAGCCGGTATCGCCCGACAACCCGCTGCTGGCCATGCAGGAGGCGTTTTCCGGCGCCATTACGGCTGGCTTGAACAGCTGGCGCGACTGGCGCGATACGCTGCAGGAAACGACCTTTGACCTGGTGTATGGTTCGCCGCTGGTGCAGGCATTGACGGGACAAGCCATCGGCGATACCGCGCCGCCGCGCCCCCATCCAGGCATCTCGCCCGAGCATTGCGAATACGTGCGTTGCGAAACGCGCAAGATGGACGAGGACATGCAGCGCGGCGGCCTGGTGGAGGCAGCCGTGCGTGCGCTGTTCTATATCTACCGCTTCCGCATGATCGCCGACGAACGCAGGGTCAACCTGGCCCTGAAACTGATCAAGCCGCAATACCGGCAGGATGTCAGCATGGAGGAGTTCCGCCACATCGTGAGGCAGCAGGCGCGCCTGATGCTGCATGATTTCGATGCCGCCATCGCCGCTTTGCCGGCCTTGCTGTCGCGCGCCGATCCGGACGACATCGGCGCGCTGGCCGAGTGGCTGCAGCAGGTGCTGCAGGTGCCCGAAGCGCCGACGCCGGACGAGGAGGCGAGCCTGCAGCAGATGCTGGGCGTCTTTGACCGCGCCGCCACGGCGCAGGAAAAGGCACCGCAGCCGGACGCGCGCGCCTCCCATGCTGGACCCAAAGCCAAACCGGCCAAACACATTACCCCTGTCTAGAAGACCACGATGACTACTACCCAAGACGATGATTTGAATATCGTGCGTAACCGCACCTTCGAGCAGATCGCCATCGGCGACACTGCCAGCATTACGCGCACCTTGAGCATGGACGATATCTCCCTGTTCGCGGTGATATCGGGCGACGACAATCCGCAGCATCTCGATACGGAATTTGCCGCCGCCAGCCGCTACCAGGGCGTGATCGCCCATGGCATGTGGGGCGCGGCCCTCATTTCCGCCGTGCTGGGCACGCGCCTGCCCGGCGCCGGCACCGTCTACACGGGCCAGACCCTGCGCTTTTTGCAACCCGTGCGCGTGGGCGATACCTTGGACATCAGCGTCACCGTCACGGCGCGCGAGCCGCGCAGCCGCCACGTGACCCTGGCTTGCCGCTGCGTCAACCAGCATGGCGCCGTGGTGCTCGACGGCGAAGCGCAGGTGATTGCGCCCGCCGAGCAGATCGAACGCGCGCGCGCTACCCTGCCGGAAGTCCGCCTGCATAACGGCGACGGCACGCGGCGCCTGCTGGAGCACGCGCGCACGCTGGGCCCCATCAGGGTGGCCGTGATCCACCCCTGCGATGAACTGAGCCTGTCGGGAGCCCTCGATGCGTATGCGGCAGGCCTGATCACGCCCGTGCTGGTGGCGCCGCGCGCGCGCCTGGAAGCGGTGGCGGCCGAAGCGGGCCTGAGCCTGGCCGGCATCGCCATCGAGGACGTCGAGCATAGCCATGCGGCCGCCGCGCGCGGCGCCGAACTGGCGGGCAAGGGGGAAGTCGAGGCGCTGATGAAGGGCAGCCTGCACACGGATGAACTGATGTCGGCCGTGCTATCGGCCAGTGCTGGCTTGCGCACCAAGCGCCGCATCAGCCACTGCTTCCTGATGCAGACGCCCGCCTATCCGCGCCCCTTCATCATCACGGATGCCGCCATCAATATCGCGCCGAACCTGGCCATGAAGGCCGACATCGTGCGCAATGCCATCGACCTGGCGCACGTGATCGGCGTGGCCCGGCCGCGCGTGGCCATCCTGGCCGCCGTGGAAACGGTGAACGCGGACATGCCGGCGACTTTGGACGCGGCCGCCCTGTGCAAGATGGCCGACCGCGGACAGATCACGGGCGCCATCCTCGACGGCCCGCTGGCTTTTGATAACGCCGTGTCGATCGCCGCCGCCACCGTCAAGGGCATCGTCTCGGAAGTGGCGGGGCGTGCCGACATCCTGCTGGTGCCCGACCTGGAAAGCGGCAACATGCTGGCCAAGCAGCTTGAATACATGGGCGACGCGGACAGCGCCGGCATCGTGCTGGGCGCGAAAGTTCCCGTCATCCTCACCAGCCGCGCCGATTCGCGCGCCAGCCGCATCGCCTCGTGCGCCATCGCCGTGATGCTGGCCAACCATTACCGGAGCACGCCGCCATGAACGCGCCATTCACCCACGCCGACGGCACCCTGATCCTGGTGCTCAATTGCGGTTCGTCGAGCATCAAGTTCGCCCTGTTCGAGCAGACGGGCGGCGTGCTGCCGCAGCAGGCGCAATGGAGCGGCAAGGTCGAAGGCATCGGCCGCGAAAGCGCCACGTACCGCGCCGGCGGCCTGCCGGCGGTCGCCTTGCAGCTGGACCCGCAGCAGCCGCATCACGCGGCGCTCGAATACATCCGCGCGCAAGTGGTGGCGCAGCTGGACGGGCGTGCGCTGCGCGCCGTGGCGCACCGCGTGGTGCATGGCGGCAGCAAGTATTTCGCCCCAGTGCGCATCGATTTCGCCGTGCTGGCGGACCTGAAAAGCTATGTGCCGCTGGCGCCCCTGCACCAGCCGTTCGCACTGGAAGCGATCGAGGTGCTGCTCACATCGCGGCCCGACATCGCCCAGGTGGCGTGCTTCGACACGGCCTTCCACCATACGGTGCCGCAGGTCGAGCAGATGCTGGCCCTGCCTTACGATGCATGGGAACGGGGCTTGCGCCGCTATGGTTTCCACGGCCTGTCGTACGAATACCAGTCGCTGGTGCTGGAACAGCGTTTTGGCGCTGTCGCGCGCGGCAAGGTCATCGTGGCCCACCTGGGCAGCGGCGCCAGCCTGTGCGCCATGGACAATTTGCGCAGCGTCGCCACCACCATGGGCTTTTCCGCGCTCGACGGCCTGATGATGGGCACGCGCTGCGGTTCGCTCGATCCGGGCGCCGTGATCTACCTGATGGAAATCGAAAAGCTGTCGCTGGAAAAAGTGGCGCATGTGCTCTACCACGAGTCTGGCTTGCTGGGCGTGTCGGGCGTGTCGGCCGACCCGCCCGTGCTGCTGGCGCAGCAGGAGCGGCAGGATGCCACGGGCGAACGCATCCGCGCCGCGCTGGCCCTGTATATCCGCCGCATCGTGCGCGAGATCGGCGCCCTGACGGCCGTGCTGGGCGGACTGGACATGCTGGTGTTTACGGCCGGTATCGGCGAGCACAGCGCCGAGTTGCGGCAGCGCATTTGCGCCGAGCTGGGTTTCCTCGGCCCCGTGCTCGATGCGCAGGCCAATGCGCGCAACGCCAGCCGTATCTCCACCGACGCCAGCCGCATCGTGGTAGGCGTGGAGCCGGCCAACGAGGAGTGGGTGGCGGCACGCCACGCGGCCCTGGCCGTGGGCGCATGAAGATCTGAAGCGTAGGGCAGCGCTCGATGGGAAATTTGCTGAAATGCACATATTTTCCGTTGAGTGCGATAACGCACAGTCTGGTTTTTGTTTTGTCTTTACTATGAAGTCATGCCATTGCGCTACATCAAGAAACAGCGCGATGCCTGGCAAATTTTGAACATTTTGCCCGCCTATAGTAAGAATAAAATTAAACCATATTGAAAGGTCTCATCATGAACAAATTACTCGCCGCCCTGATCGCTACCCTGTTCGCTACCGCCGCCTTCGCTCAAACCGCGCCGGCCACGGAAGCTGTCGTGAAAGCCCAGGCTTCCGCGCAAAAAGACGTCAACAAGGCTGCCGCTTCGGAAGCCAAGGTCGATGCCAAGGCTGACGCCAATGTCGCCAAGGCCGAGATGAAGGCTGACGAAAAGAAAGCTGACGCCCATCACAAGGCAAGTAAAACCAAGGCCAAGGCCCACGATAAAGTTGTCAACGCCGATGCGGAAGACAAGCTGAAAGCGGAAGCCAAGGCAGACAAGACCGATGCCAAGGCCGATGCGAAAGCGACCAAGGCCGCTGTGAAAGCGAATGCCAAGGTCGCCAAGGAAAAAGTCGAAGCGAACGCCGACAAGGCCATCGCCGCCACCAAAACGGAAGAAGCCAAGGCCAAGGCCGACGCTGAAGTCAAGGCTGCCGCCGCAAAATAATTCGCCATTTGCGCGTGCAGGTTTCCCTGCAGAAAAAAAGACAGCTTCGGCTGTCTTTTTTTTTTGTCGGCCTTTTGTGCCGGCCTTGCCATCCTTGATGTGCCTCAATTCCCTGCCTGATCGGCGTGCCATAGTGAACTGGCAGACAGACGAAGGGAGACATCATGAGCACCGCTAAAACGAAAAAGACACCGGCAACCGGTTCGGCTGAAGGCGCGCCTGCCATGCAGTCCATGCCGGTGGAGGGAGACGTGCATGCTGGCACTGATGTGGACGACGCAGACGCCATGCCGGGGCCGCGCCTGGGCGTGTCCTATGCGGACCAGGCTGCCATCCATGCCGGCGCCGTGGATGCCGGCGCCATGCCCGGTGGCGGCATGCAGCAGGCATCGCAGGGCATGGCCGGCGCCAGTTGCATGCACGTGGGTGATGGCGGCGGCATGGGCGGCGACCGCGATGGCGGGGGCGGCGCAGGGGGCATGGGCGGCGACGGTGGTGGGCAGGGCAGTGGCACGCCTCAGGTGCGCACCTGCGCCACGATGGATGTGCATCGCCGCTTGCTGACCGAGGATCCGTCCTATGCAAATATCCGCGCCGATATTGAAAACCTGGCAGGACTGTATGAGGGCGACAGCAGCATTGCCGGGCGCTCCGGCGTGACGCAGATACCGGTGGTGGTGCACGTAGTGTGGAACACGGCGGCGCAGAATATCTCGGATGCGCAGATCGCCAGCCAGATCGATGTGCTGAACCGTGATTACCGGCGCGTCAACCCGGATGTTAACAACACGCCGGCACCCTTCCTGCCGCTGACGGCCGATGCGCGCGTGGAATTCGCGCTGGCCGCGATCGATCCGAATGGCGCGGCCACCAGCGGCATCGAGCGGCGCCAGACGACAGTGACGTCCTTCGGTGCCGACGATGCCGTCAAATCGCAGGCGACGGGCGGCATGAATGCCTGGCCGGCGGACACCTACCTCAATGTCTGGGTCTGCCAGCTTGGCGGCGGCCTGCTCGGCTATGCGCAGTTTCCCGGCGGCCCGGCCGCTACCGACGGCGTGGTAATCCTGCAATCGGCCTTCGGCACGACCGGTACGGCGGCGCCGCCCTTCCACCTGGGACGCACGGCCACGCACGAAATCGGCCACTGGCTGAACTTGAACCATATCTGGGGCGACGACGGCACGGGGTGTTCGGGCACGGACAACGTGGCCGACACACCGAACCAGGGCGGGCCGAACACGGGCCAGCCTTCGTTCCCCCATATTTCCTGCAGCAATGGGCCGAATGGCGACATGTTCATGAACTACATGGATTATGTGGACGACCCCGCCATGTTCATGTTCACGGCGGGCCAGGTGGCACGCATGCAAGCCTGTCTCGATGGGCCGCGCGCCAGCATCGGCACGGGGACGGGCGGCACGGGCGCCACGCCGCGCCAGAGTTCTTCACCCGTCGTGGCCTGGGGCGCGAACCGCCTCGACGTCTTCGTGCTGGGCACGGACCGCGCGCTGTACCACAAGGCCTGGAACGGCACGGCCTGGGCGCCGTCCGTCACCGGCTATGAAGGGCAGGGCGGCATCTGTACCAGCGCGCCGCAGGTGGTGTCGTGGGCGCCGAACCGGCTTGACGTGTTTGTCACGGGCACCGACAGCGGCTTGTTCCACAAGTGGTGGAACGGCACGGCCTGGGGACCGTCGCTGACGGGCTACGAAGCGATGGGCGGCTTGTGCGTGGGCGACCCGCGCGCCGTGGCGTGGGGGCCGAACCGCCTCGACGTGTTTGTCGTCGGCACGGACCGCGGCCTGTATCACAAATGGTGGAACGGGTCCGCCTGGGGGCCGTCGCTGACGGGATACGAAGCCATGGGCGGCATCTGCCTGGGCCAGCCGGAAGCCGTGGCGTGGGGGCCGAACCGCCTCGACGTGTTCGTCATCGGCACGGACCGGGCCCTGTACCACAAGTGGTGGAACGGTACGGCCTGGGGACCGTCGCTGACGGGCTACGAGCGCCTGGGTGGCATTTGCACCTCGTCGCCGAAGGCGGTGGCCTGGGGACCGAACCGGCTCGACGTCTTCGTCAGCGGCACCGACGGTGCGCTGTACCATAAATGGTGGGATGGCGCGAAATGGGGGCCGTCCGTTGACGGCTTCGAGCGCCTGGGCGGTATCTGCGTGGGCGAGGTGGAAGCCGTGTCGTGGGCGGCCAACCGTCTCGACCTGTTCGTCATCGGCACGGACAGCGCGCTGTACCACAAGGCGTGGAACGGCTCGGCCTGGACGCCGTCGCTGACGGGCTTTGAGAGCCTGGACGGCGTGTGCACCTCGCGTCCGCGCGCCACGGCCTGGGCGGCGAATCGCCTTGATGTCTTTGTCACTGGCACGAATGGCGCCCTGTTCCACAAGGCGTGGAACGGTACGGCCTGGTCGCCATCCGTGAGCGGCTATGAAAGCCTGGGCGGCGTGGTATCGTGTTTCTGATGGCAATATTGTAAACGGGAGGCGGCATGCATGATATGACAACGGTACTTCCCAGCGGCAGCTGGACGCATTCCTTCGAGGAGGATGCCGATGGTATCGAGGTGTACCGGCCCACCGCCACGTTTGCCTTTCCTCCCAGCCGCAAAGGGCGCAAGGTACTCGAATTCGGCGCACCCGCCGGCGCCATGGCGCAAGGGGAGGCGACATTGACGTCGATGGCGCCCGGCCCCGACGACCGTCCCCGCGCCGGCCCCGTTACCAAGCTGGTGCCGCTGGGCATGGGCCGCTATGCCTTGGGGGATGCAGCCGGGAAGCAGGATGTGATCGATATCGTCGAAGCGACACCCGACGTGCTGCGCCTGGCGCGGCATTAAGGCTGGCCGCGCAGCTTGTGCGCGAGCGCCGTGCGGTTGCCCACGTCCAGCTTCTCGTAAATTGCATGCAGTTGGTTGCGCACGGTGGCCGGTGACTTGCCCAGTTCCCTGGCGATGCTTTTATACGGCAGACCTTCGGCTGCCATGGCCGCCACCAGCCGTTCTGCCGGGGTCAGGCGCTGCATGGCGGCCTGCCTGAAACGTTGTTTGTCATCCTTGCTCTCCTGTCCGTGGGCGGCATGCCGGTGGCATGCCTGCAGGGATAACGGGAGCATGGCGCATATCTGTAAATTTATTTTCCCCTACCGCCGCCACGTGCGATGGGCAAAAAAAAGACAGGCGAGCCTGTCTTTTTGTCTCGCTTGATGGCGGTCAGCCGATGGGGGTCATGGACACCGGTTTCAGCTTGGCCGCCAGCGCCTTGCCCTTCTTCGCGCGCTTGCCGATGTGATCGGCCAGGGCGGTTGCACCGAGCGAGGCATCCTGCGGCTTCGAGGCCCGGCCGATGCCGGAGACGACCACGCCGCGCTGGCTGATCGGCTGCACAGCCAGCAGCTTGTCCTTGCCTTCCAGTTCGATCAGCTTGACGCCTGTACCGCCCTTGGACAGGGTTTTCATCTCAAGCAAGCCAAATACCAGCAGGCGCGCACCTTCCGTCAGGCAGGCCACGGCGCTGGCGGCTTCCGGGATGACCTTCGGTTCGAGCGGCACGTCGCCGTCATCCAGGGTGATGAAGGCCTTGCCTCCCTTCAGACGGCTGACCATGTCGCCCGCCTTGGCGATGAAGCCGTAGCCGGCGCTCGACGCCAGCAGCAAGCTGGTGGCGCCATTGCCCGCAAAGTAATGCAGGATGCGCACGGCGTTGCCGGGCGTGCCGCCGCTCAGGTCGCACAAGGTCGTAATCGGCACGCCGTCGCCTCGCGCGTTGGGCAGCGCCGAGACGGGCACCGAGTAAATCTTGCCATTGTTGCCAAAGCCGAGCAGTGTGTCCACCGTGCGGCACTCGAAGGCGCCATGCAGGGTATCGCCCGCCTTGAACGTGAACTGCGCCGCATCGTGGCCGATGCCGGTGCGCGCGCGCACCCAGCCTTTTTCCGAGATGATGACGGTGACCGGTTCATCGACCACTTTTTGCTCCGCCACGGCTTTTTGCGCTTCCTCGATCAGGGTGCGGCGCGCATCGCCAAACTGCTTGGCGTCCGCTTCGATTTCGCGGATGATGGCGCGCTTCATCGAACCCGGGTTGTCGAGCAGGTCTTGCAGCGACTTTTCTTCCTTGCGCAGCTCGGCCAGTTCCTGCTGGATCTTGATCGTTTCCAGGCGCGCCAGCTGGCGCAAGCGGATTTCCAGGATATCGTCGGCCTGGCGCTCGGACAGCTTGAAGGCTTCGATCAGGGCCGCCTTCGGCTCGTCCGAATTGCGGATGATCTGGATTACCTTGTCGATATTGAGCAGGATCGCTTCGCGCCCTTCCAGGATATGGATGCGGTCCTTGACCTTGCCCAGCTTGTAGCCGGTGCGGCGCGTGACGGTCTCGAAGCGGAAATCGATCCATTCGCGCAGGATGTCGCCCAGGCCTTTCTGGCGCGGTCGGCCATCGCCGCCTATCATCACCAGATTGATCGAGGTCGACGATTCGAGCGACGTATGCGCCAGCAGCATCAGCATGAATTCCGTCTGGTCCTGGTTCTTCGACTTCGGTTCGAACACGAGGCGCACGGGTGCGGCGCGGCCAGATTCGTCGCGGATGGTGTCGAGCGAATTGAGGATCAGCGCCTTCAGGGCCACCTGGTCCGGCGACAGCGCCTTCTTGCCCAGCTTGATTTTCGGATTCGTCAGTTCCTCGATTTCTTCCAGGACCTTTTGCGACGAGGTGCCCGGCGGCAGTTCCGTGACGACCGCTTGCCACTGGCCGCGCGCCAGTTCCTCGATCTTCCAGCGCGCGCGCACCTTCATGCTGCCACGGCCGCTCGCATACATGTCCTGGATTTGCGATGGCGGCGTGATGATCTGGCCGCCGCCGGGGAAATCGGGGCCGGGCATGATGGCCATCAATTCGGCGTGCGTGATCTTCGGATCGCGGATCATGGCCACGGCCGCCTTGGCCACTTCCGCGAGGTTATGCGACGGGATTTCCGTCGCCAGACCCACGGCGATGCCGGAGGCGCCATTGAGCAGCACCATCGGCAGGCGGGCGGGCAGCAGCTTTGGTTCTTCCGTCGAACCATCGTAGTTGGGCTGGAAATCCACCGTGCCCATGCCGATTTCATCCATCAGCAGTTTGGCGATCGGCGTCAAACGTGCTTCCGTGTAGCGCATTGCCGCCGCGCCGTCGCCGTCGCGCGAGCCGAAGTTGCCCTGCCCGTCGATCAGCGGGTAGCGCAGCGAGAAATCCTGCGCCATGCGCACCAGCGCATCGTATACGGACTGGTCGCCGTGCGGGTGCAATTTACCCAGCACGTCGCCGACCACGGCCGCCGATTTGCGGGGCTTCGCCGTGGCATTCAATCCCAGCTCATTCATCGCATACAGGATGCGGCGCTGCACGGGCTTCTGGCCATCGCAGACGTCGGGCAGGGCGCGGCCCTTGACGACGGAGATGGCGTAATCGAGATAGGCACGCTCGGCGAAGGTGGAGAGGGTCAGCGCTTCGCCGTCGAATACCGGTTCATCCGGCTCGGTCGGCTCAGGCTGGGCATCGTCAAATAAATTGGTTTGTGTGGACATGGCGCTTATTTCGGTGTTAAGTGGTTGCGGTTGAATTCATGGAGCTGATTATGACAGCCCGGGTCTGGATAAGGCGGCGCCGTAGCGCAGGTAGATGCAGCGCACGGTGAAGTACAGCACGATCAGGGCCAGCTCGACGCCGTTATGCATCATCGACATGGCACGGACGGGCGCGGCCTGGCCGGCCAGCAAGACGCTGCCTAGGGATGGCACCAGTACCAGCGGCCAGACCGTCCTCCAGCGCAAATCGCTGGGCGAGATCAGCAGACCGGCGCACGACCAGGCATACAGCGCGGCACCGAGCGGCACGGCTGGCAGCAGCCGCAGGTACAGGGGCAGCAGCAGGCCGGCGCAGCCGATCAGCCATGCCACGCGCAGGCGCGGCAAGCGCTCCACGGGCAAGCCGCATTCTTCATACAGGCCGCCGGCGCTGCGCAAGGCCAGCAATAACAGGCAGAACATCATCGGCATGCCATTGGCGATGACGAGTGCCGTAGAGCCTTTGCCGTTCATGAACATGGCGGCGACCATTGCCAGGCCCAGGGCAGCGGCGAGCAGCACGCCGTTGAGCAGTTGGCGGTTCATGGCATATGCCAGCAGCGCCGAGGCGCACAAGCCCACCGAGGTCGCGATGCGCAGCGCCTCGCCCCGTTCGGGTAAAAACAGCAATAGCGCCAGCAGCAGATAGGGCACGATCCAGGCCAGTTGCAGCAGCCCGGGCCGCGCTTGCAGCATGGGCAGGCGTTTCTGCAGCGCTTCCTGCAGTGCCTGCAGCCGCGTGAACAGGGGGGCGGGCCAGCGCAGCGCATGCATGGCCAGCAGGGAAAAGGCCAGCACCTGGAATCCCAGCAGGCTGGCATACGCGCCCATGTCGCCCAGGCTGCCGCCGGCGACCTTGAACAGGCTGGACAGGATTAGGTGCAGCACGAAGCCCAGGCCTGCCGATGCGAAGGCCGTCTGTTTGAAATAGCGCCGCGAAAAAACCGCCTGCTCCCATTGCTCGAACAAATCCGTATCGAGTTTATAGGCCAGCATGTCGCCATGCTGCCAGCGTATCGTCTGCAGCAGCCCGCGCAGCTGCAGGTTGAATTTTTTGTCCAGCATCTGGCGCACATACGCCGACGGCGGCTGTTGCGACAGGATGCAGTCCAGGCCGGGATAGCTGTCGCGGTTGTCGCTGAAATGGGCGAACGAGCGGTCGGCCCGGTAGCGCTGCACGGCAGCGCGTACCAGGTCGCCATGGCGGCGCGCCAGGTAGGAAAAATCGTATTCCCAGCCCAGCTGCTCGAACAGCGCGTTGCGCAGCGACAGGTTGTAGCCGGCGCTGGCGCAATAGCGCAGCGCGCACACGTCGAATTCCTCGCGCACGTCGAGGTTGAGCAATTCTTCGCGCTCGAGGAAGCCGGCCAGCACGGCGGCCGCATCGCGGCGCCGCGACTGTTCCAGGAATGCCTGCCACAGGCTGGCCGCTTCCTCGACGGGATCGATGGCGACCACGCCCCATTGTTCCGGTGGCGGCATGCATTCCGGTGCTGGCTCATCGGGGACGCCCCACAGCTCCGCAGGCGCCTCCTGCGCCGCGTGTGTCTCTTGCGCCGCGTCGGCGAGAACGCCCCACAGTTCGGCCGCCGGCGCTTCCGCTGGTATGTCTACTGCCGGCGTCTGCATTGGCGCCGGTGGCGTCAAGCCGGTGTCTGTCTTTAAGCCGGATGCAAGGGCAGGAGGCAGACGCGCCGGGTCTGACTCCGGTCGTTCAGCCGCTGGCATGGCGTGCCGCTCTGCCAGCTCGGCGGCAAAGCGCGGCGCATGACGCAGCGCATATTCATAGGCGTCGCGCAGCTCCTGGAAGGCGGCCGGGTCGTCTTCCGGCCGCGTTACCTTCAGGCGTTTCGCGTAGGCGCGCTTGAGCGCGCGCTCGTCGCCTGTCGGCGCCGTGTCCAGGATGTCCCACAGGTTGCGTTCAGCGCTGTACGTGCCGCCGTCCATCAGTGGTCACTCCCGTTCTGGGACAGGTCGGGTAAAGTGGTTTGCAGGGGCATGGGCGCGCGTTCAGGCATGGACGTTCTCTTGCTGGTTTTCATAATACAGATTGGCCAGAATCAGCGTGGCGATGAGTGGCAGCAGGGCTTCCGGCATCATCAGGCGGCTATCGGGCAAATTGGAAAAAAAGGAGGTACTTGATGCCAGCGTGAGCTTGACCAGCAGCAGGGCCGGCCATAGCAGATGCCGGGACACGCTGGGCATCGTGAATTGGTACAGCGGCACCCCGGCCAGGCACCACAGCCAGGCCAGCACCGGCGCCAGGCCGGCCGGCAGCACGCCTGCCGCTGCGACAAAAAACAGCAAGGTGCCGCCCATCAGCCAGGTAATGCGCAATCGGTGGCGCCATGCCTTTGGCAAGCCCAGGGCCGGATACAGTTGCGCGCCGCCGCGCGCCAGCAGTATCAACAGGCACAGGCTGAAAGCAAAACAGGCACTGGCAGGAAAGGACTCGAAGGCGGTTTCCCGCATCAGCCAGGTCAGCAGCGATGCAATCGGCAGCAGGAGCAGATAGGCGCCCGGCTTGAAATGCGCTGAGGCGGCAAATGTCGCCAGCAGCGCGCAGGCTGCAAGCAGGATCGTGGCGCCAGAGACCAGTATCGGCGATGGTCTGTTGACAAACAGCAGCAGCGACAGAGCGGCATAGGCATACACCCAGCCGAATTGCCATTGGTGCCGATACCGGTGCTGCTGCAGGTAGACGCCAAAGTGCTGCTGCCTGAACTGCGCCATCCGCTCAAGCAGCGCGGTGGGGCGGTAAAAGGTAAACGCGGCGTAGGCCGAGAAGGACAGCAGCTGTGACAGCACGAAAAAAATAGAATAAAAGGAGTCGATGCCGAAGAGCCCCCAGCGTTCATGCATGAGCAGCGCGAGCCCGTAGACGGCGAGGCCGGTCACCGCGGAACGTACGGCGGTGCTGGTGAAATATTTTTTGGCGCGGGCTTTGCCCTCCCACCAGGTGATCGATGCGGGATCGATCTTGTAGGCCAGCAGGTCGCCATGATGCGCGCGCATGCCCTCGATCAGTGCCAGCATGGTCTGCGTCAATGCGCCATCGCGCAGACAGAACGCGGATGCCGGCGGCGTGGCCAGCAGCAGATCGAGGCATGCACCGTACTCTGCGCTGCGGCGCAAATAGGCCAGCGAAGACGTCGCGTTGTGGCGCCCGACCATGACGCGTGCCGCGTCCGCATCCATTTTGTGCAATTGCGGCAGCCGCTGGTCCCACTGGTAGTGCTCGATGAACCGGCCGCGTGTGGCGTCATGGCACGCAGCCGTGGCGCAGTAGCGCAGGGCCAGGCGTTCAAATTCCTCGCGCACGGCGAGGCGGGTCATCGCTTCACGCTTTTCCAGCGTTGAGAGCTTGATGCCAGTGCCGGAGTTCAGCCATTCCTGCCACAGGATCTGCGCTTCCTTCAGGGGATCGACTGTCACGGTTGGCGGTGCCGGTGGACGCGCCGCAGGCGGCACTTTGCCGAAGTCGAGCTTCGCGGCAGCCAGTGGGGCTAGTGTCGGCAGCGTGTCCGTGGCGGCCGGGGGCTCAGGCGCCGCGACTGGCAGCGCCGTTGTTCCGGCGTCGGCAGGCTGCTGTTGTTCCTGGCTGTGCGCCGCGACGCGCAATGCATATTCATAGGCATCGCGCAGGCGCTGGAATGCTGCCGCACCGTCTTCAGGACGGTTCAGCTTTAACTGGCGCGCATAGGCGCGCTTGATGTCGCGTTCATCGCTCGTCTTGGCGATGTCCAGGACATTCCAGATATCCAGCGTCTCGTTACCCGTCACAGGAAACTGTCACTTTCTATTTCCGTGAGTATCGCCGCAAACGCCGTACGCGCCTGCCGGATAACGGCTGGGTCCTGCGTCTCCAGCGCGGCCTGGAAGTTGGCCGTATGCGCGGCGATGTAGTTGCGCACGTCGCCCAGCGACTGTTCGTACAGGCGGTCCGCGCGCGTGACCAGGGTACGGTTTTCCAGCTGCTCGCGCGGGTGGATCTTCAGGTCGGCCAGCTCAAGAAAACGCTGTTCAATCTGCTCCGGCGTCATCACGCCGGCATTGTCGCTGATGACCATCTTGTGCCGTTCCTGCGTGGCCAGCACCGTCACTTCCGCTTCCAGCACGCCGCTGATGTCATAAGTGAAGCGTACGTCAATGCCGATCTCGCCCGCTTTTTTTGGGGGAATCGGGAAGCTGATCTTGCCAAGGAAGACGTTGTCGGCCACCAGGCGCGACTCGCCCTGGAAGATCGCCACGTTGATTTCCTTCTGGTTGTCGTAGATGGTGGTGATGTTTTCCGTGCGCGAGACGGGCACCACGGAGTTGCGCTCGATGATGGGCAGGTAATGGCCGCCTTCATACTGATTCGGGCCGATCTGGCGTGAAATCGAGATGCCCAGGGAATATGGCGCCACGTCTGTCATGACCACCTCGTCCAGCGCGGCGTCGCGCATCTTGAGGCCCGCCTGTACGGCGGCGCCCAGCGCCACGGCTTCGTCCGGGTCCAGATGGATGGCGGGGAAGCGGCCGAACATGCGCGACACCAGCTTGCGTACCAGCGGCATGCGCGTGGCGCCGCCGGCAAGCACCACTTCATTCAATTCGGCGGCGCGGATGGTGGCGTCGCGCAGCGCGCGTTCCACGGGCAGGCGCAGGCGCGCCAGCAGCGGTTCGCACAATTGCGCCAGCTTGTCTTCGCTGATCTCCCAGCTGTATTCCTTGTCCTGGTAGCGCGTGGCCATGCGCACGGACGGCTGGTCCGACAGCAAGCGCTTGGCCCGTTCCGCCTCGTCGCGCAGCAGCTGTTGCTGGCGCGGGTCCAGCGGGCGGCTGCCGACGGCGCTGCGCAAGCCGCTGTTGTCCAGAAAGGCGTCGACCAGCACGGTGACGAAGTCTTCGCCCCCTAAAAAATTATCGCCGGCCGAGGCACGCACTTCCATCACGCCCTCGAACAGCTCCAGAATCGACACGTCAAAGGTGCCGCCGCCCAGGTCGAAGACGAGGAATTTGCTTTCCTGTTCCTTGTCGCGGATGCCGTAGGCCAGTGCGGCAGCCGTCGGTTCGTTGAGCAAACGCTCCACGCGCAGGCCCGCCAGCTGGCCAGCGATGCGCGTGGCCTTGCGCTGTGCATCGCTGAAATACGCGGGCACGGTGATGATGGCCTCTTCGACTTTGTGGCCGAGGAAGGCTTCCGCATCTTCCTTCAGTGCGCGCAGCACCATCGATGACAGCTCTTCCGGACGGAATTGCTGGGTGCCGAGGACGATCTTCTTTTCGCTGCCCATATAGCGCTTGAAGACGGCCGCCGTCAGTTGCGGGTGGGTCTGCAGGCGTTCGCGCGCGGCGCGGCCCACCAGCACGGTGCCGTCGTCGTCGATGCTCACGCACGATGGCGTCAGGTGTTCGCCCAGTGCGTTCGGGATGATGGATGCCTTGCCGTCGCGCCAGATGGCGACCAGGCTGTTGGTGGTGCCGAGGTCGATGCCGATGATCATCAGATATCCGCCTCCGCTTCATTGCCGTGCTCTTCGATCCAGGCGCGGCGTCCGGCCGCTTCGCCTTTGCCCATCAGCATATTGAAGCGGGCGGCGGAGGCCATGTGGTCGATTTCGCCCAGGGTCACGGGCAGCAGGCGGCGCGTGTCCGGATTCATCGTCGTTTCCCACAACTGTTCGGCATTCATCTCGCCCAGGCCCTTGAAGCGCGAGATGGACCAGGCGCCCTGTTTCACGCCTTCCTTGCGCAGCTTGTCTTCGATGGCGACCAGTTCGCCGTCGTCGAGCGCGTAGATTTTCTGGATCGGTTTTTTGCCGCGCGCGGGCGCATCGACGCGGTACAGAGGCGGGCGGGCAATGCAGATGTGCCCTTTATTGATCAGCGCCGGGAAATGCTTGAAGAACAGGGTCAGCAGCAGTACCTGGATGTGCGAGCCGTCCACGTCCGCGTCCGAGAGGATGCAGATCTTGCCGTAGCGCAGGCCGGACAGGTCGGGCGAGTCGCCGATGCTGTGCGGATCGACGCCGATGGCCACGGCGATATCGTGGATCTCGTTATTGGCGAACAGGCGGTCGCGGTCTGTTTCCCACGAGTTTAATACCTTGCCGCGCAGCGGCAGGATGGCCTGGAATTCCTTGTCGCGCCCCATCTTGGCCGAACCGCCCGCCGAGTCGCCCTCGACGAGGAACAGTTCATTGCGCGCGATGTCCGATGATTCGCAGTCGGTCAGCTTGCCCGGCAACACGGCGACGCCCGAGGATTTTTTCTTTTCCACTTTTTGCAGCGAGCGCTGGCGCGATTGCGCCTGCTTGATGACCAGTTCGGCCAGCTTCTTGCCGTAGTCGACGTGCTGGTTCAGCCACAGCTCCAGCGGCGGCTTGGTGAAGGTCGAGACTAGGCGCACGGCGTCGCGCGAGTTCAGGCGTTCCTTGATCTGGCCCTGGAATTGCGGATCCAGCACTTTTGCCGACAGCACGAACGATGCGCGCGCGAACACGTCTTCCGGCAGCAGTTTCACGCCCTTGGGCAGCAGCGAGTGCATTTCGACGAAGTTTTTCACGGCGCCGAACAGGCCGTCGCGCAAACCCGATTCGTGTGTGCCGCCGTTCGAGGTGGGAATCAGGTTGACGTACGATTCGCGCACGATGGCGCCTTCTTCCGTCCACGCCACTACCCAGGCCGCGCCTTCGCCTTCGGCAAAGCCTTCCGAGTCCGGGCCCGCGTATTGCGCGCCTTCGAACAGGGGAATCAGGGTTTCGCCATTCGATACCTGCGCCAGCGTTTCGGTCAGGTAGCCGCGCAAGCCTTCCGCGTA
Organism: Janthinobacterium sp. GW821-FHT03A03; assembly: GCF_059421435.1. Taxonomy (NCBI): domain Bacteria; kingdom Pseudomonadati; phylum Pseudomonadota; class Betaproteobacteria; order Burkholderiales; family Oxalobacteraceae; genus Janthinobacterium; species Janthinobacterium sp. GW821-FHT03A03. The sequence goes on along the minus strand of NZ_JBWKUZ010000001.1, from coordinate 906,653 downwards.
TTGCCAGGTCTGCGTATCGCCGGTCTTCGCGTTGGTCAGGGTGACGGTCACGCCGGGCAGCAGCACGGCTTTCGAGCGCAGCAGGCGCTGCAGCTCCGTTTGCGAGATATTCGGCGAATCAAAGTATTTTGCATCGGGCCAGGCGGTGACGCGCGTGCCGGATTTTTTTCCGTCGCGCGGGGCGGGACGGGAACTCAGGGGCTCGATCACGTCGCCGTTGGCAAACACCATGTGATGCAGGCCGTTGCCGTCGCTTTCCTTGCGCCAGACGGTGATTTCCAGGCGCGAGGACAGCGCATTGGTGACGGACACGCCGACGCCGTGCAGACCCCCTGAAAACGCGTAGGCGCCGCCCGAACCTTTATCGAATTTGCCGCCCGCGTGCAGCCTTGTAAACACGATTTCCACCGTCGGCACGCCTTCTTCCGGGTGCAGGCCGACGGGAATGCCGCGGCCATTGTCTTCGACGGTGATGCTGCCATCCGTGTTTTGCGTCACGGCGATATGCGTGCAATGACCTCCCAGCGCCTCGTCGGAGGCATTGTCGATCACTTCCTGAATGATGTGCAGCGGATTTTCAGTGCGGGTGTACATCCCCGGGCGCTGCTTGACGGGTTCCAGTCCTTTCAGGACACGGATGGATGATTCGCTGTAGTCGGATGCTGGTTTTTTAGTGGCCATACGTGTTCAAGCTAAGTAAAGACAGTGGTTGGAACGCCAGGCCTGGGCACTGCGGGGCGCAATGACAACGGCGGCGATAACTGTATGAATATACAGTATATCCCGTCCAGCGTCACTGGGGGAGGGCAGTGCGGCAGGCATGGCGTCCTTGTGCGGACGCTCGCGCATTCTATCTTGTCCTGCGAGCAATAGCGCTACTCCAAGGCAACAACAGTGCGCTGCGCGCGTGGTTTTGCGTCAATTGTGAAGGATTTTATGCGGTAAAGCCGCCGTTTTTACATCTTGTTTACAGCCCCTTCCCCAGTCTTTACGAATTTTTTAGACCCTTTTGGCTAATCTGCTCACTATCAAAACAAACCTGAATGAGGGTGGGAATGGATCTCGTGTATCTGGGCTTGATTGCCGTGTTTTTCGTCGTGGCGGCCGGCTTTGCCGCGGCCTGCGACAAACTGGGGAGCGTCAAATGAATGCCTTTTATGTGCTGGGCGCCGTCGTGTCGGCCGGTTTGCTCGTGTATTTGCTGGTGGCGCTGCTGAAGGCGGAGGAGCTGTGATGACGACGCAATCGATATTGTTACTGGTGGCCTTCCTGGCCGTGCTGCTGGCCGCCGGCTATCCGCTGGGCCTGTACATGGCCAGGGTGGCTGGCGACGGCCCCGTGCGCGGCCTGGGCTGGCTGCAAAAGCTGGAAAACCTGCTGTACCGCTGGTCCGGCCTGCCCGCCGACAAGGCCATGGGCTGGAAAAGCTATGCCATCGCCCTGATCGTCTTCAATACCGTGGGCGCCGTCTTCGTCTACGGCCTGCAGCGCCTGCAGGGCTTCCTGCCACTCAATCCGCAGGGTCTCGGCGCCGTCAGCCCCGATTCCTCGTTCAACACCACCGTCAGCTTCGTCGCCAATACCAACTGGCAGGGCTACGGCGGCGAACAGACCATGAGCTACCTGACACAGATGCTGGGCATGGCGTGCCAGAACTTCTTTTCGGCGGCCACCGGCATCGCCGTGATTTTCGCGCTGTTGCGCGGTTTCGCCTCGCGCTCGGGCAAATCGATCGGCAATTTCTGGGTCGACCTGGTGCGCTCGACCCTGTACATCCTGTTGCCGCTGTCGCTGGCGCTGTCCGTCGTCTTCATGGGCGAAGGCATGATCCAGAATTTTTCCGCCTACAAGGAAGTGACCCTGCTCGATCACGTGGCGTATGCAACGCCGAAAGTGACGGCTGACGGCCAGCCGGTGCTGGACGCGGCCGGCAAACCCGTGATGGAAGCGCAAGTGGCGGCAACGCAGACGATCGCCATGGGGCCCGTTGCGTCGCAGGAGTCGATCAAACTGCTGGGTACCAACGGCGGCGGCTTCTTCAATGCCAATTCCTCGCACCCGTACGAAAACCCGACCGTGCTGTCGAACTTCCTGCAGATGCTGGCCATTTTCATCATTCCCGCCGGCCTGTGCTTCACGTTCGGCCGCATGGTGGGCGACCTGCGCCAGGGCTGGGCCGTGCTGGCCGCGATGACCTTGATTTTTGTCGTCATGACGGCTGGCGTGATGAGCGCCGAGCAACAGGCCAATCCCGCCCTGCAAGCCTTGGGTGTAGACCAGCAGGCCAGCAGCCTGCAATCGGGCGGCAATATGGAAGGCAAGGAAACGCGCTTCGGCATCAGCTCCTCGACCCTGTTCGCGGCAGTGACGACGGCCGCATCGTGCGGCGCCGTCAATTCCATGCACGACTCCTACATGCCACTGGGCGGCATGGTGCCGCTGCTGCTGATGCAGTTCGGCGAAGTGATTTTCGGCGGCGTGGGCACGGGCCTGTACGGCATGCTGATGTTCGCCATCCTGGCCGTCTTCATCGCCGGCCTGATGATAGGCCGCACGCCTGAATACCTGGGCAAGAAAATCCAGGCCTATGAAATGAAGATGGTGTCGCTGGCCATCCTGGTCACGCCAGCGCTCGTATTGACGGGCACGGCGATTGCCGTGATGGTCGAACCGGGCAAGATCGGCGTGGCCAATCCGGGCGCGCACGGTTTCTCGGAGATCCTGTACGCCTTCACCTCGGCGGCCAACAACAACGGCAGTGCCTTTGCCGGCCTGTCCGCCAATACGCCGTTTTATAACGTGATGCTGGCGATCGCCATGTGGTTCGGCCGCTTCGGCGTGATCGTGCCAGTGCTGGCGGTGGCCGGTTCGCTGGCGGCCAAGCAGCGCCTGTCTGCCAATGCCGGCACCATGCCCACGCACGGACCCATGTTTATCGGCCTGCTGATCGGCGTTGTCGTGCTGGTTGGTGTATTGAATTACGTTCCCGCGCTGGCCCTGGGCCCGATCGTCGAACACCTGCAACTTTTCATAAAATAAGAGGCTACCATGTCACGCACAAGCCTGACCTTGTTCGACTCCGCATTGATCGGCCCCGCCGTCGTCGATGCATTCAAAAAACTCGACCCGCGCACACAGTGGCGCAGCCCAGTGATGTTCGTCGTCTACGTGGGCAGCATTATCACGACCCTGCTGGCCATCCAGGCCCTGAACGGTCAGGGTGAAGCGCCGTTCGGCTTCATCGTTGCCGTCGCCGTGTGGCTGTGGTTTACCGTGCTCTTCGCGAATTTCGCCGAAGCGCTGGCTGAAGGCCGCAGCAAGGCGCAGGCAGCATCCCTGCGCGCCCTGAAGCAGACGGTGATGGCAAAGAAAATGCAAACGCCGAAATACGGCACTTCCTGGCTGCCCACGCCGGCGACCGACCTGCGCAAGGGCATGACCGTGCTGGTCGAGGCAGGCGACGTGATTCCAGCTGACGGCGAAGTGACGGCCGGCGTGGCCTCCGTCGACGAGAGCGCCATCACGGGGGAGTCGGCGCCCGTCATCCGCGAGTCGGGCGGCGATTTTTCCGCCGTCACCGGCGGCACCCGCGTGCTGTCGGACTGGCTGCTGGTGCGCGTGTCCGTCAATCCGGGCGAAGCCTTCATTGACCGCATGATCGCCATGGTCGAAGGCGCCAAGCGCCAGAAGACGCCAAATGAAATCGCCCTGACGATTCTGCTGGTGGCTCTGTCGATCGTCTTCCTGATCGTCACCGTGACCCTGCTGCCGTACTCGCTGTTTTCCGTGGCGGCGGCCGGCACCGGCGCACCCGTCAGCATCACGGTATTGATCGCGCTGCTCGTGTGCCTGATCCCGACCACCATCGGCGGTTTGCTGTCCGCCATCGGCGTGGCCGGCATGAGCCGCATGATGCAGGCCAATGTGATCGCCACCTCGGGCCGCGCCGTGGAAGCGGCGGGCGACGTGGACGTGCTGTTGCTCGACAAGACGGGCACCATCACCCTGGGCAACCGCCAGGCATCGAATTTCGTGCCGGCGCCCGGCGTGACGGAGCAGCAGCTGGCCGACGCGGCGCAACTGGCCTCGCTGGCCGATGAAACGCCGGAAGGGCGCAGCATCGTCGTGCTGGCCAAGCAGAAGTTCAATATCCGCGAACGCGAGATGGCCAGCCTGCACGCCACGTTTGTCCCGTTCACGGCGCAGACGCGCATGAGCGGCGTGGATATCCCGGCCGGCGAGCATGTGCGCCAGCTGCGCAAGGGAGCGGCCGACTCGATGAAAAAGTATGTGGAAGCGCTGGGGCAGCCGTATCCCGATGAAGTGGCGCGCGCCGTTGACGATATCGCCCGCCGCGGCAGCACGCCGCTGGTGGTGGTCGACGATGGCCGCATCATGGGCGCCGTGGAACTGAAGGATATCGTCAAGGGCGGCATCAAGGAGCGCTTCGCGGAGCTGCGCCGCATGGGTATCAAGACGGTCATGATCACGGGTGACAACAAGCTGACGGCGGCGGCCATCGCCGCCGAGGCGGGCGTGGACGATTTCCTGGCCGAAGCGACGCCGGAAGACAAACTGAAACTTATCCGCAGCTATCAGTCCGAAGGCCGTCTGGTGGCCATGACGGGCGACGGTACCAATGATGCGCCTGCGCTGGCGCAGGCCGACGTGGCCGTTGCCATGAACTCCGGCACGCAGGCGGCGAAGGAAGCGGGCAATATGGTCGACCTGGACTCGAACCCGACCAAGTTGCTGGAAATCGTAGAAATCGGCAAACAGATGCTGATGACGCGCGGTTCGCTGACGACGTTCTCGATTTCGAACGACATCGCCAAGTACTTCGCCATCATCCCGGCCGCCTTCGTGGGCACGTATCCGCAATTGAAGGCGCTCGACGTCATGCACCTGGCCAGCCCTGCCTCGGCCATCATGTCGGCCGTGATCTTCAATGCACTGATCATCGTCGTGCTCATTCCGCTGGCGTTGAAGGGCGTGCAATACCGGGCCATCGGCGCGGCCAGCCTGTTGCGCCGCAACCTGCTGATCTACGGCCTGGGCGGCATCATCCTGCCTTTCATCGGTATCAAGCTGATCGACATGCTGCTGTCCGCACTCAATTTAGTCTAAAGGAACCACCATGAGCACTATCGTACGTCCCGCCCTGGTCCTGTTTGCCGCATTGACCGTGATCTGCGGCGTCGTCTATCCGTTTGCCACGGCCGGCATCGGGCAGCTGGCCTTCAACGATGAAGTCAACGGCAGCATCGTCGAACGTGGTGGCAAGCCCATCGGCTCGACCCTGATCGGCCAGTCGTTCACCTCGCCCAAGTACTTCTGGGGCCGTCCATCGGCCACCGCGCCGATGGCCAATAACGGCGCCGGTTCGGGCGGCTCGAACCAGGGGCCGACCAATCCGGCCCTGGTGGACGCCGTCAAGGCGCGCATCGCCGCGCTGAAGGAAGTCGACCCCGGCAACACGCGCGCCATCCCCGTCGACCTGGTGACGGCGTCGAGCAGCGGCCTGGATCCGGAAATCAGCCTGGCGGCCGCCCTGTACCAGGCGCCACGCGTGGCCCGCGTCCGCGCCGTGCCACTGGCGCAGGTGGAGAACGCGATCGCCAAGGTGCAGAAAACAGCGTATATCGGCTTTTTCGGCGAACCGCGCGTGAATGTGCTGGAACTGAATCTGGCGCTCGATGCGGCCGCGAAGTAAGATGATAGCGGGGTCAGTCGATGCGTGATCGGAGCGCGTCTCATCGGGGCGCGCTCCCCCGCCGGGTCTGACCCTAGATTTTGCTTTCAAGTTGGTTTAATTTAAAAAGATGCCCCATGCTCCCCAACGACAGCCAACGCCCAGACCCTGATGCCCTGCTGGCACAAGTGCAGGCGCAGGAAAAGAAAGCCGCGCGCGGCCGGCTGCGCATTTATTTTGGCGCTTCGGCCGGCGTCGGCAAGACCTACGCGATGCTGGCTGCCGCCCGCAAATTGCTGGCCGATGGCCAGGATTTGCTGGTGGGTGTGGTGGAGACGCATGGGCGCCAGGATACGGTCGCTCTGCTGGATGGTTTGCCGCTGTTGCCGCTCAAAGCCGTCGAGTACCGCGGCAAGACCCTGTTCGAGTTCGACCTGGACGCGGCGCTGTCGCGCGCTCCGTCGCTGATACTGATGGATGAACTGGCCCACTCGAACGTGGCCGGTTCGCGTCATCCGAAGCGCTGGCAGGATGTCGAGGAATTGCTGGCGGCCGGCATCGACGTGCTATCGACTGTGAATGTGCAGCACCTGGAAAGCCTCAATGATGTGGTGGGCGGGATCACGGGCGTGCGCGTGGCCGAAACCCTGCCCGACACGGTGTTCGACCGCGCCGACGAAGTGGTGCTGGTCGATATCCCGGCCGATGAACTGCTGCGCCGCCTGAAGCAGGGAAAGGTTTATCAGCCGCAGCAGGCGGAGCGGGCGTCGCAGCATTTTTTCCGCAAGGGGAATCTGATCGCCCTGCGCGAACTGGCCTTGCGCCGCACGGCAGACCGCGTGCAGGACGACGTGCAGGCCTACCGCGTCGAGAAATCCATCAATCCCGTCTGGAAGACGGGCGCTGCGCTGCTGGCCTGCGTGGGGCCGCGCGCGGGCGGTGAACATGTAATCCGCAGCACGGCACGTCTGGCCAGCCAGCTGAACGCCGAATGGCACGCGCTGTACGTGGAAACGCCACGCCTGCAACGGCTGCCGGCGCGCCAGCGCGAACGCATCCTCAAGACGTTGAAACTGGCGCAGGACCTGGGGGCGCGCACGGCCATCGTGCCATCGGGCGACATCGCCGGCGCCGTGGTCGATTATGCGCGCAATGCGAATATCTCGAAAGTCATCGTCGGAAGGGGGCAAGGCAGCGTCGTGGCGCGCCTGTGGAATGCGCCGCCGGCCGTGCGCATGGCCAGCCTGGCGCCGGATATCGACCTGATCGAAGTGGGCTTGCCGCCGGCTGACGTGGCTGTCCGGCGCACGGCGGGCGACGAGGCGCCCGCACCGCGACGCCCCTCGCGCCACTGGCGCTACCTGTCGGCCGCCGGCGCCAGCCTGGCCACTGCCCTGGCCTCAGTGCCACTGCAGCCCTACCTGGACCTGGCCAATATCGCCATGCTGTCGCTGCTGACGGTGGTGCTGGTGGCCGTGCGCCTGGGGCGCGGGCCGGCGGCGCTGGCCAGCCTGGTGGGCGTGGCCTGCTTTGATTTCATCTTCGTGCCGCCGCGCTTCTCGTTTGCCGTGGGCGACTTCCAGTACGTGATCACCTTTGGCGTGATGCTGGCCGTGGGCCTGATCACCGGGCACCTGACTGCGGGCCTGCGCTTCCAGGCACGCGTGGCCTCGCACCGTGAGGCGCGTGCCCGCGCCCTGTATGAATTTTCGCGTGAATTGTCTGGCGTGCTGCAGACGGAGCAGATTTTCGATATCACGAAAAGCGCCATCGAACGGGCTTTCCGCGCCCGCGCCACTTTGCTCCTGCCTGACGATGAAGGCCGCTTGCAGGAGTCTCAAGGCACGGCCATGGGAGGCGAGCAGCTGGACATGGGCATTGCGCAGTGGGCTTTCGACCAAGCCCAGGCGGCCGGCACGGGCACCGACACCCTGCCCGGGTCGAGCATTTTCTACCTGCCGCTGATCGCGCCCATGCGCACGCGGGGCTTGCTGGCGCTGCTGCCGCTGGAGGCGCCAACCCACGGGCGCTGGCTGCTGGTGCCGGAGCAGCGCCAGCATCTCGACACCTTTGCCGCGCTGGCGGCCATCGCCCTCGAACGCGTGCACTACATCGACGTGGCGCAGGGCGCACTGGTGCAGATGGAATCGGAGCGGCTGCGCAATTCGCTGCTGGCGGCCCTGTCGCACGACTTGCGCACGCCATTGACGTCGCTGGTGGGTCTGGCAGAATCGCTGGCCCTGTCCCGGCCTGCGCTGTCGCCCGCGCAGCTGGACATGGCGCGTTCGCTGCAGTCCGAAACAGTGCGCATGAGCGCCCTGGTGGCGAACCTGCTGGACATGGCGCGCATCGAGAGTGGCCAGGTGCGCCTGAACCTGCAGTGGCAGGCGCTGGAGGAGGTAGTGGGCAGCGCGCTGCGCGCCAGCGGCCCGCAGTTGCAGGCCCATCGGGTGCAGACGCAACTGGCGCCAGACTTGCCGCTGGTGCGTTACGACGCCGTGCTGATCGAGCGCGTGCTGTGCAACCTGCTGGAAAACGCGGCCAAGTACACGCCGCCTGGCAGCACCATCACTGTCGCGGCCGGGGTGCACGGCCAGTTCCTCCAGGTGAGGGTGCTCGATGATGGGCCGGGCCTGCCGCCTGGCCGTGAAGAAGCCATCTTTGAAAAATTCACGCGCGGCGAGCGCGAATCGAACAAGCCCGGCGTCGGGTTGGGGCTGGCCATTTGCCGCGCCATCGTTGAAGCGCACGGCGGCACCATTCATGCGCAGCCGCAAGCGCCAGGACAGGGCGCTGCCATCGTCTTCAGTCTGCCCTTGGGTACGCCGCCGGCGTTGCCTGACGCGGAGTTGGACGACGCCAACGTATTTGAAACAGGAAAACCATCATGAACGAACCTTCCGCCACGGCCTTGCTGGTCGAGGATGAACCGCAAATTCGCCGCTTCGTGCGCTCCGCGCTGGAGGACGAAGGCTGGCAGATCTTCGAGTCCGCTACCATGCAGCGGGGCTTGATCGATGCCGGCACGCGCCGGCCGGACCTGATCGTGCTGGACCTGGGCCTGCCCGACGGAGACGGCATCGACTTCATTGCCGATATCCGAAAATGGTCGGCGGTGCCCATCATCGTGCTCTCTGCGCGGGTTGACGAGCAGGACAAGATTCGCGCGCTCGATGCGGGCGCCGACGATTACCTGACCAAGCCGTTCGGTGTGGGCGAGCTGCTGGCGCGCGTGCGCGCCACCTTGCGCCGCCAGCGCCAGCCCGCCGCCAGCGACGACGGCGTGGTGCAGTTCGGCGACGTGCGGGTCGACCTGAAGGACCGGCTGGTGACGCGCAACAAGCAGCTGGTGCACATGACGCCGACGGAATTTCGTTTGCTGTCGGTCCTCGTGAAGAACGCGGGCAGGGTGGTCACCAATCCGCAGCTGCTGCGCGAAGTATGGGGGCCGTCGAACAGCGAAAACGGCCACTACCTGCGCATCTACATGGGCCATCTGCGCCAGAAGCTGGAAGCCGATCCGGCCCAGCCGCAGTACCTGCTGACGGAAACGGCCGTCGGCTACCGGCTGCTGCTGCCGCTCTAACACCTGATATCCCCTGTTGGAAAACAGGCGCCGCGCGCGCCAGGGGGACGCTTTACTTTAAATTTTTGCAGCGAATTTTTGCAGCAGCGGGCCAGCTGCGCCATGTTGGCAAAGGCCCATACCACCCATGAAGAAGAAAAAACCATGAATAAAATGTTACTTGCACTTGCCGTCGCGACCGCCTTTACTGGCAGCCTGGCCCACGCGGAAGAGACCAAGCCCGACAATGAAGTCAGTTTCAACGTGGCCGGCGTGTCCGACTACCGTTATCGGGGCATCTCGCAGACGCGCTTGAAGCCCGCGCTGCAGGGCGGCGTGGATTACATCAACAACCCGACTGGCCTGTATGCGGGCGCCTGGGCTTCCACCATCAAGTGGACCAAGGATGCGGGCGGCAGCGGCGACGTGGAAGTGGACCTGTATGCGGGCAAGCGCGGGCAGCTGAGTAGTGATATCGGTTACGACGTCGGCGTGCTCGCCTATGTGTATGCGGACAACGGCTTGAAGCACATCGCCGGCCTGGCCGACGCGGATACGCAGGAAGTCTACGGCCAGCTGTCGTACGGCCCCGCCTACGTCAAGTATTCGCACGCCGTCTCGAACCTGTTCGGCATCGTCAACAGCAAGAACAGCGGCTACCTCGATATCGGCGCGACCATCGACCTGACGAACGGCTGGACCGGCAACCTGCATGCGGGCCACCAGAAAGTGAAAAACAATGACGCGGCTAGCTACACGGACTGGAAAGTCGGCGTCGCGCGCGACTTCGGCTTTGTTTCGGGCGCGCTGGCCGTGATCGGCACGAACGCGGGCAAGTCGGCGTATGCCTCGCCCGTAAATGGCAAATTTATGGGCAAGACGGCACTGCAGCTGACGGTCAGCAAGACGTTTTAATTGACGGAGATGAGAGGAGAGGCGGCGCATGCGCCGCCTTTTTTGCGCTAAAAACAGGGTCAGTCACTGCCTGACCGGAGCGCGTCCCATTGGGGCGCGCTCCCCCGTCAGGTCAGACCCCGGCTGTCGGGAGCTATGCGGCGCGGTGATGGCTGTCGAAGACGGCGCAATACAGCTGTCCCAGGCCGACCACGCGGGCGGCCGGAATCTGCGTGGCCAGGGCATGGGCGGCTGCCGCTTGCGTATCTGTCGCCAACAGGACGCGCAGCCCCGGGTTGAAGCTGCGTGCATGCGCGATGCGGCGCGCCAGGCCAGCCTGCGCGGCGGCGTCAGCAACGCCGTCGAGCGGCACCACGAGCACGCGCGCGGCGATCAGGGCCGAGCGGCTGCCCATGGAGTCGCGGCCTTCGCTGTCGATGACAATGTCGTGGTAGCAGGTCACCAGGTGCTCCAGTTCCGGCTGCACGCCCTTGGCGCTGATGGCGCGCGCCATCAGGCGCGGCCGCGTCACGCTGCCGTGCATGGCGCCGTCGTGCATGTTCCTGGCCTGTGCCATGGCTCCCTGGCGCGGATCGGCATCGAGCAGCAATACCTTGCGTCCGGCCAGCGCGCGCGAGGCGGCCAGCCGCCCGGCCACGATGGACTTCTCCATGCCCCCGCGTTCATCCGTGATGGCGATGATCATCTTGGCGTACGGCTGGCATGATGTTGGCGGTGGAGACCAGCTGCAGCAGACAGCCTGCGCGCGGCTCTTCTTTGTCGCTGGCAGTCCAGCGGGGCAGGTCCATCAAGGGTTCCAGTGCCGCAGCCAGCCTGGCCTGGCCGGCGGACGACATGGCGGTCATCGGCAGGCGCAGTTCGTCGCGCGCCTTGCCCTGCAAGGCCAGGGCCGCCTTGACAGGGCCTGGATTCGGCTCGGAGAACAACAGGCGAATGACGGGCAGCATTGTCTTGAACAGGGCGCTGGCGGCGCCGTGGCGCCCGGATTTGACGAGGTCGAACAATTGCGCGTACAGGTCGGGGCGCACCTGGGCAGCGGCCGACATGGCGCCGTGGCCGCCCATGGTGAGGCTGGCCAGCAGCAGCGCATCGTCGCCGCACAAGACGTCCAGGCGCGTCTCAAGCAGCAGTTCGCCCAGCTGCTGCAGCTTGCCGCCGGCTTCCTTGATGGCGACGAAGTGCGAGTCGCGCGCCAGCAGCGCCGCCGTCTGCGGCTCGATATTGACGCCCGTGCGCGCCGGCACGTTGTACAGCACGATGGACTGGTCGGTGGCGGCGGCGATGGCCTGGAAGTGGCGCACGATGCCGTCCTGCGAGGGGCGCACGTAGGCGGGCGCGGAAATCAGCAGGCCGGCCAGCGGATGGTCGTTATAGCGCTGCACGGAGGCGACAACGCCGCGCGTATCGCTGCCGCCTATCCCCATCACGACGGGGAAGCGGGGGCCGACGGCTTCGAGCACGCTGTCTAAAAGCATGGTTTTTTCCGCGGCGCTCAGCATGGCCGCTTCGCCCGTGGTGCCGCACACCACCAGGCCGTCAATGCCGCTGGTGGCCAGTTCGCACGCGAGCTGCTGCGCGGCGTCGAAGTCGATGTCGCCATCGCCATCATAAAATGGCGTGACCATGGGCACCCAGATGCCCTGAAAGTGCGCGGTGATGCGCGATGAAGACATCGCCTGGTCGCAGGCATACTGGTTCATAGCGATTTCCCCTGGCTGATGCGGCCAAATTCAGCTGCCGGCAGCAGGCGCATGACGGCATCCATGGTCAGGCGCAGGGCCGGTTCCGTCACGCACAACCATACCTTCATGCGCTCGGCATGGTCGACCGCCTCGACGCGCATGAACGACAGCATGCTGCCGCAGGTCCTGACGACCAGCTGGCGCAGCTCGGCCAGGCAGGACTTGTCGACCGTGATATGCATGAGGAAGGTGGGCAGGCGGGGATGGCGGTGGGGCAGAGCATGATGCGCTTGATGCGCTTGATGCGCTTGATGCGTTTGCAGGCGTGAATGGGGTTCCATGGTGGCTTTGCAGCGGTGGTTGAGGTACGTTCAAGATTAGCAGCGGGGGCGTAAAGATTCTCTAAAAAGCGGGGCCGTGGGCGTAAACGGACTGTATGCGTCGGACGTGGGCATGTTGCGCAGATGCCAGTGCGTATGCTTTTGTTACAAAATTGAATCGTGCTTCCGGGGGCGGGGGTTTATATTGAAAACGTCTCCGCTTTCAGTCAGCCTTGCCATGTCAGACGAAAAAGATCCCCAGCTTCGCTCTTCCACTGATTCTGCAGCGCCGGTGCGGCCTGACCGGGTGGGCCGCCGGGCGCCCGATGATGAGCACCGTGCGCGCGACGCGGCACCCCGCTACCTGAAGGATAATGACACGCCGCTGGCGCTGGCCTGGCGGGTGATCTCGTCGCGCTACCGCTCGATGCGCGACAAGGCCAGCCGCGATTTCATGCGGCGCACCCTGCGCATCGGCATCTCGGCGCGCATTTTCCACCCCGAGCCGGGCGCCACCGGCCTGCGCAGCAAGAACCTGCAATACCTGGAAGAGTCGATTGCCCAGTGGGTCATGTCGCGCGACGTGCTGGTGTTCATGATCCCGACGGTCAATACCAGCGGCCTGCTACACCCGAGTAACATCACCCTGCGCCACTATGCGCGCCACCTGGACGGCCTGGTGCTGCAGGGCGGCGCCGACGTCTCGCCGCAGACGTATTCCGAGACGGCCACGCGGCCCGAGTGGAGCGGCGACCGCGCGCGCGACCTGTACGAACTGGAACTGCTGCACGAATTCGTCGATGCGGGCAAACCCGTGCTGGGCATTTGCCGTGGTTGTCAACTGATCAACGTGGGTTTTGGCGGCACGCTGTACCAGGACATCGCCTCGGACGTGGAGGGTGCCACTTCCCACGTCAATGACTTGTATGACCGCCACCGCCACAGCATCGTCTTCCCGAAAGGCTCGTCGCTGGCAGGCATGTTCCCGAAGACAGGCGAGGCGCTCGTCAATTCCATCCACCACCAGTCGGTCAAGGACCTGGGGCGCGACATCACCGTGGAAGCGTATTCGCAAGGCGACAATATCGTCGAAGCCATCCGCTACCAGCGGGCGCGCTTCGTCATGGGCTTGCAATGGCACCCGGAATTCCATTCGGCGGGCGGCGTCGAGCTGCTCGATTGCACGCCCATCCTCGATAACTTTTTGCGCGCGGCGCGGGAGACGCGGTTTTGAGTACGCATCTGATCCGCCGGCGCACGGTGCTGGCCGGTTTGCTGGCGCTGCCCCTGGCGGGCTTGCGCGCGGCGCCGCGCCCGCATGAGGGCGCGCTGCCGTTTGCGCTGACGTCCGCCACGCGCGCGCGCACGCTCAAGGCGCGGGTGGCGCCGGCCATCGCCGAACAGGTGGTCAAGGCGGCGCGCAAGGACGCGGCGCGGCCCGTGCACCTGATGGCCGAAGTGCGCACGGGCGGCTTGCTGAAGGGGGAGGGCGGACGCGAAACCAGCCAGCAGGCGCAGGAAGACTGGCGCCAGGCGCGCTTGCAGGCGCTGGCCTGGCGCCTGTCGGGCGAAATGCCGCATTTCGAGGCGGCGCGCCAGCTGCTGCTGGCCTGGAGCGGCGCCTACCAGCCGTCGTTCAGCCCCGTCGACGAGACGGAGCTGGCCAGCCTGCTGATGGGTTTTGATTTGGTACAGGAGCGCTTGAACGGCGTCGAGCGCGAGCAGGTGCAGGCGTTTTGCCGCACCCTGGCGCAGGGTTATCTGAGCGATCCCGTCAAGGTCGGAGGCCCGTCCACGGCGCGCAACAACTGGCACAGCCACCGCATCAAGATTGGTACCGCCGCCGCGTATGTCACGGGCGACGCCTTGCTGGTCGCGCGGGCGAAGGAACGCTTTCTGGCACATGTGCCGCGCAATATCGGCGCCGGCGGCATGCCCTTCGACTTCGAGCAGCGCGACGCCCTGCATTACACCACCTACAGCCTGGAGCCGCTGCTGACGACAGCCCTGATGGCGCAGGCGCACGGCGACGACTGGTATGGCGCGCCGGAAGCGCGGCGCCTGGGCGAGGCGCTGGCCTGGCTGGCGCCGTATGCGCAGGGTAAAAAGACGCACGAGGAGTTCGCGAAAAGCGCCGTGCCCTTCGACCGCAAGCGCGTGGCGGCCGGAGAAAAGGGATTTACAGGGAATTGGGAGCCGAAGGGCGCCGCCAATGTGTACCTGCTGGCGGCGCGCTTCGATCCCGCTTACCTGTCCCTGGCGCTGGAATTGCGCCCGCCAGCCTGGGCGCTGGCGCTGTACGGCAGTGAATTAAAACTTATTGGTTAAAACTTCGTGCGCACGGTGAACATCACATTGCGCGGTTCGCCGTAAAAACCCGTCTGGAACAGGCCCAGTCCCGTGAAGTACTTCTTGTCCAGCAGGTTGTTCACGTTGAGGCTGGCCGTGACATTCTTGCTGATCTCGTAGCGCGCCATCAGGTTGACCAGCGCGTAGCCGCCCTGCTTGATGCGTGCATTGTCCTCGATGGCGGGGTTCCAGATATTGCCGTAGTAGCTGCTTTGCCAGTTGATGCCGCCACCGACGGTCAGCTTGTCCAGGCTGGCGGGCAGGCGCCACGTGCCTTGCACGCGCACCAGATGGGCAGGCTGCGTCGTTTGCAGCATGGTGGAAAAGACATCCTTGCCATCCGCGTCGCGCACGTGGGTGTAGGTATAGCCGGCGCTCAGCTTCACATCCTTCATCACCTCTCCCGTCACCTCCATTTCCACGCCGCGGCTGGTAACGCCGTCGATGGCTGTATACGCTTCTTCGCCGTTGACTTCGCCCACAGAGCTGGCCACGTTGCTCTGGCGTATCTGGAACAGGGACGCGCTGGCATTGACCTTGCCATCGAGGTATTCGGCCTTTACGCCCGCCTCCACACCCTTGCCGCGCACGGGGGCGAGGACGTTGCGGTTGATGTCGCGGTTGCTCTGGGGGGCGAAGATGCTGGTGTAGCTGCCGAACACGGAATAGGTCTTGTCGAGGTCATATACGACGCCCGCATATGGCGTGATGACCTTGCTTTCCTCGATGCGCGAGGTGATGCGCGCGGTCTTGGGGTCGAAGAAGCTGCGGTCCTGCTCCTGCTTGTAGTTGCTCACGCGCGCGCCGACGATGACGGACAGCGCGTCGGCCGGATGCAGGCGCACGGCGCCATACAGGCCGCTCTGGCGCGTGCTGTCGTTGTCGTTGCCCAGGCGCATGAAGGCCGGTTCGGCGTACTGGCCGCGCCAGTCGAAATAGCTGCCTGCGACGGGCGGGTAGACCGATTCGTAGACGGGGCCGTCCTGCTTCGCGCTGGAATGGGAGTAGCCTAGCATCGCTTCATGGCGGCGGCCGAAGGCGGTAAACGGCCCGCTGGCGTCGACGTTGACGGTGGTCTGGCGGCGGTCGCCCTTGTATTTGCCCATGAAGAAATAGGCGCCTTCGCCCGTGACGGGGTCGGGATTGCCGCCGCTGGCCGAACCGAGCACGCTGTCATGCTTGCTGCGCAACTGGTTGGCGCTCAGTGTCAGTTTCCACGCGTTGGCGAAGCTATGCTCGACTGAGGTGAACAGCGTGGTGTTCTGCATGTCGCGGCGGCTCCAGCCGGTGGCCGGATTCCACGCGGTGGGGAAATCCGTGCGCGAGCCGTCGGCCAGCAGCACGGGGAAGCCCGTCCAGGTCGAGCCGCGCGGCTTGTAATCCTGGTGCGTGAAGCCGGCCGTCAGCAGGGTGACGGGTGTCAGGTCCGCCTCGATGATGCCGTAGGCGACGGATTTCTGCTGCGTGTAGCGGTCCAGGTAGGCGTGTTTGTCCTGGTAGGCGCCCACCAGGCGGCCGCGCACCGTGCGGCTGTCGTTCAGGGGGCCGGAGACATCGGCTTCGCCGCGGTAGTTGTCCCACGATCCCGCGCCCAGGGTGGCCGAACCCTCGAAGCTGGCGGTGGGGCGCTTGCGCACCATGTTGACGGTGGCCGACGGGTCGCCCGAGCCGCTCATCAGGCCCGTCGCGCCCTTCAGTACTTCGATGCGGTCATAGATGGCCATGTCGCTGTTGGTCGTGCCCCAGTCGTAGACGCCGTCATAGATGGCCGATACGCCGTCGTACTGGAAATTGGTGACGGCAAAGCCGCGCGCCTGGAAGCTCCAGCGGTCGCTGTCGTAGTTTTGCACGCTCACGCCATTGACGTTCTTCATGACGTCGGAGACGGCGTTGCTGTTCTGGTCATCCATCTGCTGGCGCGTGACGATGGTCAGCGACTGCGGCGTTTCGCGCTGCGTCAACGCCAGGCCCGTGGCGCCGCTGGCGGGCCCGCCCGTGTAGCTGCCCGTGCCGCTGGTGGCGGCGCTGCGCTCGGCCGCCGCCACCACGGTGACGCCGCTCATGACAGCCACGCCGCGGCTGTCCGCCGTGGGTGCGCTGGCACTGGCGGGGATCTTTTGCAGCAGGTAGCCGCCATTCGCCTGCGGCACGGCTTGCAGGCCGCTGCCGGCCAGCAGCGCGCGGAAACCATCGTGCAGGCTGTAGCTGCCTTGCAGGCCGGCGCTGTGCAAGCCTTGCGTGGTGTCGCTGGAGAACGACAACAAAATGGCGCTGTCGCTGCCGAAGCGCGTGAGCACGTCGCCCAGCGCGCCGGCCGGAATGCTGTAGGCGCGTACTTGCCGGCTTTGCGCCTGGGCTGGCGCCGGCAGGGCCAGGGCCATGCCGATCTGCGCCAGGGCGCAGGCCAAAACGGTGCGGGTAAGGAGGGAACGCGAAGCGTGGTGCATGGAATAAAGCCTTTCGTGGATGCGCAAGATGGAAACTACCTCTCTACCAAGTCACGCGAGCACGGTAAAACAGCTCACTTTGCAGAAAATATTTTTCAGCGGGCAGCCAGTTCGATGCGCACCACCTGATGGCCCCAGAAGCGCGTGACGGTATTGCGCCGCAGTTGCAGGCTGGCGCAGACGGTGTCGAGGACGGCGCCGACGTCGGCCAGCGGGTAGGAGCCGGACACGCGCAGGCCGGCGATGGCGGGCGTGCTGCCCAGCGGATGGTCGCTGTAGCGCGACAGCTCGGCGAGGAAATCGGCGAGGCGCATGTCGCGCGCCACCAGCATGCCATCGAGCCATGCGCCGCCATAGGGCGCCAGCGCCTGGCGGTGCAAGTCCGCGCTGTCGAAATGGGCGCCATCGCCGGGACGCAGCAGCAGGCGCTGGCTACCGTCATCGGCCAGCACGGCGACGGCGCCTTCGAGCACGCCGGCGCTGGCGTATTGCTCGTGCAGGCGCACGGTGAAACGCGTGCCCAGCGCCTGCAGGCTGCCGTGCGGCGTGCCGACGAAGAACGGCCGTTGCGCGGCATCCTTGCCGGTGGCGATGAAGATTTCGCCGGCCAGGAGGTCGATGCGGCGCTGCGCGCCGCTGTAAACGATATTGACGGCGCTGCTGGTGTTGAGCGTGAGCTGCGTGCCGTCATCGAGGGTCACGACGCGGCGCTGGTTGACGCCCGTGCGGTAATCTGCCATCCAGCCGCGCTGCGGGCTGCGGCGTTCGAACGCATACAGCGAGGCGCCGCAGGCCAGCAGCAGGGCCAGGGTCTTGACGGCGTGGCGCCGCGGCGCATTCGCTTGCATGCAAGCGCGCAGCAGGCTCGCGTGCGCCGCGGGCGGCAGGTGTTCGTGCTGCGTTTGCAGCTGCTGCCACGCCTGTGTGGCGCTGCCGGCCCGCTGCAGATGGCGTTTTACCGTGGCCAGCGAGATGCCGAGCTGGCGCGCGATGTCTTCCTGCGGCAGCTCGTCGAGCTGGCGCAGCAGGAAAGCCCGTTTCACAGGCGGCGGCAAGCCGTCGAGCATGCGGTCCAGTTCAAACAGCGTGGACAGCAGCAGCGCGCGTTCCTCGGGCGACGGCGCATGCCGGGGCGGCAGCTGCGCCAGCACGTCCAGGTAAGCCTGTTCGAGTTTCTGGCGGCGGTAATGGTTGAACAGCACGCGCTGCGCCACGGTGGCGAGAAAGGCGCGCGGCTCGCGCGCGGCGACGGCGTCTTCGCGGTCGAGCAGGCGCATGAAAGTATCGTGCGCCACATCGGCCGCGCAGGCCGTGCTGCCGAGTTTTTTGCGCAGCCAGCCCTGCAGCCAGCCGTGGTGGTCGGCATACAGTGTCGCGATGTCGTGGCGTTGTAGCGGCTTTGCCAGCGGCATCGCATTCCCCTTGCGCTTTTAAACAATAATAAGAATCATTCTCATTGTAGCAAGCGGGGGAGGTGGCTGTAAATGACGGGAACGGCGGGTGTGGTTTTTTTGGTTGACGCTGCTGAATGCCGGGGTCTGACCCGGCGGGCCAGACTGCATGGACGCGACGTCGCTTCGGCCAGGCTGTAGGTCGGATTAGCGCGCAGGCGCGTAATCCGACGCCACCACTGGCGCTAACAATATTGTCGGATTACGCTCTATGGGCTAATCCGACCTACGCTTCCAGCGCGTGCCGTGTCAGTAATTCATGGGTTCGCCCCGGAAGCAGCGGATGGCCGAATCGACCATGCCCTCGGCGCTGCCCTGCAGGCTGTGCTGCTTGCGCAGGTATTGCGCATCGCTCCACTGCTTGGCCACGTCCGACAGGTGTTTCAGGGCCGGCGTGCTGCCCAGCGCCTCGGCGTGCGGCTCCATCTTGCGCAGGGTGGTCATGATGTCTTCGCGCAGCGACATCGTTTCGTAGGTTTTCGGATGCGTGATGGCGCCATCGAGGCCGAAGCGGCAGGCCTGGAAGCGGTTGTAGTTATATACGAGGTAATCGTCTTCCACGGGCGGCGCTTCGCGCCGTTCGAGCAGGTAGCGGCACAGGGCTTGCAGGTAGGCGGCCAGCGCGGCGGCCCGCTCCACCGTCAGCGGCGTGTCGCACACGCGCAGTTCGATGGTGCCGAATTCCGGCTTGGGACGGATATCCCAGTAAAAATCCTTCATGCTCTTGATGATGCCCGTGTTCTCCATCTTGGCGAAATACTCGTTGGAGAACTGCTCCCAGCTCAGCGTGAACGGCGCGCGTCCGCTCATGGGGAACGCAAATACGGAGTTCAGGCGGGCCGAATCGAACAGGGTGTCGCGTCCCTGCACGTAGGGCGAGGAGGCCGACAGGGCGATGAAATGGGGGATGTAGCGGTTCAGCGAATGCAGCAGGAACATGGCGTCGTCGCCCGAGGCGCAGCCGATGTGCACATGCTGGCCGAAGATGGTGAACTGCTTGGCCAGGTAGCCGTACAGTTCCGAAATCTCCTGGAAGCGCGGCTTGGAAAAGATCTTTTGCGACGACCATTGCTGGAACGGGTGTGTGCCGCCCCCCGCGATGCCGATATTGAGCTTGTCGCCCGCCGTGATCAAGGTGTCGCGGATTTCCTGCAGCTGTTCCAGCAGGGGGCCGTGATGCGTGTGCACGCTCGAGTTGATCTCGATCATGCTCTCGGTGATTTCCGGCGTGACGTTGCCGGGAAACGGTTTTTTTCCCAGCAGGTGCAGCAGGTCGGGGCTGGCGGCCGTCAGGTCATAGTCCGACAGGTTCACCAGTTGCAGTTCGAGTTCGACGCCGAAGGTCAGCGCGGCCGATTGGCCAAAGGGTTCCAGCGGCATTTAGCGCTCCTTGATTTCGTGGGTTTCTTTTGCCAGCATCAGCACGCGCTGCACCAGCACGGGACCGACCAGTTCCAGGCCCAGGGTGACGGCGGCCAGGGCGTTCAATTCGTCGCCGAAGTTCACGCCGTGCTGGCGCGCGTGCTCGAGCAGCAGGATGATAAAGACGGAGACGGGCGTCAGGGCCACGCCCGTCAGCACCCCCTTGCGCCAGGAAATGCCGCTCACATGCGAAAACGCGGCCACGCCGACGACTTTCGTCAGCAGGCGTCCGCCAACGACGGCCAGGGCCAGGGTCGCGCCAGCCGTTACGCTGGCCCATTCCAGTGTCGAGGCGGCATACACGAACAGCAATACCGTCAGCAGTTCGCCCAGCGCGCCGAAATTGCGCTGCGCCTGGCTGAAGGCGACGCGGCGGTGGCGCGCCACCAGGCCGAATGTCAGGGTGGCCAGCAGCGGCGACAGGCTGGTGGTGTAGGTCAGCGCGACGAGCAGCATTACCGACAGCGCGAACGCCACGGTGGCGTCCTGCGCCATATTGCCCAGGCGGCGCAGCATGGCCGGCACGACGATGCCGAAGACGGTGCCGGCGGCCACCGAGGCGGCCAGCACGGCGGCGCTGCTGCTGGTCGCCTCGATCAGGTCGGTGGAGCTCTGGAACATCCAGAAGCCGATGATGATGTTGAAGGTGAACACGGCCAGCACGCAATTGAGTGCCGTCAGGTGGACGATGCGTTCCGTGACCTGGCCCGAACTGCGTTCTTCGTTGATGACGCGCATGATGGTGGCCGGCGAGGTGGACATGGCCAGGGAGGCCAGCAGCAGCGCCGTCATCGAGGTGGTGCCGAATTCGATGCCGATGAAGTAGACGACGGCAAATGTGAACAGCGATTCGACCAGGCCGGTGACGGCGATCCACGGGTTGTTCTTCAGCCAGCGCAGGTTGATGCGGTAGCCGACCTCGAACAGGATCAGGCCGAAGGCCACGTCAGCCAGCACCAGCATGGGGCCGGCGTCCGTCTGCGGCAGGATACCCACCTGCGTCTGCGCCAGGATGAAGCCGATCACGCCATAAAAACTGATGCGCGGCAGGCCCGTCCAGCGGTGGCCAAATTCGCCCACCACCCAGGCCAGGGTAATGGCGAATGGCCAGGACAGGTCGGCGGCGATCGAGAGGAGACTTTGCATGCTCATTCCTTTGAAATAGCGCTGGCACCGGCCGGCAGCATGGGAGCTGGCGCGGCAATGTCGTGGTGCAGCGATGGTGCATTGTTTGCGCAGAGCGATGCGCCGATTCTACCGGAGCAGAAGGCGCGCACAATGTGCGCAATCGAACAGTGCCGCGGCCATGGCGGCCGCGCACAAGATGCAGCAAATTGGGGCGGGGCCGATATCAGCCTATGGTACCCGCCCGCAGCGGAGATGCTCCGCACGGTAGTTCTGCACCGCAGTGTACGGCATGGCGGCGGCATGCCGCCATGGACTTTTTGTTGCGTGCTCTTATTTACTGAGCAGACGCATGCCCCGTTCCAGCCCGTCGATCGACAGGGGGAACATGCGGTTGTTCATCAACTGCCGCATCACGCCGATGGACTGGCGGTACTGCCATAATCCTTCCGCTTCCGGATTGAGCCAGATGAATTTCGGGAACGCCTGGGTAAAGCGCGCCAGCCACGCCGATCCGGCTTCCTCGTTGTTGTATTCGACGCTGCCGCCCGGCTGCAGGATTTCGTAGGGGCTCATGGTGGCGTCGCCGACGAAAATCAGCTTGGTGTCGGGCGGGTATTTGCGCAGCACGTCCCAGGTGGGAAAGCGCTCGGCGTTGCGGCGCCGGTTGTTCTTCCACAGGTAGTCGTAGACGCAGTTATGGAAGTAAAAGAATTCCATGTTCTTGAATTCTGTCTTCGCCGCCGAGAACAGTTCCTCGGTGCGTTCGATATGGTCGTCCATGCTGCCGCCCACATCAAACAGCATCAGCACCTTGATGCGGTTCTTGCGCTCGGGACGCATCCTGATGTCGAGATAGCCCGCGTTGTTGGCCGTGGCGGCGATGGTGGCGTCGAGCGCCAGCTCGTCTTCCGCGCCTTCGCGCGCGAACTTGCGCAGGCGGCGCAAGGCCACCTTGATGTTGCGCGTGCCCAGTTCGCGCTCGCCGTCGTAATCCTTGTAGCTGCGCGCTTCCCATACTTTCACGGCCGTGCGGTTGCCGCCCTTGCCGCCGATACGGATGCCTTCCGGATTCGTGCCGCCATTGCCGAACGGCGAAGTGCCGCCCGTGCCTATCCACTTGCTGCCGCCCTCGTGGCGCTCCTTCTGCTCCTTCAGCAGCTCGTTCAGGCGGTCCATCAGCTTGTCGTAGCCGAATTTTTCCAGCTGCGCCTTCTGCTCCTCGGACAATTCGCGCTGCATGCGTTTGAGCAGCCAGTCGAGGGGAATCGCCGCGTTCGTGTCGAAGGCCGCATTGACGCCCTTGAAGTACTGGGCAAAGGCGCGGTCGAACTTGTCGAAATGGGCTTCATCCTTGACCAGGGTCAGGCGCGCCAGATAATAGAAATCGTCCATCGAGGCGTCGATGACATTCTTTTGCAGCGCTTCAAGTAGCGTCAGGAATTCCTTGATCGAGACGGGAATCTTCGCATCCTTGAGCGTGAAGAAGAAATCAATCAGCATGGTGCTTCCTCTGTCCCAGGGTCTCCCAAGCGGGGCAGTGCGGCGATGGGGCGCTGCGCCAGCTTGTAGCGCAGGTGGGCGGCAATTTCGGGCCATTCGCCGCGCGTGATGCTGTACATGACCGTGTCGCGCACGGTGCCGTCGCGGCGCAGCGCATGGTGACGCAGCACACCATCCCTTTTCGCGCCCAGGCGTTCGATGGCCGCCTGCGAAGCATGGTTGAAATTATCGGTGCGAAAACCTGCCAGCGCGCAGCCGAGGGTATCGAAGGCGTGCGCCAGCAGCAGCAATTTGCAGGTGGTGTTGACGTGGCTGCGCTGGCAGCGCTTCGCATACCAGGTGTAGCCGATTTCCAGGCGGCCTATGTTAGGCACCACGTCGTGGTAGCTGGTGGTGCCGATAACGTCGCCGCTGGCCGCGTCGATGACGGCAAAGGCGAAGCGCGCAGGGCGCATCTCGATGGCCTTGAAGATGTACTGGTCCACCTGGTCCGGTTCGGGCACGGAGGTGACGCGCAGATTCCATAGTTCGCCATCCATGGCCGCCGCGCGCAGGCCCGGTGCGTGATGCGGCGCCAGCGCTTCGAGGCGGATGCCGTGCAGTTCCAGGGGGACGAAGACCTTGTCCGGGCTGATGTCGTTCACCGGCGCTCCTTAGCGGTTGGTGCGCGACATGAACATCAGGCGCTCGAACAGGTGCACGTCCTGTTCGTTTTTCAGCAGCGCGCCGTGCAGGGGCGGCACGACGGCCTTGTTGTCCTTGCTGCGCAGCGCTTCGGCAGGGATGTCCTCGGCCAGCAGGAGCTTGAGCCAGTCGAGAAATTCCGACGTCGACGGCTTTTTCTTCAGGCCCGGCACGTCGCGCACTTCGTAGAAGGTTTGCAGCGCCTGCGCCAGCAATTCCTGTTTCAGGTGCGGGTAGTGGACGGCGACGATCTGCTCCATCGTATCCTTGTCCGGGAATTTGATGTAGTGGAAGAAGCAGCGGCGCAAAAAGGCGTCCGGCAATTCCTTTTCATTGTTCGAGGTGATGATGACGAGCGGCCGGTGGCGCGCCGTGACCATTTCGCGCGTTTCGTACACGTAGAATTCCATGCGGTCCAGTTCGCGCAGCAGGTCGTTCGGGAATTCGATGTCGGCCTTGTCGATTTCGTCGATCAGCAGCACCACCGGCTCGGGTGCCGTAAATGCCTGCCACAGCACGCCCTTGACGATGTAGTTCTGGATGTCGCGCACGCGCTCGTCGCCCAGCTGCGAATCGCGCAGGCGCGACACGGCGTCGTATTCGTACAAGCCCTGCTGCGCCTTGGTGGTCGATTTGATATGCCATTGCATCAGCGGCATGTTCAGCGCGGCGGCCACTTCCTCGGCCAGCATGGTCTTGCCCGTGCCTGGCTCGCCCTTGATCAGCAAGGGGCGCTGCAAGGTCAGCGCCGCATTCACGGCCAGTTTCAGGTCGGCGGTGGCGACGTAGCTGTCGGAACCTTCGAAGCGGAGGCTTTGCTGGGGGTGCTTTGCTTGCATGAGCGGTCTGCCAAAGAAATGAAAGGGTGAGTATAAACAGAACTGCGGCGCGGCGTCACGCCGGTGGCCTGTACCCACCCGCACACAATGCGGGTTTTATAGGTGGACTTGCAAGAATATCTTGGCTAGAATCGGCAAGCAGCAGATTAATTGTCAACACATAAAATCAATAAAAACCAGCTCTGGCGTTTCTCCGATTACCTTTGTTCACTTTGCCACTATGAAAAAAATATTTGCACTTCTCGTGCTTGCCGGCATCGCAAATGCCGTCACAGCGGCTGACATTGTAGGAAACGCCAAGGCAGCCACTGCCAAGGTGGAAATGTGTATCGGTTGCCACGGCATTCCTGGCTACAAGGCGACCTTCCCCGAAGTATTCCAGGTGCCGATGATCGGCGGCCAGTCGGCGAAATACATCGAGAATGCGTTGCAAGCCTACAAGAAGGGCGATCGCAAACACCCCAGCATGAAGGGCATCGCCAGCAGCCTGTCGGATCAGGATATCGCCGATGTCGCCGCCTATTATTCGCAACAAGCCAAGCCGAACTGAGGACCAGCCAGATGATGAAAACACTACTCGCCGCCCTGGTTTGCGCCACCGCCTCGTTTTCCGCCCTCGCTGCCGGCAACATCAACACGGGCAAGGCCCTGGCGGAAAAATACAGCTGCGCCACCTGCCACGGCAAGGATTACGGTTCGCCCATCGACCCTTCGTACCCGAAACTGGCGGGCCAGCACAAGGATTACCTGGAACATGCCCTGACGGCGTATAAACGGGGCGACAAGGCCAACGGCCGCAACAACGCCATCATGACGGGCCAGGTCAAGCCGCTGACCAATCAGGACATCAAGGACCTGGCTGCCTACTTCCACAGTCTGCCGACCACCCTGGTCATCCACCGCTGAGTTCTGGCCTTGCTCAGGCCTTGATGCCGACCCGGCGCGCCAGCTTGTGCAGGTTGCTGGCGTCGAGTCCCAGTTGGCGCGCAGCAGCGGCCCAGTTATCCTGATGCAGGGCCAGCGCTTGCCGGATGGCTTGACGCTGGCTTGTTTCCACGATTTGATGCATGCTGAGCAGTGGCGCCGCCGACGTGCCGCACGCTGCCGGCACGGTCGCCATCGCACCCGCGCCGGCCGGCGGCTCCAGCGCATCGAGGTCAAGCATATCTTTCTCCAGCGTTACAATCTCCTTGCGGTCCGCACCGCGGATCACGGCTTTCAGCGCGGCCCGGCTGATCACATGCTCGAGTTCGCGCACGTTGCCCGGCCAGCGGTAGTGGCATAGCGCGTCTTCCGCCGCGGCCGACAGGCGCAGGCTGCGCAAGCCCAGGCGTGCGCGGTTCAATTCCAGGAAGCCACCGGCCAGCAGCAGCACGTCGTTGCCCCGTTCGCGCAGCGGCGGAATCGGCACGGGATACACGGATAAACGGTGATACAGGTCGGCGCGGAACGTGCCGTCGCGCACATGCTCGCGCAGGCTGCGGTTGGTAGCGGCGATCACGCGCACGTTGACCCGGCGCGGCCGATCCGCGCCCAGGCGCTGGATTTCGCCATTTTGCAAGGTGCGCAGCAGCTTGGCCTGGATGGACAATGGCAATTCTCCCACTTCATCGAGAAACAGCGTGCCCCCTTCGGCCGCCTCGAATCGCCCCGGCCGGTCGCTGACGGCGCCGGAAAAGGCCCCCCGTACATGGCCGAACAGCTCGCTTTCGGCCAGCGATTCGGGCAAGGCCGCGCAATTGACGTGAATCAATGGTTTTCCCGCACGGCGCGACAGCCGGTGCAGGCGGTGCGCGCACAGTTCCTTGCCCACGCCCGTTTCGCCCAGCAGCAGCACGGGCAGTTCGGAATCGGCCACTACCTGCAATTCGTGCAGCAGCTGTGTGATGGCGCCGCTCTGGCCCACGAAGTCGTGTTCCTCGCGCGGCGCCTGCGCAGCGGCCTGCATGGCGCCGCCCGACAGGCGCAGGGCGCGGATTTCCGTCTCCAGCCGGGTCACGCGCACGGCCGCCTCGATGGCGCAAGCCAGTTCTGCGAGTTCGCGCTGCGCAGTGGTATCGAAGGTGCCGACGCGCAGGGCGTCGAGGGTGATGACGCCCCAGCGCTCGCCCTCGAGGTCCAGTGCCATGCCCATGCAGTCATGCACAGGCAGCGGCTCGCCGGCCCGCTCGGCGATCAAGCCATCATAGGGATCGGGCAGGGAACTGTCGTGATGAAAGCACAACACGCCGCGCCGCTGCAGGATGGCGGCCAGGCGCGGATGGTCGGCGACGGAAAAGCGGCGTCCCAGCGCATCGCTGGCCAGGCCCGCCATCGCCACGGGGCGCAGATGCTCGCCGTCGAGTTTCAGCAAGGCCACGGCCTCGCAGCCGAAGTGCGCGCGCAGGCTGCCGACCAGGCGCTGCAGGCGCACGGCCACGGGCAAGTCGGCGACCAGGTCGGTGAGCAACAGCAGGTGGGTGGCGGAAGTGGTCATATTCACCATGAATGGTATATGCAACCATGTCCGGCCAGGGTTGTAACTACCCTGCATTTTTCAAATCATTGATTTAAAACAAGTTTTTCCTGGCACGCCGTTTGCGTAGGTAAGGGGGCCAAACCGGCATACAAGACCAAGGAAAGCCTGATGAAAACGACTCCCTCCCTCCGCGCCATTGCCGCCGCCGTCTGTGTCCTGGCCATGCCCCTGTCCGTGCAGGCCCAGGCGAGCCTGCCGGCCAGCGCCGCCGCCACTGCCGCCACTGCGGCCAAACCTGCCGCCGCCACGCTCAAGCGCTATGAGCTGCAGACCAATATCGTCGACGGCAAGATGGTCTTCATCGATGCCAAAGGGCAGGTCAATCCCGTGCTGGCGGCCAAGGTGGGCGACACGGTCGAACTCGTGCTGAAAAGCGGCGAAGGCGCCGAGCACGACCTGCTGATCCCGGAACTCAATGTGGCATCAAGCAAATTCAGCGCCAACAGCGGCAGCACCACCGTGCGCTTCAAGGTCACGCGCGCCGGCACGTTCACCTATTACTGCTCGATTCCCGGCCACCGCCAGATCGGCATGGAAGGCAAGCTGGAAGTCGCCGGCACGTCGCTGGCCGAAGCCGGGACGCCGAAGGCCGCCGGCGCCGGCAGCGCAGCGGGCGAATCGAGCCAGGCCGCCGCGCTGGCCCTGTACACGCCCGCGCCGTCGCCGATGCGCGGCCCCGATCCGTCGGCCGTCAGCGTGGCGGCCAATCCGGCGCAAGTGCCTTCCGCCATCGGCGCGCGCGCGCCGCAAACCCTGAAATACCGCATGGAGACGGTTGAATTGCCGGGCAAGCTCGATGACGGCACCAGCTTTACCTACTGGACCTTCAACCGGCAAGTGCCCGGCCCCATGCTGCGCGCGAAAGTGGGCGACACGGTGGAACTGACCCTGTTCAACGCCAGGGACAGCAAGATGATCCACTCGATCGACCTGCACGCCGTGACGGGCGGCCATGGCGGCGGACAGCATACGCAGGTGGCGCCGGGGCAGGAAAAGACCGTCACCTTCAAGGCGCTCAATCCGGGTCTGTTCGTCTACCACTGCGCCACGCCGCTGGTGCCGCAGCATATCGCGGCCGGCATGTACGGCATGATCCTGGTCGAACCGGAAGGCGGCCTGTCGAAAGTCGACCGCGAGTATTACGTGATGCAGGGCGAGATGTATACGGGACGTCCACACGGCGCGCCCGTGCACCAGGAACCGAACCTGGAAAAAATGGCCAATGAACTACCCGACTACTACGTCTTCAACGGCGAAGTTGGGGCCCTGAGCAAGACGCACAAATTGCAGGCGAAAGTCGGCGAGACGGTGCGCATCTATTTCGGCGTGGGCGGCCCGAACAAGATTTCATCGTTCCACATCATCGGCGAGATCTTCGACAAGGTGTACAGCGAAGGCTCCATCAGCAGCCCGAAACACGACGTGCAAACCACCTTGGTGGCGCCGGGCGGCGCGACCATCGTCGAACTCAAGGTACAGCATCCTGGCAGCTATCTGCTGGTCGACCATGCGCTGTCGCGCGCCGGCAAGGGCGCCGTGGGCGTGCTGGAAGTGACGGGCGAAGCCGTGCCCGGCGTCTACCACGCGGGCGCCGTCCAATAAAACAACCCCCCATTCATCATCAAGGAACTGTTATGGAAATGATCGAACAATCCCTGGGCCAGCTGGCCCGCCGCATCCCCGGCGCCACGCGCCTGTTCGATGCGCACCGCCTCGATTTCTGCTGCGGCGGCAACAAGACCCTGCGCGCGGCGGCCGAAGCGGCCGGCGTGGACCCGGCGCCCATCGTCAAGGAACTGGAAGTGCTGGCCGGACGGATTGACGCCAGCGGCGCGCGTGACTGGCAGGACGCTTCGGCCACCGAGCTGGTGGAACACATCCTGGCGCGCTACCACGCCGTGCATCGCGAGCAGCTGCCCGAGCTGATACGCCTGGCGCGCAAGGTCGAGCAGGTGCACGGCGACCGCGCCGACTGTCCGCACGGGCTGGCGGAACACCTGTCGGCCATGGCGCAGGAGCTGGAAAGCCACATGCGCAAGGAAGAAGACGTGCTGTTCCCCATGATCGTGCGCGGCCAGGGCCCCAGGGCCGGCGCGCCCATCAACGTGATGCGCATGGAGCATGACGACCATGGCGTGGCCTTGCGCGCGATGGAGGCGATGACGAACGACATCACCGCGCCGGCCGGCGCCTGCACCACCTGGCGCGCGCTGTACACGGGCTTGCGCACCTTCCGCGAGGATCTGATGGCGCATATCCATACTGAAAACAATATCCTGTTCGAGCGCTTTGCGCCGGCTGTGGTGCACTGACAAAGGAAAGACCCATGGGTCCCTACAAGAAACTCTGGTTCACCCTGATCGGTGTGCTGATCGTGACGTTCTCGCTGCTCGGCTATTACGGCACGGAAGTCTACCGGCAGGCGCCGCCGATTCCCGCGCAAGTGCTGGCGCAGGACGGCCGGCAGCTGTTCGACCGCGAGGGCATCCTCGACGGCCAGACGGCCTGGCAATCCGTCGGCGGCATGCAGCTGGGCTCCATCTGGGGCCACGGCGCCTACCAGGCGCCTGACTGGACAGCCGACTGGCTGCACCGCGAACTGACGGCCTGGCTGGAACTGGCCGCGCAAGAGCAGCATGGCAAGGCATACGCGGCGCTCGACGGCCCCGCGCAGGCGGCGCTGCGCGAGGCGCTCAAGCTGGAATACCGCACCAACCGGGTCGATGAAGAACAAGTACTGCATCTGTCGGCGCGCCGCGTGCAGGCGATGGCCAGCACGGCGCACTATTACGACCAGCTGTTCTCGGACGCGCCTTTGCTGCACGCCAGCCGCGAGCATTTCGCCATGAAGGAAAACACCCTGCCCAGCGCCGGGCGGCGCGCGCAGATGACGCAGTTCTTCTTCTGGACGGCGTGGGCTGCCGCCACCGAGCGTCCGGGCCAGAAAGTGACCTATACGAACAACTGGCCGCACGAGCCGCTGATCGGCAACCAGCCCAGCGGCGAAAACCTCGTCTGGTCGGTCGCCAGCGTGGTGGTGCTGCTGGCCGGCGTGGGTTTCCTCGTCTGGGGCTGGGCCTTCTTGCGCGACCATGACGAAGCGCTGCCGGCGGCCGGTCCGCGCGACCCGCTCACCACTTTCGCGCTGACGCCTTCGCAGCGCGGACTGGGCAAATACCTGTTCCTGGTGGTGGCGCTGTTCATCTTCCAGGTCTTCATCGGCGGCTTTACGGCGCACTACACGGTGGAAGGACAGCAGTTCTACGGCATCGACGTGTCGCGCTGGTTCCCGTATGCGCTTACGCGCACCTGGCATATCCAGGCCGCGCTGTTCTGGATCGCCACGGGCTTCCTGGCCGCCGGCCTGTTCCTCGCGCCCCTGATTAACGGCGGCAAGGACCCGAAGTGGCAGCGCCTCGGCGTCGACGTGCTGTTCTGGGCCCTGGTCGCGGTCGTCGTCGGCTCGTTTATCGGCAATTACCTGGCCATCGCGCAAGTGATGCCGCCCGAGTGGAATTTCTGGCTCGGTCATCAGGGCTATGAATATGTCGACCTGGGACGGCTGTGGCAGATCGGCAAATTCGTCGGCATCCTGCTGTGGCTCGTGCTGATGCTGCGCGGCGTCGTGCCGGCCCTGCGCCAGCCGGGCGGCGACAGGAACCTGCTGGCGCTGCTGACTGCGTCCGTGGGCGCCATCGGGCTGTTCTATGGCGCCGGCCTGTTCTACGGCGAACGCACGCATTTATCGGTGATGGAATACTGGCGCTGGTGGGTGGTGCATCTGTGGGTGGAATGTTTCTTTGAAGTGTTCGCCACCACGGCGCTGGCCTTCATTTTCTCGACCCTGGGCCTGGTGTCGGTGCGCATGGCCACGACGGCCAGCCTGGCGTCGGCTTCGCTGTTCATGCTCGGTGGCATACCCGGCACCTTCCACCACCTGTACTTTGCCGGCACCACCACGCCCGTGATGGCCATCGGCGCGAGCTTCAGCGCGCTGGAAGTGGTGCCGCTGATCGTGCTGGGCCATGAAGCGTGGGAGAACTGGCGCCTGAAGGAACGCGCGCCGTGGATGGAAAACCTGCGCTGGCCCCTGATGTGCTTTGTCGCCGTCGCCTTTTGGAACATGCTGGGCGCGGGCGTGCTGGGCTTCATGATCAATCCGCCCGTGGCCTTGTACTACATCCAGGGCCTGAACACGACTCCCGTGCATGCGCATGCGGCGCTGTTCGGCGTGTACGGCTTCCTGGCGCTGGGCTTTACCTTGCTGGTGCTGCGCTATTTGCGGCCCGATTACCGCTTCAGCCCTGCGTTGATGAAGACGGCGTTCTGGGGCTTGAACGGGGGCCTGGCGCTGATGATCTTTACCAGTCTGTTGCCGATTGGCATCATCCAGTTCCACGCCAGCGTGACGGAAGGCCTGTGGCATGCGCGCAGCGAGGCATTCATGCAGCAGCCGCTGTTGCAGAACCTGCGCTGGATACGTACCTTCGGCGACGTGGTGTTCATCGTCGGCGCGGTGGCCATGGCGCTGCAGGTGGTGCTGGGGTTGCTAAGGCCGCAGGTGAGCGAGGGCACGCGGCCGGCGGCTGCCGGCATACCATTGTGAGCTCAGTTCGAATAGCCCTGCATCAAGGTCTTTGCATCGTGGCGCAGTCCCCACCACGGTAAAAAGACTGAAGCTTCGCCGCGTGCGCGGAACCAGGGTTTTTCCGGATCGATGGGGCGCGCCACTGCAGGTGGCGCCACCAGCACGGCAACGGGCGCCTCCAGGTCGCCCGTGCCCGCCACCAGCACCGGCCGGCCCTGATGATTCGCATAGGCGACGGCCAGCGCCACATTCGTCAGCGCCGTACCGGCCCCCATCTCGCCCAGCAGGGCCGAGGTGTTGAAGGTTTGCTTGGTAAAGTCCAGATCGGGTAAATTCAGGGTCAGGCTTTGCGCCAGCGAGCCGATGCGCTCGGAAGATGCCGGATATCTATTGCCCGCATCGTGGATCACATAGGCTATCTTGTCAGTATCGAGATTGGCCTGCTCCGCCGCCTGTTCGATGGCCGCCGCCCATGCCTGTACCGCGCGCGGCGGTTGACCTTTCGCCGCCTGGTAGTCGGCGACGGCGGCCGTTGCCGGGAAGCCCAGCCAGGCCAGCGGCGCGCGCTGCGTCTTGAAGTCGGGACCGGCCAGTATCAAGAGAGCGATGTTTTCATCGATCTGCTCATCCTTGGGCGGAAAGCTGGGCGCGTCCCAGTTCATCACCCATACGGTTTTATCGGGATGCGCCTGCAAATATGCAAGGCCCGCCGCCAGCGAGGTAAAACCTGCGTTCGCGCCGCCCATCGTCACGCGCACATCGGGCGGCGTTGCCGTGGTCCAGGAATTGGGGAAGTGGGGATTGCCGATGCTGAAGGTATCGTTGATATTGTCGCGCACAAAGTTGCCCGCTTCCACTGGATCGAGCCTTCCGGCGGGCAGTGCATACTCGATATGGATGCCGGCCAGTTCGCGCCGGGTCGATTTGTCTTTCAGCGAGTGCGCGTTGTAGAAGTAACTGCCATTGGCGAAATAGGATTGACGGAACAATAGTGTCAGCTCATCCACGTATTTATGGTGATAGCCTTTGAAGGTCTCCTCGCCATCGTTTCCCGATGCAATCATGCCGATGGATTGCACCTTGCTGAAGCGCGCTGGATTTTCCCTGACTTTGTCATCGTTCTGGTTCGGCTTGGCCAGCCCCAAGGTCCACAACAATTGCCACTCCGTCGAATAGTCGCGCCGTTGCAAGGGATTGAGCCATTGCACGCCCACCACCTGGGCCATATAAGGCCTGGCTGGCTGCGCAGGCGTCGCTGTCGCGACATCGCCTTTCGTGGCTGGCTTGATCGCGCAAGCACTGAGCAAGGAAAATATCATCAGGGCAAATAAGAACGGCATCACGAGATAGCGTTTCATCATGTCTCCATCGGTGAGGGGAGCGGCGTCGGACTGGCTGGCGAACCAGACTGCCATGCTGGCAAGCAGGAAAAATGCACAGCAGCTCCAAGCCAGGCGGCGTAGGGGAGTGGCGATCAGTGCACGCATCAGTGATCCTTCCAGCGCGAGTTCCTGCGTTTGTTAACGATGGAATCTGGTAACGCGCCAGTGCTGCCAGGACTATGAACCCAATCGAATACACTCATTGTCTTGAATTTTCCAGTTCTAAAGTATTCATAAAATATCTTGTGCGAATGACTGTCATCCAAGTTCTTCAACAATCGCCAATCGGCTATCACTCGCAATTTGCGCAACGCCTTTTCTTGAATATGGCTTACCCCCACCGCCACGTCATACGCCAATGCCTTTTCCGCATGCATGCCATTGGTCATGATGGTTGAATGATCGGTGGCGTGCGTGTCGAGGTTGGCGGCCAGATTGGCGGTGATGAGGTCGCCGCGCCATCGCTTGTGCTCTTCGCTGGCGGTGGCCGGCATGTCTTCCTCGCTGACCTTCTCTCCCATCGGCGTGCGACCCGTGCGTTTGGCCATCAAGCGCACGCGGGCGTGGTCTTCGTACAGCATGGTGGCGTGGCTGTCGCGGTCGCCCTTGGGCGCGCCTATCTGCTCGTCGCTCAAGGCCTGGTATGGATCGCCGGCGGCATGGCTGCGCCGTGGATCGCGCAGGCTGCCGCGCGGATTGTATAGCTGGTCGAAGTCCTCGCTGGCCACGCCGTACTGCACTGCCTGCGGTAAGAACGGTTCGGGCAGCGCCGGCGCATTGACGGGGATGCTCCAGTCGCGCGGCGGCAGCGCGTTGATGCGCACGCCCGCTCCTTTCGCCAGGGGAATCAAGGCCAGGGCGGCGACTTGCGTCATGGCGCGGCCGCTTCCTGTGCTGTTGGCCAATCGCCCTTTCTGGCTGGAATAGTCGGTGATCTTCGAATGCGGCACCCAGAAGTCCAGGCTGCCCCGTTCCGGATGATTGTGTTGCTTGCTCCAGTAATCATAAATTCCGGGCTTGCCGACGGGGTAGCCTTGGGAAAACACCCGCTGCGTGAATACATTCTTTCCTTGCGCCGCCTGGATTTCGGCTGCGCACAGGCCGCGCCAGCCCATGCCCTGGATGGCGGTCGAGGAGATGATCTGGTCATGCGGATTGCAATACAAGGTGACCTTGCCGCGTGTGGTGGTGACGGGGCCGCAGCGGTATTTGTTGCTGTCGCTATCCAGCGTAAAACCGTGCGCGTGGTTGGCGGCCAGTTGCGCCAGCGCGGCTGAATGCGGCGGCACATCGGCCTGCTGGCCGACGATCTTGAAGAAGTTTTTCAAGGTATCGATGCGCGCCTGGCAGGTCTGCCGGCCCACGTTGCCGTCCGGATCCGCCTCCTGGCCTTGCACCCAGTCTTCCGTGCTGTTGTCTTCGAGTACGCTGTATGGCGGATTGCACAGCACATAGGTGTCGGCTACGCAGCGGCCCTTGATCCCTGCTGCATCTTGCACATCGGCCATCTTGTCGCCCTGGAAGGCGGCCGCCATGCCGATCATATTGCCCTGGCTATGGCACACGAGGGTAATCGGCACGTCGGCCTGTTCCTTGCGTATCGATTCGACCAGCTTCGCCAGTCGCAGCGCGGCCAGCACAAAATACGGGCGGGGCGGCGCCGAAAACACCATGGCGTCGTTGAGGGGGTTGAGGTGTTCGATATGTATCCACAGAAACAAGGTATCGAGCAAGCCATTGCCCCACAGGTCAGGCAAGGAAGAACAGCCGTTCGCGAATGGCCCGCCGCCCCAGTAGTCATATTCGTTGAGATAAATGGAAGCGCCGTATTCCTGTAATTCGAGGTCACTGGCCTTGTAACCCCAGCGGAACTGGATCACGGGCGAGTGGTGCCCGGCGTCGGCAATGAAGGTGTTGGGCGTGCGGTCGGGGTCGATAAAGCCGTCATCCGTCAATTCGCGCCGGTAGGTAACGGGCCATAACTGTCCACCTTCCACGCTGGGGTAGGCCAGGTGCTCATCGCAGCGTTTCAGGCGGGTATTCAAGCCCTTGCACAGGCCTTCCTCGCTCTGGCGGTACCACTCGCCATCGGAATTGACGCCATGCACAAAGATAACGATGCCCGGTGACGGCACCTGCTGCAGGCATTCCAGCAGGCTGTGGCTGAAATTGGTGCTGCCGCAGATCTTGCCTGCCATGATAAGGCGGGGATCGATAGCGGGCTTAACCGGTCCGTTGCTGGGATCGCTCATGGCACACCCTGTTCATGGCTGGAGTTGCCACTGTAGAGTGTTGCTTATCTGCACGTCTTATGCCAGATCAAGCAAACTTGTGCAGAATACTACCTTGGGCTTAGCGGCGGCGCACGCAGTCGATATACGCGTCCGTATCGGGCGGCAAGCCCGAGCGCTGCGAAGCCCAGATCATCTGGCCCAGGCATTCCATCACTTCGTGCTGGGCCGCATGGGCCGAATCGAGGCGCTGGGTCAGCTGCTGGACAGCCGGGCGGATGCCGCGCGGCTGGTCCACCTGCACCTGCTCCGTGATCGACAGATGCATGGACAGGTGCAGGAACGGGTTGGCCTGGCCGCCTTCGACGGAGTAGTCGCGCGCCAGCGCCGCTTCCACGTCGGAGAGCTCGTTTTCATATTCGGGGTGTTCCAGTATCCAGTCGAGCGCGATGGCTTCCATCGGCGTGAGGATTTCATGGGCGCGGTGCTTGCGCAATGTTTCACAAAAGAAACGGCGCACGTCGTCGGAAGAGGGGTTGAACATGGCTGAAGGGCTAGGACTAAAGGGCAGCCGGCATTGTACCGCGTACATAAACAAAGGGCATCGACGATGCCCTTTTTGCCGTCTGGCACGCGCTTGCATGACCCGATAGTCACCGCAATTTAATACCCTGCAGTAAGTATTATCCACTACCGCCGCAGCCCGGCGGCGCCAAATAACGGTGATAAAATCGCCGCTCTTGATATTTGCACTGGACATGACGGCGATTTCATTGCCGGTTTTTCAGCCGACAACGATGTCCGCGCTGTCCATAGCCCGCACCTTTGCCACCAGATCTTGCTCCTGGCTTATCCCGGAGCGCGGCAGCATGCCTATCACCATCGACATTGAGCTGTCCGGCCGTCTCGGCGCGCCGGAGCGCTGGCTGTTTTTCGTCAGATTCGCCGATAGCCGCGATGGTGCCGCCACGGTGGCGCGCAAGAATCATCCTTCAGTATTCATAAACGGAGTTACGTATGCGTAAATCGCTATTACTTTTGATGTCGTGCCTGATCCTGGCGGCATGTAACAAGACCCCTCCGGCCTCGTCAGAGAAACCGGTCGACGTGCTGCTGATCGGCGCCGGCACCATGAGCGCCACCCTGGGCAGCATGCTCAAGGAACTCGACCCCTCGCTGACGATGGAAATGGTCGAGCGCCTCGATTCCGTGGCCGCCGAAAGCTCGGACGCGATGAACAATGCCGGCACGGGCCACTCGGCGTTTGCCGAACTGAACTACACGCCGGAAGCGGCCGACGGCAGCATCGAGACCAAGAAAGCCGTTGCCATCAACGAGCAATTCGAAATTTCCAAGCAATTCTGGGCTTATCAGGTAGCTAACAAGCACCTGGGCGCGCCGCACACCTTCATCAACAACGTGCCGCACATGGCCTTTGTCTGGGGCGATGCAAATATTGCTTTCTTGCACAAACGTTATGAAGCGTTGCAAAAGGAAAACTTGTTCAAGGGCATGCTGTACTCGGAAGACCCGGCGCAGATCGCGCAATGGGCGCCGCTGGTCATGCAAGGCCGCGACAAGGGCCAGAAAGTGGCGGCCACGCGCATGGACATCGGTACCGACGTCAATTTCGGCAACCTCACGCGCGGCCTGGTGAAGTACCTGACGGACAGCCACGGCATGGTGCTGCACCTGCGCCACCAGGTGGAAGACATCCGGCGCGGCGCCGATGGCGTGTGGAACGTGACGGTGAAAGACCTGGCCGCCGGCAAGGAAAAGACCATGCGCGCCAAGTTTGTCTTCATCGGCGCCGGCGGCGGCTCGCTGCCGCTGCTGGAAAAATCGGGCATTCCTGAAGCCAAGGGCTACGGCGGCGTGCCGGTAGGCGGCCAATGGCTGGTCACGACCAATCCGGAACTGGTGGCGGCGCATGCGGCCAAGGTGTATGGCAAGGCCTCCGTCGGTTCGCCGCCGATGTCCGTGCCGCATCTCGATACGCGCATCATCGACGGCAAGAAAGCCCTGCTGTTTGGCCCGTTCGCCACCTTCTCGACGAAATTCCTGAAAAACGGTTCCTGGATCGACCTGCCTGCCTCGATCGGCACGGGCAACGTCAAACCGATGCTGCAAGCCGGCTACGACAATATTCCGCTGACGAAATATCTGGTCGAGCAGGTCATGAACACGCCGGAAGACCGTTTGAAGACCCTGCGCGAATACTTGCCGAACGCCAAGATGGAAGACTGGACCCTGCAAAACGCGGGCCAGCGCGTGCAGATCGTCAAGGATGACCCTGTCAAAGGCGGTTTGCTGCAGTTCGGTACGGAAGTCGTCGGCGCCGCCGATGGCAGCATCGTTGCCCTGCTGGGCGCTTCGCCAGGCGCCTCGACCGCGCCGCCGATCATGATCAAGGTGCTGCAAACGGCATTCAAGAGCCGCCTGGCAACCCCGGAATGGCAGGCAAAGATGGTGGAAATGGTGCCGTCGTATGGTCAAAAGCTGAACAATGACCCAGCCCTGGCCAACAAGATCCGCCACTACAGCAGCAATATCCTGGGCTTGAAAGCGATCACGCTCGATGTTCCCGCCGCTGCGCCAGCGCCGACAGCAAATTAAGTCAGCCTGAGCGGCAGGGGAGTTTCCTGTCGGCATGAACGCAAAAGGGGCAGCCTGTTCAGGCTGCCCCTTTTGCGTGGGAGAGTGCGTTCATTGCTTCGGACTACTCCTTGCCCGGCAGAATCAGCTCCGGCGTACACCCTTCGGCGGCAATGCCGTCGCAAGGCTTGGCCAGCGCTGCAGCGTCCTGCGCGCGGGGCGCATGGGGCTGGCGCAGGTAGCGCGACGTGTGGCGGTGCGCTTGCTGTGCGTTGCCATGCACGGGCCAGGTCAGGAAGCGGGACAGCTCCTGCAAGGCGCGCTGGTACACATCGCGTTTAAATTCAATCACGACATCGAGCGGGACCCAGTACTCATGCCAGCGCCAGGCGTCGAACTCGGGATGGTCGGTCAGGCGCAGATTGACGTCGTTATCGCGCGCGCACATTCTCAGCAGAAACCAAATCTGCTTCTGGCCACGGTAATGGCCGCGAATCTCGCGCTTGATGAAGTGGTCTGGCACCTCATAGCGCAGCCAGTCGCGGGTGCGGCCGACAATTTTGACGTGTTCCTGTCTGAGTCCGATTTCCTCTTCAAGTTCGCGAAACATGGCTTGTTCCGGTGTTTCGCCATATTTGATACCGCCCTGCGGAAACTGCCAAGAGTGCTCGCGCACCCGCTTGCCCCACCACACCTCGTTCTGGGCGTTTAGCAGGATGATGCCGACGTTGGGCCGAAACCCTTCACGGTCGAGCATAATGCACCTCAAACTTTCTGCGACATCGCGTCTTTTTTTACATTTTTGCCCACAACTCCGCAAGCCGGCAGCCTTTTCGGGGTGCGAAAAGCGCCGGAATCGCGCCAATTGAGCGCATTTGTGTAAAGTATGGACGCATCAGCCAGCTAATCCTTTAAAATTAGGTTGATTATAACCCTCTCTTTTTAAAAAGAATTCACCGTTATGCGCGCCTCCCGTTTTTTTATTTCCACACTTAAAGATGCACCTTCTGACGCGGAAATCGTCAGCCACCAATTGATGATGCGTGCAGGCATGATCAAACGCCTCGGTTCCGGCATCTATACCTACATGCCGATGGGCTTGCGCGTGATCCGCAAGGTGGAAGCCATCATCCGTGACGAGATGAACAAAGCCGCCGCCATCGAACTGCTGATGCCGCTCGTGCAGCCAGCCGAACTGTGGCAGGAGACGGGCCGCTGGACCAAGATGGGCGACGAACTGATGCGCGTGAAGGACCGCCACGGCCGCGAATACGCGATCCAGCCGACGTCGGAAGAGGTCATCACGGATGTCGTGCGCACGGAAATCAAGTCCTACCGCCAGCTGCCGCTGAACTTTTATCATATCCAGACCAAGTTCCGCGACGAGCGCCGTCCCCGCTTCGGCCTGATGCGCGGCCGCGAATTCACCATGAAAGACGCCTATTCGTTCGACCGCGACCTGGCCGGCATGCAGGCGTCGTATAAAGTCATGTTTGACGCCTACACGCGCATCTTTACGCGTTTCGGCCTGAAATTCCGCGCCGTGGCGGCCGATAACGGCGCCATCGGCGGTTCCGGTTCGCACGAATTCCACGTCATCGCCCATACGGGCGAAGACGCGCTCGTGTACTGCCCGACGTCCGACTACGCGGCCAACATGGAAGCGGCCGAAGCGCTGCCGCCAGCGGGCGCGCGTCCAGCCGCCACCCAGGCCCTGACGAAAACGGCCACGCCGGACACCGTCAAGTGCGAAACCGTGGCAGCCTTGCTGGGTATTGATCTGTCGCGCACCGTGAAAACCATCGCCCTGACGGT
Organism: Janthinobacterium sp. GW821-FHT03A03; assembly: GCF_059421435.1. Lineage (NCBI taxonomy): Bacteria > Pseudomonadati > Pseudomonadota > Betaproteobacteria > Burkholderiales > Oxalobacteraceae > Janthinobacterium > Janthinobacterium sp. GW821-FHT03A03. The sequence goes on along the minus strand of NZ_JBWKUZ010000001.1, from coordinate 867,530 downwards.
GGAAACGACGGGCAAGGACGAGAAAGTCACGAAGCAGCATTTCATGCTGCTGCTGCGCGGCGACCATGAATTGAACGAGATCAAGGTGGGCAAGGTTGCCGGCCTGGCCGGTCACCGTTTCTCGACGGAAGCGGAAATCCTGGAAGTCTACGGCACCATCCCCGGCTACCTGGGCCCGATCGGCACGCAAGCACCGGTCACCGTGGTGGCGGACCGCACTGTTGCCCTCATGAATGATTTCGTCTGCGGCGCGAATGCGGCCGGTTTCCACTACACGGGCGCCAACTGGGGCCGTGACATGGCAGAGCCTGCCATCGTGGCCGACTTGCGCAATGTCGTTGCCGGCGACGCGTCGCCGGACGGCCAGGGCCTGCTCGCCATCGAGCGCGGCATCGAAGTGGGCCACGTGTTCCAGCTGGGGACGGCGTATTCGGAAAGCATGAAAGCCACCTTCCTCGACGAAAACGGCAAACCGGCGCCACTGCAGATGGGTTGCTACGGCATCGGCGTGACGCGCATCCTGGGCGCCGCCATCGAACAGAACTTCGACGACAAGGGCATCATCTGGCCAGCGTCGATCGCGCCTTTCGAAGTCGTGCTGTGCCCGATGGGCATGGACCGCAGCGAACTGGTCAAGGAAGAGACGGAGAAGCTGTACGCGGCCCTGCAAGGCGCTGGCGTGGACGTCATCGTCGACGACCGCGGCCTGCGCCCTGGCGCCATGTTTGCTGACTGGGAACTGATTGGCGTGCCGCACCGCATCGTCATCGGCGAGCGCGGCCTGAAAGAAGGCAAGCTGGAATACCAGGGCCGCCGCGATGCGGAAGCGACCGGCGTGGCGCCGGACGAGATCGTCGCCTTCATCCAGGGCAAAATGGCGCAGTGAAGCGCCCATCGCTAAGTAAAACGGCCGGCGCGCTCGCGCTGGCCGCCTGCCTGGCCTGCGCTCCCCTGGCGCAGGCCGGCAACCAGAAGGAGGAGGCGCTGGCCGACTCCGTCCGCCTGGCCCTGTCGCACGCGATCCGCGACGAACGCCCGCCGCAACCCAAATTTGCCACGCGCGCCGACTTGCAGCGCTACCAGCAATGGCTGGCGCAGATGTCGCAACGCCTGCAGCGCAAGCTGCCGGACGCCCAGTTGCGCACGGAATTCCTGGAAACCGTCTGGTACGAGTCGCGCCGCGCGGGCCTGGAGCCGGCCCTGGTGCTGGGCCTGATCCAGGTCGAGTCGGCCTATCGCAAATACGCCGTTTCGCTGGCCGGCGCGCGCGGCTACATGCAGGTGATGCCATTCTGGACGGGCGTCATCGGCGACCATGACCGCAGCAAGCTGTTCCACATGCAGACGAATCTGCGCTACGGCTGCGCCATCCTGCGCATGTACCTGGACATGGAAAAGGGCGACTTATACCTGGCGCTGGGGCGCTACAACGGCAGCCGGGGGCGGGCCGAGTACCCGAATGCCGTGCGGGCGGCGTGGCGGCAGTGGGAATTCAAGCCAGCCAGTTGACCGGCAGGCAAAAAAATGCCCCGCTCGCAGTGATGCGGCGGGGCACTCGCTCGGCGGTTGAAGCCGGCGCGTATCTGATTTATTTCAAATGATCGGAGATCAGTTTCGTCATTTCAAACATGGAGACTTGGGCTTTGCCGCCGAAAACTGCTTTCAGCTTGTCGTCCGCATTGATCATGCGGCGGTTGGCCGGATCTTGCAGATCGAGTTTTTTGATGTAATCCCATACCTTTTTGGTCACTTCCGTGCGCGGCAGCGGTGCTGCGCCAACGACGGCTGCCAGGGAGGCGGATGGCGTCATCGCTTTCATGAATGCTGCGTTTGGCTTGCGTGGTGTTGCCGGTGCTGCCGCTTTCTTCGCCGCTGCTGGTTTCGCTGCTGCTTTGGCTGCGGGTGCTGCTTTCTTGGCGGCTGCAGGCTTGGCTGCTGCTGCTTTGGCTGGCGCTGCTACTGGGGTTTTTTTGGCTGTTGCCATCTTCGAGCCTCCTTAACAAACACATGGGAAATTGCGCAATTAATCGCACGGCTAATATTGGTGTGGATTTACCTAGTATGCAAGTGTTTTTCACGTTTTCACGAGGAAAAAGCAGGGAAATGGCAATGCTGTCGCCCGGGCGCACCGCTTGGGAGCGCAGAACGGCGTTTTTGCCCGTAAATGGCATGGTTGCTGGCTATGCGGGGAGGGGGACTGCGGAGGGAGGGGAGCGTGATGCCGGACACCTGAAAATGCAATCCGGCATTATTTTATAACGGTGTTTCTGGATTCGAACTACGCCTCACGCGGCGTAAAAAAGGCCTTCAAAATCACAGCGAGCGGGGATGATTTGTGGCCGAGAAGCGCAAGCGCACTCTAGTGCGCTGAGCATCGCCGGCCGCAAGGCGCCCCGCGCAGCGGATTTTGAAGCCTTACCTCATCCCGGGCATCATGCCCTTCATGGAGCGCATCATCTTCATCATGCCGCCGCCCGACAATTTCTTCATCATCGTCTGCATCTGCTCGAATTGCGTCAGCATGCGGTTCACTTCCTGCACCTGCACGCCGGCGCCGGCGGCGATGCGGCGCTTGCGCGTCGCCTTGATCAGTTCAGGCTTGGCGCGTTCCTGCGGCGTCATCGAATCGATGATGCCGCACATGCGGCGCACCTGCTTATCGGCCTGATCCATGTTCTTGCCGCCTGCCGCCTGCTGGAACTGGGCCGGCAGCTTGTCCATCAGGTTGGCCATGCCGCCCATTTTCTTCATTTGCCCCAGCTGCGCCTTGAAGTCGTTCATGTCGAACTTGCCGCCGACCTTGATCTTTTGCGCCAGATCGGCCGCCGCCTTGCTGTCGACGCCCTTGCGCGCCTCTTCGACCAGCGCGAGGATGTCGCCCATGCCCAGGATGCGGTTGGCCATGCGGGTCGGGTCGAACGCTTCCAGGCCGTCGAGTTTTTCCGAGACACCGGCAAACTTGATCGGTTTGCCCGTGATGTGGCGCACCGACAGGGCCGCACCGCCGCGCGCGTCGCCATCGAGCTTGGTCAGCACGATACCGGTCAGCGGCAGCGCATCGTTAAAGGCTTTCGCCGTGTTGATGGCGTCCTGGCCCAGCATGGCGTCGACGACAAACAGGGTTTCGATCGGTTTCACGGCGCCGTGGACGGCGGCGATTTCGCGCATCATCTCTTCGTCGATACCGAGGCGGCCCGCCGTATCGATGATCAGTACGTCGTGGTAGTGCTTTTTCGCCCAGTCCAGCGCGGCCAGCGCGATATCGACCGGCTTGTCCGTGCTGGTGGACGGGAAGAAGTCGGCGCCCACCTGGGCCGTGACCGATTGCAGCTGGGCGATCGCGGCGGGACGGTACACGTCGGCCGAGACGGTCAGCACTTTCTTCTTCTTTTCTTCCTTCAGGTACTTCGCCAGCTTGCCGACGGTGGTGGTTTTACCCACACCCTGCAAACCGGCCATCAGGATGATGGCGGGCGGCTGCTGGGCAAAGCTGATCTGCGACGCTTCCGGTCCCAGGTCGGCGCCCATCAGGGCGGCCAGCTCGCGCTGCACCACGCCCACCAGGGCCTGGCCTGGCGTGAGCGAGGAAATGACATCCTCGCCCATGGCTTTTTCTTTGACTTTGGCGATGAATTCGCGCACGGCGGGCAGGGCGACGTCGGCCTCGAGCAGCGCCAGGCGCACTTCGCGCAGCATGTCGGCGGTGTTCGCTTCGGTCAGGCGCGCCTCGCCGCGCATGGTCTTGACGACTTTGGCAAGCCGTTGGGTGAGATTATCTAGCATGATGAACCTGCAATGAAAAGCTTGGGAGTGGGCGGCGCTAGGAGCTTAGCCCAGCAGGAGATGTATTCATCTACTGGGCGGGAGGCTCTAAACCGGACGATGGGCGTCATTTTACCTTATCGCGGTTGGCTGGCGGTCCCGCGCAGCAGCGCCTGACGGTTGGCCTGCTTTTGAATGAGTTGGTATTTCTGGCAATGCCACGATTGCATGAAAGTCAAAAACACGGTTAAAATGAGAATAATTCTTATTTACATTCGCAGGCGCGCCGCGCTTGACCGGAAAGGGATGCCATGTCGGCCGCCGATTTTGCCCAGCAACAAGACCTGCACGCGCTCTACAGCAGCCATCACGGCTGGCTGCAGGGCTGGCTGCGGCATAAGCTGGGCCATGCGGGCGATGCGGCGGATCTGGCGCAAGACACCTTCATCAGCGTGCTGAGCAACGGTACGGCGCCGCAGATCCGCGAAGCGCGGCCGTTTCTTGCCACTGTCGCGCGCCGCCTGGTGGCGCACCGCTACCGCCGGCAAGTGCTGGAAGACGCCTACCTGCAGGCGCTCGCTTGCCTGCCGCACGAGGTGGCGCCCGCGCCCGAAGCGCGGCTGCTGGCGCTGGAAGCGTTGCAGGAAATCGACCAGGCCCTCGAAGGCTTGCCCGCGCCCGTGCGCACGGCGTTTTTGCTGGCGCAATTGGAGGGCCTCAGCTATGCCGAGATCGCCGCGCGCCTGAAGGTGTCGGCCAGCTCGGTCAAGCAATACCTGACGCGCGCCAACCGCCAGGTGTTTTTCTCGCTGCCGGCATGAGCGCGGTGGCAGAATCCACGGCCCCGGCAGCGATCCACGAGGAAGTGCAGCAGCAGGCGGCCGAATGGCTGACCGTGCTGATGTCGGACGCGGCCAGCGCAGCGGAGCACGCGGCCTGGCAGCGCTGGCGCGCAGCCGACCCGGAACATGAACGGGCCTGGCGGCATATTGAAGCGGTATCGCAGCGCTTCAACGGCTTGCATCGCAGCGCGGCCGCGCAGGCGCTGGCCGGCACGCAGCAGAACGCCGCCAACGGCAAGCGGCGCCAGTTGCTGGCGTGGCTGGGCGTGGCGGCCGGCGGCGGTTTGCTGGCCGCGCAGACGGGCGCCTGGGATGCAGTCCGCACCGTGCGCGCCGACTACCGCACGGCCACGGGCGAGCGGCGCGAGGTGGCGCTGGACGACGGCAGCATGCTCAGCCTGAATACGGGATCGGCCGTGAACGTGCGTTTCGACGCCAGCCGCCGCCTGATCGAGCTGCTGGCTGGTGAAATCCTCGTCGCCAGCGGCCACGGCGCCGGCAGCGCCGCGCCGCTGGAAGTGGTCACGCGCGAAGGCGTGGTGCGCGCGCTGGGCACGCGCTTTGCCGTGCGCCAGCACGATGGCACCAGCACGGTGGACGTGTTTGAAAGCGCCGTTGACATCAGCCCCCGCGACGGCGATGGCGTGCCAATGCGGCTGGCGGCCGGGCGTGGCGTGGCGTTTTCGCGCCACGCGCCCGGCGCGCCGCACGCCATCGATGCGTCTGCCGACGGCTGGTCGCGCGGGCAGCTGATCGTCGACGACGTGACCCTGGGCGATTTCCTGGCCGACCTGGCCCGTTATCGCCCCGGCGTGATTCATTGTGCGCCGGAGGTCGCCCGGTTGCGCCTGTCGGGTGTATTCCCGCTGGACGACACCCAGCGCATCCTGACCATGCTGCCCCATTCCCTGCCGGTGCAGGTGCGCAGCCGCACGCCGTTTTGGGTGACGGTGGAGCCCGCCCCATAGCAGGCCCGTAAAAATATTTACAGTTCGATTGCCCGTTTTTAGTTTTCGCGGCACCTACAGAGTAGGCGCCTATTTCTTACCGTCTCATGACGCCATTTTCAGGATTTTTCATGCCACAAGCTTTGCAAATTGCTATTTCGACATCGCATCTTTCCAGACTGCGCCCGCTGGCGCAGGCGGCTGCGGCCCTGTGCCTGGCCGCGGGCCTGCCGGCGCTGGCCCAGCAGGCGCCAGCCGGCCCTGCGTCCGAGCAGACCATGGCCGGCGTCTCCGTCACCGCGGGGCGCGATGCGACGACAGAAGGCAGCGGCTCCTATACGACGGGCGTGAGCAACACGGCAACCAAGCTGAACCTGTCGCTGCGCGAGACGCCGCAGTCGGTCAGCGTGCTGACGCGCCAGCAGATCGACGACCTGGGCATCACCACGCTGGACGACGCCGTGCAGTCGATCACGGGGTTGGTCATGCAAAAAGGCAACTTTACGGGCGATTCGGGCAGTTTCAGCGCACGGGGCTTTCCAGTCGACAACATCCTGCTCGACGGCTTGCCCACCAGCCTCGGTGCGAACAATACTTTTAATGGCGACAATGACGACCTGGCCATCTACGACCGCATCGAGGTGGTGCGCGGCGCCACGGGCTTGACCACGGGCAGCGGCACGCCCAGCGCGGCCATCAATATGGTGCGCAAGCGCCCGACGGCCACGCCGCAGGCGTCGTTCTCGGCCAGCGTGGGCAGCTGGAGCAACTACCGCCTGGAAGCCGACGCCGCCAACGCGCTCAATGAAGCGAAGACCGTGCGCGGGCGCATGGTCGTCACGCTGCAGGACAAGAAGGATTTTGTCGACGTGCTGCATGGCCGCAATCACCAGCTGTACGGCGTCATCGAGGCCGACCTGCGCCCTGACACCACGTTGACCCTGGGTGCGCATTACCGCAAGACCGATAACGACGGCGTCACGACGGGCGTGGTCACGGCCGCCGACGGCCGCTTCTTGAATTTGCCCCGCTCGACTTACCTGGGCAGCGACTTCGACGGCTGGCGCCAGACCGATAAAACCATCTTCGCCGAACTGGAACACCGCTTCGGCAACGGCTGGAAGGCCAGGCTGGCGGCCACGCGCAAGACGCCGGAGATCGATACCACGTTTTCCGGCATCAACCGTCGTGGCGACACCCTGCGCTTCAATTCGCAAAGCTACCGCGCCGAACTGGCCAACACCAGCTACGACGCGTATGCGAGCGGCAGCTACGGCCTGTTCGGCCGCCAGCACGAGCTGACGGTCGGCGCCAGCCACCGCCGTTCGTCGAAAAACAGCTATGGCGGATGGGCGCCGTACAGCTGGGGCGCGAACGCGCCCGTGCTTGACCCGTACAACTGGGACGCGGGCAGCGTGGCGCGCCCCGTCATCAACTACGCGCAGTGGCGCACGGCCAGCATCACCGAGCAAAGCGGCATATATGCGGGCACGCGCCTGCGCCTGGCCGACCCGCTGTCGCTGGTGCTGGGCGGGCGCGTAAGCTGGTACAAGGACGACGCCGGCTATTCGGTGGCGCGCGAATTCACGCCCTACGCCGGCGTCGTGTATGACCTCGACAAGCAGCATTCCGTGTACGCCAGCTGGACCGAGATCTTTCAGCCGCAGGCGGCCACGGACGTCCATGCGCAGCCCCTGAAGCCGATCAGCGGCACCAACTATGAAGCTGGCGTGAAGGGCGAATATTTCGGCGGCGCTCTCAATGCCAGCGCGGCCGTGTTCCAGATCCGCCAGCAGAACCGCGGCGTGGACGATCTGGCCGGCCCGACTCCCTGCCCCGGCAGCACCTGGGGCTATTGCCAGCGCGCCTCGGGCGAAGTGCGCAGCGAAGGCGTGGAACTGGACGTGGCGGGCGCGCTGACGCCGAACTGGCAGCTGTCGGCCGGTTTTACGTATGTGAAGGCGCAATTTACGCGCGACAGCGATCCGGCCAATATCGGCAAGGATTTTAATAGCCGCTATCCGCGCCAGCAGCTCAAGCTGGCCACCAGCTACCGCCTGTCCGGCGCGGCGCAGGGCTGGCGCGTCGGCGCCTCGGTGTACGGCCAGGGCGCGACCGAGTCGAGCGACGGCACCTACCATCTGCGCCAGGGCCGCTATGCGATCGTGGGCCTGAACGCGGCCTGGCAGATCGACAGCCGCGCCGAGCTGCGCCTGAACGTCAACAATGCGCTCGACAAGCACTATTACCAGAGCATCTATTCCGATGTCTTCGGCAACCTGGCAGGGGCGCCGCGCAACGTGATGCTGACATTGAACTACAAACTGTAAACAATCACTTTTGAATGACCTATCTTGATGAAGGATGCATGGCTTATGGATGTGCAGTTGAATCTGGCCCGCGACGGCGCGGGCCAGCGTATGCCACAGGGAGCGCCGCGATGATGAAATCGGCCAATATGATGTTGTTTTCGCGCGTGCTCGCCGCCGTTTTCGGCGGCTATGCGCTCACGTCCGGCGTGGCCGTGCTGCTGGCGGCCGTGCTGCCGCTGTCGCGCGCCGAAGCCGTGCTGACGGCGACCCTGAGCGCCTTTGTCGTCTACACCTGCGCCGTGATCTGGGTCTTTGCCGTGCAAGACCTGCGCCGCGCCTGGCTCGGCATGCTGCTGCCAGCGATCCTGTGCGGCGGCATCGGCCTGCTGCTGTCGCGGGGGGCCGCATGAACGCCGTCAAGGTAGACAAAGTGGTGAAAACGCCACAGCAGGGCGGCCTGCGCCAGGCCATGGCCTGGCTGCATACGTGGAGCGGCCTGTGGATTTCCTGGCTGCTGTTCGCCATCTTTCTGACCGGCACCCTGGCCGTCTTCGACGACCCGATCGGCCACTGGATGACGCCCGAACACGCGTTGGAAGAGGCGGCGCATGCGAACGATCCGCCGCTGCCGAAGGTCACGGACCGCGCGCACCGCCTGGAGCTGGCGCTCGACTTCATGGCGAAGGAGCACCCGAAGGCGGACATGTGGGAAATCTGGCCCGTGCAGCGTCCCGGCCACGGCCTGTCCGCCTACTGGTTCCAGCCCAGCGGCGGCTATGGCTCGGCGGACCTCGATCCGCTGACGGGCGCCGTCATCGAACATGCGCGCGAAGCAACGGAGCGCGAAACCATCGGCGGTCACCATTTCGTCGATTTCCACTATGAGCTGCACGCGGGCCGCATCGGCGTATGGATCGTCGGCATCACCACCATGATCATGCTGGTGGCGCTGGTGAGCGGCGTCATCACGCACAAGCGCATCTTCAAGGATTTCTTCACCTTCCGCCCGGCAAAAGGGCAGCGCTCTTGGCTCGATGCGCACAACGCGGTGGCCGTGCTGACCTTGCCGTTCCAGTTCATGATCGCCTACACGGGCCTGGCGTTCTACAGCGACGACTATGTGCCGGCGCCCGTGGCGGCGCAGTACGGCATGGACAATCCAAAGAAAGCCTTCCTGGCAGACTGGAACGATGCGGGCAAACCTGTGAAGACGGGCCAGCCGCTGGCCATTCCCGCGCTGGAATCGTTCGCGCTGCGCGCCGAGCAGGCCATCGGCCAGGAAATCCGCGCCGTGGTGCTGGACAATCCGAACGACGCCTCCATGCGCGTCTGCATGTACGGCTGGAATGAAGAAACGGATACGATGGAGCGCATCAGCGCCAACACGGGCAGGGCCTGCTATGCGCTGGCCACGGGCGAGCAGACCGCCTTGCGCCGTCCTGGCGAGTCGGACACGGGCGGCGCAGGCCTGACGCGCTCCGTCATGTCGAACCTGCACATGGTGGGTTTTGGCGGCACGCCCATGCGCTGGCTGTACTTCTTTTGCGGTCTGGCCGGCACGGTCATGATGGGCACGGGCGCCATTTTGTTCATGCTCAAGCGCCGCCAGAAGTCGGGCGGCGAGTTCGGCGCCTATACGCAGCGCGTGTACCGCGTCATCGAATGCCTGAACGTGGCGGCCATCGCCGGCCTGGCCATCGCCTGCGTGGGCTTCCTGTGGGCCAACCGCCTGATCCCCGTCGGCATCGAGCAGCGCGCCGGCTGGGAAGTGCGCGCCTTCTTCGGCGTCTGGTTTTTGATGCTTGTGCACGCCTGCCTGCGCGCGGAAAAGCGCGCGTGGATCGAGCAACTGTGCCTGCTGGCCGCCCTGTGCCTGTTGCTGCCCGTCCTCAATGTGCTGAGCACGGGCGACAACCTGATGGCACAGGTCGCGCGCGGCGACTGGGAAAGCGCCGGCGTGGAACTGGGCAGCATGGCCTTCGGCCTGCTGGCCGTCTGGGGCGCGTGGAAAGTCCACAAGCGCAAGGAAAAACCGGTGAAAAAGGCCGCCGCCAGGGCAGCGCCAGTGGCCAGCCTGCAGGTCAATACGGAAGGACAGTCATGATCAACACCATCCTTTGCGCGCTGGGTCTGTCGTATGCGGGCATGGCCAGCCTCTCGCTGGCCATGGACCGTCATCACGGCCAGGTATGGGGGCGCGACGCGGCGCCGAACGTGCGGCGCGCGCTGCAGCTGGCCGGTGCGTTGCTGCTGGCGCTGGCCATCTGGCCCTGCGTGGCCGGCTGGAGCGCCACCGTCGGCGTGGTCGCCTGGCTGGGTTTTATTTCTGCCGGCGCGCTGCTGGTGGCCCTGTTGCTGCCGTATGCGCCCCGCTTGCTGTTTCGTAGTTCCCTGCTGGCAGCCGTCGCCGCGCTGGCAGGTCTTGTGACGTTCCTGCAGTAATGTTGACTGCCATTTTCAAGGATAGACTGATGCACTTTTTACGCCTGGCGACACCGTTTGATGTTTTGAATGTATTGAAAGTGGCTTCCTGATGGCGGCCCGCCTGCCTTCCCGCCGCGCCCGCATCCTGGGCGGCGCGGTCTTGCTGGCGCTGTTTGGCGCCGGCGTTCTATGGGCCACGCGCGGCCCGGCCACCGTGTTCGACACGGCGCCCGTCAAGCGCGGCAATATCGAAGCGAGCGTCACGGCCATCGGCACCCTGCAGCCGCAAACCTATGTCGACGTGGGCGCGCAGGTGTCGGGCCAGATCACGCGTCTGCACGTGCAGCCCGGCAGCGCCGTGGAAAAAGGCCAGCTGCTGGCCGAGATCGACCCCAGCGTGCAGCAAGCCACGGTCGATGCGGGCCGCGCAGCGCTGGCCGGTTTGCGCGCGCAGCTGGCCGACCAGCAGGCGCAGCACCGGCTGGCGGGCCAGCAGCACGTGCGCCAGAAGCAGATGGCGAAATTCGACTCGACGCCTTTGGCCGACCTGGAAACGGCGGAAGCCACCCTGGCCTCGGCGGCCGCCAAGATCGACCACCTGAAGGCGCAGATCGACCAGACCCAGGCCAGCCTGAAGGCCGACGAGGCGCGTCTCGGCTATACGCGCATCTACGCGCCGATGGGCGGCAGCGTCGTGGGCCTGGATGCGAAAGAGGGGCAGACCCTGAACGCGACGTACCAGACGCCGAATATCCTGCGCATTGCCGACTTGTCGGCCATGACGGTGTGGACGGAAGTGTCGGAAGCGGACGTGCGCCGCGTGCGCGCGGACATGCCCGTGTACTTCACCACCCTGGGCGGCGACCAGCGGCGCTGGAGCGGCAAGGTGCGGCAGGTGCTGCCCGCGCCGCCGGTGCCGGGCGGCACCAGCGCCGGCACGGCCCTGGCGCCGTCGACCAGCAAGGTGATCCTGTATACAGTGCTGTTCGATGTCGACAACGCCGATGGCGAGTTGATGCCGCAGATGACGGCGCAGGTGGTATTTGTTACGGCCGCGAAGAATAATGTGCTGGCCGTGCCCCTGCCGGCCCTGAAACCGTCCACCGAGGACGGCGCGCCGCCTGGCCAGTTCACGGCCCGCGTGATGGATGCCGACGGCAAGGTCGACACGCGCACCGTCACCGTGGGCGTGCGCAACCGCCTCAGCGCGGAAGTGCTGCAAGGCTTGCGCGAAGGCGAATTGCTGGTCACGGGCGAGCAGCCGGCCGGTGGCGGCGCCAGCAGGTTCCAGCTATGAGCGCCATGAGCGAAGTGGCGTCGCTGGGCCCGTCCGGCGACGCGGGTCCGGCGGCGCCGTTGATTGAATTGCAAGGCATCCGCAAGCGCTACGGCGGCCATGACGGCGCGCCGGCCGTGGAAGTGCTGCGCGGCCTGACCTTGGCTATCGGCGCCGGCGAATTCGTCGCCATCGTCGGCGCGTCCGGTTCCGGCAAGTCGACCCTGATGCACTTGCTCGGTTGCCTGGACCGGCCCAGCGACGGCTCCTACCGTTTTGCCGGGCAGGACGTGGCCAGCCTGAATCCCGATGAACTGGCGTGGCTGCGGCGCGAAGCGTTCGGTTTCGTCTTCCAGGGGTATCATCTGATCGCCACCGAATCGGCGCGCGAGAACGTGGAGGTGCCGGCCCTGTACGCGGGCATGCCGGCCGCGGCGCGCCATGCCCGTTCCAAGGCGCTGCTCAAGCGCCTTGGACTCGGTGACCGGCTCGACCACCGGCCGAATCAACTGTCCGGCGGGCAGCAGCAGCGCGTGTCGATCGCCCGCGCCCTGATGAATGGCGGGCGCATCATCCTGGCCGATGAACCGACGGGGGCCCTGGACAGCAGCAGCGGCGCCGAAGTCATGGCCCTGCTGGGGGAACTGGCCGATGCGGGCCACACCATCATCCTCATTACGCATGACCGCAAGGTGGCGGCCCAGGCGCGCAGGGTGATCGAGATCAGCGACGGCGAAATCATCGCGGACACGGGCGCCATCGCCATTCCCGCCACGTCGACGGCCCTGCCGCCGCTGGACATGTCGCGCGCCGCTCATGATACCGGCGCGTCGCTGGGCACGGAATTGCTCGACGCGGCGCGCGCCGCCTGGCGCGTGCTGTGGATCAACCGCTTCCGCACGGGTCTGACCCTGCTCGGCATCATCATTGGCGTCGCTTCCGTGATCGTCATGCTGGCCATCGGCCTGGGCACGCGCCAGCAGGTGATGGCGCAGCTGGGCGCTTTCGGCTCGAACCTCTTATATATGTCGTCGATCGGCGAAAGCTCGCGCATCCCCGGGCGCAGCATCACCCTGGCCGACCTCGAGGCGCTTGAGGGCGTGCCCGGCATTTCCCACGTGTTGCCTAACGTTACCGGCAACAAGGTAATCCGCCATGGCAACCTCGACGTGCAAACCTATGTACGGGGCACGGGCGCGGCGCTGCCGCAGATCCAGACCTGGCCGCTGGCGCATGGCGGCTTCTTCACGCAGCAGGACGAGCGCGAGATGGCCACCGTTGCCGTACTGGGCTGGCGCCTGGCGCACAAGCTGATGCCTGACATTGCCAACCCGGTGGGACAGAATATCCTGATCGGCAACGTGCCGTTCCAGGTGATCGGCGTAATGAGCGAGAAGGGCGCGCTGACTGGCGACAAGGATGAGGATGACGTGCTGCTGCTGCCGTTTTCCACGGCAGGTATCCGCGTCTTCGGCCAGCGCGAGCCCACGTATATCGTGCTGGCGGCCGACGACGTGAAGCGCATCGCCGAAACCGAGAAGGCGGTCGACGCCGTCATGTTCGAGCGCCACCGCATCCGCGACTACGGCATCAGCAACGCGGCCGCTTCTATTGCGGCCGAAGCGCGCACGCAGGACAATATGACCATGATGCTCAGCCTGATCGCGGCCGTTTCGCTCGTGGTGGGCGGCATCGGCGTCATGAACGTGATGCTGATGACGGTGCGCGAGCGCACGCGTGAAATCGGCATCCGCATGGCGACGGGCGCGCGCCGGCGCGACATCCTGCGCCAGTTCCTCACGGAAGCGGTGCTGGTGTCGGTGGTGGGCGGCGTGGCCGGCATCGTGGCCGGCGTGGCGTTTGCCGCTGCGCTGCTTGTGTGGGAAGTGCCCGTGATCTTTTCGCTCAGCGCCATCGGCGGCGCGTTTGCCTGCGCCGTGGTGACGGGACTGGTGTTTGGCTTCATGCCGGCGCGCAAGGCGTCGGGACTCGATCCGGTGGTGGCGCTGGCGGGACAGTAATAACAGGGAGTAGCAACAACGCCGGCAGCGTGGCTGCCGGCAAAAAAATGTTGCCCCTGGCTTTAAGTAACCCCCAATAAATTATTGTGATTTCTGACTTCCATAACCGGCGCTGTGCGGTGTTGCCCGCAGCTAGCAGTGCTCGCACTGCGTCGCAGCGGGCGCCTTGCACAGCATCCGGTTCTGTTCGTCATAAATTCACAATAATTTCCCGAGGGTTACTTAACACGCGGTACTATCTCCCCATAACAAAAAGCAGTGTTTCGTGTTTTATGCCCTTGCGGGCACATACCCACCACTACAGGAGAACCCGATGCAGAAAAAATCAACCTTGAAGACCGGAATCGCCGCCGCCCTCGTGCTGGCGTTCGGCATGGGCGCCGTCCAGGCCCAGGAAGTAGTGCGCCTGGGCAACCTGAAATTTGCCCATTACGGCGCCGTGTCATATATCAAGGAAATCGCCCCCAAGTGCGGCATCAAGGTGGAAGAGCATATCTTTGCCAAGGGTCTCGACGTGATGCAGGCGATTATCGCGGGCGAGCTGGACGTGGGGGCGACGGCCTCGGAGGCGGCCATTTCCGGCCGCGCCGGCGGCGCGCCTATCTACGTGGTGGCCGGCTTTGCCAAGGGCGGCGCGCGCCTGGTGGCGGGGGCGGGGCAAAAGATCGCCAGCGTCAAGGAACTCAAGGGCAAGCGCGTGGGCGTGACGCGCGGCGGCATCCAGGAAGTGCTGCTGCTGGCCGAGCTGGCGCAGGCGGGCCTGACGTATTCCGAAACCAAGGGCAAGGACGTGCAGCTCGTATTTCTGGCCTACGCCGACTTGAACCAGGCGCTGATGGGCAAGAATATCGACGCCATGATGCAGTCGGAGCCGCAATCGTCGCAGGCGATCAACAAGGGTTTCGGCGTGGAAATATTAAAGCCGTACGACACGCCCATCGGCGAGCCCGTGCGCACCATGGTGATGACGGAGAAGTTCTACAAGGAACGCCGTCCCGTGGCGGAAAAATTCATGCGCTGCTTCGTCGAAGCGACGAAAACCTTTATCGACAGCAAGGCGACGGCGGAAAAATACGTGCGCGAAGTCGTGTTCCGCGGCCAGATCACGAAGGACGACTTCGACGATGCGATCAGCAATTCGCCGTATTCATATGACATCTCGCCCGAGCATATCCAGGTGACCACCGATGTGATGGTGAAAACGGGCGTGGGACGCATGACGAAACCGCCCGTGGCCAAGGACTGGGTCAAGACGGACTTGCTGGAGCAGGCGAAAAAGAGCCTGAATGTGAAGTAAATCAAGCAACCATTAAAAAAACCTCCGCGCCAGCAATGGTGCGGAGGTTTTTTGATGGGGAGACGGCCTTAGCGGGCGTTAAAACCCATCCAGCCCTTCTCCGTCTGCCGGAAGCTCAGGGTATAGATGCGCGTCAGTTCATCGCCCTTCTTGAGCTGGCGGTTGATGATGGCGCCGTAGTTGTCTTGCACGAGCTGGTCCGACCATTGCAGCAGGTTCTCGAAACGCTCGGCCGTCATCGCCGCCTGGCGCGCCAGCAGCGGCGCGGGAATCGCTTTCTTTTCCTGCTGCTGCGCCCAGAATTCGCGGAAAACCTTGTTTTCGCCGCCCATGCCGCGCGCCATCAACCCCAGGCCCATGCTCATGCCGACGGTGCTGTCCGTCCTGGCCTGCGCCTCGAGCTTGTCGGCCACATCGGCCAGCAATTCCAGGTAGCCCACCTTGGCGCGCAGCACGGCCGAGCCCTTGATTTCGTACTGCTCATTCTCTTTCCAGCCGTTCAGCTTTTCCAGCTTCGCGATGTCGAAGTAATCCTTGTACAAGTCATAGCCCTGGATCGAGGTACGGAAATACTCCTCGTACGTGGACTGGGAAGGCGCGTCTTTCATGCAACCGCTTAATACAGTGCAGGCGACCAGCAGGATACAGGTCCAGGAGAGTTTTCGAAAAGACATGGCGAGATCGGCGGTGAAGTAAGGGTGGACAAATATTGCTTTGCGGACACGATTATAGGACTGGCTAGTCAGGATGGCAACGTGTCCGCTGCCAGCGACAGGGAGTGCAATGAAAGATTGCGGAAATCTTGAGGGTGCGCCACCCCGTTGCGCCTCAGGCGCGATATCATGGCAGGCTTGCAGCATTGGCTGGCGGCGGAATGCCTGTCACCCGGGCTGTCGCTTGAATCGCGCTTGCCGGCTATGGTGTAAACTTAACATATGCAGACCTATTTCTTTCTTCTTGCCGCCCTCCTGTATGCAGCGTGTGCCGTGCTTCCATCGTCCCGCGCCAGGCTCATCGCCGGCCTGACGGGCGTCGCGTGGCTGGCGCACGCCGTCACCCTGTGGTTCGACCTGATGGCGCCGGGCACCTTGCGTTTCGGCTTTTCCGCCATGCTCTCGGCCGCGCTGTGGGTGTCGGTCGGTGCTTACTGGATAGAGAACCGCAATTTCAGTCTCGATGGACTGCGCCGCATGGTCATGCCCAGCGCCGTCATCGCCATCGGCCTGGCGTGGGCCTTTCCCGGCAGCCAGGTCAGCATGGAAGGCAAGTCGGCCGTCTTCGGCTGGCACATTGCGGTGGCCGTGCTCGCTTACAGCACCTTGACGATCGCCGCTTTCCACGCCGTGCTGATGGCGCTGCAGGAATCGCGTTTGCACACGCGCAGCGAAAGCCGCGGTTTCATCGGCAGCGCGCTCGATCAGCTGCCCGCGCTGCTGACGATGGAAAAGTTGCTGTTCCGCATGATCGGCCTGGGCTTCATCTTGCTCAGCCTGACCGTGCTGTCGGGTATCGTGTTTTCCGAACAACTGTTTGGCAAGGCCCTGAACTGGGATCACAAATCGGTGTTTACCATGCTGTCGTGGCTATTGTTTGCCGCCTTGCTGGCAGGACGCCGTTTCCGCGGCTGGCGCGGCAAGACGGCCCTGAGCTTTACCCTGGCCGGTTTCGCCACCTTGCTGCTGGCGTATGTCGGCAGCCGTTTTGTACTGGAAGTGGTTTTACACCGAGGATTCGCATGACACGTGTTTTGTTCTGGCTGGCGCTGGTGTTTCTGGTGCTGTTTGCTATCCGCAGCAAGATCCGGGGCATGCAGCAGCGCGCCCGCGCACAGCGGCAACCGCCGTCTCAGCCGTTTACGCCGCCAGGCCGGGCGCGGGAATTGCCCGATGCTGAGCTGATGCTGTGCTGCGCCCACTGCGGCGTGTATTATCCGGCCTCCGAAAACGTGCAGGCCAAGGGCCACGATTACTGCAGCCACGCGCACGCCACGCTGTAGCGCGGGCGGCGCGCCGGCCTCGCCGCCGCGTCTGCATTGCTCATCCGTATCGTAACGCCCCCCGCCGCCCGCCAGGCGTACCATCTGCATGCAGCGATCCGATATCGCCATCGCAGGGAGCCGGGAATATGTCCAATTCGCATACTGTGTCGGCCGCCCGCACGCAGGCGGCCAGGGGCTTGCCGCCTGCGCCGCAGCTGATTGGCGACTCGGCCGCCATGCAGGCCTTGCGCGCGCAGATCGGCCGCATCGCCCGCTGCGGCGCGCCGGTGGCTATCCGCGGCGAATCGGGCAGCGGCAAGGAACTGGCGGCGCGCGCCATCCATGCGCAAGGGGAGCGCGCCCGCTTCCCGTTCATTGCCGTCAATTGCGCGGCCATCCCCGAGGCGCTGATGGAGGCGGAGTTCTTCGGCTGCCGCCAGGGAGCGTATACGGGCGCGCTGCATGAGCGGGAAGGGCTGTTCCAGGCGGCCAACGGCGGCAGCCTGCTGCTTGACGAGGTCGACGACCTCCCGCTGGCCATGCAGGTGAAGCTGCTGCGCGCGCTGCAGGAGCAGCGCGTGCGCAAGCTCGGCGGCAGCGCCGATGAGGCCGTTGATGTGCGCATCCTGTGCGCCAGCCAGCATGGTCTGGCGCGTGGCATGGCGGCGCGTACCTTTCGCCAGGACCTGTATTACCGGCTCAATGTGATTGAACTGGTCCTGCCGCCGCTGCGTGAACGGCTCGGCGATCTGCCTGTATTATGTGAGGCAATTCTGGCGCGCCTGGCGCCACGGCAAAGCGTGCGCCTGGCGCCGCCGGTGCTGGACGCCTTGCGCCACTACGCGTTCCCGGGCAATGTGCGCGAACTGGAAAACCTGCTGGAACGGGCACTGGCCTTTGCCGACGATGGCGTGATCGCACTCGATGGTCTGGGCTTGCCGAGCACGGCGACGGCCTCGGTCACGCCCTTGAAGACGGTCCTGCCGGGCGTCGAGCGGCAACTGTCCCTGCCGGGTATGGCGACGCGCGACGCGGCGCCGCTTCTGCCGCTGGCCTTGTATTTGCGCCAGGCCGAGCGTGAAATGATCACGCTGGCGCTGGTACGCGAGCGCTACCACCGCGCACGGGCGGCGCGGCAACTGGGGCTCAGTGCGCGCCAGTTGCGTTACCGGATGCAAAAGTTGATGATACAGGAGTCCTGGCTTGATGATGGCATGGAAGATAGATGAAGACGGCTGGTGCGACGGCGCCGTGCGCTACGACTCGCCGTATTGCGATGCGCGTCCGGAAGGCGCGCAAATCGACTTGCTGGTGATTCACAACATCAGCTTGCCCGGGGGACATTTTGGCGGGCCGCATGTGTCGGACTTGTTTACGGGCCGGGTAGATTATAATGCCGATCCTTCCTTCGCCGACCTGCGTGGCTTGCAGGTGTCGGCGCACTTTTTTGTGCGGCGCGATGGCGCGTTGTTGCAATATGTTTCGGCTGACCAGCGCGCCTGGCATGCCGGCACGTCCACGTTCGAGGGACGCCCGCAGTGCAATGAATATTCCATCGGTATCGAAATGGAAGGCTCGGATGTTACTCCCTTCCAGCCGCGGCAATATCATGTTCTGGCGGCATTGACGGCCGCGCTGGCGGCGCGCTACGGGCTGGCCCATGTGCGCGGACATGAACATATCGCGCCTGGCAGGAAGACGGATCCGGGGCCATATTTTGACTGGAATTGCTACCAGGAATGTTGGTTGGGAGCGCTGCGCGAACGGCCGGCGTTAGCGCTTACTTCGCGGGTATTGGGCTTCCCGTCGGCGCGCTGAAAAGTCAACCGAAATCGTAGAAGAAAGAACAAAAAATTACCAGGGGCGATGCCGGAAAACTATTGCATCGCCTTTCGATGGGTACTACAATTAGTGCGGAATTTGGATTCAACGACTATATGTAGTGCCACCACAGACGTTTTCATAATTATTGTCAAAGCTACCCGGATTGCTGATAAAGCACTGGAACTGGCGGTTTATCACCCTTGATCGTGTTTCACGCCAGCCGGGCAGTGCGGGTTGGCTGTATGAATTCTGACTGTGAATTATTTACTATTTAGCAATAAATACCTGAAGAAACCCTGACCATCGGGCGTTCTATTCAACAACATACGCGGCAGCAAAACTGCAGGCTGACTTTAGCTGACAACGGGAGCTTCAATGCAATCACCTCAAGATATTTCCATCCATCCAACGCCAGCATCGCCAGCGCCCAGCGCGGCCAATAGCGTGGCGAGCACGGGCGCGGCCTTGGGCGACTATCGCATCATCCGCCGCAACGGTGCGGTGGTGGCATTTGAGCCTTCGAAGATCGCCATCGCCATGACCAAGGCGTTTTTGGCCGTTAACGGCGGCCAGGGCGCTGCCTCTGCCCGTATCCGCGAACTGGTGGAACAGCTGACCGCTGGCGTCGTCGCGGCGCTGGTGCGCCGCCAGCCGGGCGGCGGCACCTTCCACATCGAAGACGTGCAGGACCAGGTGGAGCTGTCGCTGATGCGTTCGGGTGAGCACGACGTGGCGCGTGCCTACGTGCTGTACCGCGCCAAGCACATGGAAGAGCGCCGTCTGCAGAAGGAAGCGCAGGGCGCTGCCGCGCAAGTTTCCGCACCGCAATTGAATGTCACCGACAACGGCGTGCGCCGCCTGCTGGACATGCAGGAAGTGCGCGACCTGATCAACGCCGCCTGCGCCGGCCTGGAAAAGCACGTCGATGCCGACGCCATCCTCGCTGAAACCGTGAAAAACCTGTACGACGGCGTGCCCGTCGAAGAACTGCACAAGTCGGCCATCCTGGCGGCGCGCGCGCTGATGGAAAAAGACCCGGCCTACAGCCAGGTCACGGCCCGCATCCTGCTGCACACGGTGCGCAAGGAAGTGTTCGGCAAGGAAGTGCCGCAAGCGGCCGCTGCCGCCGAATACCTGACGTATTTCCCGGCCTATATCGCCAAGGGCATCGCCGCCGAGCTGCTGAACCCGGTACTCGCCAGTTTCGACCTTGAGCGCCTGGCGAAAGCCATCGTTGCCGACCGCGACTTGCAGTTCGGCTACATTGGCCTGCAAACCCTGTACGACCGCTACTTCCTGCACATCCAGGACGTGCGCATCGAAATGCCGCAAGCGTTCTACATGCGCGTGGCCATGGGCCTGGCGCTGAACGAGGCGGACCGCGAAGCGCGCGCCATCGAGTTCTACAGCCTGCTGTCCTCGTTCGACTTCATGAGCTCGACCCCGACCCTGTTCAATTCGGGCACCCTGCGCTCGCAGCTGTCGTCGTGCTACCTGAGCACCGTCTCCGATGACCTGGAAGGCATCTACGACGCCATCAAGGACAACGCGCTGCTGGCCAAGTTCGCCGGCGGCCTGGGCAACGACTGGACGCCGGTGCGCGCCCTGGGCGCCCACATCAAGGGCACCAACGGCAAGTCGCAAGGCGTGGTGCCGTTCCTGAAAGTGGTCAACGACACGGCCGTGGCAGTCAACCAGGGCGGCAAGCGCAAGGGCGCCGTCTGCGCCTACCTGGAAACCTGGCACATGGACATCGAGGAATTCCTCGACCTGCGCAAGAACACGGGCGACGACCGCCGCCGCACGCACGACATGAACACGGCGAACTGGATTCCCGACATGTTCATGAAGCGCGTCATGGAAAAAGGCGAATGGACGCTGTTCTCGCCGTCGGACACACCGGATCTGCATGACAAGGTCGGCAAGGCCTTTGAACAGGCTTACCTGGGCTACGAAGCCAAGGCCGCCGCCGGCGAAATCCGCGTCTTCAAGAAGATCGCGGCGCTGGACCTGTGGCGCAAGATGCTGTCGATGCTGTTTGAAACGGGCCACCCATGGATCACGTTCAAGGATCCGTGCAACATCCGCAGCCCGCAGTCGCACGTCGGCGTCGTCCACAGCTCGAACCTGTGCACGGAAATCACGCTGAACACGGGCCCTGACGAAATCGCCGTCTGCAACCTCGGTTCCGTCAACATGCCGGCGCACATGAAGGAAGGCAAGCTCGATCACGTCAAGCTGGCCAAGACCATCCGCACCGCCATGCGCATGCTCGACAACGTCATCGACATCAATTACTACGCCGTCGACAAGGCGCGCAATTCGAACATGCGCCACCGTCCGGTCGGCATGGGCATCATGGGCTTCCAGGACTGCCTGCACATGATGCGCGTGCCGTTCGCCTCGGACGCCGCCGTGTCGTTTGCCGACACCTCGATGGAAGCCGTCTGCTACTACGCCTACCTGGCGTCGACGGAACTGGCCGAAGAGCGCGGCCGCTATGAGTCGTACGCCGGTTCGCTGTGGGACCGCGGCATCCTGCCGCAGGACTCGGTCAAATTGCTGCTTGAGGAGCGCGGCGGCTACCTGGAAGTCGATTCCTCGTCGGCCATGGACTGGACCCCGGTGCGCGAACGCATCGCCAAGTTCGGCATGCGCAACTCGAACTGCGTGGCCATCGCCCCGACGGCGACGATTTCGAACATCATCGGCGTTTCGGCCTGTATCGAGCCGACGTTCCAGAACCTGTACGTGAAATCGAACCTGTCGGGCGAATTTACCGAGATCAACGGCTACCTGGTGCGCGACCTGAAGGCGCGCGATCTGTGGGATGAAGTCATGATCTCCGACCTGAAGTACTTCGACGGCTCGCTGGTGAAGATCGACCGCATCCCGCAAGACCTGCGCGATATCTACGCCACGGCCTTTGAAGTGTCGCCAAGCTGGCTGGTGGAAGCGGCTTCGCGTCGCCAGAAGTGGATCGACCAGGCACAGTCGCTGAACATCTACATGGCTGGCGCATCGGGCAAGAAGCTCGACGAGACCTACAAGCTGGCATGGCTGCGCGGCCTGAAAACCACCTACTACCTGCGCACCATCGCCGCTACCCACATGGAGAAATCGACCTCCAAGACGGGTGCCCTGAACGCCGTGGCAGTCGACGGCGGCATGTCGGCCAGCGCGCAGAGCGCCCAGGCAGCGGTCGTGGCGGCAGCCGCTGCCGCCGTGGCGCCGGCGGCAGCGGTGGCCGCTGCAGCGGACGACGCCGATGGCGAAGCCTGCTACCTGCGTCCCGGTGATGACGGCTTTGAAGAATGCGAAGCCTGCCAGTAAGATTTTAGTTGTCAGCCCGGCACGGCCGGGTTGATTCAATGTTGTTAATGTCTGTATTGTCCGATTCAACGGGCCTGTTGCAGACGCCGGTGAGCCGGCATGGAAAGGAAGAAGAATATGTCGTTGTCTTGGGATGATGAAACCACGTCGGCAGCTGTGCCGCGTCCGGCGCAGCAAGCGCCACTGGGAAATACCGATTTGAACCTGCCGGCCGGCGCCGAGCCGTCCGAAGCGAACGCCGAGCAAGTGGCGCGCCGCGTGAATGCCGATGACAAGCGCATCATCAACGGCAAGACGGACGTCAACCAGCTGGTGCCGTTCAAGTACAAGTGGGCGTGGGACAAATACCTGGCCGGCTGCGCCAACCACTGGATGCCGCAGGAAGTGAACATGCAGCGCGATATCGAGCTGTGGAAGAACCCGAACGGCCTGACGGACGACGAGCGCCGCCTGGTCAAGCGCAACCTGGGCTTCTTCGTGACGGCCGACTCGCTGGCCGCCAACAACATCGTGCTGGGCACCTACCGCCATATCACGGCGCCCGAGTGCCGCCAGTACCTGCTGCGCCAGGCGTTCGAGGAAGCGATCCATACGCACGCCTACCAGTACATCGTCGAATCGCTGGGCCTGGACGAAGGCGAGATCTTCAACGCCTACAACGAAGTCAAGTCGATCCGCGACAAGGATGAATTCCTGATCCCGTTCATCAACACCCTGACCGACCCGGCGTTCGTCACGGGCACGGTGGAAAACGACCAGAAGCTGCTGAAATCCCTGATCGTGTTTGCCTGCCTGATGGAAGGCCTGTTCTTCTACGTGGGCTTCACGCAGATCCTGGCGCTGGGCCGCCAGAACAAGATGATGGGCGCTGCCGAGCAGTACCAGTACATCCTGCGCGACGAATCGATGCACTGCAACTTCGGCATCGACTTGATCAACACGATCAAGATGGAAAACCCGCAGCTGTGGACGGCCGCCTTCCGCGAAGAGATCAAGGACCTGTTCATGAAGGCCGTGGAACTGGAATACGCGTACGCGGAAGACACCATGCCGCGCGGCGTGCTGGGTCTGAACGCGCCGATGTTCAAGGGCTATTTGCGCTTCATCGCCAACCGCCGCGCGCAGCAGATCGGCATCGAGCCGCTGTTCGCCCAGGAAGAAAACCCGTTCCCGTGGATGAGCGAAATGATCGACATGAAGAAAGAGCGCAACTTCTTCGAGACGCGCGTGACCGAGTACCAAACGGGTGGTGCGCTGAACTGGGAATAAGCCTTCGCTTTCAAAAGCCAAAAGCGCCGTCACTGTGACGGCGCTTTTTTTTTGTGCCTGGCCGAGAAAAATGCCGCCGCCGGAGGGCGCCGAAAAGCATCAGCGGCACGGCCGGAAAAGCGCCTGCGGCCGCGCCGATATGAGGAGGCCCGCGCCAGCTTTTTCAGTGCTCACGCGCGGCCGCATCGGAGGCGGAAAATAGCGTTTCCGGACACGCTGGCGGCGGCATTTGGCGCGCGATTGTGCGATAGCGCGCGTATCGTGCAAAAAAGCCCGTGAAAACGTGTCGTGCCGGTTGCGCATTGACAAGGTTTTCGTGTACTTTATGAGATTGCAAATGCGAGCGTTAGAATGCGGGGTTTTTTGACCAGCGCGGTAACGAAAAAACCTCGCAAAACAGGGATACAGATTTACACGGATATGCACAAAACCACACCGTTTTCGTCTGCCGCCGTGCCCGAATTTTTTCAGGCATGGCGGTTTTTTATTTGACGCATGGGTGTTGTGGCGAGCGCGATGCGAGGAGCGAAAAAACGCACGGCATCGAAAACGAATGACCGAATTCAGACTTTGCCACCAGCTGCGAGATAAAGCAGGGTGGCACCGACGATGGCTGAAGTGCTGCAAACGTGAGGAGTTGCAGCAGTTCAGCTGGTGCCGAATTCATTAGCGCAAACGACCGTTTGTGCCGATGAATAATTCGCCTGGCCTATCCCTGTGGTGGGTCGGACGGGTTTAAATCTTGTAGCTTAAATTTCTCATCTCAGATGAAGGAGAGACAAATGGCAACAGCCGCTAAGAAATCAGAAGTAAAGAAACCAGCCGCCAAGGCTGCTCCTGCCGCGAAGAAGCCGGCAGCCGCAGCCAAGACGGTTGCCGCTAAACCAGCTGCGAAAGCCGCAGCCAAACCAGTCGCCAAGGCCGCAGCGAAACCTGCAGCCAAAGTGGTTGCCAAGCCAGCAGCAAAAGTGGCAGCCAAGCCAGTAGCGAAAGCCGCAGCGAAATCTGCCGCCAAGGCCAGCGCAAAACCGGCAGCCAAGCCGGCAGCGAAAGTTGCAGCGAAACCTGTCGCCAAGGCAGCAGCCAAGCCAGCAGTGAAAAAAGCTGCAGCCAAACCGGCAGCCAAACCGGCCGCCAAGCCAGCAGCAAAAGTCGCGGCAAAACCTGCCGCCAAGGCAGCAGCCAAGCCGGCAGTGAAAAAAGCGGCAGCGAAACCTGCCGCCAAGGCAGCAGCCAAGCCAGCAGCGAAAAAAGTCGTCGCCAAGGCAGCAGCGAAGCCGGCCGTCAAGGCAGCAGCGAAGCCAGCAGCAAAAGCGGCCGCCAAGCCAGCAGCCAAAGCGGCAGCCAAGCCAGCAGTGAAAAAAGCCGCAGCGAAACCTGCCGCCAAAGCTGCAGCGAAACCGGCTGCCAAAGCGGCAGCCAAGCCAGCAGCGAAAAAAGTCGTCGCCAAAGCAGCAGCCAAGCCAGCAGCAAAAGCTGCAGCGAAGCCTGCGGCCAAGGTAGCAGCGAAGCCGGCAGCGAAAGCAGCAGCCAAGCCAGCGGCCAAGGTAGCTGCGAAGCCAGCGGCGAAAGCAGCAGCCAAGCCAGCGGCCAAGGCAGCAGCGAAGCCGGCAGCCAAAGCGGCAGCCAAGCCAGCAGCGAAAGTCGCGGCCAAGCCGGCAGCCAAAGCGGCAGCGAAACCCGCCGCCAAGGTTGTAGCGAAGCCGGCAGCGAAACCTGCAGCCAAGCCAGCGGCCAAGGTAGCAGCGAAGCCAGCAGCGAAACCTGCAGCCAAGCCAGCCGCCAAGCCGGCAGCGAAAGCCGCAGCGAAACCTGCCGCCAAGCCAGCTGCAGCACCAGCAGTGGTGGCGCCAGCTCCGGTAGCCGCGGCCCCGGCAGCAGCGCCGGCGGCGCCAGCCGCCGTTGCCGCCAAGCCAGCCGCCAAGAAGGCTGCGCCTAAAAAGGCCGCACCGAAGAAGGCTGCTGTCGCCAAACCATCGGCACCTATCGCACCTGTAGCAAAAACCGTGTTGGCACCGGCTGCAGCCTGGCCATTCCCAACCAGCACCCGCCCATCGTAATCCCAACGAGACGGATGCCTGGATGAGGCAACACGCCGCTGTGTGACTCAATCACACAGCGGTTTTTTTTTGGAGAATTTGTCGTGCTGATCGTTATACTTACATTGATCGTTGATACCATTGCCACGCTGTTGGGCGGCGTCCTGCTGCTGCGCTTCTGGATGCAGGCGGTACGCGTGCGGCCGCCTTCGTCCGTGGCGCAATTCACCTTTCAATTGTCCGACTGGCTGGTACGTCCCCTGCGACGCGTGGTGCCTGGCGTGGGCGGGTATGACTGGGCCAGCCTGATCGGCGCCTTCCTGATCGTCTTGCTGGCCAGCTCGGTCCTGTTTATTTCCGGCTATCCCGTCGGAGTGGTGCTGCTCAAGTCGCTGCAACGCTTCCTGCAATGGATACTCTACGGTTTCATGGCCTTGCTGATCATCGAAGCCATCTTCAGCTGGGTCAACCCGCATGCGCCGCTGGCGCCGTTCGTACGGGCCCTGAATGAGCCGCTGCTGCGTCCGATACGCAAAGTGGTGCCGCTGGTGGGCAGCCTGGACCTGTCGCTGCTGGTGGCCCTGATCGTGCTGCAGATCGCGCAAGTGCTGGTGGGGATGATTATTGTTGTCCGATAAACAAGACTGGTGTTCGGCATTGCCAGGCGGCATACGCCTGGCCGTGCAGATTGCCGCGAATGCGAAGAAAACGGAAGTGCTGGGCGTGCATGACGGC
Organism: Janthinobacterium sp. GW821-FHT03A03; assembly: GCF_059421435.1. Classification (NCBI taxonomy): domain Bacteria; kingdom Pseudomonadati; phylum Pseudomonadota; class Betaproteobacteria; order Burkholderiales; family Oxalobacteraceae; genus Janthinobacterium; species Janthinobacterium sp. GW821-FHT03A03. The sequence continues at coordinate 841,471 of NZ_JBWKUZ010000001.1, read as the reverse complement.
GCCCTGAAGATCAAGCTGCATGCGCAGCCTGTCGAAGGCAAGGCTAACCTGGCCTTGATCCGTTACCTGGCCGAGGCGCTGGGCGTACCGAAAAGCGCCGTGACATTGACGCACGGACACACCAATAAACGTAAATTGCTGGAAGTGGCGAAAGCGTCGCTGACGCCGGAGCTGGCGCAGCAGATATTGCTGGAAGGCAAGTAAGCCTGCCTGACACGAGTGTGCCAGGCAGGCCGGACTTATTAATAGCGGTAGCCGAACGCCGTTTCAAACTGGTCGGCGATGCTGGCCGGTGTAAACACATGGTTTTGCGCGCCTTGGGTGGCGATCTTGATGGCGCCTAGCAGGCTGGCCAGGCGGCCGCTGGTTTCCCAGCCCAGGTCGTTGGTGATGCCGAACAGCAAGCCAGCGCGGTAGGCGTCGCCGCAGCCGGTCGGGTCCAGTACTTCCTTGGCGGTCACGACAGGAATATCGATGCGCTTGCCGTCCGTATAGATTTCCGACCCCTTCTCGCCGCGCGTGACGATGAGCGCCTGCAGGCGGCTGGCGATGTCCGGCAGGGTCAAGCCTGTGCGTTCCATCAACATTTCCATTTCATAGTCGTTGGCCGACACATAAGTGGCTTTGTTGATGAAATCGATCAACTGTTCGCCATTAAAGCGTGGCAACTGTTGACCCGGATCAAACATGAAGGGGATGCCCAGCTCGGCCAGATCGGCGGCGTGCTTGAGCATGCCCTGGTCGCCGTCCGGCGAAATGATGGCCACCTTGGCCGGGCCCGCATTGGCCACCGGATTTTCATGCGCGTACGACATGGCGCCAGGGTGGAAGGCATTGATCTGGTTATTGTCGGCGTCGGCCGTGACGAAGCACTGCGCGTTGTAGCTGTCGGCCTTGATCAGGATGTTGGCGGTGGAAATGCCCAGCTTTTGCAGGCGTTCCAGGTAGGCGGCGCTATCTTGCCCCATGACGCCGACGATGCGCGGGTCGCCGCCCAGCATTTTCAGGCTGTAGGCGATATTGCCCGAGCAGCCGCCAAATTCCGTGCGCATGGTAGGCACGAGGAAAGAAACGTTCACCTTGTGCAATTGGTCGGCCAGCAGGGACTCGCCGAAGCGGCCCGGGAATTGCATGATGGTGTCGGTGGCGAGCGAGCCGCAGATCAACGATGTTTTGGTCATGATAGTGTGCTTTAAGGATAAAAGATGGCGATATGGTAGCCAGACGCCGTGAGCTGGTCTAATGCAAAGTACAGTTTGATGGTTTGTTCCGAGCGCGGCGCGAAACCCCGGGTCACGTCGATGCTGGACGGCAGGTAGTCGCGCGGCGCGATGACGCGGCGCAATACCGGCTTGTCGTCGCCGTCGTTGAGGGTCAGTTCGATGCTGGGCCAGGCTTGCACGCTGCGGCTCTGGTTGCGCAGCAGCGAGACATACGAAAACGTCTGTTCCTTCAGGGTTTGCAGTTCCCCCTGCTCGATGGCCAGCGCCTCGATTTGCGCCGGCAAGTCCACCTGGCAGCCACTGAGCTTGCACAGCGCCACCAGGGTGGGCTTCCACTGTGGAAACTGCGCCGCCAGCGGATTGCGGAAGGTGGTCATCACTTGCACTGATAGCAAGAATAGCAGCACCAGCGAGCCGATGGCCATGGCCACGCGCAAGGCCTTGCTGCTTTGTTCGCGGCGCCGGCCCCGGGTCACAAACGCCGGTTCATCCTCTGCCGGCGGCAACGGTGCCTCTGTTGTGCCGGTTTCCCCGGCCGGGTCTGGCACGGCGGCGGCGGGCGGCGGCGCGAACGATGGCTCGCTCAGGCTCGGCTCCTGTCGCGCGGGTGGCGGCACAGGCTTGTCCAGGCTGACTTTTTCCTGCACCGCCAGCGCAGGTGCGTCGTCCGCGTCCAGGCCCGGTTCGCGGCGGCTGTCGCGCAAATACGTGGCAAAGGCGGGCGCGTCATCGACCTGGCGGCGCTTGAACGGCGCCATCGGCTGGGGCAAGGGAGCTTCGGGCGGCTCCGCCGGTATTTCTGCAGGGACTTCGAGAGGGGCGGCGGCAGGCGCGTCGGCCAGTACCTCGGCCGGCAGGCTGACGTCGAGGTCCAGTTCGATGTGTTCGTTATCGTCTGCGTCGCCCTTGAGCTGCGCCGTTTCCGGCAGGATGCCGAACGGGTCGAACGAGGTGTCGAAATCGAGGGAATAAATGGGTTCATCGTCCGTGACGGACGGCAGGCTGTTCTCAGCCGGGTACGCGGTGGAAAATGGAGCGGCAGGGCCAAGGCCGGACGTTAAAAACGGCGATGCCGCAGCTGGATCGACCAGTGCGGCATTGCCGTCAAAGACTTCCCTGCACGTGCCACAGCGCACGATGCCCCCACGTAACTTCAACTGGTCAGCAGCGACCCGAAATATCGTGTTGCAATGGGGGCATTTGGTGGCGAGTGCCATTGCTGTGCTTATGCACCTTCCGCGCGCGGCGCAGGGGCTTGCGTGGCGCCGAGGCGGCCATGCAGGGCCACCCAGCCGTCTTGCTCGGCCCACACAGCCAGCTGGATGAACGGTGCGTAGGCGGCGGCCACCTCTTCCGCCTGGCGTGCCAGCACGCCGGACAGGATCAGGGCGCCGCCGTCGGCGACACGGCCCGACAGCATCGGCGCCATCAGTTTCAAGGGGCTCGACAGGATGTTGGCGACGACGATATCAAACTTGGCCGTGGCGTGTGCCGAGGTGGCAAACGTGTCTGGCAAGAAATATTCGATGTCGCACTGGTTGCGCTCGGCATTGTCGCGCGCCGATTCGATCGCCTGCGGGTCGATATCGACGCCCGCCACCGTTTGCGCACCGAGTTTCTTGGCCACCATGGCCAGGATGCCGGAACCGCAACCGTAGTCGAGCACGGTCTTGCCTGGGGCGGGATGGGCTTCCAGCCATTCCATGCACAGGCGCGTGGTCGGATGGCTGCCCGTGCCGAAGGCCAGGCCCGGGTCCAGTTCCAGGATCAGACCGCTTGGGTCCGGTGCCTCGTGCCAGCTGGGCACGACCCAGATATTCTTGCCGATGTGAATCGGCGCGAATTGCGACTGGGTCAGACGCACCCAGTCCTGCTCTTCCACGGGGCGCACGGTAAATGCCGGTGCCTGCGCCATGCCGACCGCTTGCGCGGCAGCAGCCACGATGGCGGCCTGGTCGGCGTCGACGTCCGTCAGCGCCACCACGCGGCTGCGTTCCCACGCCGCTTCCTTCGGTTCCATGCCCGGTTCGCCAAACAACGGCTGCTCGGCTTCCGTGCCTTCATCGGCGTCTTCCACCGACACCGACAGGGCGCCCGCTTCCATCAGCGCGTCGGACATGGCCTCGGCGTTGTCACGGGCGATTTCGATGACGATTTCCGTCCAGCTCATGCGCCCGCCTTGATTTCGGATTTCTTGGCGATGCTGGGGCTGCCGCCATTGAGGTTCTTGCCCAGGTCCGGCATGTCGGCCAGTTTCTGTTCCAGATAGTGAATGTTGGTGCCGCCTTCGATGAAGCGCGCATCGATCATCAGCTCGCGGTGCAGGGCGATATTCGTGTTGATGCCTTCAACCACCATTTCGGACAGGGCGATCTGCATGCGGCGGATCGCTTGCTCGCGCGTGGCGCCGTAAGCGATCACTTTGCCGATCATCGAGTCGTAGTGCGGCGGCACGTAGTAACCGGCGTAGGCGTGCGAATCGACGCGGATGCCAGGACCGCCTGGTGCGTGCCACGACACGATCTTGCCCGGCGATGGCGTAAATTTGAACGGATCTTCCGCATTGATGCGGCACTCGACGGCGTGGCCCGACAGCATGACGTCGCGCTGGCGATAACGCAGTTTTTCGCCGGCGGCAATGCGGATCTGTTCTTGCACGATATCAATACCGGTGATCATTTCGGTGACCGGATGTTCCACTTGCACGCGGGTATTCATTTCAATGAAATAGAACTCGCCATTTTCGTACAGGAATTCAAACGTGCCGGCGCCGCGGTAGCCGATCTTGCGGCAGGCCTCGGCGCAACGGTCGCCGATTTTCTCGATGAGCTTGCGCGGGATGCCCGGCGCCGGTGCTTCTTCGATCACCTTCTGGTGGCGGCGCTGCATGGAGCAGTCGCGCTCGCCCAGCCAGACGGCGTTCTTGTGTTCGTCGGCAAGGATCTGGATTTCCACGTGGCGCGGATTTTCCAGGTACTTCTCCATATACACTTCAGGGTTGCCGAACGCCGTACCGGCTTCCGTCTTGGTCATCGCCACGGCGTTGATCAGGGCAGCTTCCGTGTGCACGACGCGCATGCCGCGTCCGCCACCGCCGCCGGCGGCCTTGATGATGACCGGATAGCCGATCTTGCGGGCAATTTGCACGATCGCTTTCGGATCGTCCGGCAACGCGCCTTCCGAACCGGGGACGCATGGGACGCCAGCCTTGATCATGGTTTGCTTGGCCGACACTTTGTCGCCCATCAAACGGATCGATTCGGAACGGGGACCGATGAAGACGAAGCCCGATTTCTCGACGCGTTCGGCGAAGTCGGCATTTTCCGACAGGAAACCATAGCCTGGGTGAATTGCTTGTGCATCCGTCACTTCAGCGGCGCTGATGATGGCGGGCATGTTCAGGTAGCTCAGGGCGGACTGTGCCGGCCCGATACAAACGGACTCATCGGCCAGCTTGACGTATTTTGCGTCCTTGTCGGCTTCGGAGTGGACTACAACCGTTTTAATGCCCATTTCGCGGCAGGCGCGCTGAATACGGAGGGCAATTTCACCACGGTTGGCAATCAGGATTTTTTCAAACATGGTAGGTTCGCGTATGTCTGTGAGAGCCGGCGAGCCGGCGAAACAACAAGTGTGAGGGGCTAAAACTGCAAACGGCCGTTGCCGGCCGTGTGGACTGGTTTTTAGCCGATCACAAACAAGGGTTGACCGAATTCGACCGGTTGGCCGTTTTCGACCAGAATCTGGGTCACGACACCGGCTTTGTCCGAGTCGATTTCATTGAGCAGCTTCATCGCTTCGATGATGCACAGGGTATCGCCTTCCTTGACGGTGGAACCGACTTCGACGTACGCGGCGCTGCCAGGAGCGGAGGAACGGTAGAAGGTGCCGACCATCGGCGACTTGACCACATAGCCCGTTGGCTCGGCGGCGACCACGACGGCAGGTGCCGCAGCGGGGGCGGCGGCTGGCGCGGCTGGCTGGTATTGGGCTTGCATGCCTTGCGGCTGCATCATGACCATCTGGTTTTGCGGCATGGCCGACGATTTGACGATGCGAACCTTGCTTTCGCCTTCGGTAACTTCCAGCTCTGCGATATCCGATTCGGCGACCAGGTCGATCAAGGTCTTGAGTTTTCGTAGATCCATGTAAAACCCCTAGGAATGTAGTTTGTTTTATGAGTGATGCGGTGATGTCCAGAACCTATCGCCGCGCTAAATGCGTGCAGATCGCGTAGATTAACGTTTTTTAAGCGCAAAGTCGATGGCAAACCGATATCCTTCGATACCCAGGCCGCAGATCGTCCCCTGCGCGATCGCGCTGAGAAATGAGTGATGTCGAAACGTTTCGCGTTGATAAATATTCGAGATATGGACTTCCACAAACGGAATGGCCACCCCGGCCAGCGCATCGCGCAAGGCGACGCTGGTATGGGTCAGGCCGCCCGGATTGATGACGATGGCATCGATCCCTTCCGCTCGCGCGGCATGGATGCGGTCGATCAGCGCGCCTTCATGGTTGCTTTGAAAGCAAGCCAGGCTGGCGCCGGCCGCCATGGCTTGCGCCACTGCTGCCTGTTCGATATCGGCCAAGGTGCTGGCGCCGTAGACCTCAGGCTCGCGCGTCCCCAGCAAATTCAGGTTGGGGCCGTTGAGCAGAAGGAGGTTTTTTGCCATGTATGGAAGACCGTTTTAGCGAAAGTTCCGCATTTTGCCGCCAAAGATACGCATTGGCAAGAGAAAAAAGCACGCTCCGAATTTACAAATTGTCCAGGTCGGCGCGCAACTGATCAAATTTCAAGCGTCCCAGATAGGTCTTTTTCACTTCGCCATCGGCGCCGATCAGCACCGTGAAGGGCAAGCCGCCCGTGGCGTTGCCAAAATGGCGCGACAGGTCGGTGCCGCTCATGCCGGAGACGTAGACGGGATAAGCAATCTTGAACTTGCTGGCAAAGGTGGCAATATTGCTGGCCGAATCGATGCCGATGCCGATCACCTGCAGGTTTTTCGCCGCATAGTGGCCTTGCACCTCGGATAATTCCGGCATTTCTTCCACGCATGGCGGGCACCACGGCGCCCAGAAATTGACCAGCAGGTTCTTGCCTTTCCATTGTGACAAGGCTTGCGTGGTACCGGCCGCGTCCGGCAGCGACAGTGCATACAGTTCATTCACCGGCCCCGTCGCGCCCGGCGCGATGGTCGTTGTCAGGGGGCCTGCTTTTTCTTTCTCTTTATGCATGCCCACGTAGGCGCCCATGCCGCCGAACATCAGGGCAACGATGGCACAGGCTATCCAATTCTTTTTTGTCATAACTTTATCTATATCAATGTTAGTCGGCAGCCGGCGCGCCATCGGCGAGGCTGGCGGCCAGCAGGCTGCGCAGCCCGGCGATATCGGTGCGCAACACCTTGCCGTCGGCCTTGGCTTTCAGCGCGCCGCGCATGTCGTCGAGTTCATACATGGCCGCGTGCACGCCTTCGTTTTTCCACAAGAAACTGGCTGTCTCGACCGCATCATAACGCGCTCCCTTGAAATGGGGGCTTTCCGACATGTCGAGCGCGACATTTTTATTCAGCAGAAAGATGTGGATTTCCTTGGCGCTCTCGGCAAACAGCTGCAAATAGATCTCATCATGGGGCCCGGCCGTGCCGTTGAGGACGGGGCCGCTGAGCAGGGGATGAAATTGTTGCAACGCTTCCATCACCTGCAAGGCTATCGTGCGCAGCTGGAACAGGCGCGCCGGCTGGCTGTCGGCCAGGAACAGGGCATTGTATTGCCGCACCTGTTCTTCGATCATGTCGTTGTCAGGAAGGATGTTGGGCCGGTTCGGCGCGTCGCCCAGAACCTGCCGCGCCGCCTTGCGCTTGGCGCTGCCATAGTCGGCGCCGTCCTGCGCCACGAGGCGCGCGGCGGCGGCGGCGATTTCCAGGCGCACCAGCGCGCTATCGTCAAATGCATCAGTCGTCATGAGCGAGATGATACTCCGAAGCGGAAAAAACCATGGCGTCAGGTAAAATCCCATACTTGCCCATTTTAATTGCCCCACTTATTTTTTAACCGTGCACCTTCATGTGTACCTTGTACACCTTGAACGCGCACCTTTCGCACTGATCACATGCATATTCATATCCTCGGCATTTGCGGTACCTTCATGGGCGGCCTGGCCGTCCTGGCCAAGGAAGCCGGCCATAAAGTCACCGGTTGCGATGCCAACGTCTATCCGCCGATGAGCACCCAGCTGGAATCGCAGGGAATCGAACTGATCCAGGGCTTTGATCCCGAACAAACCAAGCTGAACCCGGATTTGTATGTGATTGGCAATGTGGTGTCGCGCGGCAATCCGCTGGTGGAAGAAATCCTCAACCGCAGCCTGCCGTATGTATCCGGCCCGCAGTGGATCGGCGAACATATATTACGCAACAAATGGGTGCTGGCCGTGGCCGGCACGCATGGCAAGACGACAACATCCGCCATGCTGGCCTGGATACTCGAAGACGCGGGCTACGCGCCGGGCTTCCTGATCGGCGGCGTGCCGATGAATTTCGGCATTTCCGCCCGCTTGAGCGGCAAAATCGACGGTAAAAGCGCCGATTCGGACTTCTTCGTCATCGAAGCGGACGAATATGACACGGCCTTCTTCGACAAGCGCAGCAAGTTCGTGCACTACCACGCGAAGACGGCCGTCATGAATAACCTCGAATACGATCACGCCGACATTTTCCCCGATCTGCATGCCATCGAGACGCAATTTCACCACCTGGTGCGCACGGTGCCAGGCATCGGCCGGCTCGTCTTCAACGGCGACGAAGCCTCGCTGCAGCGCGTGCTGGCGCGCGGCTGCTGGAGCGAAAAGGAAAGCTTTGGACAAGATGCCAACTGGCAATTGCAAGAGCAGGCCGACGGCAGTTTCGATGTCTTGTTCAATGGCAAGCAGGAAGGTCATGTGGCGTGGGCTCTCACGGGCAAGCACAACCGCAGCAATGCGCTGGCCGCCATCGCCGCCGCGCGCCATGTGGGCGTGGCGATCGCCCAGGCGTGCGCCTCGCTGGCTACGTTCGAGAGCGTCAAGCGCCGCATGGAAGTGCGCGGCGTCGTCAACAACATTACCGTGTACGACGATTTTGCCCACCACCCGACAGCCATTGCCACCACCGTCGGCGGCTTGCGCCAGAAGATAGGCAAGACGGGCCGCATCCTGGCCGTGCTGGAGCCGCGTTCGAACACCATGAAGCTGGGCGCCATGAAAGATGCGCTGCCGGGCAGCCTGAAGGACGCGGACCTGGTCTTCGGTTACGGCAGCCAGGCCGCGCTGGGCTGGAGCCTGGGCGAGGCGCTGGCACCGCTGGGCAAGATTGCCAGCGCGTATGAAGAAATCGACGTGCTGGTAGCCGCCGTGGCCGCTGGGGCCCGTCCCGGCGACCAGATCGTGGTCATGAGCAATGGCGGCTTTGGCGGCGTGCACCAGAAATTGCTGGAGGCGCTGGGCCGATGATTCTGTACCTGCATGGATTCCGCTCGTCGCCGCTGTCGATGAAGTCGCGCCTGCTGGCTGGGCAGATGCAGGCGCTGGGCCGCGAGGCGCAGTGGCTGTGCCCGCAATTGCCGGCCTCGCCGAAGCTGGCCATCGAGCTGGCCCTGGCATTAGTGAAAGACGTGGCGCGAGCCGACTTGACGATCATCGGCTCCTCGCTGGGCGGCTATTACGCCACCTGGCTGGCCGAGCAGCTTGGTTGTCGCGCCATATTGCTCAATCCCGCCATCGTGCCCCTGATCGACCTGGAACAGCATGTGGGCGTGACGACCGAGTTCCATTCCGACAAGCCATTCGAGTTCAAGCGCGAGTATATGGACGAACTGGCTGCCTTTGCCGTAGAGAAAATTACTCACCCACAACGTTACTTCCTGATCGCCGCCACCGGCGATGAAGTGCTCGACTACCGCGACATGGTGGCGCATTATCAGGGCGCGCGCCAGCTCGTCATCGAGGGCAGCGATCACGGCATCAGCGAATTTGCCGATTATGTGGCGCCCGTGCTCGAATTTTGCGGCATCAGTACGGACCCGTGCCGGTGAGGCCGGGTTCGCTGCGGCAGGCGCAGTGGCATGCGCACGTCAACGCCGTCAATGCGCCGCCCGCCTTGCGTCACTGGCTGACGGGCGGCGGTTCGCTGACGGCCAAGCTGAAAGCGCATAGCCGGGCCTTTCGCGTGCAATGTTTGCATCAGGAAACTGCGCGTTGCCTGAGCGACGAGGCGGCCAGCATCGGCCTGCACCGTCCGGGCCGGGTGTGGGAGCGCGAAGTGCTGCTGCGGTGTGATAATAGGCCGGCCGTGTTTGGCCATACCGTCGTGCCCATGCAGGCGACGGCCACGGACTGGCCCCTGTTTTCCGCGCTGGGCGAACGCTCGCTGGGCACGACCCTGTTCGGCGACCGCATGGTGCGCCGCGGTCCACTGGAGTTTGCCCGCTTGCGCGCCGGGCACCCGCTGGTGCAGCGGGCGCAGGCGGCGCTGGCGCTGGAGGGGACGCGCACCAGTGACAAGGCGCTGTTTTTTGCCAGGCGCTGCCTGTATCAGCGCCATCAAGGATTGCTGCTGGTAACGGAAGTATTTCTGCCGGCGGTGTTTGAGCTCACTCGCACCGTTGCAACCGACACATTAATAAACAAAGCATAACAATGAATCTATTTTTTGAAGAATCCGGCGATTTCAAGGTCGGCACGGTCCTGTCGCAAGCGGGCGAGGCTTACCAGGTCGAGATGGCCAGCGGCAAGCGCACCAAGGTCAAGATCAAGGATGTGCTGCTGCAGTATGAAAAGCCGGCCCCGGCCGAGCTGCTGGAGCAGGCCAAGAGCATTGCCGCCGAGATCGATCTCGATTTCCTGTGGGAAGTGGCGGGCGAAGACGAATTCGGCTTTGCCGAACTGGGCGCCGAGTATTTCGGCCATGCGCCGCTGCCTGCCGAGGCTGCCGGACTGATCCTCTCCCTGCATTCGGCGCCCGTGTATTTCTACAAGAAGGGCCGCGGCCGCTACAAGGCGGCGCCGGAAGCGTCGCTGAAGGCGGCCCTGGCTGGCATCGAAAAGAAGAAGCAGCAGGCGCTGGTGCAGGCAGGCTATGTGGACGAGCTGAAACAGAACCGCTTGCCCGCCTCGATGCAGCCCATGGTGCTGCAACTGCTGTTCAAGCCGGACAAGAACACCATCGAATACAAGGCGCTGGAAGCGGCGTGCACGGAATTGCACACGTCGCCGGCGCGCCTGATGCTGGCCGTCGGTGGTATTGCTTCACCGAAAGATTTGCACCTGTCGAAATTCCTCTTCGAGAATTTCCCCAAGGGCGCCGGCTTCCCCAACGTGCCCGTACCGTCCGTGACAGCCAAGCTGCCGCTCGCCGACGTGGCCGCTTTCTCGATCGACGACGTGACCACCACCGAGATCGACGATGCCTTCTCCGTGCAGCCGCTGCCGGACGGCACCGTGAAAGTGGGTATTCACATCGCCGCGCCGGGCCTGGGCATCCGTCCGGAAGACGTGATCGACAAGATGGCGCGCCAGCGCATGTCCACCGTCTACATGCCGGGCGACAAGATCACCATGCTGCCGGACGAAATCGTCAATGCTTTCACGCTGGCCGAAGGCACGACGTGCCCGGCCCTGTCGCTGTACGCCACCCTGGACCCGAAAGCGGACTGGGCGGTAGTCAGTACGCAGACGCGCGCCGAACTGGTGCCGATCGCCAGCAATTTGCGCCATAACCAGCTCGATGACCTGGTCAACGAGGAAACCCTTGCCAGCGGCGAGGGAGAATACCCGCACAAGGCCGACTTCGCCATCCTGTGGCAATGGGCGCAGCAGCTGGAGCAGGGCCGCATGAAGAAGCGCGAAGCGTTTGGCTTGAAGCCGGAACAGAACAACCGCGTCGATTTCAACTTCTATGTGGAAAACGACATCGTTACCGTGGCGCGCCGCAAGCGTGGCGCGCCACTCGACAAGATCGTCGCCGAATTGATGATTTTTGCCAACAGTACCTGGGGCAAGATGCTGCACGACCACGGCGTGCCCGGCATCTACCGCAGCCAGGGCGGCGGCAGCGGCAATAGCTGGGCGGCAAAGATGCAGGTGCGCATGGTTACCCATGCGGCGCCGCACCAGGGCCTGGGCGTGGATCAGTACGCATGGAGCACCTCGCCCCTGCGCCGCTATACGGACCTGGTCAACCAGTGGCAAATCATCGCCTGCGCCGAGCATGGCGTGACGGCGCCCCTGGTGGCCCCGTTCAAGCCGCGCGACGCGAACCTGTTCGCCATCGTCTCGGCGTTCGACGCCGCCTATGCCGCGTATGGCGATTTCCAGTCGAACATGGAACGCTACTGGTGCCTGCGCTGGCTGCATCAGGAAAACGCGCGCCAGGTCGATGCTGTCGTGCTGAAAGATGAAATCCTGCGCCTGGTCGACATTCCGCTGGTCATCAAGCTGCCGGGCATGCCATCGGTGGCGCGCGGCGCCCAGGTGAAACTGGACTTGCTGCGCTGGGATGAAGTCGACCTGAGCATTGAAGCGCGCCTGCTGGAAATCGCCGCCGTGCCCGACGTGGCGGCCGACGCCGAGCTCGATTACGAGGAAGACGCGGGCGACGAAGGCGCCGACGAGGGAGAAGTCGCGGCCGAAGCGTCGCCGCAAGCGGCGAACCAGGTCAGCGACGCCGACGCGGAAGTGGCGGAACTGGCCAGCGAAGACGTGGTCAGCGAGCCCGAGGTCAAGTAAGGCCGCGGGGCGGCGCGAAAAACGGGACTAAAACTGTTTCCAGCGCCGCCCTTTGACGTAGAATTCAGCCATCTTGTATCTTGTGCTTGTTGCGAACTGGGTTGCGCGTGAAGTCTTTCCGAGAGAATCGTTTCCTGATGATCGCCGTGGCGGTATCGCTGCTGGCGCACGGCGCCTTGCTGGCGATGCATTTTGTCGCCCCGGCCCCGCATCGGGCCGTGGCCACGGATCCGGGCCTGGAAGTGATCCTCGTCAATGCCAAGCATGCGAACAAGCCGCTGAAGGCTGACGCGCTGGCGCAAGCCAGCCTCGATGGCGGTGGCCAGGCCGACAAGGGTCGCGCCAAATCTCCCTTGCCCGACATGCGCAAGGTGGAAGAGGGCGAGAGCGTCAAGGCCAGCGCCCGGCGCATCGCCGAACTCGAACAGAAACAGCAGGAGTTGCTGACGCAGGCGGCCAAACCGACGCCTTACAGTGCCGCGCCCGTCACGGAAAAGGACAAGCCCAATCCCCTGGCCAGCGGTTCGGACCTGATGGAAAGCAGCAAGGCCATCGCGCGCATGGCGGCCGAGATCAGCCAGACCGTGGAAGATCAGAACAAGCGTCCGCGCAAGACTTTCATTACGCCCAGCACACAGGAAGTCGGCTATGCCATGTATTACAAGACCCTGCAAAAGCGCATCGAGGAAATCGGCACGCTGAATTTTCCGCAAAAGAATGGCCGCAAGATGTATGGCGAGCTGGTCGTGTACATTCCGATTTTCCAGGATGGCACGATTTACCAGAAAGAGGGCGGCGCCCGCGTCGAGCGCAGCTCCGGCAATCCCGCGCTGGATGCGGCTGCCCTGGCCATCGTGCGCCGCGCGGCGCCGTTTGGCCGTTTTCCACCGAATATGTTGTCGAGCGACAAGGATGACCTGTGGGTCGTCATCACCCGTTTCAAGTTTACCCGCGAAGAAAAAATGGAAGCTAACCTGACTGGCGGCAGCAATTGAGCAAGCAAAATATTAATCCTGATCAATATTGTGTATTTGGCAATCCCATTGCCCACAGCAAGTCACCCTTGATACACGCCGCGTTCGCCCTGCAAACGGGCGAGCCCATTGTCTATGAACGCCGGCTGGCGCCGCTCGACGGTTTTGCGCTGGCGGCCCGCAGCTTTGCGGCCGAAGGCGGCAAGGGCGCGAACGTGACGGTGCCCTTCAAACTCGATGCGTGCGCGCTGGCCACCGTCCTGACGCCGCGGGCTAGGGCCGCCGGCGCCGTCAATACCCTGCGTTTTGATGGAGACACCATTCTTGGCGATAATACCGATGGCGCCGGCCTGGTGGCGGACATCGTGCGCAACGCGGCTGTCGCCGTCGCCGGCAAGCGCGTCCTGTTGCTGGGGGCGGGCGGCGCGGCGCGCGGCGTGATCCTGCCCTTGCTGGAGCAGGGGCCGCAGGAAATCGTCATTGCCAACCGCACCGTGGCCACGGCCGAGGCGCTGGTGGCGCAGTTTGCCGATGCGCTGAGTCACCCGGAGCAGCTGCGCGCCGGCGGCTTCACGCAACCCGACGGCGTTTTCGATATCGTCATCAACGCCACCTCGGCCAGCCTGGCGGGCGACTTGCCGCCTGTGCCGCCCGGTATCTTCGGCCGCCGCACCCTGGCGCTGGACATGATGTATGGCGCCCAGCCCACCGTCTTCATGGACTTTGCCGCCCAACATGGCGCGCAGGTGCGCGACGGCCTGGGCATGCTGGTGGAGCAGGCGGCCGAAGCGTTTTACGTGTGGCGCGGCGTGCGGCCGCAGACGCGGGACCTGCTGGCGCAATTGCGGGGCAGCCTGTGAGCGGCGGCAAGAAGGGACAACGCAAGGGCGGCAGCGGCGGCCGCTACGGCTGGATCAAGTGGCTGTTCATCGTGCCCGTGCTGGCGTTTATCGTCGTACAACTGTATTTCTTCCTGCAAATCTGGTGGTGGGTCGACCATAACCCATCCAGTACGGCCTTCATGCGCGAGCAGTTATCCGTCTTGCAAGACAAGAATCCCAATGCCGCCATCCAGCAGATGTGGGTGCCGTACAACCGCATTTCGAATAATTTAAAGCGGGCCATCATCGCCTCGGAAGACGCGAATTTTTCCGAGCACGAAGGCGTGGACTGGGAGGCCTTGCAAAAGGCATATGAAAAAAACAGCAAAAAGCAGAAGGTCGTGGCCGGTGGTTCCACCATCACGCAGCAACTGGCGAAGAATCTGTTCCTGTCCGGTTCGCGCAGTTATGTGCGCAAGGGCCAGGAACTGATCATTACCTACATGCTGGAAAGCCTGATGGAGAAGCAGCGCATTTTCGAGATTTACCTGAATGTGGTGGAATTTGGCACGGGCATCTTCGGCGCCGAGGCGGCCGCCCGCCACTATTACCATGTGAGCGCGGCAAGCCTGAGCACGGCGCAGGCGGCGAAACTGGCCGTGATGCTGCCGAATCCCCGTTTTTACGACCGTCACCGCGATACGGGTTACCTGAACCGGCGCACCAGTGTCATCCTGCGCCGCATGGGGGCGGCCGAACTGCCTTGACGCCAGCGGGTGCTGCTTTGCATAAGATTAAGCATGTCTAATTTGCACTATTGCGATGTGGCATCTTAATCGATCCCCTTGGTGCAGCGACACACAATTTCCGTGAAAAAGCGGTGGCGAGGGGTGGTCGTGAAAAGGGCTTTGCGGGTACACTTGCGCTGTTTTCATTTTTGGCGCCAGCGCCAGCACATCACGATAACCTAACATCCGGCTGAGAGCGCGCATGATCAATGTTTTTGTATTACAGAATGGCCGGCTCAACCAGGTGCCGATCGACAGCCGCGCAGACCTCGAAAACGCCGAACCGGTCTGGGTCGACCTGACCGACCCCACCGATGACGAACGGGCCTGGGTCAAGGCCATCTACAACGTGACCCTGCCGGGCGAAGACGAAGTCAAGGATATCGAAGCGTCGGCCCGCTATTACGAAGCGGAAAACGGCGACTTGCATCTGCGCACGGATTTTTTGCGCGAAGAAGACGACGGGCCGTCGCGCGTCATCACCGTGGCGTTCATTCTTGCCCGCAAGATTTTGTTTTCCATGCATACGGACGACCTGCCCGTGTTCCGCCTGGTGCGCATGCGCGCCCGCTCGCGGCCAGGATCGATTGCCGACTACATGGACGTGCTGCTGGACCTGTACGCCACCGATGCCGAATATTCGGCCGATGTGCTTGAAGGCATCTACCAGAACCTGGAAGAAGTCAGCACGCGCGTGCTGCAAAAGGAATTTACCGATGCGCACGCGGCCGAAGCGCTGAACGCGATTGCCCACGAGGAAGATTTGAACGGCCGTATCCGCCGCAACATGATGGATACGCGCCGCGCCGTGAGCTTTCTGATGCGTGGCCGCTTGCTCAATTCCGAGCAGTTCGAGGAAGCGCGACAGATCTTGCGCGACATCGAATCGCTCGATGGTCACACATCTTTCCTTTTCGACAAGATCAACTTCCTGATGGACGCCACCGTCGGCTTCATCAACATCAACCAGAACAAGATCATCAAGATCTTCTCGGTGGCCAGCGTGGCCTTCCTGCCGCCGACCCTGATCGCCAGCGTGTACGGCATGAACTTCAAGCTGATGCCGGAACTGGAATGGTCGTTCGGCTATCCGTGGGCCTGGGGCCTGATGATCACCAGCGCCATCGCGCCCTTCCTGTACTTCCGCCACCGTGGCTGGCTGAAATAATCCATCGGCGCCGGGACGGGTTCGCATCCCGGCGCCGCCACCGGACCTCCCCGGATTTCAAGGCGGACGCAGCAATTTCAAAAATCGGCGATAATCACTGGTATTGCGTGGTATTGAATTGGTATCTACGTTGCCTGCATTGCGCCATGCTGTACCCCGCTGGCTGTCTTTTGCAGAAAAGTATCGTCATTGATGCGTTTTTTGCGTAGCAGCGTCCGCCTGTTCCACCTATGATCGTTGCGCTGCCAGTCTTGTCGGCTGGCCGCCGCATTTTCCGCCACTGTTGTACTTCTGGAGATTTCATGCCTGATACCGCTACCGCCCCACCGCGCTTTACCCACCTGATCAGCGACTGCGACGGCGTGCTGGTCGACAGCGAGGCCGTGGCCCTGCAGGCGCTGCTGGAATTGCTGGGGCCGCGCCTGCAGAACCTGCCCGAGGGCGTCACCCTGCAAGGCTTGATCGAGCCGCGCCTGGGCCAGCGCCTGGTGCCGCTGATGCAGGATATCTACAAGGAATTGGGTTTATCGCAATTGCCGGCCGACGAAATCATGGCCATCGGCAATGCCGTCGATGCGGCCTGCGATGCGCAACTGCGCGCCGTGCCCGGCGTGGCGCAGGCGCTGGCGGCGATCCCGCTGCCCAAGGCTGTGGCGTCGAACAGTGTCAGCGCGCGCGTGCTGTCGTCGCTCGAACGCACGGGCATGGCGCCGCTGTTCCAGAGCCGCGTGTTTACACCGGACCTGGTCGGCCACGCCAAGCCGCATCCTGGCGTCTACCTGGCGGCAGCAAGCGCCTTCGGCGTGCCGCCTGGCCAGTGCCTGGTGCTGGAGGACAGCGTCACGGGCGTGACGGCGGCCGTGGCGGCGGGCATGACGGTCTTGGGATTCATCGGCGGCGGACATATCGCCCCCGGCCAGGAGGCGCGCCTGAAGGCGGCCGGCGCGCAGCTGGTCTTTGGCGACATGGGCAGCCTGCCAGCGCTGGTGGCGGAACTGCTACAAGGCGCTACAGTGTAACGACACCTGACAAAACCGCAGCGAGCGGCAGTGATTTGTGGCCGAGAAGCGCAACCGTACTTTAGTACGGTGAGCATCGCCGGCCGCAAAGCGCGACGCGCAGTAGGTTTTGTCAGGTGTGTACCTTACGCCAGGGTGGCGAAAACCTTGCGCGCAGCGGCGATGGTGGCGTCGATGACGGCATCGTCGTGCTGCGCCGAGACGAAGCCGGCCTCGAAGGCGGCCGGCGCGAAGTATACGCCTTCATCGAGCATGGCGTGGAAGAAGGCATTGAACTTGCTGCGGTCGCCGGCCATCATTTCCGCGTAGCTGGTCGGCGGCGTTTCGCTGAAATAGATGCCGAACATGCCGCCGATGGAATCGGCGCAGAAGACCACGCCTGCTTCCTTTGCGGCGGCGGTCAGGCCGTCGGCCAGGCGCTTGGCCGTGGCGCCCAGCTGCGCGTAGAAGCCAGGCTGCTGGATCAGTTTCAGCGTCGTCATGCCGGCCGCGACGGCCACCGGGTTGCCGGACAGGGTGCCGGCCTGGTAGACGGCGCCCAGCGGCGCCATATGGTGCATCAGCGCGGCGCTGCCGCCGAAGGCCGCCACCGGCATGCCGCCGCCGATCACCTTGCCCAGGGCCGTAAGGTCGGGCTTGATGCCGTACAGCGCCTGCGCGCCGCCCAGAGCCACGCGGAAGCCGCACATGACTTCATCGAAAATGAGCAGGGCGCCGTGCTGCGTGCACAATTCGCGCATGGCCTGCAGGAATTCCGGGGTGGCTTTCACCAGGTTCATGTTGCCGGCCACAGGCTCGACGATGACGCAGGCAATTTCCGCGCCAAAGCTGTCGAAGGCGTCTTTCAGCTGTTCCACGTTGTTATAGTCAAGCACCATGGTGTGCTTGACGAAGTCTTCCGGTACGCCGGCCGAGGTCGGATTGCCGAAGGTGAGCAGACCACTGCCGGCCTTGACCAGCAGGGAATCGGCGTGGCCGTGGTAGCAGCCTTCGAACTTGACGATCTTGTCGCGTCCCGTGGCGCCGCGCGCCAGGCGCAGGGCGCTCATGGTCGCTTCCGTGCCCGACGAGACCAGGCGTACCTGCTCGATCGACGGCACCAGACGGGTGATTTCCTCGGCCATCAGCACTTCGCCTTCCGTCGGCGCGCCGAAAGACAGGCCCAGTGCCGCCGCATCCTGCACCGCTTTCACGACTTCAGGGTGGGCGTGGCCGACGATGGCCGGACCCCACGAGCCGATATAGTCGATATAGCGCTTGCCGTCCGCGTCCCAGAAGTACGGGCCTTCGGCGCGCGTGATGAAGCGCGGCGTGCCGCCCACGGAGCGGAAGGCGCGCACGGGCGAATTGACGCCGCCTGGCGTGGTTTTTTGCGCGCGGGTAAACAGGATGTCGTTCTGGGAAGTCGTCGTCATGATAATCGTGCCTTGAAAGTGGATCGTTGTCTGAGTCGTCTGTATTTGTCTGGACGGGATTACTGGGCGCCGCGCTGGCGCTGCAGCTGGAACAGCCGGTTCGGCACCAGCTTGCCCATGCCGTGGCGCTGCGCATGCGCCAGCGCGCCGGTGGTGAATTCCTGCGCCGCCACCACGACTTGCGGCACATCGTCTTCATTCTCCGCCAGGGCCAGCAAGGCGGTGGCGGCCGCCGACAGGGTGCTGCCGGCGCCGTTGAAGATGCCGGGCAGGTGGCGCCACTCATCGTGGCGCACCACGCCATCCTCGCCGAACAGGGTGTTGGCGCGCAGCTTGCCTTCGCCCGTGCCCGACTTGCTGGCGTCGGCCGGCATGCCGGTGACGAGCACGTATTCGCAGCCTAGCGCCACCAGGTAATCGACGTCGTTCTGCAGGGTGTCGTCCGGATCGGCGTCGCGCCAGGTCTCGGCCAGGCGCTCCAGTTCCACCGGCGAGAGCACCAGCAAGGTCGTTTGCGGGATCAGGAGCTGGCGCACTGCCGTGAGGATGTCCTCGTCGTCCATGCCCTGTTCCGGCAGCGCCGAAATGAAGGGATCGAGGATCAGCGGCACGTTCGGATAGTCGGAGACGATTTCGGCGATGGCCGTGACGTTTTCCACGCTGCCCAGGGCGCCGATCTTGATGGCCGAGACGGACATGTCTTCCAGCAGCACGCGCGCCTGGTCGGAGACCCAGTCCGGGTCGATCGCCTGCACGTCTTCCACGCGCGCCGTATCACTGATCAGGAGACCCGTGGTGACGGACAGGCCATGGCAGCCGAAGGCTGAAAACGTGGCCAGGTCGGCCTGGATGCCGATGGCGCCGACCGGATCGGACACGCCGAAGCTTAATATGAGGGGAGAAGTTTGGTTTTGCACGGCGGGTAGATTAAGATACCTAATTCAGCATTTTACTTGATTGAAGGGTGGCAGAACGTGAGTAGCAACGAAACAACGCAGCAATTCCAAACGTGGATGTGTCTTATTTGCGGCTGGGTTTATGATGAAGCGGCCGGCCTGCCCGACGAAGACATCGCTCCAGGCACGCGTTGGGCCGATGTTCCGATGAACTGGACCTGCCCGGAATGCGGGGCGCGCAAGGATGATTTCGAGATGGTGGCCATTTGAAATTTAATTAATCCTGATCAATTGGCATGTGCCTGCCGCACGCTGGCGTAGCGGTAGCATGTGCTATGGTATGAAAGATTGCCGAAAAATCAAATGACGAGTCCGCTACTGCCCGAGGCATCGTCCGATATCGCGTGCGCCGGCATCACGATCCTGGTCATCGACGACAGCGCCACCGTGCGCAGCGCGGCCGAAAAAGTCCTGCGTGAGGCCGGCTATGGCGTGGTGGTGGCGGAAAACGGTTTCGATGCGCTGGCCAAGGTTGGAGATTGCCGCCCGGCGCTGATCGTGTGCGACATCCTGATGCCGCGCCTCGATGGCTATCGTACATGTGCGCTGATCAAGGCTAGCGCGGCGTTCCATGCCACGCCGGTGCTGATGCTGTCATCGAAGGAGGGCTTGTTCGACCGGGCGCGCGGCGTCATGGCCGGCGCCAGCGCCTGTCTGGCCAAGCCGCTGGCGCCGGAGGCGCTGCTGGCGGCCGTGCGGCAGCACCTGGCCAGCCGTTTTTAGTATGATGTATACAACGCAGCAAGGAAGTAAACAAACACATGGCCATACACACAATTCTGATCGTCGATGACTCGCCGACAGAACGTTATTACCTGAGCGAGATGCTGGTGCGTGCCGGTTACGCCGTGCTGACGGCGCAAGACGGCGCCGACGCGCTGGCGCAACTGAAGCAGGCCAGGCCCGACCTGATCCTGATGGATGTGGTGATGCCAGGTGCGAATGGCTTCCAGATCACG
Source organism: Janthinobacterium sp. GW821-FHT03A03 (assembly GCF_059421435.1). Lineage (NCBI taxonomy): Bacteria > Pseudomonadati > Pseudomonadota > Betaproteobacteria > Burkholderiales > Oxalobacteraceae > Janthinobacterium > Janthinobacterium sp. GW821-FHT03A03. The sequence goes on along the minus strand of NZ_JBWKUZ010000001.1, from coordinate 821,383 downwards.
CGCGCGATCGCGCGCGATCCCGAGCTGCAGGATGTGCCGGTGATTATCTGTTCCAGCAAGAGCCAGGAAACGGACCGCATCTGGGGTCTGCGCCAGGGCGCGCGCGATTACCTGGTCAAGCCGGTGGTCGAAGCCGATCTGCTGGCGAAGATCGCGGCGCTGTCCTAGGCAATGCGCACGATGCCTGGCAATGGCGTGCCCACATCGGCTTTTCCGCCTGCCGCCGTCCTGCCGACTTTCGACGCGGCACGCCGGCAGGGGCGCTTGCGTCAGTACCAGCTGCAATTGATCGAACGCGTGCAGGCCGCGCGCAGCGGCGCACTGGCGGCCCGCAAGGAGCTGGGCGTGATGCTCGGTGGCCGGCGTTGTCTGCTGGACCTGACGCAGCTCGGTGAGATCGTCATTCCCGCCGGTTTGCAGATCCAGGGCGTGCCGCTGGCGCAGGACTGGTACCTGGGCCTGTTGGCCATGCGCGGACGCCTGACGGCCGTCATCGACCTGGCCCGCTACATGGGCGAACCCGCCTGCGCGGCAGGCGGCGACAGCCGCATCATCACTTTTTCTCCCCGCCTGGGCATGAATTGCGCGCTGCTGGTCGAACGCGTGCTGGGTTTGCGCCAGCAGCGCGGCATGCAAGCCATGTCGCTGCACGATGCGTTGCCGTGGGCGGCGCAGGCATTGTGCGACAGCGAAGGGCAGCAGTGGCTACGCCTGGACCTGGCGCAACTGGTGCAATCGGAGCGCTTCCTGGACGCCGGCTTCGGCGGCGCCCCCGCACACAAGGACATTTTCTGATGGGTGCCCATTCCCCTATCCTGGCGGCCAGCCTGCCCGAAGCGGACAGCGGCCTGGCCGATGTCGCGCTGCCGGATGACCTGCCGCTGCGCCTGCGCGACGCGCTGGGACGGCGCAAGTCGCTGGCCAGCGCGCCGGCGAGCGACTTGAAGTTGCCGCTGATCGGCCACTTGCCGCTGCAAAAACAATTGAGCATCCTGTCGACAGTAATGGCCCTGAGCCTGGCCGCCAGCCTGTTGTTCGTCGGCCTGAACACGCGCAGCGGCAATATCGCCTCGGCGCAGACGCAGCTGGCCAGCGATGCGCTGATGCACTCGCAGCGCATCGGCAAGGCCACGCCGAACGCGGTGCAGGGCAATCCGGAAGCCTTCCGCCAGCTCGAGGAAAGCCGCAATGAGCTGAACCAGGATTTCCGCCTGATGCTGCGCGGCGGGACTTATCATGGGCGCGACATCGGCGAATCGCGTTCCGGCTTGCTGGCGGCGGTGGCCGACGCCCGCAAGAAGTGGGCCAGCAGCGACCGCGCCGCCAGCACCATCCTGCGCCTGAAGACGGAACTGGGCGAATTCGACAAGACCTTGCAGCAATTGAACGCGCTGTCGCCCGCGCTGCTGGCGCAGACGGAGGAAATCGCCGCCTTGAAGGTGCAGCGGGGCGGCAATGGCCGCGACCTGGCCGTCGTCGGCCGGCTGATGATGCTGACCCAGCGCATGAGCCGCAGCGCCAGCGAGTTCCTCGCCTCCGGCAGCATCAGCTCGGAAACGGCGTTTTCGCTGGGACGCGACACCACGTATTTCCGCGCTGCCGTCGAGGGCCTGCTCAATGGCAGCGTGTCGCTGCAGCTGGCGCCCACGCGCGACGCCGAACTGCGCGAGCGCCTGGTGGCGCTGAAGACCAGTTTTGACGCCTACCAGAAGCTGGTGTCGTCCATCCTCGACCGCCTGGATAAATTCAGTTCGGCGAAAAGCGCGGAACAGCTGATTTTCAACGAGAACGAAGACCTGCGCCAGCGCCTGACCCTGTTGCAGCAGATGTATCACGCCAATCAGGAATCGCTGGGCGTGGAATTCTGGCTGATGGTGGCCGGCGTGGTGCTGACCCTGATCGCGGCGGCCGGCATCGGCCGTGTGCTGTTGCAGGATTCCATCAACCGCACGCGCGATGCGGAGCGTCGCCGCCAGGAAGCGGAAATACAGCGCCTGCTGTCGCAGGAGAAGGAAGAGCAGGCCAAGGCGCAGAATGACCTGAACCAGGCGGCCATCCTGCGCCTGATGAACGAGTTGCAGAAAGTGGCCGATGGCGACCTGACGGTGCAGGCGACGGTGTCGGAAGACATCACGGGCGCCATCGCCGATTCCGTCAACTACACGGTCGAGGAATTGCGCGGCCTGGTGGGACGGGTGACGGCCACGGCCGAGCAGGTGAACCGCGCCTCGACGCAGGCGCAAAGCATCTCCAGCAAGCTTCTGATCGCGTCGCAGCAGCAGTCGCGGGAGATACTCGACGCCAGCGCGACCGTGGTGAAGATGGCCAACGCGATTACCGACGTGTCGAAATCGGCCAGTGTCTCGGCTGACGTGGCGCGCCAGTCGGTGGCGGCTGCGCTGCAGGGCTCGACGGCGGTGGAAAATGCGATCAAGGGCATGCATGAAATCCGCGAGCAGATCCAGGACACCTCCAAGCGCATCAAGCGCCTGGGTGAATCGTCGCAGGAAATCGGCGAAATCACGGAGCTCATTTCCGACATCACCGAGCAGACGAACGTGCTGGCGCTGAACGCGGCCATCCAGGCCGCATCGGCCGGCGAGGCGGGACGCGGCTTTTCCGTCGTCGCCGAGGAAGTGCAGCGCCTGGCCGAACGCTCGGCCGCCGCCGCCAAGCAGATCGGCGCGCTGGTGCGCACCATCCAGGCCGACACCCAGGACGCGACAAGGGCGATGGAAAAATCGACGCAAGGCGTGGTCGAGGGTGCGCGCCTGTCCGACGCGGCCGGCGCCGCGCTGAATGACATCAGCCAGGTGTCGAAGCACCTGGCCGAGCTGATCCAGGGCATTTCGTTCGCTACCGGCACGCAGGCCGGCTCGGCCAGCGGCGTGGCACTGAATATCCAGCATATCCTGAGCGTGACGGAGCAGACCCAGGATGGCACGCAGCAAACGGCGCAGTCGATCCACAAGCTGTCAATGCTGGCGCAGGAACTGAAAAACTCGGTGTCGCGCTTCCGCGTCGCCGCCTGAACGCCGCGCCAGGCGATGGCGCGGCGCATTGTGCGTACCGATTTTTGCGCTAAGATTTCTTTACCGAGGCATGCATGAGCACACCTGATAGTCCGCAGCAGTCCAAGTCGTTCGACAGCGAACCCCTGTCGTGGGTGATGGTGGAGATCCGCGAAGCGCTGGGCCGCTCGAAAACAGCCCTGTTCGAGGCGGGTGGCCGCGCGCGCGAGGAGCGCGCCACGGCGTTGCAGCATGCGCGTTCCCACCTGCACCAGGCGCATGGCGCTCTGGTGATGGTCGACGTGGCCGGCGCCAGCCTGTTGACGGCCAGTGCGGAACAGGCGCTGGCGCGCTTTCGCGACGGCAGCCTGGAATACACGGTGGACCATGCGCAGGTCGTCGCCGAGCTGTATCTGGCCCTCATCGAATACCTGGAAGACCTGGTAGCCGGCACGCCGCCGCAGCCCACCCGTTTGTTCCCCTATTATCGCGCCCTGCAGGCCATGCTCGGCGCGGAGCGCATCCACCCGGCAGACCTGTTTTTCCCGCCCGCCGCCATGCTGGAAGGGCATGCCATCGCGCTGTCCGACACGCCTTGCGTGGCGGACTATCCAGCCTGGCGCGGCCGCTTTGAAAAATCCCTGCTGCCCTTCCTGAAGGCGGCAGACGCCGGCGCGCAACGCCAGCATGCCGCTGCCCTGCACGAAACCCTGACCCTGGTGGCCGATGCGCAGCAGGAAGCGCCGGCGCGCACCTTCTGGTTCGTCATGCAGGCGTTCGCCGAACTGGCCGCCAGCGGGCAGGGCGCGCATGGCCTGTACGCCAAGCAGCTGTTTGGCCTGATTAACCTGCAATTGCGGCGCCTGGCGCAGGGCACGGGGAGCCTGCCCGAGGCGATGCTGCGCGATGCGCTGTTCTTTATCGCCGCGGCAGCCGAACCGACGCCGGCGGCGCTTCAGCTGCGCGCCGCTTTCGCGCTCGATGACCTGGTGGCCGACGACGTGGAAACGCGGCGTTATGGCCAGGTCGACCAGGATGCGCTGCACGGCGCACGCGCGGCCCTGGCGCAGGCGCGGGTCAGTTGGAGCCGTTTGGCGCAAGCTGACCTCGATCCGGCGCTGGGCGCGGCATTCGAGCAGTCCTTGCACCAGGTGGCGGCGCAGAGCGATGTGCTGAAGCTGCCGGCCCTGGCCAGTTTGCTGCGCCAGTGCGCGGCCGTGGCGCAGCAGGCCGTGGCCAGTGGCCGCAGTGCCCCTCTGGAGCTGGAAATCGGCACCGCGCTGCTGTTTGCCGACACGGGGCTGGAGCAGGTGCGCCGCCTGCCCGATGATTTCGCGGGCAATGCGGAAACCATCGCCGCGCGCCTGCAGGCGCTGCTGGCGGGTGAGGCCCCGCCTGCCGCCGCTGGTGAGCTGTCACGCCAGATCGAACAGGGGCAGACCGTTGCTGCGCTGGCCGATGACATGAAAACGGGGCTGCGGCAGGTGGAAAGACTGCTCAACGAGTATTACGTGGACGGGGAGCGGCACGCCGCCCTTGATGGTGTGGGAGCGGTGCTGCAGCAATTGCAGGAGCAGCTGGCCGGACTGGACCAGGACGATGCCGGCGCCGCCGTGCGGCAGATCGATGCGGCAGTGCGGCAGCTGTCCTCCAGCGAGGCACCGGCCGCAGCGCTCGACGAAATCGCGCAAAATGTCAGCGCGCTGGGTTTTTTTGTCGATATGCTGGGCCGCAATGCGCAAGCGGCGAAGGGACGCTTTCATTTTGACGCGGCCGCCGGCAGCTTCCGCGCGCTGCCATTTGAGAAGGTGGCTGCCACCGGTACGGTACCCGTGCCGCTGCTGGACCAGGCCTTGCCGCCGGCCGTGCCGTCTACCGGCGAGGCGGCGCCGGCGACGGCCGGAGTCGACGCGGAGATGCTCGACATCTTCCTCACCGAGGCGCGCGAAGTGCTGGCCTTTGTCGACACGACACTGGCCTTGCCGCGCGAGCAGGCCGCCAGCGGCGAACACCTGGCCATGCTGCGCCGTTCCTTCCACACCTTGAAAGGCAGCAGCCGCATGATCGGCCTGGCGCAGTTTGCCGAAGCGGCTGGCGCCATGGAGCGCGTCATGAATACCTGGCTGGCCGAGGCGCGCCCGGCGAGCGACGACCTGTTTACCCTGTTGAATTACGGCTGGTACCAGCTCAGCGAATGGGTGGCTGAACTGGAAGGGGGAGCGGGGCGCGAACGCGAGGCAGGCATGCTGCTGATGGCGGCCGAACGCGTGCGCGAAGGCGGACCGTTCGAACTGCGCAAGCCGCGTCCCGTCGCACCCGAGACGGTGGCGAAGGCGGCCGCACCGGTGAGCAGCAACGGCAATGTGATCGGTTTTCCCGCAGCGACTGCACCGTTGGTGCACGAAGCGCCTGACGATAACCTGAAACACGTGGGTGAGCTGCGCATCAGCCTGCCCTTGTACAACATCTACCTGGCCGAGACGGACGAATTACTGCGCGTGCTGACGCGCGACTTTGGCGAGTGGCGCCATGAGCAGCGCGCCGTCAGTGCGGAGGCGCTGCAAGCCGTGCATACCCTGGCGGGCACGTCCGGCACCGTGGGTTTCCAGTCTTTGCGCGACCTGGCGCTGGCGCTGGAGACGACCATAGAAAGCGTGGTGCCGCCGCTGGCCGGCTTGCAGGATGCGCAGCACGACGTGCTGGAACAGGCCACGCAGCGCATCGCGCAGATGCTGCAGGCTTTCGCGCTGGGCGACCTGCCTCCAGCGCAGCCGGACATGGTCGAAACGCTCAATACCTTGTGGCGCACCTTGACGGCAATGCCTGGCGAGAGCAGGGGCGCGCAGCTGGACTCCCTGTTTGCCGCCGCCTACGCCAGCATCGTCGGCATGCCGGTGCCTGCCGCCGAGGCGTCGGCCGAGGTTCCTGTTTCGCAGCTCGATACCTTGTTCGAGGCAACGTATGCGAGCATTGTCGGCGAGGCGGCGTCCTCGCCGCCAGCCGCGCCAGAACTGCATATTGGCGCCAGCGATGACCTGTTCGACGCCGGCTTCGAGCACGCGCCGCCATTGGAGCACGCGCTGCCGGAGGCGCTGGTCCCCGCCATCATGCCGGCGGATGCGGCCGCGCTGCTGGCCGCCAGCGCCGGCATCAGCGATGAACTCGATCTCGATCTGTTGTCCGTCTTCCTGGAGGAAGGCGCCGATTTGCTGCCGCAGATCGGCGAGGCGCTGCGCAGCTGGCAGCAGCACCCGCATGACAACGGTCAGGCGCAGATGCTGTTGCGCACCCTGCATACGGTCAAGGGCAGCGCGCGCATGGCGGGCGCCATGCGCCTGGGCCAGCATGCGCATGAAATTGAAACGCATATCGAGAACATGCTGCATGCCGGCACAGCCACGCCGCAGGCGTTCGAGGAATTGCTGGCCCATTACGACCATGCGTTGCACCTGTTCGAACAGTTGCAGCAGCCTTTGCTGCCCTTGCCGGGCATGGAAGACACACTGGCCGCCGAACCGAAGGCCGCCCTGGTGCGCGTGCGCGCCGATATTCTCGACCGCCTGGTGAACCAGGCGGGGGAGGTATCGATCACGCGCTCGAAAATGGAAAATGAAGTGGGCGTGCTGGGCGCTTCGCTGGCGGAGTTTTCCGATAATTTACAGCGCCTGCGGCGCCAGTTGCGCGAAGTGGAAATGCAGGCCGAGTCGCAGATCGCCTCGCGCATGGCCGTGGGCAGCGAACGCGATTTCGATCCGCTCGAATTCGACCGCTTTACGCGCCTGCAGGAACTGACGCGGATGATGGCCGAAAGCGTCAACGATGTGGCGTCTTTCCATGAGAACCTCAGTCACAGCGTCGACGCGGTGACGGACGACCTGGTGCTGCAGGCGCGCCTGACGCGAGAACTGCAGCGCGACCTGATGCAGGTCCGCATGGTGCCGTTTGCCAGCATCGCCGAACGGCTGTTTCGCGTGGCGCGGCAAAGCGCCAAGGAAGTCGACAAGCGGGTCAACCTCGATATCCGCGGCGGCGGCGTGGAGATCGACCGCAGCGTGCTTGAACGCATGGCGGCGCCGTTTGAGCACCTGCTGCGCAACGCCATCGTGCACGGCGTCGAGCCGCGCCACGCGCGCCTGGCGGCGGGCAAGAGCGAAACGGGCGAGCTGCTGGTGCAGGTGAGCCAGCAGGGAAATGAAGTGGAGATCGCCTTTTCCGACGATGGCGGGGGCCTGGACCTGGAGCGCATCCGCGCCAAGGCGCACGGCGCCGGACTGCTGGCGCCGGACGCGCAGTTGAGCGACGCGCAGGCGGCCGAGCTGATTTTTACGCCGGGATTTTCCACCGCCGATAGCCTGACGGAACTGGCTGGGCGCGGTTTTGGCATGGACATCGTGCGCTCCGAAGCGCTGGCCCTGGGCGGGCGCGTGGAAACGCTGACGCAGGCGGGCCAGGGTATGCGCTTCACCATCCACCTGCCGCTGACCCTGGCCGTCACGCAAGTGGTGCTGCTGGCGGCACACGGCAAGACCTATGCCTTGCCATCTGTGCTGGTCGAGCAGGTGCTGCACCTGAAGGGCGAGCAGCTGGAGCAGGTGCAGGCAGCCGGCTGCATCGAGTCGCACGGACAGGCGCTGGCGCTGCATCACCTCTCGTCCATGCTGGGCGAGACGCCAGCGGCGCAGGCCGTGCAGCGTTACGTGCCCGTGCTGCTGCTGAGAAATGGCAACGACAGGCTGGCGCTGCAGGTCGACGATGTGCTGGGCAACCGCGAGGTGGTGGTCAAGCATGTGGGGCCGCAACTGGCGCGCATGCCGGGCATTGCCGGCGCCACGGTGCTGGGCACGGGCGACATCGTGCTGATCCTGAACCCGGTGGCCCTGGCGCAGCACCTGGAGCATCACCCCGAACTGCTGTCGCAATACGTGCTGGCGAGCAGCGCACAGCGGAGCGCCGTCAGCGGGCTGGCCGCGCCGCGCGCCTGCGTCATGGTGGTCGACGATTCTCTGACCGTGCGTCGCGTGATGCAGCGTCTGTTTGAACGCGAAGGCTATCAGGTGCTGCTGGCCAAAGACGGTGTCGATGCGCTGGAGCAGCTGCACGCACTGGAAGCGGAGACCCTGCCGGCGCTGCTGCTGGTCGATGTGGAAATGCCGCGCATGGACGGCTTTGACCTGACGCGCAATGTGCGCAGCGATGAAAAAACACGCGCCATTCCCGTCATCATGATCACCTCGCGCAGCGCTGACAAGCACCGCACGCATGCCTTTGAACTGGGCGTGAATGCTTATTTCGGCAAGCCGTTCCAGGAAGATGAGCTGCTGGCCGAGGTGGAGCGCCTGCTGGCGGGTGCCTGATCTACGCTACCGCCTTGACTACCGCATAGCGTTCCAGGGTCTCCTTGCGCGCTTCGTCGTGCTGCACGATGGGATGCGGATAGTCGCGTCCCAGCACGATGTTTTTCTGTTCGAGCAGCATGCGCGGCACCAGCCATGGCGCGTGGATTTCCTTGTCGCCCAGCGCCTTCAGTTGCGGCAGGTAGCGGCGGATGAAGCGGCCGCCAGCATCGAATTTTTCCGATTGCGTGATCGGGTTGAAGATGCGGAAGTAGGGCTGGGCGTCGCAGCCGGACGACGAGGCCCACTGCCAGCCGCCGTTGTTCGATGCCAGGTCGAAGTCGTTCAGGTGTAGCGCGAAATACGCTTCGCCGCGGCGCCAGTCGATGCCCAGATCCTTGATCAGAAAGCAGGCCGTGACCATGCGCAGGCGGTTGTGCATATAGCCGGTCTGGTTCAGCTGCGCCATGGCCGCGTCGACCAGCGGATAGCCAGTGCGTCCTTCGCACCAGGCCGCGAATCTGGCGTCGGCCTCCGGCCCTGTCTGCCAGGCGATGGCGTCATAGGCCGGCTTGAAGGCGCCGCCTTCCACGTGCGGGTTCTGGTACAGGATCATGGCGTAGAAGTCGCGCCAGATCAGCTCTGCCAGCCACACGGGCGCGCCATCGCCGCCGCCGCCCCGATCCATCAGGTCGACGATGGTGCGCACCAGGTAGCGCAGCGAGACGGTACCGAAGCGCAGATGCATGGACAGGTAGGACGGCCCCTTCAGGGCGGGAAAGTCGCGCGCCACGTCATAGCGCGCTGCGCGCGGCAGGAAGTCCTCGAACAGCTTGCTGGCGCCGGACATGCCGGTCGGAATCGCCAGGTCGGCCAGGTTGCTGGCCTCGAAGCCCAGCTCTGCCAGGGTGGGCAACGATGCGGGTGTCCCGGCGCGCGGCGGCGCCAGGCTGGCCGCGTGCGGCTCGATGGCGAACGGCGCCAGGCAGGCCGGTTCGGCGCGCATTTTCTTCAGCCACGCATTCTTGTACGGCGTGTAGACGGTGTAAGGCTTGGCCGAGAGCGTCAGCACCTCGTCCTTTTCAAAGATCACCTGGTCCTTGAAGCTGAACCACAGGCGCGCGTCGGCGGTCAGCGCGGCAGCCACGGCTGCGTCCCGGGCGATGGCTTGCGGTTCGTAGTCGTGGTTGGCAAAGACGGCGTCCGCCTGCAGTTCGGCGGCCAGACGCGGGATGGCCTGGGCCGCATCCGCGTGCAGCACGATCAGGTCGCCACCCAGCTGGCGCAGTTCGGCAGCCAGTTCGGCCACGCTGGCATGGATGAAATCGACGCGCCGGTCGCGCCGCGGCAAGGCGGCCAGGATGCTTGTGTCGTAGATGAATACACAATGCACGGCCTGACTCTGGCGCAGGGCGTGATGCAGCGCAGCATGGTCAAATGCGCGCAAATCGCGCCGGAACCATACCAGGGAAGTCTTAATCGTCATTATTTTCTGTGTTTAGGGTCAAAAATAGTCGGTTTTTCGCCGTTCAAGCGGCTTTATGGCCGCTCGCGTCATGCCTTCGACGTCGCTGCGATGGCAATTCAGTGTAAACTACCGGGTATGTTCACCGTGTTTCGCGTGCGACAACCATTTTGCGGTCAATTTTACAATGATGTTGCAATGGAAGGAGCAGAGCCGATAATCGGGCTTTGAACTGATGTGCCGCAACACGCAAAGCGAACTTTTATAATTGAATTTACAACAATAATAGCGTCCGGCATCACAGCGTCGCGCGGCCACCAGTGCCGCGCCGCGTGGTCAGTCCGGCGTATGACAGCAGGGGTAAGCGAGACTTGCCAGCAAGCCCACAGAGAGAGCATCGCGTATGAAGAAGAGTAAAATCGACCAGACTCTACCAGGACATCGATTGATGCAGGGTGTCGGGGAACCGGCCGCAACGGGTTCTTCCACTTTGAATCTGGCCAACCATTTCCTGATTGCGATGCCGGCGATGCAAGACCCCATCTTCGGCGGGACGGTTGTGTACGTTTGCGAGCACAATGAAAACGGCGTGCTTGGCGTCGTCATCAACAAACCCACCGACATGACCATGGAAGTGCTGTTCGAGCGTATCGACCTGAAACTGGCGGCCGGCAGCGACACGCCCATCATCAATGAGCCGATCATGTTTGGCGGACCGGTGCAGGACGATCGCGGCTTCGTGCTGCATACGCCGGGCGCGCGTTACTCCTCGTCGCTGACGGTGACCGATGAAATCGCGTTTACTACTTCGATCGACGTGCTCGAGGCCGTCGCCAACGGCGATGGCCCCGAGCGCATGCTCGTTTCGATCGGCTATTCGGGCTGGAGCCCGGGCCAGCTGGAAGACGAGATCGGCCGCAACGGCTGGCTGACGGTGGGCGCCTCAGCCGACATCCTGTTCGATTTCCCCATCGAGCAGCGCTACGTGGCCGCCATCAAATTGCTGGGCATCGACCCCCTCATGCTGGCGAGCGAGGCTGGCCACGCATGAGCGGCGACGCCATCGACACCATCCTCGCCTTCGATTTCGGGTTGAAGCGCATTGGCGTAGCCATCGGCAATACCATGATTTGCCAGGCCAAACCACTCAGCGTGATCACGGAGACGGCGAATGAACCGAAGTTCGCCGCCATTGCCAGCCTGATCAGGGAATGGGGCGCAAGCCGTATCGTGGTAGGGCTGCCCAGCCATCCCGATGGCACGGAACACGAGATGAGCGCGCGCTGCCGGCGTTTCGCCAATCAGATGCACGGCCGCTTCAACCTGCCCGTGGAACTGGTTGACGAGCGCTATTCCTCGGCCGTGATTGCCGCCAAGCGCGGTGAGGTGATCGACGACCGTGCCGCCGCCATCATCCTGCAGCAGTATTTTGACGCGAATTATTAATCTGACCTTAGCCTCCATTCCTGAATGATTAAGAACTCTATGCCGCATCCTACGAATCCTTCCCAACTCGACGCCGAGGCCCTGTATGCAGACTTGCTGCAGCAGGTGCAGAGCGGCCTGGCGGGCATTCCCAACGTCGCCATCGTCGGCATTCATTCGGGCGGCGCCTGGCTGGCCGAACGCCTGGCGCGCGACCTGAACCTGATCGGCCGCCTGGGCGTGCTTGACGTCTCGTTCTACCGCGACGACTTCGCCCAGAAAGGCCTGCATGCTGACGTCAAGCCGACGCAAATCAGCTTTGACGTGGCCGGCGCCACCATCCTGCTGGTCGACGACGTGCTGTACACGGGCCGCACCACGCGCGCGGCCATCAACGAATTGTTCGACTATGGCCGTCCGGCCAAGATCATGCTGGCGGCCCTGGTCGACCGCGGTGAACGCCAGTTGCCGGTAGCCGCCGATTTCGTGGCCGCCTTCACTGCCGTGCAACCGGGCCAGGCCCTGGTCCTGAAGCAAGCCGACGATGGAAAATTCACGCTCACCATAGACACCCACCATGCTTAATCCGCAACTGAATAAACACGGCGAACTGCAACACCTGTTGACTATCGAAGGCTTGCCGAAGTCTATCGTCAACCACATCCTTGACACCGCGTCCTCGTTCGTCGGCATTTCCGACCGCGATGTCAAGAAGGTGCCGCTAATGCGCGGCAAAAGCGTTTTCAACCTGTTCTTTGAAAACTCCACGCGCACCCGCACCACCTTCGAAATCGCCTCCAAGCGTTTGTCAGCCGACGTCATCAACCTGAACATCCAGGCTTCTTCGGCCAGCAAGGGCGAGTCCCTGCTCGACACCATCGACAACCTGTCGGCCATGCATGCCGACATGTTCGTCGTGCGCCATGCGCAGTCGGGCGCGCCTTACCTGATCGCCAAGCACCTGATCGACACGAAGCAGCCCCATGTCCATGTGGTCAATGCGGGCGACGGACGCCACGCGCACCCGACCCAGGGCTTGCTCGACATGTACACGATCCGCCACTACAAGAAGGATTTCACCAACCTGACGGTGGCCATCGTGGGCGACATCCTGCACAGCCGCGTGGCCCGTTCCGACATCCATGCGCTGACCACCCTGGGCGTGCCGGAAGTGCGCGCCATCGGCCCGCACACCCTGCTGCCAGGCGGCCTGGAGCAGATGGGCGTGCGCACCTTCACCAACATGGATGAAGGTCTGAAGGGCGTGGACGTGATCATCATGCTGCGCCTGCAAAATGAACGCATGAGCGGCGCGCTGCTGCCGTCGGCGCAGGAATACTTCAAGAGCTATGGCCTGACGCCCGAGCGCCTGGCGCTGGCCAAGCCGGACGCCATCGTCATGCATCCGGGTCCGATGAACCGCGGCGTGGAGATCGATTCGGCCGTGGCCGACGGTCCGCAGGCGGTGATCCTGCCGCAGGTGACGTTCGGTATCGCCGTACGCATGGCGGTGATGAGTATTTTGGCTGGTAATCAGGGCTGATAGCCCAAGGACGAGTAAGCGAGCATGACGACACTACATATCAAGAACGGCCACCTGATCGACCCCGCCAACGGCATCGATGGCTTGCAAGACCTGTTTATCGCTGACGGCAAGGTGCTGGCCGTGGGCAGCGCCCCGGCCGGCTTCACCGCCGATACGACCTTTGACGCGGCCGGCCTGGTGGTCTCTCCCGGCCTGGTCGACCTGTCGGCGCGCCTGCGCGAGCCAGGTTACGAATACAAGGCGACCCTGGAATCGGAGCTGCAAGCGGCCCTGCAGGGCGGCGTCACGAGCCTGGTCTGCCCCCCTGACACCGATCCCGTGCTCGATGAGCCAGGCCTGGTGGAAATGCTGAAGTACCGCGCCAAGACGCAGAACAAGGCCCACGTGCACCCGCTGGGTGCGCTGACGATGGGCCTGAAGGGCCAGTCGTTGACGGAAATGGCGGAACTGACGGAAGCGGGCTGCATCGGTTTCGCGCAGGCGGAAGAGCCGATCGAAGACACCACCGTGCTGCTGCGCGCCATGCAGTACGCAAACACCTTCGGCTACACCGTCTGGCTGCGCCCGCAGGATCCGCACATCGGCCGTGGCGGCATCGCCCACAGCGGTCCGCTGGCGTCGCGCCTGGGTTTGTCCGGCGTGCCAGTGATGTCCGAGACCATCGCGCTGCACACGATTTTTGAACTGATGCGTGCCAGCCGCGCGCGCGTGCACCTGTGCCGCATCTCGTCGGCGGCGGGCCTGGAGCTGATCCGCGCCGCCAAGGCCGAAGGCTTGCCCGTTACCTGCGACGTGGGCGTGCACCATGTGCACCTGACGGACGCCGACATCGGCTTTTTCGATCCGAACGCGCGTGTGACGCCGCCGTTCCGCAGCCAGCGCGACCGCGACGCGATCCGCGCCGGCCTGCTCGACGGCACGGTCGACGCCATGTGCTCGGACCACACGCCTGTCGACGACGATGAAAAACTGCTGCCGTTCGGCGAAGCGTCGCCAGGCGCCACGGGCCTGGAACTGCTGCTGTCGCTGGCCCTGAAATGGGCCGATGACTATGCTCTGGAGCAGCCGCAGGCGGGCGCGCGCCCGCTGGCCCGCGCCGTGGCCAAGGTCACGTCTGACGCGGCCCGTGTCGCCGGCATTCCGGCCGGCAGTCTGGCCGTGGGCGAAGCGGCCGACATCTGCGTCTTCGATCCCGCCGCGCGCTGGACCGTGTCGTCGGCTTCGCTGGCCAGCCAGGGCAAGCACACGCCTTTCCTCGGCTATGAGCTGAGCGGCATCGTCAAGGCGACCGTCGTGGCTGGACGGGTGGCGTTTCAGCGTTAAAAAAATCAGATCCGCGGACCGGGGCACGCTGCCCCGGCATCCCTTGTCTGCTCCCGGATTTCGGTTCTGGTTTATTTGTTGGTGTGATTTGAAACTTCTGCTTACCTACCGCCTCGCGCGCATCGCCATTCACCTGAGCTGCGGCATGGCCAAGAGCGCCGTGCTGTTTCCCTGGCTGGACCTGGAAGGGCGCAACCGGCGCATTCGCCGCTGGTCGACCCAGCTGCTCGACATCTGCGGCGTGCACGTGGCGCAGCCGGCGGCCAGCGTGCCCGCGCTCGACCATGCGATGGTGGTGGCGAACCACGTTTCGTGGCTCGACATCTTCGTCATCAATGCCGTCCACCCCTGCCGTTTCGTCGCCAAGGCGGAAATCCGCGCCTGGCCTATCCTGGGGTGGCTGGCGGGACGCGCCGGCACCATCTTCATTTCGCGTGGCAGCAAGCGCGACCTGCGCCTGATCTTCCAGGGCCTGGTGGATAAGTTGACGGCGGGCGAGCGTATTGCGTTCTTCCCCGAAGGCACCACCGCCGCGCAAGGACAGATCCTGCCGTTTCATGCCAACCTGTTCGAGGCGGCCATTGACGCAAAGGTACCGGTGCAGCCGTTCGCGCTCGTGTACGTGGATGACAAGGGGGAGTTGCACCACGCCGTCGACTTCATCGGCGAGATGAGCTTTGCGCAAAGCATGGTGGCGATCTTGAGCGGCCCGCCGATCACCGCGCGCCTGACCTGCCTGGCGCCTGCCGATACGTTGGACGCGCACCGGCGCGAACTGGCGGCGGCAACACAGGCGGCGGTGGCCGCCGCGCTGCCGCTGGAGCAGGCTAGTTCTTGACGTGCAGCCAGCGCGCATGCGCGGCGCGGGCCAGGTAGTCGAGGATAAAACCTAGAATCCCGATCAGCACGATGGCAGCCATCAGCTCCGAATATGCGAGGCGGTCGCGCGTATCGAGGATGAAATAGCCGAGGCCCGCCGAGACGCCCAGCATTTCCGCCGGCACCAGCACGATCCAGATGATGCCGATGGCCAGGCGCACGCCCGTCAAAATATCGGCCGTGATACCCGGCAAAATCACCTTGAAGACGATCTCGCTGCGCGTGGCTGACAGGCTGCGCGCCAGCAGCAGCCAGTTCGGATCGAGCCGCGCCACGCCGGCGGCCGTATTGAGCAGTATCGGCCAGACGGCCGCAAACGCCAGCAGGAAGTACACGGGCGCGTCACCGACACCGAGCACCATCACGGCGATCGGCATCCACGACAGCGGCGAAATCATGCGCAGCAGCTGGAACAGCGGCATGGCCGCGCCGGAAAAGCTCTTCGACATGGCCACCAGCACGCCCAGCGGCACGCCGATGACGATGGCCAATCCCAGACCCACGCCCACCCTTTGCAGGCTCAGTACTACATGCAGCCAGATATCCGCGCCGCCCAGCATTTCCCGGAACGCCAGCGCCGTCGGCAGCGGCGCAAAGGCGGTGGCGATCGGCGTGGATTTCTCCAGCGCCGTCACGCCGACGGACCACAACAGCAAGGCACAGGCCAGCCCCACCAGGGGCAGGCCGAATTTCGTCAACAACTTGCTTGCCATCGTCAGACCGCCACGGTTTCGCTGCGCAGCAGGTTGGCCGGCAAGCCGAAGGCGGCCGGGCCACCCACGGCGGTGATGGCCTTGCGCACGAAGCGGTCATCGACCAGGTCGCGCGCGGCAAATTTCGGATCGAGGTTGGCCAGGAAGCGCGTGTCGCCTTCGACCTTGGTGCGGCCGATGGCGCGCACCAGTTCTTCCGTGTACGACGCGAACGGATACGGCTGGAAGTCGATGCGGCGCTGCTGCCAGTTTTTGTGCACGATCAGGCCCTGCTTTTCATAGCCGGCGTAATCGGTGGTGGCCAGCACCTTGGTCAGTACCTGCAGCGGATGCGGCGTGTAGCGGTGCTCGCCCACGTTCGACAGCAGCTTGGCCGTGTCGACCTGGTTCGAGCGCGTCCACAACTGCGCTTTGACGATGGCGTTGGTGACCTTTTGCGCCCATTCCGGACGCGTACTGATGTCGCGCTCGGACAGGAAGGTGACGCAGCACGCATGGTTTTTCCACACGTCGCCCGAGAAGCGCAGGATCTTGCCGATGCCGGCGTTTTCCGCCGCCGCATTGAACGGCTCGGCCACGATGTAGCCGGCAATCGACTTGCTGGCCAGGGCCGAGACCATTTCGGCCGGCGCCAGAACCACCAGGTTCACCTCGTTCGGCTTGATGGCCGCATTGCGCGCGCGCGTGACCGGGGTCAGGCCGTTGGAGGACAGGATCTGCTGCAGCAGGATGTTGTGGATCGAGTACCAGAAGGGGATGGCGACCGTACGCCCGCCCAGGTCGGAGACCTTGTTGATCTCGTTGGCCACCGTCAGCGCGGAGCCATTGACGTGATTCCATGCGACGACTTTCGCGGGGAACTTGGCGCCGTAGCGTACCCACAGGGTGGCGGGCGACAGCAAATGGATGACGTTGACCTGGCCGGCGACAAACGCTTCGATGATCTGCGCCCAGCTGCGGAACAGGCGCGGCGTTTCCGCCTGCAAGCCTTCCGCCTCGAACAGCTTGCGCGCGTGCGCGACGAGCAGCGGGGTGGCGTCGGTGATCGGCAGGTAGCCGACTTTCACGGGCTGGTCGTCGCCTTTCGGGCCTTGCTGGGCCATGGCATCGCCGGCGAACAGCAGCGGCGAGGCGACGCTGGCCGTGGCCAGCGCCGACATGCGCAGGAAGTCGCGCCGCGTCAGGCCGCAGTCGCAGTCGGACGAGGCGCAGATGTGCAGGGGGGTGTTATCTTGAGGACGGGACATGAAGGGTTCCAGTATGGTGTATGGGATGTGCTATAGGGCGGCGGCGTGGGCCTGGTCCTGCTGCTGCAGTGCCTGCAAGGCGTCGAGGATGTCCATCTTCAGGGCGATGACGTCGGCGCTGTGGCCGATGCGCGGCTGGGCGATGGCGACGGGCCATTCGCGCACGATGTTGCCCGGCTTGCCGCCCATGAGCAGGATGCGGTCGGCCACCAGGATCGCTTCGTCGATATCGTGCGTGACGAGCAGCACGGCCGTGTGCCAGCGGTGCACCACGTCGACCAGCAGCGACTGCATCTCGGAGCGCGTGATGGCGTCGAGCGCGGAAAACGGTTCGTCGGCGAACAGCAGTTCCGGTTCGCGCGCCAGCGCGCGGGCCAGCGCCACGCGCTGCGCCATGCCGCCCGACAGGGCGGACGGATACAGTTTTTCACGGCCCTTCAGGCCAACCGCTTCGATGGCTTGCGCCACGCGCGCCTCGTGCGCTGCGCGCGTGAGCTGCGGCTGGTGCTTGAAGTCCAGGCCGAAACCCGCATTGCCCGTGACGTTCAGCCAGGGCAAAAGGCTCGCCTGCTGGAACACGAGAGCGCTGCGCGGATCGGGTTCGCGCATGGGAGCGTCCAGGAATTGAATTGCGCCCGTGGACGGTGGCTGCAAGCCTGCCAGCACGCGCAGCAGGCTCGATTTGCCGCAGCCGCTGCCGCCCAGCAGGCAGACGATTTCGCGCTTGCGCACGCCCAGCGAGACGTGCTGGAACACGGGCGTGCTGGCGGCATAGGCATAGCTCAGGTCCTGCGCCTGCAGGGCCCATTGTTGTGGTTCCGCTGCCGTCATGCCGTCGCTCCCGGCGCCGTGGCCGCCTGCTGGCTGTCGAACAGCTGCAAGGCCGCCTGCAATTGCGTCAGGCTGGGGGTAACGATCGGGATGAACGATGATTCGCGCCAGCGGCGGGCAAAGCCCTGCTGTTCGGCATTCAGGTAGGCGCGTCCGCCCATGGCCTGCAGTTCCAGCATCAAGGCCTGTTGCAGCACGTCGGCCAGCTGTATCCGCAGGCGGAACATGGCCGGCGCCTCTTTCTTGAAACGGCCGTCGTGCACGCCGGACAGCAGGGTAGCGGCAGCCGTCTCCAGCGTCGCTTGCAGCGCCTCGATGCGTGGCGTGAGCTGGTTGCGCGAACCGGCGGAAATCTGCGACGCCTGTGCCAGGCTGGCGCGTGCCAGGCCGATCGACAGGCCGCACTGCATGCCCAGGAAAGAGGGGCGTACCTGCGGCAGCCAGGCCGGCGCATTGTCGCTGATGATGTCGCCCGCTGGCACGTGTACCTGCACCAGCCTGACGGAGGCCGTATTGCTGCCGCGCAGAGCGATCAGGTCGAGGTCTTCGCTGCGCTGCACGCCCGTCTCGCTGCTGTCGAATGCGACGATGATGGGCGGTGCGCCGTCATCGGGCGCCACGGCGGCTGCCGCGACAAAGCCCGCCTTGCGCAAATTCGTCACCCAGGCCAGGCCGCCGTCGATCAGCAGGCCGTCGCCGTGGCGCGCGCCCTTGATTTGCAGCTGTTCGATGCCGGACAGGAATTTCATGGCGTTCGACAGGCCGCTGGCGCCCGCCTGCGTGCCCGCCAGCAGGGCCGGCAAGCGCCGTTCGGCCAGGGCGCGGTTTTGGCTTTGCAGCAGGAATTCGATGAAGCAGCGCTGGCCCCAGAAGACAAAGGCCGCCGTCACCGATTGTTCGGCTACTTTGGCGATGGCGTCGATGGCATCGCGCACGTCGCCGCCCGCACCGCCGTGTTCCTGCGGCACGCCGATGCGCAGCAGCTGGTCTCCCGCCAGCGCGGGGAGGACCGTTTCAGCCAGCTGTGACGACTGGTCGAGCTGGTCGGCATGCATGTGCAGCCAGTGATTGAGGTGGCCCATGTCAGACGGCGCCGGGCAAGTAGGGCGTCAATTGCGGATTGACGGGCGTGCCGGCCAGGCTGTTGGAGAAATTGCACAGGGTGGCCAGGCTGATGCCCAGCACGACTTCCAGCGCCTGCTGTTCGTTGTAGCCGGCGGCCAGGAAGGCTTGGTACCCGCTGTCGGCGACGGCGCCGCGCGTGGCGATGACGGCCGCGGCGAAGGCGGCGACGGCATCCAGTTTCGTATCGCCCGTCGGCTGGCCATGCTGCAGGGCACGCACGATAGCGGGTGTCTGTCCCGCTTTTTTCAACGAGATGGCGCTATGGCCGGCGATGCAGAAGTCGCAGCCGTGGATGTGCGCGGCCGTGATTTGCACCACTTCGCGCTCCATCAGGCTCAGGCTGGCGCGCGCATTGATGCCCGAGACAGTCAGATAGGTTTCCAGTGCCAGCGGGGCATTGGCCAGCACGCCGATCAGGTTGGGCAGGTAGCCGTTGTTGGCGATGGCCTTTTCCACGAAGGGGCGGCTGTCGGCCGGGGCGGTATCGAGAGTGTGCAGCGTCAGACGGGACATGGGGTACCTTGCTAAGTTAGTAAGTCACCCGGGCATTATATCGGCCATGTCGTGTACACAACAGACGTCAGCGTCGTCCTTTTGTGTTCGTTCGTCTTTGATTCTGCTGTCCTTGATTTCTGCTGTGCCTCAACTGGCCAGCTGGCGCTGGCGCTGGTCGCGCCGGTAGGCTCCCGGCTGCTCGCCCGTGACCCGCTTGAAGGCCCGCGTAAATGCGGCATGCGAGCGGTAGCCTACCAGTTCGGCCGCCCGTTCGACGGAAACGCCGTCGTGCAGGCGCCGCGCGGCGATCTTCATGCGCAGCAGGAGCAGGAATTGGGCCGGCGAGTGGCCGCTGGCGCTGGCGAAATGCTTACAGAAGCTGGCGCGCGACATGCAGGCCGCCTTGGCCATGTTCTCGATCGACCAGTCGTCGGCCGGGGCGTCGAGCATGCGTTCGAGCAGCGGCGAAAATGCGGGCTGGTGCAGCAGCGACAGCAGGCCGGCCGCCACTTGCTCGCCCTGGGCTACATGACGTATCAGGTAAAAGAACAGCAGTTCGACCAGGCGCGCAATGAGCGGCGACGGCTGTTCCGGGTCGCCACCCGCTTCAAGCAGGATCAGGTCGAACAGCGCTGCGGCGGCGCTGAAGGCGGGCGCATCGCCGCGTATCAGCAAATACGGCGGGAAGGAGTCGACGATCAGCGCGGAGAGGGCGCCGCGGAACTGGAAAAAGCCGCAGGCCAGCGCCGTCGCCGGGCTGTCCGTGGGCGCCAGCAACGGCAGCATGGCTTGTGCGCTCGCCGCCTGCAGCGGGTCGCTGTGGGGGCTGAGAAAATGCGGCAAGTCGCGCAGCAGGAAGACGCCATCGCGCGGGCCAAGCGCGACCGGCGCTGCGCCATCGAGGTGCAAATAGCAGTGGCCATCGAGCACCAGGTGGAAGCTGCCCAGTTCCCGGCCCGCCGTGGACGCGCGCCAGCGGCCGCAGTACTGGCCCACATGCAGTACGGCGGTGTCGAGTTGCAGGCTGCCGAGCAGCCAGCGCGCCAGTCTGTCGGTATCAGGATGCATGGGATCGCAAAGGCAAAAGCTGCATCATACGGCCCAGGCGCGGCAAGGCCAACGACCGATTTCGACTAAGCATATGCGTGCGATCCGCTTACTGCCTGCCACTCTTGCCGCCGTGCTGCTGGAAGGCGGGACAGTCGACTTGCAGCAGTGTGCGGTCTTCCAGGCACACAGCGGAGAGTTTTCCACCCCAGACGCAGCCGCTATCGAGGCCGATCAGGTGCGGTCGCAACTGCAGTCCCAGCGCCGACCAGTGGCCAAAGACGATGGTGTCGCCGGCGCTGCGCCGGCCCGGCACGTCGAACCACGGCAGCAGGCCGGAACCCGGCGGTGGGCTGCCGCTTTCCTTCATCTTGAAGTCCATGACGCCGTCCGGTGTGCAAAAGCGCAGCCGCGTCATGGCGTTGATGATGCAGCGCAGCCGGTCGGCGCCCTGCAGGTCGTCGCGCCAGGCGGCTGGCTCGTTGCCGTACATGGTGCGCAGGAAGGCTACCCAGTCGTCGCTGCGCAGCATGGTGGATACTTCCTCGCTCAAGGCCAGCGCCTGTTGCGCGCTCCATTGCGGCAGCAGGCCCGCATGCACGAGCACATGGCCGTCGTGCTCCAGTGCCAGTGGCCGCTGGCGCAGCCAGGTGATCAATTCCTCGCGGTCGGGCGCATCAAGGATCTCGGCCAGCGTGTCGGACGCATGCTCGGGCCGGATACCGTTGGCCACGGCCAGCAGGTGCAAGTCATGGTTGCCCAGGACGCTGTCGGCCAGGCCTTGCTGCGCCAGCGCATGAACCTGGCGCAGGGTGGCCAGCGAGGCGGGGCCACGGTTGATCAGGTCGCCAGCGAACAGGAGGCGGAAGGGGCCATCCTCTGCCGCCTGGATCTGTTCGATCAGTTGGCGGGTTTGTGCATGGCAGCCTTGCAGATCGCCGATAAAGTAGGTTTTCATGTGGGATGAGTTCAAGGTGGGATGACACGCATCCATTATAAACAGGTAAGCATGCATGATGCCTGAAGTCGGGCATTATCCGTCTATTGGAAATTCTGGAGCTGTCGTTTTATCTTCATAATAGAATCCGCGTGCCGCCGCGGGAGTTAATTCAGATGAATCTCCTTGCCTGCGCAAGACGTTGCCGGTATTGAGAAAAACGACAGATCCTTTTATGTTTATTGCCTGCTTACGCTGTATGTCGTCATATCTTCATTAAATCTTCATTGAATCTTCATGTTGCAGCCGTAAATAATCGATTAATTATTCAGGCAGCACGCAGATATTTTTGCAATGTAGTATATTTCACGGGATTTTATTATTTAAATTCATGTGGAGGATATAAAAGATGGATCTGTCAATGATGACGATACTGGAATTGCGCAAACTGGAAGATAATGTCAAGAAGGAATTGAATAGTCGTGAACGCGACGATCTGAACAAGGCACGCGAACAGATCATGGCGATCGCGCAGCAAGCGGGCATCCCCCTGAAACAGCTGATACTTGATGGCTTGCATCCACGCACGGGCAAGGTCGCCGTACGTTATCGCCATCCCGATAATGCGACCGAACAGTGGACTGGCCGTGGCCGTCAGCCGCTGTGGGTCAGGCATTGGGTGGAATCGGGCAAGTCGATCGATCTGCTGCGCGTATAATTCGGTATACTTTTGGCGCCGTAACAAGCTCTTCTGCCTGTGACGCTCCTATTTTGTTCCTACTTATACCGTCCAAATCATGCTTCCATTGTCAAAAACGATCTTCAAAGCTTACGATATCCGCGGCATCATCGCTAAAACACTTGATGCCAGCGTGGCTCGCAAGATCGGACAGGCATTTGGCCAGGCAGCTCTGGCCAAGGGGGAGCAGCGCGTCGTGATCGGCCGCGATGGGCGCTTGTCGGGGCCGGAATTGACGGCGGCGCTGGCGCAGGGCTTGCAGGCCGCAGGCGTTGATGTGATCGACCTCGGCGTGGTCGCTACACCGATGGTGTACTTTGGCACCAACGTGCTCGATACCCGCTCCGGCATCATGGTCACGGGCAGCCACAATCCGCCCGACTACAACGGCTTCAAGATGGTGCTGGCCGGCGAAGCGATCCATGGTGTAGCGATCCAGGCGCTTTACCACAGCATCGTGGCCCATGAGGGCGGCGGCAGCGCCGATGACATTGTCCCTTCGGGCAGCTACACCACGCACGATATCCGCGCCGCTTACCTGGAGCGCATTCTGGGCGACGTCAAGCTGGCGCGCCCGATCAAGATCGCCGTCGACTGCGGCAACGGCGTGGCCGGCGCGTTTGCGGGTGAGCTGTTCCGCGGGATGGGCTGCGACGTCATCGAATTGTTCTGCGATGTCGACGGCACTTTCCCGAATCACCATCCGGACCCGGCGCATCCGGAAAACCTGCAAGACCTGATCCGCTGCCTGGCCGGGACGGATGCCGAAATCGGCATCGCTTTCGATGGCGATGGCGACCGTCTGGGTGTGGTTACCAAGGATGGTCAGATCATTTATCCGGACCGCCAGATGATGCTGTTCGCCGCCGACGTGCTGACCCGTCATCCGGGCGCGCAGATCCTGTACGACGTGAAATGCACGCGTCATCTGGCGCCGTGGATCAGCAAGCATGGCGGCGTGCCGCTGATGTACAAGACGGGCCATTCGCTGGTCAAGGCCAAGCTGCGCGAGACGGGGGCGCCGCTGGGTGGTGAAATGAGCGGCCATATCTTCTTCAAGGACCGCTGGTACGGTTTCGACGACGGCCTGTATGCGGGCGCGCGCCTGCTGGAGATCCTCACGCGCGAAGCCGATCCATCGGCGCTGCTCAATTCCCTGCCGCAGTCCGACAGCACGCCGGAACTGCACCTGGAGCTGAAGGAAGGCGAAAACGTCGCCTTGATGGACATGCTGCGCCGCGATGCCGTTTTCCCTGGCAATGAGCAGATCATCACCATCGACGGCCTGCGCGTGGAATATGCGGACGGCTTCGGCCTGGCCCGCTCGTCGAACACCACGCCGGTAATCGTCATGCGCTTCGAGGCGGAAACGCCGGCAGCCCTGGCGCGCATCCAGGGCCAGTTCAAGAGCGTGATCCTGGCTGCCAAGCCGGATGCGGTTCTGCCGTTCTGACAGCATGGTCGTTCAACCAGGCGCGCAGGCGCCCTTGAAAATCCTGCTGATCCGGGTGTCATCGCTGGGCGATGTGCTGCATAACTTGCCCATGGTGGCGGACATTGCCCGTCATTATCCGGGCGCAACCATCGACTGGGTGGTCGAGGAAGGCTATACCAGCCTGGTGCGTCTGAATCCGCGCGTGAATACCATTTTTCCGTTTGCGCTGCGGCGCTGGCGCAAAAGCCTGGGCAAGAAGGAGACGCGCGCGGAAATCGCCGCCTTCTTCCGCAGCCTGCGCCAGACGCGCTACGATTATGTGTTCGATACCCAGGGCTTGCTGAAGACGGGCATCATTATGGGCGCCGCGCGCCTGGCGCCAGGCGGTCAAAAGGTCGGCCTGGCGAACGGTAGCGAAGGTTCCGGCTACGAAGGCATTTCGCGCCTGTTCCACACCAAAAGCATTCCCCTCGATCCGCGTACGCATGCGGTAGCGCGCGGCAGACTGGTGGCCGCGGCGGCGCTCGGCTACACGGTCGATACGCCGGCCGATTTCGGTTTGCCGGAAGTATCCGGCAACGAGCCGCGCCCGGACTGGATAGGCGAGGCGCCGTATTGCGTGTATTTTCATGGCACGGCGCGCGACGCCAAGAAATGGGCGCCGCAGAACTGGATTTCCCTCGGCCACGCGCTCGCGCCCATGCCGATTTTGCTGCCCTGGGGTTCGCCCAAGGAAAAAGCGGAAGCCGAACAACTGGCGGCCAGCCTGCCCAACGCGCGCGTGCTGCCGAAACTGTCAATGGGCGACGCCACCTTGCTGGCGCGCCACGCGGCGCTGGTGATCGGCGTCGATACGGGCCTGACGCATATCGCCGCCGCCTTTGTGCGCCCGACGGTGGAAATCTATGCCGATTCGCCGCTGTGGAAAACGGAAGGCAACTGGTCGCCGAAAATCATCAATCTGGGCGACAAGGGCAGCCCGCCGGGCGTGCCGGAAGTGCTGGCCGCAGCGCGGCGCCTGCTGGCCGAGCATCCTCCCGCCTGACTTCAACGTTAAACAATCATGCGAATTCTTTATACCCTCGCCTGGTGGCTGGCCTTGCCCCTGGTGCTGGCGCGGCTGTGGCTGCGCGGACGCCAGGAACCTGGCTACCGCCAGCACTGGGGCGAACGCCTTGGCTGCTACGGCCGCCTGAGCAATCCCACTCATCCCACGATCTGGCTGCACGCCGTCTCCGTCGGCGAGACGCGCGCGGCCGAGCCGCTGATCGATGCGCTGCTGGCCCAATGGCCTGCCTGCCGCATCGTCCTCACGCACATGACGCCCACGGGGCGCGCCACGGGCAAGTCGCTGTTCGCCAAACACGGCGCGCGCCTGGTGCAAAGCTACCTGCCGTATGACACGGGTGCCATGCCGGCCAGTTTTATCCGTCACTTTGCACCGCGCATCTGCATCCTGATGGAGACGGAAGTGTGGCCGAATTTGATTTACCAGTGTAATCGCCACGGCGTGCCCGTGGTGCTGGCCAATGCGCGCCTGTCGCAGCGTTCGCTGGGCAAGGCACAGCGTCTCGGCAAACTCATTGCCGATGCGGCGCGCGGCATCACCCTGGTGGCGGCGCAGACGCAGGACGACGCTGAGCGCGTGC
The DNA here is from genome assembly GCF_059421435.1 of Janthinobacterium sp. GW821-FHT03A03. NCBI lineage: Bacteria > Pseudomonadati > Pseudomonadota > Betaproteobacteria > Burkholderiales > Oxalobacteraceae > Janthinobacterium > Janthinobacterium sp. GW821-FHT03A03. The sequence goes on along the minus strand of NZ_JBWKUZ010000001.1, from coordinate 796,183 downwards.
GCCAGCTCGGCGTGCGGGACGTGGTGGTCACGGGCAGCATCAAGTTCGACGTTGTCGTGCCCGAGGCTGCCATGGCGACGGGGGCGGCGCTGCGCGCGGCCATCGGCGCGCGCCCCGTACTGCTGTGCGCCAGCACGCGCGAAGGCGAGGAGCAGCTGATCCTTGACGCCTGGCTGCGCGCCAGCCTGCCCGCCAACGTGCTGTTGCTGATCGTGCCGCGCCACCCGCAGCGCTTCGGCGAGGTGGAAAAGTTAATCGTGTCGCACGGCCTGGCCGTACAGCGCAGGTCCGGCCTGGGGCAGGACGATGCCGTTGCGCAGGGCACGCAGGTGCTGCTGGGCGACTCGATGGGCGAGATGTTTGCGTACTACGCGGCCTGCGATTGTGCCTTCGTTGGAGGAAGCCTGCTGCCGCTGGGAGGGCAAAACCTGATCGAACCGGCGGCCCTGGGCAAGCCCGTGCTGATCGGCCCGCACACCTTCAATTTTGCGCTGGTGACCGAGCAGGCGATTGCTGCCGGCGGCGCCGCGCTGGTGGCGGACGCCGACGCGCTGACGGCGCAGGCGTCGGCGCTGCTGCAGGATCCGGCGCGTTTATCTTCCATGGGAGAGCGGGCGCTGGCGTTTGCCAGCCAGCACCGGGGTGCCACGCCGCGCACCATCGCGGCTATTCAACCGCTGCTGCCGTAATCCGACATTGTTGGCCTCAATCCGGGGGCCGACCAGGCGGGTCTGACCCCGGCATTCGTCATGGGCCGCCAATAATGGTGTCGGATTACGCGAACAAAACGGGCAGCTCTTGTGAGCGCTTTCTGAGCGCCTGCTTGGCGCCATCGTAATCGGGATAGATCGATTCCACGGTGGCCCAGAAGCGGGGACTGTGGTTCATTTCCAGCAGGTGCGACAGTTCGTGCGCGACGACGTAATCGATCAGCGGCAGGGCGAAGTGAATGAGGCGCCAGTTCAGGCGGATCTTGCGCTCGATGGTGCAGCTGCCCCAGCGCGTGCCGGCCGACGACAGCGACAGCGAATCGTAGCGCACGCCGAGCTTGTCCGCATACAGGTCCAGCCGTGCTTCGAACAGCTGGCGCGCCTCGTGCTGGAACCAGCCCTTTACTTTTTCCTTCAATTGCTGCTCGCTGCCCGTGGGCGTGACCCACACGTGCAGCTCATTGGTGTCGCGCTGAAAGCTGGCGCGGTGGCGCGGCGCCTGGTGCAGGCGCAGGGTGATCTCGCCGCCCAGATACGGCAGCACGGCGCCGTCGACCCAAGCCACGGGCGGGCGCTGCTGGCGCTGCACCTTGCGCTCGCCCCGTTCCAGCAGCTTCGAGACAATCCAGCCTTGCTTGGCGCGGATGGCGCTGTCGATTTCGGCCAGGGTGACGCGCTTGGGCGCCGTCACGCGCAAGCCGTTATCGTCGATCATGAAGCCGATGGAACGGCGCGTGGAGCGGCGCAGGGCGAATTCGACAAGGTGGCTGCCCAGCTGCAGCTGGCGCAGTGGCGGGCCATCGGCGGTGCGTGGCGGTGAAGGGAGGACAGGGCGCGCGGGAGGAATGACGGGCGCCGGTGGCGGCGCCAGGGGAACTACAGGCTTTGCCTCCACGGGCGGCGCTGGCGGTGCCGTGGGGCGCACCGCCGGGGGCGTGCTGGTCGAGACGTCATGCGCGAACAGATCCAGTTGCTGGTCGCCGACCTTGATGGTCTTCATCTGCTGGCGCAGGGTCGGCTCCTGGATGACCGCGCTGATGCCGTCTAGCCAGCGTTGTAGGCGTGAGGCGAAATGACGCGCATTTCTGATTCTATCCAATTTTCCACCTGTTGCATCATGCTGTCCGGGGTTTGCCCTTCCGGCGAAATCGGTTTGCCTATCGAGACGGTGATCAGTCCCGGGCGTTTGAGGAATGACTGCTTGGGCCAGCACTCGCCTGAATTATGCGCAATCGGCACCACCACGGCGCCCGTGGCGATGGCCAGACGCGTGCCGCCGCTCTTGTACTTGCCCGCCTGGCCCACGGGAATGCGGGTACCCTCGGGGAACATGATAATCCATTGGCCATCGGCCAGGCGGCGCTTGCCATGCGCGACCACGCTTTTGAACGCATGCTTGCCCTGTTTGCGGTCGATGGGGATCATGCGCAGCAGCGCCATGGCCCAGCCGAAGAAGGGAATGTACAAAATCTCCTTCTTGAACACATACACGAGCGGGCGGGGAAGGCTGGGCAGCAAAAAGATGGTTTCCCACGCCGACTGGTGCTTCGACAGTACGATGGCCGGCGCGTCCGGGAAGTTCTCGGCGCCCTTGACTTCGTAGCGGATGCCGCAAATGACCTTGGCACACCACAGGATAAACACGTTCCAGCGCGAGGTGACCCAATAGCGCTTGTTGTAGCTCAATGGCGCGGCAAAAAAGCACACGCAGGCCCAGACGATGGTGGCCACGATCATGATGATCATGAACAGCAGGGATCGCAGGAACAGGGAAATATTACGCAATGCGGTTCTCCGAAGATTAGATACTCAATGCCACGGCGGGTGCCGGCGCGGCCGGCGCCTTGAGCAGATGGCCGACGACGGCCGCCAGGTCGGGGAAGACCTGGGTGCCGGGCGGCAGGCCGCCCGTTTCGTTGGTTTTTTCGCCCTTGCCCGTCAGGACCAGGTAGGGCACGCAGCCGCTGATGAAGCCGGCCTGCAGGTCGCGCAGCGAATCGCCGACGGTGGGCACGCCTTTCAGGCTGGTGTTGTAGCGCTGCGAGATTTCATGGAACATGCCCGGTTTCGGCTTGCGGCAGTCACAATTGTCCGTGCCCGCGTGCGGGCAAAAGAAGATGGCGTCAATATCGGCGCCCACCTGCTGCGCCAGCGTGTGCATCTTCTGGTGGATCGCGTTGAGCACCGTCATGTCGAAGTATTCGCGCGCGATGCCCGACTGGTTCGAGGCGATGACCACGCGATAGCCGGCCTGGTTCAGGCGGGCTATCGCTTCGAGCGAACCGGGGATGGGCAGCCATTCGGCCGGCGACTTGATGAAGTCCGGCGAGTCATGATTAATGACGCCGTCGCGGTCGAGAATAATCAGTTTCAGCGCCGGAGTGCCCATTATGCCGCCAGCTTGGAAATGTCGGCCACGCGGTTCATCATGCCGTGCAGCGACGACAGCAAGGCCAGGCGGTTGTTGCGCAGGCCGACATCCTCGGCCATTACCATCACGTCGTTGAAGAAGCCGTCGACGTCGTCACGCAGCTGCGCCAGCGTTTGCAGGGTGCTGGTGAAGTCGCCCTTGGCAAAGGCCGCGTCGACTTCCGGCTGCACGCGCGAGACGGCGGCGGCGAGTTTTTTCTCCGCCTCGTCCTGCAGCAGCGCCACGTTGACGCCGCCGGCGGCGACCAGGCTGACCGCTTCCTCGTTCTTTTTCAGGATATTCGTGATGCGCTTGTTGGCAGCGGCCAGCGAGGCGCTTTCCGGCAGCGCGGCAAACGCCTGCACGGCTTCCAGGCGCTGCACGATGTCGTCCAGGCGGTCGGGATTCTGCGCCACGACGGCTTCGATCTCGTTCGGCGAGAAACCGCGTTCGCGCAGGATGCCGCGCAGGCGGTCCAGCATGAAGGTGGTCACATCCGCGACCGGGTCCTTGAAGCCGGGCACCGACGCGAACTGTGCGGCGGCATCGCCCAGCAAGCCCTGGATCGACAATGGCAGGCGTTTTTCCAGCAGCATGCGCAGCACGCCCAGGGCGTGGCGGCGCAGCGCGAACGGGTCCTTGTCGCCCGTCGGCGCCAGGCCGATGGCCCAGATGCCGACCAGGGTTTCGAGCTTGTCGGCCAGGGCCACGGCGGTGCCGGTGGCGGTCGACGGCAGGCTGTCGCCGGCAAAGCGCGGCTGGTAGTGTTCGGAGGCGGCCAGCGCCACTTCTTCCGGTTCGCCGTCATGGCGCGCGTAGTACGTGCCCATGATGCCTTGCAGTTCGGGGAATTCACCCACCATGTCGGTCAGCAGATCGGCCTTGGCCAGCAGTGCGCCCCGTTCGGCCAGGGCCACGTCGCAGTTCAATTTGGCCGCGATGGCGCCGGCCAGCGACTTGACGCGCTCTGTGCGGGCAGCTTGCGTGCCCAGCTTGTTGTGGTAGACGACGTTGGCCAGCAGCGGCAGACGCGATGCGAGGGTCTTCTTCTTGTCCTGCTCGAAGAAGAACTTGGCGTCGGACAGGCGCGGGCGCACGACGCGCTCGTTGCCGCCGATGATGTGCTCGGGCGTGTCCGTCTCGATGTTCGAGACGATCAGAAAGCGCGAGCGCAGCTTGCCTTCGCTGTCGGTCAGGGCGAAATATTTCTGGTTCGTCTGCATCGTGAGGATCAGGCATTCCTGCGGCACGGCCAGGAATTCTTCCTCGAAGTGGCATTCATACACGACCGGCCATTCGACCAGGGCCGTAACTTCGTCGAGCAGCGCCTCGGGCATCAGCACCTGGTCGGCGCCCGCTTTTTCCAGCAACTGGGCGCGGATGCGTTCCTTGCGTTCCTCGTTGCTGGCGATGACGCTGGCGTTGAGAATCAGCGACGGCGCATAGTTTTCCGCGTGCGCGATGGTGATCGGTTCGCCGTCGGTGAGGAAACGGTGGCCCAGCGTCGTGCGGCCGGCCGTCAGGCCCAGCAGGGTCAACGGCAGGATGTTGATGCCGTGCAGGGCGATCAGGCTGTGGGCCGGGCGCACGAATTGCACGGTGGTGCCGTCCGGGCGCTGATAGCTCATCAGTTTTGGAATCGGCAGTTTGGCGCAGGATTCGGTCAGGGCGGCTTGCGCACCCGTTTCCAGTTTGCTGCCGGGCGCCGTGTAGGTGTAGAAGAAGCTTTCCGCCTTGCCGTCGGCGGCGCGTTCCAGCTCGGCCACCGTCAGCTCGGGAAAGCCCAGCGCGGCCAGTTTCTTGGCCAGCGGCGGCGTGCCGTTGCCGTTGGCGTCCAGCGCCACGGAGACGGGCAGGACTTTTTCGCGGATGGATTTATCGGGCGAGACTTCGCGCACGTTGGTGATGGAGACGGCCAGGCGGCGCGGCGAGGCGTAGCTGGTGGCGACGCTGTCGGCTTCCAGGAAGTCGCGCGCTTTCAGGCCGTTGACGATGCCGGCCGTGAAGGCGGCGCCCAGTTTGGCCAGCGCTTTCGGCGGCAGTTCTTCGGTCAGCAGTTCGATGAGCAGTGTTTGGTTCATGGTGTTCTTGTCTGGTACGGCGGTGTGGAGGCTCGAATTAGGCGGCGGCTTGGTCTGCGGCGGGCAGCATCGGAAAACCGAGGCGCTCGCGCGAGTCGTAGTACGCTTGCGCCACCAGGCGCGACAGGGTGCGCACGCGGCCGATGTAGGCGGCGCGTTCCGTTACCGAGATGGCGCCGCGCGCATCGAGCATATTGAAGCTGTGCGAGGCCTTCATGATCTTCTCGTAGGCGGGCAGGGTCAGCTGCAGTTCGATCAAACGCTTCGCTTCCGCTTCGTAGTTGCCGAACTGTTCGAACAGCAGGTCCGTATTCGCGTGCTCGAAGTTGTAGGTCGATTGCTCCACCTCGTTCTGGTGGAAGACGTCGCCGTAGGTCAGCTTCTTCGCCACACCATTTTCTTCCCACTCCGTCCACACCAGGTCATACACGTTTTCCACGCCCTGCAAATACATGGCCAGGCGTTCGATGCCGTAGGTGATTTCGCCCAGCACGGGCTTGCAATCGAGGCCGCCCACTTGCTGGAAGTAGGTAAATTGGGTCACTTCCATGCCGTTCAGCCAGACTTCCCAGCCCAGGCCCCAGGCGCCCAGGGTCGGGCTTTCCCAGTCGTCTTCGACGAAGCGCACGTCATTCTGCTTCAGGTCCAGGCCCAGCGCGGCCAGCGAACCCAGATACAGGTCGAGGATGTTTTCCGGCGCCGGCTTCAAGACCACCTGGTACTGGTAGTAGTGCTGCATGCGGTTCGGGTTTTCGCCGTAGCGGCCATCCTTCGGGCGGCGCGAAGGCTGCACATACGCGGCGCGCCACGGTTCCGGCCCGATCGCGCGCAGGAAGGTGCCGGTGTGGAAGGTGCCGGCGCCGACTTCCATGTCGTAAGGCTGGAGCAGGGCGCAACCTTGCTTGTCCCAATAGGTTTGCAAGGTCAGGATAATTTGTTGAAATGTGAGCATCGTATGAGTTCGCCGCGCGGACGGGCTGCGCTTTGTTAAGGTTTGCTTGAAGCCCGCACGCTGCTAACAAGCGCGTCCGGGCCGGGGTTTTGCTAATTTTAGCGGTTTTTACGGACCCACTGTGACTCTTCGGGCAATATCGGCCGCTTATTGCTGTGCAGCGCGGCCACGGCGGGCGGCGCGCGACAGCAGGAAGGCCGTCAGCAGGGCCAGCGCGGACAGGGCCAGCACCAGTTTGTTGCCGTACAGAATGTATGGCGTCATGCCGCCCATGCCTTGCACCTTGGTCGCCAGCGCGGCTTGCTGTTCCGGCGGCAGCAGGCTTTGCACCACGCCCTTGCCGTCGATGACGGCCGTGGCGCCCGTGTTCGTCGAGCGCAGCATGGGGCGGCCCGTTTCCAGGCTGCGCATCTGCGAAATCTGCAAATGCTGCGGGATGGCGATCGAGTCGCCAAACCAGGCCAGGTTCGAGATATTGAGCAGCACGGAGGCCGACTGCTTGCCATGGCGGTGGGCGCTGGCCAGCTGGCCAGCGATTTCCTCGCCAAACAGGTCTTCGTAGCAGATATTCGGCAGCACCAGCTGGTCGCGTACCTGGAGCGGCGCCTGCACGTCGGCGCCGCGGCCCATGTCGCCCAGCGGGATGGCCATCATGGCGACAAACCAGTGCAGGCCGGGCGGCACAAATTCGCCGAACGGCACCAGATGGTGCTTGCGGTACTGGTAGTACGGTCCCGGCGTGCCGTTGGGCGTGATGCCCACGGCCGCATTGTAGAAGCGCTGCTGCTCGTCGAGCACGGGCATGCCGAGCAAGATCGAGCTGCCCGTCTGCTGCGCATACGTCGCCAGGCTGTCCAGATAGCCGGGCGGCAGCTGGTGCGGCAGCACGGTGACGGCCGTTTCCGGCGTGGCGATCAGGTCGGCCGGGGCGCTGGTGATGGCGCTCTGGTACATCTGCAGGGCGCCCAGCACGAAGCCGGGGTCGAATTTCTGCTGCTGCGGCACATTCCCCTGCAGCAGGCGCACGGTGATCGGGCGCCCGACCGGGTGCGTCCAGTTCACGTACTGCAGGCCCACGCCGGCCGCATACAGGGCGATGACGCCGCCCAGCGCCAGCCAGCGCGTGCGATGCGTGAGCAGCAGCAGGGCGCCGGCCGACAGGGCCGCCAGCCAGCCCAGGCCATATGCGCCGACGATGGGGGCAAAGCCGCCCAGCGGGCTGGTATTGTGGGCGTAGCCGGTGGCCAGCCACGGAAAGCCCGTAAACAGCCAGCCGCGCGTCCATTCGAACAGGGTCCACGTGGCGGGCAGTACCAGCAGGGTCATGGCGGGCAGGGACAGCACCCAGCGGCGGCGCAGCCAGGCGGCCGCGCCCATGGCCAGGGCCACGTAAATGGCCATCAAGAGGGCCAGCAGGGCCACGGCAATGACTGCGATCGGCGCGGCCATGTCGCCATAGCGGTGCATGGAGATATACAGCCAGTGCGTGCCGGCCGCGCACCAGCCGAAGCCATAGGCCCAGCCGATCAGCGCGCCGCCCTTGACGCTCGATGAGCGCAGCACCTGGTAGAACAGCACGCCCAGGCTGAGGATTTGCAGGGGCCAGTAACCGAATGGGGCGAACGCCAGCACGGCGACGGCGCCGGCAACAAAGGCAGTCAGCATGCGCGCCCAGGTGCTGCGGGGCGGTTTGGCGGGGGCGTTGGGATCTAAGCGTCTGAAACGCATTTACAGCACGCGCATGTCAGAGTTCCAGTTCCGGCACGTTGGGCAGTCGCTCGACGAGCAGCACGTGCACCTGGCGCGCATCGGCGCGCAGCACCTCGAAGCGCAGATTGCCCAGGTCGAAGATGTCGCCCTTGTGCGCCATGCGGCCCAGGTACTTGGAAACGAGGCCGCCGATGGTGTCGACGTCGTCGTCGACCAGGTGGCTGCCCACTTCCTCGTTGAACTGTTCGATCTCGGTCAGCGCCTTGACGCGCCAGCGGGGGCCGAACTGGCCTTCCTTCAGCGACAGGATGTTGTCCTCGGCTTCGTCGAAGTCGTATTCGTCCTCGATATCGCCGACGATCTGCTCCAGCACGTCTTCGATGGTGATCAGGCCGGCGACGCCGCTGTATTCATCGACGACGATGGCCATGTGATTGTGGTTGGCGCGGAAGTCGCGCAGCAGCACATTCAGGCGTTTCGATTCGGGGATGAAGATGGCGGGGCGCAGCATGTCGCGCACATCGAAAGTTTCTTCAGCGTAATAACGCAGCAGGTCTTTCGCCAGCAGGATGCCGATGACCTTGTCGCGCTCGCCTTCGATCGCGGGAAAGCGCGAGTGGGCGGTGGACAGGACTTCCGGCATCCATTCCTCGATCGGCTTGCTGATGTCGATGACATCCATCTGCGAACGGGGAATCATGATGTCGCGCGCACAGAGATCCGACACCTGGAACACGCCTTCGATCATCGACAGGGCGTCGGCGTCGATCAGCTTGCGTTCATGCGCATCGTGTAGAACATCGAGCAATTCTGCACGGTTCTCTGGCTCGGGGGAAATGAGTGCGGTCAGGCGTTCAAACAGTGACCGGTGGGGCTTGACGTCAGTTCTGACGCCACTAGGGTGCTCGGGCATAGGAGGCGTGAGCCGTTGTTGCGAAGGGATATAGGATACACCAAAAGTGGGGGAATACCGGATTTCCCCGCTTTTGATGCAAATTTAATACGTTGAAGTGCGCCGTTGCCCGACGTTTCAGGCGTCCGGGCCCAGCACGCGCGCGCGCAAGGCCGCCACGTCGGCCTGCCAGTCGGCGTAGTGCTCGCTGTCCTGCCACAGCTGGCGCAGTTCCGACGACTCGGCCGTGATGCGCTCGAAGGCCAGGCGCGCCTTGTCCAGCAGCGGCGGCGTGACCTTCTTCCTGCAGGCGGCCACCCATTCATCGACTTCCGCGGTGGCCGGGTCGTCTTCGCCCGGCTTGCCCTGCAGGCGGGCGATGACTTCCAGCGCGGCCAGCGCCTCGGCGGCAAACGGCGCCTCGAGCTCCGCTTCCGCGCTGTCGATGACGTTGTCGAGCGTCGTCTCGACCAGTTCCAGAGTTTTATATTCGTGCAAGTCCTGCGCCCAGTCCATGGCGTAGTCGTTGCCGAAGGCGTCGGTGGCCCAAGTGCCCATGCTGTGTCCTTGTTGCGTTGTATGGAATGGCAGGCATTTTGGCATGCCTGCCATGGCCATGCGGATTTAATTGCGCAGGATGGGTTCGTCCAGCAGGGCTTGCTGCATCTTGCGCATGGCATCCGTCAGCGCCCGTTTGCCGGTGATGGCGTGGTCTTTCTTGAATTCGCTGAATTTTCCTTCGCCCACGCCGACGACTTTCTTCGACACGATTTCCTTGCCGCTGGCATCGCTGATGTTGCAGGTCAGGTCGACGCTGAACCGGGTCGGCGGCCAGGTGAAGGCGCTGTCCGACGAAGAACTGGTCGACAGCTGCGGCGTCACGACATACACGATCTGGTGACGCGCCATGGCTTCCTGGTCAGCCGGGCTTTTCAGCGTGGTGACTTCGCCAAAGACATTCGACAGCATTTTGTACAGCGACAGCTCCATGTCGCGGTAGGGGAAATAGCTGACCTTGTCGCCACCGCCGCCGCCAGTGGTGACTTCGGTTTGGCGCAGCGTGTCGCTGATGTAGTACGCGACATTTTTCTTGACCGGGCGCGCGGTATCGGGGCGTTCGATGCCGGCGAGGTTGGGCGCGATGACCATGGGATGGGCGCAGCCCACCAGGGCGACGGCAACGGCAAGCGTTGCAAGGAGTTTGGTAATAGCCATGTGATATGGATTGCGTGAAGTAGGGGGACGCCGGCTTATTGCAGGCTGTTGTTGAAGTCCTTGTCCTGATACAGCTGGGCGAGCAGTTTCTGCACGACGACCGTGTATTCCTGCATGGCGCGCGGCAGCGCAATGGCGCCGGCAAACGAGGATGGCCATTCATGGCTGGCTGTCTTGACCTGGTCATAGCGTACCTCGCCGGCTTTCTTGACGATGAAGCGCGCTTCCAGCATGGCCGTGCCGGTGCTGAAGCCCGACGCGTCGAATTCATTTTGCAGCAAAGTGCCGGAAATTTCGATATCGGCATCCGGCGCCAGCTTGTTTGCCAGGCTCAGTTCCTGTTTCAGCGCCTCTGCCACATACACGGAATAGGACTTCTCATACGGCGAGGCCAGGGACGAGCCACGCATGGACAGCGGGGCATCGGCCTTTTTCTGTGCGGTGAAAACGCCCACCTTTGCCTGGCTGCCGGCGCTATTTTTGAGTGTCTGGACGTTGTCCATCGACGGGGTGTAGGGTGGCGCGACGGTGGAGCAGGCGGAAAGGGCGATGGCGGACAAAAAGGCAAACACAATTTTGGCGTGACGCATGCTGAAATGACTCCCTGGGTTCGGATAGTGGTAGTTGATCCATTCCTCTTGCGTGAATGGAGGATCTTTGCCTGGTGGCATCGCCAATTCTTTTGCATGAATGTGGCGAATATGGCAATGCCGTATTATATCGTTGCGTTTTGGCAATTGAATCAAGCCGCGCAGATATATTTCAGGGGTCAGTCACGGGGCAGGGGCGCACGCGGGCATTTGGCCAGCGTGGCAATGGCGGCAGTGGCATGGCGCGCACTGCCGCCCGGGAGCGATCGCGGTTGACGGGGCCAGGCTCAAGCCTGGTAGGGATCGGTAATCCCCAGCCCGGCCAGGATCTGCGTCTCCAGCCCTTCCATCTCGGCCGCTTCCTCGTCGTCCATGTGGTCGTAGCCCTGCGCGTGCAGCACGCCGTGCACGATCAAATGGGCCGTGTGCTCTTCCACGCTTTTCTTTTGTTCGGCCGCTTCCTTTTCCAGCACGTCCGTGCACAGGATGATGTCGGCGCGCGTCGGCTCGTCCTCGGCCAGCTCTTCGCCTTCGTTGTAGGCGAACGTCAGCACGTTGGTGGCGTAGTCCTTTTCGCGGTAGTCGTGGTTCAGGCTGCGGCCTTCTTCCGCGTCGACGAAGCGGATGGTGAATTCGGCGGGCGCGAACAGGGCCGCCTTGACCCAGCGGCGCACTTTCGGGCGCGTGATCAGGGTTGCCAGGCGGGCATCCGGGTATTGCACGGACAAGGACAGTTTATTTTTTTCGGACATTTTTGGCGGCTGCTGGTTTGATCAGGGGGAGTAACTGGGCGGCGTCGGCGCTGGCGGCCTGCGCCGTTTCATAGGCGTCGACGATGCGCGCCACCAGCGGATGGCGTACCACGTCGGTGCTGTTAAATTGCGTGAAGCCGATGCCGCGCACATCCTTGAGTACGTGCACGGCGTCGATGAGGCCGCTTGTCTGGCTCTTGTGCAGGTCGACCTGGGTCACGTCGCCCGTCACCACGGCCTTGCTGCCAAAGCCTATACGCGTCAGAAACATCTTCATCTGCTCGACGGTGGTATTTTGCGCTTCATCAAGGATGACGAAGGCATGGTTGAGGGTGCGTCCGCGCATGTAGGCCAGCGGGGCGATCTCGATCACCTGTTTTTCAAACAGTTTTTGCGTGCGATCAAAGCCCAGCAAATCATACAGCGCATCGTAGAGGGGACGCAGGTAGGGGTCGACCTTTTGCGCCAGGTCGCCCGGCAGGAAGCCCAGGCGCTCGCCCGCTTCGACGGCGGGGCGCGTCAGGATGATGCGCTTGACGGCGTCGCGTTCGAGCGCATCGACGGCGCAGGCGACGGCCAGGTAGGTTTTACCCGTGCCGGCCGGGCCTACGCCGAAGCTGATGTCGTGTTCGAGGATGTCGCGCAGGTAGGCGATCTGGTGCGGCGTGCGTCCGCGCAGGTCGGCGCGCCGCGTTTTCAGCACGGGGCTGGCGATGTCCGGCTCGACGAAGGTGCTGGCGGGCGTATTGGCGTGGTGTTCCGAGGCGGCGGACAGGCCGGCGCGCTGTTCCACCAGGGCCAGCTGCACTTCTTCCAGCGGCACGACCTTGTTGGCGATGGCGTAGAACTGTTCCAGGATTTCCACGGCGCGCGCGGCATTGCTGCCGCCGACGATGAATTTTTCGCCGCGGCGGAAGATCGTCACGTCGAGGGCGGCGGAAATCTGGCGCAGGTTTTCATCGAGCGGCCCGCAAAGGTGCGCCAGGCGCGTGTTGTCGAGCGGCTCGGGGATGAAGTAGTGCGGCTGTATCGGGGCTTTGGTTTTCAACTGGCTCTTTTCAATGCGGGGGAGCTGGCGACGAGTTCGCCGCGCAGGGTGTAGGAATGGCTTTCGGTGATGCGCACGTCGACCAGCTGGCCGACCAGCTGCAGTGCGTCCGGGCCGGCGTCGAAATTGACCACGCGGTTGTTTTCCGTGCGGCCCTGCAGTTCGCTATCGTCTGTATCCTTTTTGGAGCGGCCTTCGACGAGGATGGTTTGCACGCTGCCCACCATGGCCAGGCTGTATTTGCGCGTGTTGGCGTCGATGGCCGCCTGCAACTGCTGCAGGCGGGCCAGTTTCACGTCGTGCGGCGTGTCGTCTTCCAGGCTGGCGGCCGGCGTGCCGGGGCGCTTGCTGAAGATGAAGCTGTAGCTGTTGTCGAAGCCGACATCGGCGATCAGCTTCATCATGGCGTCGAAGTCGGCCTGGGTCTCGCCGGGGAAACCGACGATGAAGTCCGACGAAATGGCCATGTTCGGGCGCACGGCGCGGATGCGGCGGATGATGGACTTGTATTCGAGGCCCGTGTAGCCGCGCTTCATGGCGCCGAGCACCTTGTCGGAACCGTGCTGCGCCGGCAGGTACAGGTGGTCGACCAGCTGCGGGATCTTCGCATAGGCGTCGATCAGGCGCTGCGTGAATTCCTTCGGATGGCTGGTGACGAAGCGCATGCGTTCAATGCCGGGAATGTCGGCCACGTATTCGAGCAGCAGGGCGAAGTCGGCAATGTCGCCGCCTTCCATCGCGCCCCGGTAGGCGTTCACGTTTTGCCCCAGCAGGGTGATTTCCTTGACGCCCTGGGCGGCCAGGCCCGCCACTTCCGTCAGCACATCCTCGAAGCGGCGCGAGACTTCCTCGCCGCGCGTGTAGGGCACGACGCAATAGCTGCAGTATTTGCTGCAGCCTTCCATGATGGAAACAAACGCCGAGGCGCCGTCCACCCTGGCCGGCGGCATGTGGTCGAATTTTTCGATTTCCGGGAAGCTGATGTCCACTTGCGCATCGCCGCTGGCGCGGCGCTGCTCGATCATCTGCGGCAGGCGGTGCAGCGTCTGCGGGCCGAACACCATGTCGACATACGGCGCGCGCTTGACGATGGCGTCGCCTTCCTGCGAGGCCACGCAGCCGCCCACGCCGATCAGCAGGTGCGGCTTGGCCAGCTTGAGTTCGCGCAGGCGGCCCAGGTCGGAAAACACTTTTTCCTGTGCCTTTTCCCGCACGGAGCAGGTGTTGAGCAGGATGACGTCGGCATCTTCCGGCGTGTCGGTGCGCACCAGGCCGTCGGAGGCGCCCAGCACGTCGGCCATCTTGTCCGAGTCGTACTCGTTCATCTGGCAGCCGAAGGTTTTAATGAATACTTTTTTCTGCATGGAGTCGGTGCTTATCGGTAAATGGAGCGGCAAATAAGTGTGGCGGCAAATCAGCCGGCCAGGCGGCTTGCGCCGTGCGCCGCTCGGGGCGGGAGGCGGTGGATGACCGGCCGGGCGCCTCTGGCTGCCCGGTGGCAGGCTCGCTGCAAGTTCAGGCCATAGTTTAGCGTAAATCGCCGGGACGGGCCATGCCGTGCTGACCTTGCAGACAAGATTGCAGGGGGAGCATGACGTCGGGCACGGTGATGCTGTAAAGCATTTATTGCCGTGCGACACCATTGATTTGTAACAAGTTGCTGCAAAGCCTTGTGTGCGCCCGCTGGCATCCTAATGTGTTGAAATAGCATCGTTGCCAAGCCAACCAGCAGCTTGATTGATATTTAACAATCAGGAAGTTTGCGCGAGGCGCAGATGCAGCGTGTTTGGGCTAGTATATTGTCTTATATGCAATTCATTTCGGTGGGTTGCACATGCTTTTACTCACGCGGCAAGCGGCGCACGTTGATTGGACGTGGCTGTGCGAGTCCTGTGCAGGCAGTGCGATATGGATGGAAGGCAGAGGGGAGGGCTGAATCTGATGGAAAGACGTTTATTTAAACACTCTAAGCCAGCCTTAAGTTCGTATCGGCATTCTTTCAACATTCACCAGACGAGGAAAAATCATGGCACATCATGCATTAGCATCGCAAGAGAGTTACAACCCTAACCACCTGCTCGACATTCTGCTGAGTAAGATGCAGCTGAAGAATGATGCAGCGCTGTCACGCCTGCTCGAAGTGGCGCCACCCGTCATCAGCAAGATTCGCCACCACCGTTTGCCGGTCGGCGCCTCGCTGCTGATACGCATGCATGAAGTGACGGGCATGAGCATCCGTGACCTGCGCGACCTGATGGGCGACCGCCGCACCAAGTACCGTTTGTCCGACGCCCAGGGCCGTCCAAAAGCAGAAGACCGCGGCGATGCGCAAGAATCGAATTACGCGCACTGAGGTGGCGGTTGTACGCTGACTGTGCCGCTTGCGTAGCTGCTGGCGGCACCAGGCTGGCGTGGACCGGGCAAGACGGAACGATGGCAGTACCCATAACGGCTTTCGCCTCCAGGCGAGGGCCGTTTGCGTTTGGGGTTCTGCCTGCCGAGTCGGCCTGAATCAGCTTAAGAGTGCCGTGGTGATTTCATCGTAACGCAGTTCGATTTCGCGGAACAGCTGCAGATACGTGTCCTCGCCCAGGCCCAGCGCGTCCCACGCCACCGGCGACACGCGCGGCACCATGTCGTCGCCCGCCTGCGCCAGGTCCAGCGCGCAGACGATGGCATTGGCCACGTGGATCAGTGACGCCAAGAAACCCGCCCCCGGCGCTGCCGGCTGCAGGTAGTTGCCGATGGCCAGGCGCATGGTGTCGGAAAAATTCCAGTGTTCGGCCAGGGCCACGCCCGCCTGCACGTGGTCCACGCCCAGCACGGCTTGCTCCGCCTCGAGCAGGGTGCAGTCCTGCGCCGCCTGGTGCGCGATGACTTGCGCGTACTGTGCGGGAAAGCTGCTTACCAGCACCAGGCGACCTATGTTGTGCAGCAAGCCGGCCGTGAACGCGTAATCCTGGTTGAAGCGGATCTGCCGCGCCAGCACCTTGGCGCACGCTGCCGTGGCCACGGAATGGCGCCAGAAGGCCTTGTCGTCAAAGCCGGGGCAGCGGCCCTCGGGGAAGCAGCCGGTGATGGCGGCCGAGGTGATCAGGCTGCGCGTGGTCTGGAAGCCCAGGTAGGTGATCGCCTGCTGGATGGTGGTGGCCTTCACCTGCAAGCCGTAGTGTGAAGAGTTGGCCAAGCGCAAGGTTTTTGCCGTCAGTGCCTGGTCGTACGATACTTTTTTCGCCAGCACGGAAATATCCACGTCTTCCTGGTCTATGCTGTTGAGCAGTTCCATCACCACCACAGGCAGCGACGGCAGGTCATCGAGGTGGGCGACGATATCGTCGAGCGTCAGCTGGGTGCTCATGCCGCGTCTCCCGTGCCCAGGCGGTATGCCGAGACATAGTTGCGCAGCACGGTGGTGGTCACGTCGGTGGCGTCGTCGCGATCATTCTTGCGGAACAGGTAATCGAGCCGCTCGCGGTGGGCCGCCTGTTGCGCGGCAATTTCTTCCGGCGACGGGGGCGGCGCCTGGATCGGCAGCATGGCGATGCCGTGGCGCGGCATCAGGGCCAGCATGTTTTCCGTCAGTACCGCGCCTTGCGGCAACAGCACTTGTCCATGCGCATCGAGCAAGACGTCCGACAAAATCATGCCGGGAAGAACTTGTTCCAGGGGTAGATGTTGATGCGTGACCGCCATGACGACTCCTTAGATGATTGCGGGATATTACCATTGCCATCGCGCAATGTCTCAACCTGCATCAAAGTCTCTATCGAAAGTGGGGATGCTGTAAATCTTGCCAATAAGCATGTCATACCGTACATTTGATTCAGGCCGTTGCATTGCCGCCGTATCTGCGCCCGCGCCGCGGGCCGGCGGCCGGTCCCGGGAGTGTTGATTGATGGTGAGTATCCAAGTCCGGCTGACGTTGCTTTTTGTCGTGATCGTCACCCTGGTGCTGGGCATTTCCGGCAGCTATACCCAATATACATTGAGCCAGGAACTGGAGTCGGGCAGCGCCCGCCTGCGCAGCGGCGTGCTGACGCGCTTGCAGACGAGCTTGCCTTCGGCCCTGTGGGATCTCGATAAATCCAAGGTCGACAGCATCGTCGCGGCCGAAATGCTGCCGCCGGAACTGGTCGGCATCCGCGTCTACGATGCTTCCGTGGGCCTGTTCGCGGGCGAAGTGCGCGACGCCTCCGGCACCCTGGTGCCGCTTGAGGCGGACGTGGCCATGGGCGGCACGCCCGTCGAGGCGCCGCTCGTGTTCCGCGACGCCGTGGCGGCCGCCACCGGCGGCAAGCCCGTGATCGTGGGCAAGGTCATCGTCAATTTCAGCCGCGAGCAGATCGACGCGGCCCTGCGCGGCGAAGTGCGGCGCAAGGTGGTGGAAGTGTTGCTGCTTGACATCATTCTCGTGGGCGCGCTGGCGCTGAGCCTGCGCATCGTTTTTGACCCGCTGAAACAGCTGCGCGACGGTTTGTTCGACCTGGCCACGCGCGACAGCGACGACGTCGAGGAACTGCCGGAAAACCGCCGCGATGAACTGGGCGACGTGATCCGCGGCTTCAACGCCGTGCAGCGCAAGCTCAAGTCCATCATCGCCGGCATCCGCCAGGCGGAAGACGTGGCGCGCCGCTCGCAGCAGGAGACGGCGCAGGCGATGGACGACTTGCGCCGCACGCAGGAGTCGCTGCTGCAATCGGAACGGCTGGCCTCGCTGGGCAGCCTGGTGGCGGGCGTCGCGCATGAAATCAATACCCCAGTCGGCATCGCGCTGACCAGCGCTTCGGTGCTGAAGGAAGCCACGGACGCCATCAGCGCGGCCGTGGCCGGCGGCGCGGTGAAGAAAACCGACATCGTGCGCTACCTGGAAACGGCCGGCGAGAGCGCGCGTTTGATCATGAACAATGCCTACCGCGCCGCACACCTGATCCACAGCTTCAAGCAGATCGCCGTTGACCAGGTCAGCGAGGCGCGCCGGCTGTTCGAATTGCGCGACTATATCGGCGAAGTGATTTCCAGCCTGCAGCCGACCCTGAAAAAGACGCACATCGCCATCGATATCGATTGCCCGCCGGACATCATGCTTGACAGCTACCCCGGCGCCCTGGCACAGGTGCTGACCAACCTGGTGCTCAACTGCGTCGAGCACGCCTTCGACGCGGATACGGCCGGCAACATCCATATCGGCGTCCATTGCGACCGCGACTGGATAGAAATGCAGGTGCGCGACAATGGCCGCGGCATCGCGCCGGACATGCTCGACCGCGTATTCGACCCGTTCGTCACCACGCGGCGCGGCCAGGGCGGCACGGGATTGGGCCTCAATATCGTATTCAACTTGATTGCCAAGCAGTTTGGCGGCACCATCACGGTCAGCAGCACGCTGGGGCAGGGCGCGACATTCCTGCTGCGCCTGCCCCGCGTGACGCCGCTGCCGGACAGCGCCGCCCATGCGCCTGCCGGCCAGGCATAGGCAAGGAGAAAACCATGGCAAACGTAGCAAATACACAGCAAGTGGCGTTCTTGCGTGGCATCAATGTCGGCCGCGCCAAGCGCGTGGCCATGGCCGACCTGCGCAAGCTGCTGGGCGACCTGGGTTTTGCGGATGTGCGCACCGTACTCAACAGTGGCAATGTGGTGTTTGACGCGGGCCAGGTGACGCCGGCCGAGGCCGCGGGCCGCATCGAGGAAGCGCTGGTGCTCAAGCTGGGCGTGGCGGCGCGCGTGACGGTGCTGTCGGCTGCCCAGTTCGCCGAGCTGATCGCGCAAAATACGCTGGCGCCGGCGAGCGACGCGGCCCGTCTGCTGGCGCTGGTGCTGAACAATCCGGCCGATGTCCAGCGCCTGGCACCGTTGCTGCAGCAGTCCTGGCAGCCGGAAGCGCTGGCCCTGGGGCAATGGGCGGCGTATGCCTGGTGTCCCGACGGCGTGTTGGCCAGCAAGGTGCTGGCGGCCCTGGGCGCCATGCTGGGCGACGGCGTCACGTCGCGCAACTGGGCCACCATGCATAAATTGAAATTGTTACTCGATGGGCCAGACGTGGCCGCAAACGCGTGATGCAAGGAGGAGTGATGCCGCAGATTACAGGGGAGTTCGAGGTGGCCATGACGCCGGAAAGCTTGTCGGCCACGGCCGCGCAGTCGGGACTGGGGCGTCTGTCGCTCGACAAGCGCTATCGCGGCGCGCTCGACGCCAGCGCGCAGGGCGAAATGCTCAGCGTGCGCGCCGGCGTGGCCGGGTCGGCCG
This sequence comes from Janthinobacterium sp. GW821-FHT03A03, assembly GCF_059421435.1. NCBI lineage: Bacteria > Pseudomonadati > Pseudomonadota > Betaproteobacteria > Burkholderiales > Oxalobacteraceae > Janthinobacterium > Janthinobacterium sp. GW821-FHT03A03. The sequence continues at coordinate 777,577 of NZ_JBWKUZ010000001.1, read as the reverse complement.
GCTATGTGGCGCTGGAACGCGTCGAGGGCACGCTCGATGGCCGCCAGGGCAGCTTTTATCTGCAGCACAGCGGCAGCATGGCGCGCGGCACGCCCAGCCTGTCGCTCGCCGTGGTGCCCGACACGGGCACGGGCCAGCTGCAGGGCTTGCAGGGCGCCATGGCCATCCGCATCGAAGGCGGCAAGCATTATTATGATTTCACTTACGATATTGCTGAGGCGCCATGAACTGGGACATCGTCAAGGGCGTCCTGATCGTGCTCGTCGCCGTCAGCGTCGTGCTGACCGCCTTCGTGCTGATTTCCGCATCCGGCCCCGACAAGGCGGCCTGCATTGCGCGCGCGCTGAAGGCGCGTATTCCGGTGGGTACTATTGAGCGGGTTTGCCGCCTGACGGAAAAGTAAGCGGTAAAAAAAATTCCGCACGAGGCGGAATTTTTTCAGCAGGGCAGTGCGCCGCTGGAAGAGCTTTACCCATCGAATTTTTCCTGTTTTTCGCCATGTACGCTAAATGCCAGCAAGCCCAGGCCGACCAGCAGCATCGAATACATGCTCGCTTCCGGCACGGCCGCCGGTACGCTGTTCTGTTGCGCGGGAGCGGATGCGCCGGCCCTGGCAGGCGCCAATGTGGCACGGCGCGCGCTGCTCCAGGGGGGCGCGGCTTGCGCGGGACTGGTATCGGCCAGCAGGCGCGCATACGGCACGTCCGGTGTTTCCCAGCCTGGATTGTTGTTCAGGCTGATGTTTTCATCGATTACGACACGCGCGTCCGCGTCAGGCAGCTTGCCCGTCTCGCTCACTGCCGCCGCACTCCATGCACTGGCCGACAGCGCCAGCATGGCCACGCATAGCGGCTGAACAATCTTCATCTTGATCTCCCTGTGTTCACCGCGTGGCGCCGCCGAGACCGGCTGGCGCATGGACGGATAATTCGCCTGTACGGGGGCGTATCATGGTTTTTCTGATGACTTCTTATTACAGCACAACCCATGGCAATTTTGGTATGTATATTTGCTATTAATTACGAATATTTGTCATTTTGATAGTGCCGGCGCTATCGCTGCCGCGCGCCTCGCATGAGTACGCTATCGGCGCGAAAACACTGTTGTTTTTTTGTGCGAATCGCCAGCAGGAAAACAATATATTGATTAGTATATTGTTTATCGCATGATGATGCATAACGCAGCCTGTGGGAGGGCATGATGGAGACGGTCGCAACGCAAGAAACACAATACAATCTCGACGCCATGCGCGGATCGGCCTACAAGGCCAGTTCGCTGCTCAAGGCCATGGGCAATGCCGACCGTTTGATGCTGCTGTGCCAGCTGTCACAGGGCGAGCATTGCGTCAGCGACCTCGAGCAGAAAGTGGGCATCGGCCAGCCGACCCTGTCGCAGCAGCTGGGCGTGCTGCGCGAAGAAATGCTGGTGGCCACGCGGCGCGACGGCAAGCAGATTTATTACCGCGTCGCCAGCGCGCCCGTGCTGGCCGTGCTGCAAGTGCTGTATGCGCAATTTTGCGCGCCGCGCCCGCCGTTCAACGACGAAGCCGACTGAGATGGCCATGACGATTGCGTGGGAATACTTTACGCCGTTCGCCTCGCTGGCCGGCGGCATGCTGATCGGCCTGGCGGCTGCGCTATTGATCTTGTTCAATGGCCGCATCGCCGGCATCAGCGGCATTCTCGGCGGCTTGCTGCGCCCGCGCAGTGGCGACCTGGGCTGGCGCATCGCCTTTCTCGCCGGCCTGGCCGGCACGCCCCTGCTGTACCAGCTGTGGCAAGCCTTGCCGCCCGTGCAGATCGACGCGGGCACGCCAGCGCTGATCGTCGCGGGCTTGCTGGTGGGCGTGGGCGTGCGCTACGGCGCCGGCTGCACCAGCGGCCACGGCGTGTGCGGCCTGTCGCGCCTGTCCCCCCGTTCGCTGGCGGCCACTTGTGCCTTCATGGCAGCCGGTTTCCTCACCGTCTATCTGTTGCGCCATCTGTGAGCAAGCTTATGAGCAAGCTGATCCTTTCCCTGTTGAGCGGCCTCGTCTTTGGACTGGGCCTGATCGTCTCCGGCATGAGCAACCCGGCCAAGGTGCTCGGTTTTCTCGACCTGGCCGGCGCCTGGGACCCGTCGCTGGCGCTGGTGATGGGCGGTGCCATCGCCGTCGCCATGCCCGCGTTCTGGCTGGCGCGCCGGCGCACCAGGTCGCTCCTGGGCGACCCCATGCAATTGCCCGTGTCGCGCCGCATCGACCGGCGCTTGCTGCTGGGCAGCCTGGCCTTTGGCGCGGGCTGGGGCATTGCCGGTTTCTGTCCCGGTCCCGCCCTCGTGTCCCTGCTGGCGGGCCAGCCGAAGGCGTGGATGTTTGTGCTCGCCATGCTGGCCGGCATGGCCGTTTTTGAAGTGCTGGAGCGCCGCCAGGCGCCGGCGTCGGCCTGAGACGGTACAATCTGGCGCATCGCCATTCAGGATGCCCGAATACCATGAAGACTGTAATGCAACGAACAGGCGTGCGCGCCGCCGTGCTGTGCAGCGCGCTGCTGCTGGCCGCCTGCGGCAGCTTGCTGAAGAAGGAAGCGCCGCCCGCGCCCGCGCCCGTGGCCGACACCTTGCCTAACCCGCAAGTGCTGTTGCTCGGCGAAGTGCATGACAATGCGCAAGGCCAGCGCCTGCGCGTCGCGGAATTGCAGCGCCGCCTGGCGGCCGGCTGGCGTCCCGTGATCGTCATGGAGCAATTTGACCGCGAAAACCAGGCCTTGCTGACGCGCGCCGCGCGCGAATGCGCCGACCCCGATTGCATCATCCGCGTGATGGAGCAGCCGCGCTGGGACTGGAGCATGTACCGGCCCGTGCTGGACCTCGTCATCAGCTACCAGCTGACCTTGATTGCCGGCAACCTGTCGCCGGCCGACGCCTCGCGCATCGTGCGCGACGGCATTCAATGGTCCATGCCGCCCGCCATGGTGGCCACGTACCTGGCCGCGCCCATGCCGGCCGATATTCTGGAAGGACAACAAAAGGAAGTCCAGGCGGCCCGTTGCAATATGTTGCCCGACATGATGATCAACGGTGTCGTCAACGCCCAGGTGGCGCGCGATATCTGGATGGCCAAGCTGATCCGCGACCAGGCGCCGCGCGACGTGGTGCTGATCGCCGGCAACGACCATGTGCGCAAGGATATCGGCGTGCCCCGCTGGCTGAAGCTGGCCGATCCGCAACTGAACCTGCGCAGCATCGGCTACCTGGAGCAGGGTAGCACCGGCTACAAGGGCACGTTTGATTTGACGCAAACGATGCCCGCGCAGCCGCGCCCGGATCCGTGCGCGAAGTTTAAAAAATAAGGTTCAGGAAATAATCACTGCTGCACCCGCACCAGGGCGCTGACCCGGCTGGCCGTATCGAGCAGTTTCGGCAGGCTGTGTTCCAGCAGGTGCGCCACGGACGGCCCCGCCGTCTGGCCGCTGACGTTGATGGCGGCCACCACCTTGCCGGCCCGATCGAACACGGGCGCGGCCAGGGCGATCAAGCCCTGTTCCAGCTCTTCCTGCACCAGGCACCAGCCCTGGCGCCGCACTTGCGCTATCTCTTCCATCAGGACGTCGATATCGACCTTGGTCGCCGGCGTGATTTTCAGCAGCGCCATCTTCGACAGCCGTTCGCGCAGCGCCTCGGGCGTCAGGCCCGACAGCAACACCCTGCCCATCGAGGTGCAGTAGGCGGGCAATCGGCTGCCGATGCCCAGGTTGATCGACATGGTGCGGTGCGCGGACAGGCGCACGACGTAGACGATGTCGTCGCCGTCGAGCACGGTGGCCGAGCACGACTGGCGCAAGGTCTGCATCAATTCTTCCAGCAGCGGCTGCGCCTGCGTCCACACGGGCAGCGACGACAGGTAGGCGTAGCCGAGGTCGAGCACCTTGGGCGTCAGGCGGAACAAGCGCCCGTCCGCTTCCACGTAACCGAGATGCAGCAGGGTATGCAGGATGCGCCGCGCGCCCGCGCGCGTCAGCTGCGCCCGTTCCGCCACTTCGCTCAGGGTCTGTTGCGGCGCGTCCGCGCCGAAGCTGCGCAGCACGGCCAGGCCCCGCGCGAACGATTGCACATAACTGTCGCCGGGACGCGGCGCGCCGTCGGCATCCAGGGTTTCTTCGGTGGCAAGGGGCGTGCTGCTGCGTGCGGTCATGGCAATTCCAATGGGGCAAGGTGGCAATTATAGCCATGGCGGTGGCGAAAACGGCAAATTGACAAGCACCCCGATCAGGCATATTCTCACGAATAAGTTCTAAATACGAATATTTGTTCGTTATGCGAACAAATGGCAGATGAGTTTGATTTGGAGGAGACCGCAATGATCGACAAACTGCGTTCCAGCGTGATTGACGCGCTGGCCGATATCCACGATGGCGCCACCGTCATGATTGGCGGCTTCGGCGGCGCGGGCCAGCCGGCCGAGCTGATCGACGGCCTGATCGCGCAGGGCGCGCGCGATCTTGTCATCGTCAACAACAATGCGGGCAATGGCGACACGGGCCTGGCCGCCCTGCTGAAAAACGGGCAAGTGCGCAAGATCATCTGTTCGTTCCCGCGCCAGACCGATTCCCACGTCTTCGACGCCCTGTACCGCGCGGGCAAGCTGGAGCTGGAACTTGTGCCGCAGGGCAACCTGGCCGAGCGCATCCGCGCCGCCGGCGCCGGCATCGGCGGCTTCTTTACGCCCACGGGCTATGGCACGGACTTGGCCAAGGGCAAGGAAACGCGCGAAATCGACGGCCGCATGTATGTGTTCGAATCGCCCATCCACGCCGATTTCGCCCTGATCAAGGCGGAGCAGGGCGACCGCTGGGGCAATCTGACCTACCGCAAGACGGCGCGCAACTTCGGTCCCATCATGGCCATGGCCGCCAAGGTCAGCATTGCTTCCGTGCACGAAGTTGCTGAACTGGGCAGCATCGACCCCGAACACGTCATCACGCCGGGCCTGTTCGTGCAGCGCATCGTGCAAGTGCCGCGCACGGCCACCGGCCCCGCCGGCTTCAAAGCTGCCTGAGGAGTATCAAATGCGAAAATGGAATCGAGACCAGATGGCGGCCAAGGTGGCGGCCGACATCCATGAGGGCGCCGTCGTGAACCTGGGCATCGGCTTGCCGACCCTGGTGGCGAATCACTTGCCGGCCGGCGCGGAGATCATCCTGCACAGCGAAAACGGGGTGATCGGCATGGGCCCTGCGCCCGCACCCGGCGAGGAAGACTACGACCTGATCAATGCGGGCAAGCAGCCCGTCACCCTGCTGGCCGGCGGCAGCTATTTCCACCATGCCGACAGTTTCGCCATGATGCGCGGCGGTCACCTGGACATCTGCGTGCTGGGCGCCTTCCAGGTGTCCGCCACGGGCGACCTGGCCAACTGGCACACGGGCGCGCCCGACGCCATCCCCGCCGTGGGCGGGGCCATGGACCTGGCCATCGGCGCCAAGAAGACGTGGGTCATGATGGAATTGCTGACCAAGGGCGGTGAAAGCAAGCTGGTGCAGGCGTGCTCGTACCCGCTGACGGGCATCGCCTGCGTCAGCCGCATCTACAGCGACCTGGCCGTGCTCGATCTGGGGCCACACGGCGCCACGGTCGTCGAACTGGCCGATGGCTTGAGTTTTGAACAGCTGCAAGCCTTGACGGCCGTGCCGCTGACGGACGGACGTTAATTCAATCACTTTCTTGGAGGAAAGAGCATGACTCACGCTTATATCTGCGACGCGCAGCGTACGCCGTTTGGCCGCTACGGCGGCGGCCTGTCCGGCGTGCGCGCCGACGACCTGGGCGCCGTGCCCATCCGTGCCTTGATGGCGCGCAACCCCAACGTGGACTGGACGGCCGTCACGGACGTGCTGTACGGCTGCGCCAACCAGGCGGGCGAGGACAACCGCAACGTGGCGCGCATGGCCGCCTTGCTGGCGGGCTTGCCCGACAGCGTGCCGGGCGCCACCCTGAACCGTTTGTGCGGCTCGGGCCTGGACGCCATCGGCAGCGCCGCGCGCTTCATCAAGAGCGGCGAAGCGGGCTTGCTGGTCGCCGGCGGGGTGGAAAGCATGAGCCGCGCGCCATTCGTCATGGGCAAGGCCGACAGCGCATTTTCGCGCGGCATGAAAATGGAAGACACGACCATCGGCTGGCGCTTCATCAACCCGCTGATGAAGGCGCGGTACGGCGTCGATTCGATGCCGGAAACGGCGGAAAACGTGGCCAGCGACTTCGGCATCAGCCGCGCTGACCAGGATGCGTTCGCCCTGGCCAGCCAGGTCAAGGCCCTGGCGGCGCAGCAGGCGGGCGTGTTCGACAGCGAAATCTGTCCCGTCAGCATCGCGCAGAAGAAGGGCGAGCCGATGATCGTTGCCCGCGACGAGCACCCGCGCGCCACCACCCTGGAAACCTTGATCAAGCTCAAGCCTGTCGTGCGCGCCGATGGCACGATCACGGCCGGCAACGCATCCGGCGTCAACGATGGCGCGGCGGCCCTGCTGCTGGCCGACGAAGCGAACGCTGCCCGTTTCGGCCTGACGCCTCGCGCCCGCGTCGTGGCCATGGCGACGGCCGGCATGGCGCCCCGCATCATGGGTATCGGCCCCGCGCCCGCCACCCTGAAAGTGCTGGCCATGACGGGTTTGAGCCTGGCCGACTTCGACGTCATCGAACTGAACGAAGCGTTTGCCGCGCAGGGCCTGGCCGTGCTGCGCCAGCTGGGTCTGCCCGACGACGATCCGCGCGTCAACCCGAACGGCGGCGCCATCGCCCTCGGCCATCCGCTGGGCGCCTCCGGTGCGCGCCTGGCCATGACGGCCGTCAACCAGCTGCACCGCACGGGCGGACGCTATGCGCTCTGTACCATGTGCATCGGTGTAGGCCAGGGCATCGCGCTGGTGCTGGAACGGGTCTGATTCCATGCGCCCGCAGGCGAAAAAGTTGCCGGTAGTACGTATTAACCCGTATGCCGGACGGCTTTTTGACCTTGATCAAGGGCGTATGATGCAAAACCAGCCCGCGCAATCCGGCTGGTGTTGTCTTTTTTACACGAACAAGAAGATTGATATGACTTCCCACGATACTCCGCATGACGTTGCGCAGCTGACTTCCCAGCAGCGCATCAAGGCCATCATTGGCGCTTCTTCCGGTAACCTGGTCGAATGGTTCGACTTCTACATTTATTCCTTCTGCGCCCTGTATTTCTCGCACGCCTTCTTCCCTTCCGGTAACCCCACCACGCAACTGCTGCAGACGGCAGGCATCTTTGCCGCCGGCTTCCTGATGCGCCCGGTGGGCGGCTGGCTGTTCGGCCGCATCGCCGACAAATACGGCCGGCGCCAGTCGATGATGATTTCCGTGCTGATGATGTGCGGCGGCTCCTTGATGATCGCCGTCATGCCGACGTATGACACGATCGGCGCCTTCGCGCCCTTCCTGCTGCTGGTGGCGCGCCTGTTCCAGGGCCTGTCCGTCGGCGGCGAATACGGCACCAGCGCTACCTATATGAGCGAAGTGTCGGAATCGGGCAAGCGCGGCTTCTTTGCCTCGTTCCAGTACGTGACGCTGATTGGCGGCCAGTTGCTGGCATTGCTGTTGCTGGTCATCCTGCAGCAGTTGCTGACGCTGGAAGAGCTGCGTGCCTGGGGCTGGCGCATCCCGTTCGTCTTTGGCGCCCTGGCGGCCCTCGTCTCGCTGAACCTGCGTAAATCGCTGACGGAAACGACTACCGCCAGCGAGCGCAAGGACAAGGACGCGGGCAGCCTGCGCGGCTTGCTCAAGCATAAGCGCGCGTTTATTACCGTGCTGGGTTTTACTGCCGGCGGCTCGCTCGTGTTCTACACGTTTACCACCTACATGCAGAAATACCTGGTGAACACGGCCGGCATGGATACCAAGACGGCCAGCGCCGTCATGACCTGCGCCTTGCTCGTCTACATGATTCTGCAACCGGTGTTCGGCGCCCTGTCCGACCGCATCGGCCGCCGCACCTCGATGCTGTTCTTCGGCGGCCTGGCCACCCTGTGCGTGCTGCCGATCATGCACGCCTTGAAGGATATTTCCAGCCCGTACGCGGCGTTCGGCCTGATCATCATCGCGCTGGCCATCATCAGCTTCTACACCTCGATCAGCGGCTTGATCAAGGCGGAAATGTTCCCCGTCGAAGTGCGCGCGCTGGGCGTGGGCCTGTCGTATGCGGTCGCCAACGCCATGTTCGGCGGTTCGGCCGAATACGTGGCGCTGCAGTTCAAGGCCTTGCACGTGGAAGAGTACTTCTATTGGTACGTCACCATCATGTGCCTGATTTCCTTCATCGTTGCCATCCGCATGCCGGACCCGAGCCGCTCGGGCTTGCTGAAGTAACGTTGTCGTAGAATAAGGGGCACCGCGGTGCCCCTTTTTCATTGCCGCCTTTTTCCACCGTGCCGATCAGGAGTTGTCATGTCGTATGTTATTCCCGCACCCTTGCAAGCCAGCGTACCCGTTGCCGGCAGCGTCGATACTTTTCCTGTTCACCGCATCTATTGCGTGGGACGCAACTATGTCGAGCACGCCAAGGAAATGGGCCATACGGGCCGCGAGGCGCCGTTTTTCTTCATGAAGCCGGCCGACGCCGTGCTGCCCGTGCCGGCCGGCACGACGGGAGAATTGCCGTACCCGGCGCAGACGCAGGATTTCCAGCATGAAATGGAGCTGGTGGTGGCCATTGGCAAGGGCGGCAGCGATATCGGCGTGGCCGATGCATTGAACCACGTGTGGGGCTATGCGATCGGCCTGGACATGACGCGGCGCGACGTGCAGGGCGCGGCGAAAAAGCTGGGCCGTCCATGGGAAACGGGCAAGGCCTTCGAACACTCGGCGCCGATCGGCCCCATTACGCCGGCCGCGCAGGCGGGCGACATCAGCCATGCTGCCATCACCCTGCGCGTGAATGATGATCTGCGTCAAAGCAGCAGCGTCGAGATGCTGATCTGGAACGTGGCCGAAACCATCGCCGACCTGTCCACCTACTTTACCTTGCAGCCGGGCGACCTGATCTACACGGGCACGCCGGCCGGCGTGGCGGCCGTACAGCGCGGCGACGAATTGGTGGGAGCCATCGACGGCCTGGGCGAATTGCGCGTGCAAGTGGTCTGAGCGGTCAAGGAGAGCGGCATGCTGAACGACACGTATTGCATGGCACAACCGGCGCGCGCCGCGATCGACGGCTTGGCCGGGCCGGCCCTGCTGGAATTCGGCGCTGGCTGGTGCGGCCATTGCCGCGCCACCGAGGCGCCGCTGGCGGCCGCGTTGGCGCAGTATCCCGGGGTAGCGCATATTCGCGTGGAAGACGGCCCCGGCCGCGCGCTGGGGCGTTCGTTCCGCGTGAAATTGTGGCCGACCTTGATTTTCCTCAAGGATGGCCGGGAAGTGGCGCGCCTCGTGCGCCCGCTCGACAGCGCGGACATCTCCAGGGCGTTTGCCCTGATTGCGGCGTAACTTCGGGGCAGACCCGCCGGGGGAGTGCGTCCCAAGGGGATGCGCTCCGATCGCGAAGCGACTGACCCCGGCAGTTGTCCACAACTTCTTGCCGCACCGCAGCACTGCGCGTATCATAAGCCGCTTACAGCAAGATCAACCGCATCCTTCGTGATGCAGCGCGATCATCGCCGGCCCGCTCCACCCGGAGGGGCCGCAGGCAAGGATTCACCACAAATGACCGATGCCGCGATGCCGACGCGCGGGTCTGGTACGGAATGCCTGGCGATACGCCTGGCCTGATACACGTCGCCCATCCCCTGACGCCTTTCCTGCCGTGCCCCGGGTAACCGGATGGCGCACGACCGTTGTTTCTCTAAATCAGCACTGATCACGGCGCGATAGCGCGCGTTGGTTCACCGTTGTCTGCCGTTAACAACGGCGTGTTGCAGCGTGGAATTTGTTTGCGAATTTAATAGCAATTTCGCAGCAAATACGCCCGCGCACAGCTATGATATGTGAACCGCGCGCCTAGACAACGTGCTGTGCTGCTGCCTGAAAAAACATCCAGAGAATGGCCTTTAGACACCCTCCCCAAGGAGCGCAGTAAATGAGCACCCCCCACAAGAAAAATTCCCCCGGCACGGTGCTGTTCGCCAGCCTGATCGGCACCACCATCGAGTTCTTTGACTTTTATATCTACGCCACGGCCGCCGTGCTGGTGTTCCCGAAACTGTTCTTCCCCGCCGGCGACCCGTCGGCCGCCGTGCTGCAGTCGCTGGCCACGTTCGCCATCGCCTTCTTCGCCCGCCCCATCGGTTCGGCCGTGTTCGGCCACTTCGGTGACCGCATCGGCCGCAAGGCCACCCTCGTGGCGGCCTTGCTGACCATGGGGATTTCCACCGTCATCATCGGCTTGCTGCCGACCTATGCCGCCATCGGCACCCTGGCGCCGCTGCTGCTGGCGCTGTGCCGTTTCGGCCAGGGCCTGGGCCTGGGCGGCGAGTGGGGCGGCGCGGTGCTGCTGGCAACCGAGAACGCGCCACCGGGCAAGCGCGCCTGGTACGGCATGTTCCCGCAACTGGGCGCGCCGATCGGCTTCTTCCTGTCGGGCGGTATCTTCCTGCTGCTGAGCGAAACCATGACTGATGAGCAATTTTTCAGCTACGGCTGGCGCATCCCCTTCCTCGCCAGCGCGCTCTTGGTCATCGTCGGCCTGTATGTGCGCCTGAAGATCACGGAAACGCCGGACTTCCAGAAAGTCATCGACAAGAACGAGGTCGTCAAGCTGCCCGTGGCCACCGTGTTCCGCCAGCATGGCCGCATGCTGTTCCTGGGCACCATCATCGCCCTGGCCACCTTCGTGCTGTTCTACCTGATGACGGTGTTCGCACTGAGCTGGGGCACGACCAAGCTGGGCTTCACGCGCAAGGAATTCCTTATCGTGCAGCTGTTTGCCGTGCTGTTCTTTGCCCTGACGATTCCGTTTTCGGCCGTGCTGGCCGACCGCCGCGGCCGCCGCGCCACCATGATCTGGGTCTCCGTCGCCATCGCCATCTTCGGCCTGGTGCTCGCGCCCATGTTCGGTTCGGGCGTGACCTGGGAAGTGACCGTTTTCATGGCCGTCGGCCTGGGCCTGATGGGCATGACCTACGGACCGCTGGGCACCATGCTGTCCGAGCTGTTCCCGCCTGAAGTGCGCTACACGGGCGCCTCGCTGACCTTCAACCTGGCCGGCATCCTCGGTGCCTCGCTGGCGCCGTACATCGCCACCTGGCTGGCCACCAACTACGGCTTGCAATACGTCGGCTACTACCTGTCGCTGGCGGCCGTGCTGACCCTGGGCGCGCTGCTGATGGTGGGCAAGCCGAAGGCGGGCAAGGAAGCCTGGCAGTAAGCGAGTCAACGCGCACGCGCCGTCTGCGCGCGCCACAAGCCGCCAGCTGCCCAGCTGGCGGCTTTTTTATTGCGCCGCCACGTGGCCGTAGCAGGATTTCAGTTGCGCGTAGTCGTAGAAGACGCTGCCCGGCGCGATGCGGGCGCCGTCGCACGCTGGCTGGAAGGGCGTTTCCCTTTCGTTGTACAGCAGGCGCACGATGAGCTCGCCTTGTCCGTTGCGGTACACATCCCACTGCAAATTGGCCGCCAGCGGCGAGACGCTCTGGCCGCGCCATGGACTGTCCGTATAGTTGTAGCTGGTCCCTGGCGGCAGCGCCTGCTGCAGACCCAGGGCCGAGGCCAGCGGGATGATCATTTCCGCGTGCGTGAAGCGCAGCTTGGCCGCGTGGCGCAGGTCGCCCCTGGCCAGTGCATCGACCTCATTGAAAAAATCCTCGCGCAAGGCCAGCGCGAAGCGCCAGGTCACGCCGCTGCTTTCCGTGGTGGCCGGTCCCTTCTGGTAAAAATCCTCGTGGTCGGCGACAGCGGCGTAGTAGCGCGCATCCTCGGCCGGCATGTAGCGGCTGAAATCGGCCGCTACCTCATGCCGCATGCCGGCGGCGATTGCGTAGAGCTCATACAGTTTCGTCGCGGCGGCATTCCGGCTGCGGATGACGGTCTTGCCGCTGCCGGTCATGGTGCGCGTCAGCTTGCCGTCCGCGCTGGTGAAGGTGTAGCTGCCCGTGTCCGCATAGCTGGCGCGCCCGTCTTCGAACTGGCCGAGGAAGGCCGGTGTAAACAGGCGTTCGAGCACATGGCGCGCATGCGCGGCCGCTTCCGGCTCTCTCGCCGGAGCGTCCATCAGGGCGTGCAACTGCTTGGTCCGTTCGTAGCGCTGGTAAGCCTGGCTGGCGGCATAGGTGGCGTAATGCGGGTCGGCGCGGTCGGCTACCCAATCCGTCTGCGGCGCCAGCTTGTGCGCGTACAGCAGGAAGCGGTTCACGCCATCCGGTGGTGGCGCCGGGGTGCGTCCCTGCGGATACGGCGCCGGCGCGGGCGGCAGGATCAGCAGCGGCGCCAGCGCCGGCGCGTGCTCCAGCAGCGATTGCGTGAAGAAGCGCGCACTGTCGCGCGCGCGCTCCACGCCGGAATGGATGGTGACGAGCTGGCGCGGCGCCGTGGCGGCGTCCTGCCCCACTTGCGCGAACAGGGCGGGCAGGCGCGCCAGCAGGCGCGCGGCCAGCTGCCGGTGCTCGTCGATGCCTGTCTGCGACAGGTTGCCGTAGCCGGGCCGCTCGATGCCGGCCACGCCATGGCCGAGCAAGGCATTGGCTTTCATCAGGGCCAGGATGTCGGGTCCCAGGGCGCGCCCCAGCGGCGTCAGGGCATCCTGCGCGGCCGCCTGCCGCCACATCGCGTACAGGGCCGCGTCGCCCTTCATGCCGGTTAGTCCGCGCGCACCGTGGCGCGCCACCAGCTGTGTGAAGATGGGCTGGAAGCCTGCCGGCGGCGCGGCATACGTGGCCGGGTCCTGCTGCGGCGCGTACGGCGTCTTGCTCTGGTAATAGCCGTCAACGGCCAGGGCGGGGCTGGCGCAGGCAGCCAGGGCCAGCAGCATGCTGGACAGGGGAAGTGGTTGGGGCATGTCTCTTTTTCGTGGTGAATAATTCTCGAATGCAAGCCTAGCACTGAACGAAAAAAAGGCGGGCACAGCTGAATGCCGTGCCCGCCTGTGCTGTCAGCGCAGCGCGTCAGCCTACCACTTCGGCGTGTACTTCAAGGTGAACTGTACATTGCGCGGGTCGCCATAGTAGTTATTCGACCCCGTATTGTTGTAGGACGGGATGATGTAGTTCTTGTCGAAGACATTGTTGATGTTGAGCGACAGGGCCACTTGCTGCGTGGCTTGCCAGGCCATGCGTGCATTCCAGATGGAGAAGCCGGCAACCTTGAACTTGTACGCGGTATCGATCGTATGGCTTTGCGTGTTGACGCCTGCGCCCACGCTGAACTTGTCCCAGGCGCCGGGCAGGGTATAGCTGGACCACACGCGCAGCATGTGCTTTGGCGTCCAGGTGGAAAAGGCCTTGCCGTGGTTGTCCGGGTCGTTCAGATAGGTCGTCGTCGTGTAGGCGTAGCCGGCCGACAGCTGCAAGCCGCGCGCCACTTCGCCAGATACTTCCGCTTCCAGGCCCTGGCTGCGCACCTTGCCCGAGGCACGCGAGCAGTACTCGTTATCGCACACCATGCCCGCATCATAGTCGAACACGGCACGGTTCTTGTGGTCGTAACGGAACACGGCCAGCGAGGTGTTGACCTTGCCATCCATCAGCCCACCCTTGATGCCCGCCTCGTAGTTGCTGCCCGTGATGGGCTTGAGGACCTTGTCTTGCGCATCGCGGATGCTTTGCGGCGTAAAGATGTCGGCATAGCTGGCGTAGGCCGACCATTGCGGATCGAGCGCGTAGATCAGTCCCGCCGATGGCGTGAACCTGGCGCTGGCGTTGAGCTGCTCTTCGGGACCTTTGGGCGTCGCATACACGAAGTCGTACCAGCTGAAGCGTCCGCCCAGCACGGCTTTCAGCTTGCCGGTCAGCTGGCCGTTCCAGCTGCCATACAGGCCCTTCTGGCGTATTTCGTAGGTGCTGACGGGCCGCACGCCGCGCGCGGCGATGCTGTCGAGGTCTTGCCATGGGCGGTTGTGCCGGATGTTGAAGACGTCGGCGCCGGATTCCCAGGCGCGGGCATAGACGTCGTCCGACGCCATCGTGACATAGCTGGCGCCCACGAGGACTTCCTGCGCGATGCCCAGGCCGTCGAATTTGCCGCGTACGTAGGTATCGATGCCGCGCTTGCGGTTGTCGAAATCCATGCCAAAGTCGCCATAGCGCGCGCCGCTGCCGTCGGGATTGATGGGCATGGCCACGCGCTGGTGCACGGAGCTGGTGTTTTCCTTCATGCTCACGACCGATGCCTTCAGGCTCCACTGGCTGTTGAAATGGTGTTCCAGGTCGAGATACACGTTGGTTTGCCTGGCTTCGCTGCGGTTCCAGTCGGCGCCCGTGAAGGTGGAGCGGGGCAGGTTCAGCGCGCTGCCGTCCGCGTAGCGGGGCAGGCCGATGAAGGTGGGGCGGCCGTGGGCCTTGACGTTGCTGACGGCAAGGCCCAGGGTGGTGGCCGGTCCCAGGTCATAGTCGAGTGCCGCGTACAGGGTACGGTTCTGGCTCCACACCTGGTCGACGAAGGAATGGCTGTCGTCTTCATCGACAATAACGCGCCCGCGCAGGCTGGCGTCCGCGTTCAAGGGGCTGCTGACGTCGAGCTGGGCGCCATAGTGGTCCCACGAACCGGCGCGCGCAGTCATGCTGACACTGCGCGCGGCGGCCGGGCGCTTGCGCACCAGGCTGACGGAGCCGCCCGGGCTGCCCGTGCCGACCAGCATGCCCGAGGCGCCGCGCAGCACTTCCAGGCGGTCGTAGATGACCATGTTTTCCTGGCCCCAGTTACCCAGCGCATAGGTGTTGCGGTCGATGGGCACGCCATCGTACTGCCATTGATCGATCTGGAAGCCGCGCGCCGTGATGACCACGCCCGGACCCACGCCATGCACGCCCACCACGCCGGTGACGTTGTTGACGGCTACACGCAAGTCCGTGATGCCCTGGTCGTCCAGGCGCTGGCGCGTCAGCACGCTCACGGATTGGGGGATGTCCTTCATCGCCTGCTCGCCCTTGCCGATGGTGATGCTACGCGCCGTGTAGGAGCCGCTGCCTTCCGTGGTGGCGCCTTGTTCGGCCTGGCCGACGATGGTAATCGAGGGCATGGTGCGCTCGGCCGCCGAGGCGGCATTGGCCGCCGCCGTGGGTGCGGGCATCGGCGCGGCCACCAGCACATAGCCGGTGGACGTCTTGCCGATGGCGTAGCCGCTGCCGCGCAGCAGCGCTGCAAAGCCGTCATCGATGGCGTAGCTGCCCTGCAGGCCTGCCGTCTGCAGCCCCTGCACCTTGGCGGCATCGATGACGATGGATACGCCCGCCTGCTGCGCATAGCGGTTCAGGGCACCAGCCAGCGGACCGGCGGGGATGGCGTAGCTGGCGGTGGCAGGCGCCGTTTGCGCATTTGCCTGGGCATGCATGCCGGCGCTTGCCAGCAGCAGGGCGGCCAGGGCCAGCGTGCGCAGACGCGTGCGCAGGGTGTTCTGGGACGTGACAGCAACAACTTGAGCGTACATGGTGACAGCCTTTTTTGAATGATCTCAGCTGCCTTGACGCACGAGATGCGCAAAGTGGAACTGCGAATGCTAATTATTTTTATTTATTTTATTGCGGGGGAGCTGGCGGGCGCATCCACCATCACCAGGTAGCGCGTCAGCATGCGGATGCGCAGTTGCGGGAAATTGTCGATCAACAGCTGCAGGGCCTTGTCCGTGTCGTCCAGCGGCAGCACGGCCGCCACGCGGATGTGCGCGAGCTGCGCGCGGTCGTAATGCAGCTGGCCGGGACGGTAGCGGGCCAGCTCGTCGAGCACCTCGGCCAGCGGCTGGTCGTCGACCACCAGCTGGTGCGCGCGCCAGGCGTCCTGCACGCCGGCCGCATCGATGGCCGTGATGGGGCCCACGCCATCGTCCGTGATGCGCGCGCGCTGGCCCGCCTGCACGATGCTGGCCGGCTGCCGCGGCACTTGCGCCGATACTTTCGACTCCAGCATGCTCAGGATGGTGGCGGCGCCGTCCCTGCGCACCGTGAAGCGCGTGCCCAGCGCGCGGATCGCCGCCTGGCCGCTGTCGACGATGAAGGGCCGCTGCGCATCCTTGGCCACGTCGACGAGGATGTCCCCCCGCACCAGTTCCACATGCCGCTCGCCCGCGCTGAAATGCACGTTGACGGCGCTGTCGCTGCCCAGGGTGAGGCGGCTGCCGTCGGCCAGGGTATGCGTGCGCCATTGTCCCGTGGGGCTGCGCAGGTCGGCCAGCAGGTAGGCGGGGCGTTCGCTGGCCAGCATGGCAGTTGTCAGTACCAGCATGGTGGCGGCGCTGGCGGCGGCCAGCTGGCGCAGGCGCTGGCGGGAACGCTTGGGCGCGATGGCGGCCAGCGCGGCGCGCGCGGGCCGATGGTCGCCGCCGGCCGGTTCGCGCACGGCGTGCAACTGGCCCAGCAGGCTTTCCATGCCGGCCGCCGTCGTCGCATGCAGCGGGTCGGCCGCCTTCCACGCGGCAAAGCCGGCACGCGCCTGTTCGCGCTCGGCCGGGTCGTCCGCGCTCAGCTGCACGATCCAGTGGGCGGCCTGTTCGGCGACGATATCCGTGCGTGTGCTGCTCATGCCGTCATGCCCGGGCAGGCGTGGCGGCAGGCCAGCAAGGCTTGCACCAGGTATTTCTGCACCATGCGCGTGGAGACGTTCAGCTGTGCGGCGACGGCCGCCTGCGGCAGCTCTTCCAGGTAATGCAGCAGAAAGGCGTCGCGCACCCTGGCGGACAGGCCCGCCAGCGCGCCGGCGATCTGCCCGAGCGCCTGCATGGCCATCAACACCTCGTCCGGCGATGGCGCGCCGGGCAGGCTGTCGGCCAGCAGGGCCAGTTCCGCCAGGTAGCTGCGTTCGAGTACTTGCCGGCGCGCGCGGTCGAGCAGCAAGCGCTTGGCCGTGGTGGACAGATAGGCGCGCGGCTCGCGCATGCCGAACAAGGCGTCGCGCGAGGCGATGATGCGTACGAACGTGTCTTGCGCGACGTCGGCCGCGCCATGCGGACAGCTGAGCTTTTTGCGCAGCCAGCCCACCAGCCAGCCGTGATGCTCGCTGTAGAGCGACTGCACTTGCTGTTGCAGGCTGGGCTGGATGGCGGACATGGGGAATGAATAATATAAATGAGAATTATTCTCATTGTAAGCGCCAGTGGCGTCTCGCCACAATCCCCGATTGCATGCGGAGGGGGGCAGGTGTTGCGTGCAGACCGCAATGCAGGGGTCGGAAATGAAAAAACCCGCCGCTGCACGGGGCAAGGGCGGGTTTTTCGATGCTGCAAATTCTTGGTGGTGATAGGTGGACTTGAACCACCGACCCCAGCATTATGAATGCTGTGCTCTAACCAACTGAGCTATATCACCAAACAGACCGGTCAGACCGGATGCTCGTTTTGATCAAGGAAAAAACCTGATCGATGTTCTTTGGTGGTGATAGGTGGACTTGAACCACCGACCCCAGCATTATGAATGCTGTGCTCTAACCAACTGAGCTATATCACCCCAACAGCCGAGCATTATCCAGTCTTCGCATTTCCTTGTCAATGCTGGCCATGAAAAATCTGTGGATTTTTCGTGATGGCTGGTCTCTGTGATTATTTCAGCAACGCTTGAATCTGCGCCAGCATGGATGAGGCCGGGTCTGGGCCCAGGCAATCGATGACGATGCGCTCCGGCATCGAGCGCAGCCAGGTGAGCTGCCGTTTGGCCAGCTGGCGCGTGGCGATGATGCCCGTCTCGCGCAGCGCGGCGCGGTCGATGCGGCCATCGAGGCACTCCCAGGCCTGGCGGTAGCCCACGCAGCGCATCGAGGGCAGGCCCGGATGCAGGTCGCCGCGCCGGCGCAGCTGTTCCACTTCATCGAGCAAGGCGTCGTTTTTCAGCATGAGGTCGAAGCGCGTGGCGATGCGCGCGTGCAGCACGGCGCGGTCGGACGGCTCCAGCGCGAACGATTGCAGCCGGAATGGCAGCACGGTCTTTTCGCGCAGGGCCAGCAGGGCCGACATGGGCTGGCCCGACAGGGCGATGATTTCCAGCGCGCGGCCGATGCGCTGTGCGTCCTGCGGCGCCAGGCGCGCCGCCGTGACGGGGTCCTGCTGCGCCAGGCGCGCATGCATGGCAGGCCAGCCGATGGCGGCCGCATCCTCTTCCAATTGGGCGCGCAAGGCGGGATCGGCGCCGGGCAAATCGTCGAGGCCATCGGCCAGGCCCTTGAAGTACAGCATGGTGCCGCCGACGAGCAGCGGCAGCTTGCCGCGCGCGGAGATCTCCGCCACCAGGCGCAGGGTATCGTTGCGGAACTGCGCCACCGAATACGCGTCCAGAGGGTCGATGATATCGATCAGATGATGCGGCACGGCGGCCAGTTCCTCTTTCGACGGCTTGGCAGTGCCGATATCCATGCCGCGGTAAACGAGGGCGGAATCGACGGAGATGATCTCGGATGGGATGGCTTGCGCGATGGCCAGCGCACTGGCCGTCTTGCCGCTGGCCGTGGGGCCCATGATGGCGACGGCCAGGGGGAGGTGTGGGGTGGTTTGCATGTTGAATCTTGTAAGGTGGTGCGCAAGTCTGAGTAGGTCTTTGTCAAACCCGGCGTTAAGGGCCGGGGTCGGACCCTCAGGGTCCGACCCCGGTATGCGCCGTTTGGGGGGAACTCACTGTCCCCGTAAAAATAGCTTGTCTAGCGCGTTGATCTCGACCTGCACCCAGGTGGGCCGGCCATGGTTGCACTGGTCGGCGCGTTCCGTGCTCTCCATCTGGCGCAGCAGGGCGTTCATTTCCTGCACCGATAAAATCCGGTTGGCGCGCACGGCCGTGTGGCAGGCCAGGGTGCCCAGCAATTCGTTCTGGCGCTCGATCAGCACGCGCGAGCCGCCGTATTCGCGCACGTCGCGCAGCACGTCGCGCGCCAGCGTTTGCGCATCGGCGTTTTTCAGCAGGGTCGGCACGGAGCGCACGGCAAGGGTGGTGGGCGACAGGGCGGCAATGTCGAATCCCAGCGCTTTTAACGTGTCCTGGTTTTCATTCGCCGTCGACACTTCGATGGCGTCCGCATAAAAGGTCACGGGAATCAGCAAGGACTGCACCTGCATGTCCTGGCCGGACACTTGCGCCTGCAGCGCGTTTTTCAGCTGTTCGTACAGGATGCGCTCGTGCGCGGCGTGCATGTCGACCAGCACCAGGCCCTTGGTGTTCTGCGCCAATATATAAATGCCGTGCAGCTGGGCCAGGGCAAAGCCCAGCGGATATTCTTCGCGCGCCATCGCTTCGGGCGAAGCGATGTACGGCGCCACCTGCGTGATGGGCGAGTTGGCGCCGCCGCCGAACAGGGCGCCGTAGGCCGCCGTATCCTGGGCCACGCCTGGCGCCTCGGCAAAGAAGGGACGGGCCGGGCCGGGCGAGGCGGGCGCGAAGGTATTCGTAAATTGCGCGCCGAACGAGGTCTGCGTCTGCTCGCGCCGCCAGATGCCGGGGCCGCCGGTAGCCGCCCCCGCGTCGCCGCCGCCCAGGGTGGAGGCGGCCGGCAGCGGCGCCGGCACGCTGCCGAAGGCCGTGGCCGACGTTTGCGCCAGCGCGCGCTGCACGGCGTGGAAGACGAACTGGTGCACGGATCGGCTGTCGCGGAAGCGCACTTCGATCTTCGACGGGTGCACGTTGACGTCGACCAGGGCCGGGTCGAGGTCGAGCGCCAGCACGTACGATGGAAAACGGTCGCCATGCAGCACGTCTTGATACGCCATGCGCACGGCGTGCACCAGCAGCTTGTCGCGCACGAAGCGTCCGTTGACATAAAAGAACTGGCCGTCGGCGCGCGCCTTGGACGCCGTCGGCAAGCCGGCAAAGCCGTGAATGCGCAGGCTGCCGGCCGACTCGTCCAGCGCCAGGCGCGCTTCGGCGAAGTCGTTGCCCAGGATGTGGGCGCTGCGCTTGGCCAGTTCGCTGATATTCCAGTGGTCGATGGTGCGGCCGTTGTGCGACAGCGAGAACGACACGTCGGGCCGCGCCAGCGCGATGCGGCGCACGACTTCGGCGCAATGGCCGTATTCCGTCTGCTCGGATTTGAGGAACTTGCGCCGCGCGGGCGTGTTGAAATACAGGTCCTGTACGTCGACCGTGGTGCCGTGCGCGCCCGACGACGGCGAGACGCTGCCATTGTGCGAGCCGACGATTTCCCAGGCATGAGCGGCGTCGGCCGTGCGCGAAGTCACGCTAACGGCGGCCACCGAGGCGATGGAGGCCAGCGCTTCGCCCCGGAAGCCCAGGGTACCCACGTTTTCCAGGTCGTGCAGCGATGCGATTTTCGAGGTGGCGTGGCGCGCCAGGGCCAGCGGCAGCTGGTCTTTGTCGATGCCGCGGCCATTGTCGGTGATCGCGATGCGTTTCACGCCCCCTTCTTCCAGCCGTACCGTAATTTGCGTGGCGCCCGAGTCGAGCGCGTTTTCCAGCAGCTCCTTGACCACGGCCGACGGCCGCTCGACCACCTCGCCGGCGGCGATTTGCGAAATCAACTGGTCAGGCAGGGCCTGGATCGGGCGGTGGGGCGTGATGGGAGCGTTCATGCCCTGATTATAACGGGTTCACAAGCGGAGGCACTGCTGTGCCCATGCCTGTATTTGGGGGCAGACCCTCAACGCCGCTAACGCAAAGTTCAGCGCCAACGTGCCCTGGGTCTGACCGCAGTCTTAGCCTCGGGTTGCGTTATTTCCCCGCCTCCCGCACCGGTATCGGCGCATTGCACAGGTCGACGTGGCCGGCCGTGACCTTGCTCCAGGGGCCGCCGCGGTGGCGCTGGGCCTCCAGCACGGCCTGGTAGGCGGCGCTGTCGGTGCGCATCACTTCCAGGTTGCTGCGCTGTGCCAAAGGCACGCTGGCGGCCAGGCGGATGGACTTGATCGGCACGTTTTTCTCGGGGCTGTCATAAAAGCCCATGGGGGCCGTGCCCCGTGGCAGCGTCGACAGCAATGGCATGCCCGAGACGACCCTGCCGACGACCGTGATGTCGCGGTCCAGGTGGCGCGGCGACTGGCCGATGACGGCGTACAGCTCGGTGCCGCCGCCGCTGTCGCTGGCGCTGTCGCGGCCCACGCCCACGGTGGCATAGCAATGCGTGAGCCAGGCCGTGCCGGTTTTCGGATCGCGCGCGGACGGAAAACCGTTCGAATGGCCCACTTGCGGCGCATAGCCATCGACGTCCGGCAGGCGGGTAAAACTCTTGATGTTTGTCAAGGGTACCGTGAATTCGCCAGGCAGAGTGCGCTGGGCGTGCTGGATAGGCTTGGGATTTTTCTCGTTCGGATCACCCCATTGCGCCACCCAGTTGTCCTGCGCGCGCGTGATGGCCAGGCCGTCGTAATACTGTTCCGCCACCAGGGCCTTGATATTGGCCACGTGCCTGGGCGCGAAGTCGGGCGCCAGTTCGATCACCACGCGGCCGGCGGGAATGTCCATATACAAGGTGTTGTCCGGGTCCAGCGCACGCCAGTCGGATGGTGTCGAGGCCTTGATCACGTCGGCCAGGCTCGCCTTGGCGGGCAATTCGGCGGGCGCCTTGATCTGGACAGGGGCTGCGTGGGCCGTCAGATGTGCAAGGCCCAGTACGGTGGCCATGGTCAGGCCGCTCAATGGGTGTCGATACATGTTTTCTCCTGGTCGGCGCGGGTTGCGCCGGTCAGAAAGTGTATACCGGAATGGCAATATTTCGGTGGAAAAACATTGCGTCAAGTACGTCAGGCCTGCGGGACGGCAAGCCGGGCCGGACACTTTGGCATGGCGCTTTCCTTAACCTTTCCTTAAATTGCCACACACGCAAGGGCGCCGCATAATTAATCCGGAAATATCGGGCCGGGGACTGCCGTTGCGCCGGCCGGGTGGTGTATGATTCCGCCGCTACCTTTAGGGAAAAATATATGGATTTTGTGCAATTCCTCGACATGATCGTGCATGTCGACAAGACGCTGGGTCTCTTGATCGAGCAGTACGGCACCCTCGTGTATGCGGTGCTGTTCGCCATTATTTTTTGTGAAACAGGCCTCGTGGTGCTGTTTTTCTTCCCTGGGGACACGCTACTGTTTATCGCCGGCGCGTTTTGCGCGACGGGGCAAATGCACCTGGGCTTGCTGATCGCGCTGCTGGTGACGGCCGCCGTCACGGGCAACACGCTCAATTACTGGATAGGCGAGGCCATCGGGCAAAGAGTGTTTACCCATGATTACCGCTGGATCAACAAGGATGCCATGCGCCGCACGCATGAATTTTTTGAAAAGCACGGCGGCAAGACCATCATCCTGGCCCGTTTCGTGCCGGTGGTGCGTACCTTTGCCCCGTTCGTGGCCGGCATTTCCGACATGACGCATGCGCGCTTCCAGATGTACAACGTGACGGGCGCCCTGTTGTGGGTGGTCGGTCTGGTGACGGCGGGTTATTTCTTTGGCAATATCCCGTGGATACGCGACCACCTGACCTTGATCGTGCTGATCGGTGTCGGCGCTGCCGTCGTGCCGGTGGTGCTGGGCGGCATGTGGAAACTATACAAGCGCATGGCCGGCAAGTCGGCCTGATTGCTGGAACGATCCAGGGCAAGCGCGCTGCGGCGCCGTCCGCAGCTGGCCCTGGATTAACTTTCTTCTTCGCATTTCTGTTTTACTCCCGCGCTGATTCAAGTTTTGTTGCTTTCCAGCCGTAAACCAGAGGGTATTCTCACTTTCTGGATTTCCATGCGACATTTGAGCGCCCTGTTAGCTTGCAGCCTTGCCGCCATGGCGGCCATGGCAAGCGCCAAAGATGCCCCTGCTTCGGCGAGCGCCGCCGCGTCCGCACCAGCGAGCGCGCCCATGTCGGCGTCGGCGCGCGCGGCCGCCATGAAAACCCTGACGGAATCCGTCAAGGGCAAGGAGGGCAAGGCGCCAGTCGTCGTCGCGCCGACGGCGCGCGACAAGGAAGAAGCGGCCGAAGTCGACCTGTCCGAACGCATCGCGGCGCGCCTGGCGGAAATGCGCGCCACGCAGGCGGCCCGCGCCGCCGCCCGCGCCAAGCGCGCCGCGGTAGTGAAAGCGGCGCCGCCGCCTGCGCCACCGGTGCCGCGCGGCACGCACTGGTCGTACGAGGGCGAGAGTGGCCCGGCCAACTGGAGCAAGATCAATGTCGACTGGGCCAAGTGCGGCAATGGCAATCGCCAGTCGCCGATCGACATCCGCGATGGCATGAAGGTGGAACTTGAGCAGATCAGCTTTGACTACCATCCGTCGTCCTTCAGTGTGGTCGACAATGGCCATACGGTGCAGGTGGGAGTGAGCGGCGGCAACTACATCACGGTACAGAACCGCATGTTCGAGCTGCAGCAATTCCATTTCCACCGCCCTTCCGAAGAGCGCATCAATGGCAAGGCGTTCGAGATGGTGGTGCACCTGGTGCACCGCGACGCGGAAGGCCGTCTGGCCGTGCTGGCCCTGCTGCTGGAGCGGGGCGCGCCGCAAGCGACCATCCAGACCGTGTGGAACAATCTGCCGCTGGAGAAATTCGAGACCATGCAGCCGACCATTTTGCTCGATCCTGCCGAGATGCTGCCGGCGCGGCGCGATTACTACACCTATATGGGATCGCTGACTTCACCACCCTGCAGCGAGGGCGTGCTGTGGCTGGTGATGAAGCAGCCGGTACAGGCATCGCCGGCGCAGATGGCGCTGTTCAGCCGTTTGTATCCGCTCAATGCGCGCCCGGTTCAATCTGGTAACGGACGCATCATCAAGGAATCCAACTAAACGCATTCCAGGCGCTGGCGGCCCGTCCATTCGGCGCCGGCAGCCAGCGTATCGGGCTGGATCAGCGCCGGCTCGATGCAGATGAAGCGCTGGTATTCGTCGTCGGCCAGGTCGGGCAGGGCGGCCGCGTCCTGCGCGCCGGGGTTCCATACGACGGCATCCGTGAAGCCCTGCTGCTCCAGGCGCAGGGTGGCGGCGCCTGCCTGCAGGCTCAGTGCGCCCGGCAGCTGGTAGTAGATGCGGTCCAGCTTGTCCGCAAACTGCAGCAATTCTTCCGCCTGCAGCGCGTCCTGCGGCGCGTCGTCCGAATAGCGCACGCGCTGCAGGCCGCCAATGCGCGCCTCGCTCAATTGATCAATCGCAAAGTAGCTGTGCAGGGCGGCCGAGAACGGGAACGCCTGCTCGCCCGTATTGTGCACGGACAGCTGCAGCTCCAGCGCGGAGCCTGTGACGGCCACGCGCAGGCGCAGGGTGAAGGCGTAGTCCCAGGCGGCGGCGATCGCTTCCGGCAAATCCGCGTGATGCAGGACGAATTGCGCCCATGCCGCGCCATCGGCGTCGCCGGTCGATTCCAGCTGCCACGTCGCCACGCGTGCAAAGCCGTGGCGCATGCCTGTGCCGCGCGCGCCGAACTGGGGAAAGATCACGGGCACGCCGCCACGGATGGCGCGGCTGCCGTCGAGGCTCGATGCGCGGCTGCAGAACAGGCGTTCCTGGCCGTCGCTGGTCCGCCACGACACCAGGTGGCCGCCGTACAGGGTCACGGTCGCCTGCGCGCCGTCGGCGGCGCGGATGATCACGGCCGGCAGCTGGCCAAAGGTGCTGTTGCTCATGCTAGGCTTTCATGTCAGGTCAGGCGGCTTTTCGCCAGCGGCGGATTCTTCGCAAAGTAATTCTTGATGCCCGTGACGATGGCGTCGGCCATCTGGTCCTGGTAGCCGTTGTCGGTCAGCTTGGCTTCTTCTTCCGGATTCGAGATGAAGGCCGTTTCGATCAGGATGGAAGGAATATCCGGCGCTTTCAGCACGGCGAAGCCGGCCTGCTCGACGGAACCCTTGTGCAGGCGGTTGATGCCGCCGATTTCGCGCAGCACGGCCTTGCCCAGCTTCATGCTGTCATTGATCTGCGCCGTCGTCGACAGGTCGAGCAGCACGCTGGCCAGTTGCTTGTCGTGGTTCTTGACGTTCACGCCGCCAATCAGGTCGGCCTGGTTTTCCTTGTTGGCCAGCCAGCGCGCGGCCGTCGAGGTGGCGCCTTTTTCGGACAGCACGAAGACGGACGAGCCACGTGCCGTCGGCTGGATAAAGGCGTCGGCGTGGATCGAGACGAACAGGTCAGCCTGCACCTTGCGCGCCTTTTCCACGCGCATGCCCAGCGGGACGAAGAAATCGGCGTCGCGCGTGAGCATGACGCGCATGTTCGGCTGCAGTTCCAGCTTGGTTTTCAGGCGCTTGGCAATGGCCAGCACCACGTCTTTCTCGCGGCTGCCTTTACTGCCCATGGCGCCCGGGTCCTCGCCGCCGTGGCCGGGGTCGAGGGCGATGGTAATCATGCGCACCACCTTCTGGCCCGGCAGCGGGCGCGCTTCCGGGCGCTGTTCCGGGCGGACGTCGGGCACGGGCGGCACGATGGACGCCACCGGCGGCGCCACGGCCGCCGGCGCCTTGCCGCTGTCGGGCAGTGGCAGCGCGGGCGGCGGCGTATGCGTGCCGGCCATGGGCGGCTTGGCCGGATCGCTCGACCAGTCGCCCTTTTCGATCATCTGCGCGATCAGGTCCGGCTCGCGCACGGGATACAGGTCGAAGATCAAACGGTGATTGTAGGAGCCGGCCGGCGGCAGGGTAAACAGCTGCGGCGTGACTTCTTCCTTCAGGTCGAACACCAGGCGCACCACGTTGGGGCGGTTCTGGCCCACGCGCACCTGCTTGATGTAGGGGTCGTTCGACTGTATCTTCGCCACCAGGCCCTTGAGCGTGGGATTGAGTTCCAGCCCTTCGATGTCGACTACCAGCCGTTCCGGGTCCTTGACGATGAAGTGGGTCGCCTTGAGGATGCTGTCGTTTTCCAGGGTGACGCGCGTGTAGTCCTCGGCCGGCCAGACGCGCACGGCGAGAATTTGCGCCGCCATCGCCGACATGGGCGCGAACACGGACAACAGCAGGGTGCCGCCGGCCTTGAGCACCGTGCGCCGGGTGATGGGCGAGGAGATCAAAGGTTCGGGGCGAATTTGAGACGGTGAAGGCATGACAGACCCAATTCAGAAGACGCTTGCAATTCTACATCACGTCCTGTACCCGCAACGCTCAAATAAACATTCAGGTCGGCAGGCGGCAGAACCGGTTCGGCTTTCTCCGGCCATTCGACGATGCAGATATTGCGGCCGTCGAAGTCTTCGCGAAAGCCCGCGTCGAGAAATTCCTCGGCGCTGCCCATGCGATACAGGTCGAAGTGGATGACGTTGACGCTCTGGCCGCCGAGCTGCACCGTGTACGGTTCGGACAAGGTGTAGGTGGGGCTTTTGACGTGGCCCGCATGGCCGGCCGCGTGCAGCAGGGCGCGCGTGAGGGCCGTCTTGCCGGCGCCCAGGTCGCCGTGCAGGTAGATCGCCAGGCCCGGCGCCAGCGCGCGCGCCAATGCGGCGCCCAGCGCGGCCGTGCCGGCTTCGTCGTGGAGGTGGGCTATGAAGTGTTCGGTCATTATCTTCGGTATCGCATAAAATGGAGGCTGCCGTTATTGTAACCGCCCGCGCGCCTGCCGTTTTCCGTAAAGTCCCCTATGTCCGCCACCACCACCGATCTCGCCTCCCTGGCGCGCACCATCAAGGAATGGGGGCGCGAGCTGGGTTTTGCCGAAGTGCGCATCGCCGACGTGGACCTGTCGCACATGGAAGCGCCCTTGCAGGCCTGGCTCGATGCAGGGTATCACGGCGAAATGGACTACATGGCCAGCCACGGCATGAAGCGCGCCCGCCCGGCCGAACTGGTGCCCGGCACGGTGCGCGCCATCAGCGCGCGCATGAATTACCTGCCGCCGGCGCTGGGGCCGGACTGGCGCGCGCACGAGGCGGCGCGCGACGCCGATCCCGCGGCGGCCGTGATCTCGGTGTATGCGCGCGGCCGTGATTATCACAAGGTCATGCGTTCGCGCCTGCAGCAGCTGGCCGACCGCATCAAGGGCGAGATCGGCGACTTCGGCTACCGCGTCTTCAGCGATTCGGCGCCCGTGATGGAAGTGGAACTGGCGCAAAAGGGCGGCTTGGGCTGGCGCGGCAAGCACACCTTGCTGATCAACCGCCAGGGCGGCTCCTTCTTTTTCCTCGGCGAGATCCTCATCGACGTGCCGCTGCCCGTCGACCCGCCTGAAACGCCGCGCTGCGGCCAGTGCTCGGCGTGCATCACGGTGTGCCCGACGCAGGCCATCCTGGGGCCGTACCAGCTCGACGCGCGCCGCTGCATCTCCTACCTGACGATTGAGCTGAAAGGCGCCATTCCCGTCGAGATGCGTCCCCTGATCGGCAACAAGGTGTACGGCTGCGACGATTGCCAGACCGTCTGCCCATGGAACAAGTTCGCCCAGCGCGCCGTGGTGCCCGACTTCGACGAGCGCCACAGCCTGGGCAGCGCCGGCATGGTGGAGCTGTTCGCCTGGACGGAAGAGGAATTCAACCGCCGCATGGAAGGCAGCGCGATCCGTCGCATCGGCCACGAACGCTGGCTGCGCAATCTGGCCGTCGGCATGGGCAATGCGGCCGCCAAGGCCAGAGGGCAGGCCGACATCGTCGCGGCCCTGCTGTCGCGCCGCGCGCACCCGTCGGCCATCGTGCGCGAACATGTCGAATGGGCGCTGGCCCTGCACGGCATCGCCTAAAACCCTCTCAAGCCTGTTTCAGGCGCAGCGCCGACCAGTCGGCGTCGATGGCGATCATCGCCACGCTGTCGAGCCCCACGGTTTGCGCAAAGCCGCGGATATCGTCGCGGTGGATGTCGCTGCCCGCCTTCACGCCGCCCTTGCGGTAGGCCACCCAGACCGAGCCGCCGGGCGCCAGGCGCCCCTGCGCCGTCGGCAGAAACTGCTCCAGTTCCGCGCGGCTGCGCGCGAACAGCAGTATCCAGTCGGCGCGCTCTCCTTCACCCACCCGCCGTTCGGCCGGCAACTGCGCCAGCAGGGCGGCGTGCTCGCCGCCATCATTGAGCACGGCCAGGGCCTGAGCATTTTTCACATACATTTTTTCAGCAACGGTTTTTTCAGGCATGGCATGGGCGTGTCGATTGGGAAAAGACGAGCATAACAAATTTCTCCTTGACTTATCGATATATCGTTATAAAATGACGATACCTACTAACGATATATCTTTAAAGAGAAAACATGAGAAACTCACACCACGCAGAACACGGCCACGGCGGCCATCACCACCATCACCACCATCACCACCATCACGGCCATTGCGGCCAGCAGCGCCACCATCACGGCGAGCAGCGCCACGAACACCGCCATGAGCACCGCAGCGACTACCATCTGCACGGCCGCGGCCCGCGCGGCTTCGACGAGCGCGGCGACGGCATGGGCCATGGCGGCCCCGGTGGCCGGGGCGGACGCGGCGAACGGGCCGAGCGCGTCTTCGGCCGCGGCGACCTGCCGCTGATCGTGCTGGCGCTGATCGAGATCAGCCCGCGCCACGGCTATGAAATCATCAAGGCCATCGAAGAGCGTTGCGGCGGCGCGTATGCGCCCAGCCCGGGCGCCGTGTATCCGACCCTGACCTTGCTGGAAGAGCAGGACTACGTTACGTCAGGCGAAAGCGCCAGCGGCAAGAAGCTCTACACGATCACGGAGCTGGGCCGCGCCTACCTCGACGAGAACCGCGCCCAGGTGGACGGCATCTTGGCACGCCTCGACATGTTTGCCCGCGTCCAGGCGCGCAACGCCTTGCCCGAACGCGTGCGCCAGGCCATGCACACCCTCAAGCATGCGCTCTTGCTGAACAAGACCAACTGGAGCGAGGCGGAAGCCGAGCGCGTATCGGCCGTGCTGGAACAGGCGGCCAACGCCATCGTCGACAGCCACTGAGCCCACTTTACAAGGACAAGCAATGACTACTGCCTCACCTGCAACACCACGCCCGCATGCCATCGAGCGCGTGCGGCATGACTTGAAACTGCGCGTGCTCACCGTCGTGCGCACGGAGCAGCTGACGCCGCACATGCGCCGCATCACGCTGGCAGGGGACGACCTGGACGGCTTTGTCTCGCCCGCGCACGACGACCACGTGAAACTGTTCTTCCCCGCCCCGGGCGAGAACACTCCCGTGTTCCCCGTGCTGGGCAATGGCGCCAATCCCATCCAGTATGCCGAGGGCGCCCGCCCCATCGCCCGCAACTACACGCCGCGCCGCTACGACGCCGCGCGGCGCGAACTGGAAATCGACTTCGTGCTGCATGGCGACGGCCCTGCGGCCAGCTGGGCGGCGCAAGCGGCGCCCGGCCAGACCCTGGGCGTGGGCGGCCCGCGCGGCTCCATGCTGGTGCCGCTCGATTTCGACTGGTATGTGCTGGTGGGCGACCAGACGGCCTTGCCGGCCATCGCCCGGCGCCTGGAACAGCTGCCGGCCACGGCGCGCGCGATTGCCGTGATCGACATCGTCGAAGACGGCGAGCAGGTCGCGCTGGACAGTGCGGCGCAGCTGGACGTGCGCTGGGTGGCGCGCAATGGCCGCAGCGGCGCCTTGCTGCTGGCGGAACTGGCGAAGGTGGTCTTGCCGCAGAACGGCGACGGCTACGTGTGGGTGGCGTGCGAGCATGCGCAGGTACAGGGCTTGCGCGGGCATTTCATTGAAGCCGGCGTGCCGAAGCAGCATCTGCACGTGGCCAGCTACTGGAAGCATGGGGCGGCCGAGCACCACGAGCATCACGACGAGTAGCAATGGCGGTGCCGGGTGATGCGCGCAGCGCCAGCCCGGCTGACGCCTGAACACGGCCGCGGCGCCCTGGCTGGCGGCGACGCGCTTATTGTCTGGTTTTTAATTTTCCAATTGCATATAATTATTTTTTTATAGAAATAATATTCAAGGGGAAAATGTTGAAATTACTGTCTTTGAGCGTGCTGGCCGTGGTGCTGATGGGGTGCTCGACCCCGCGCCCGCCGGTTGTCATGCCGGAATACCAGCAGGCGGAATATGACGCCTTGAGCAACACCGGCAGCGGCGGCGTCAAGGGTCAGGCCTTCATGAAGACCAAGGGGGGCGAGTTCAAGAAGGCCGGCGGCGAAAAAGTCACCCTGCGTCCGAAGACGGAATATGCGCGCAAGCTGGCCATGCTGCCTGCGTCGCTGTACAAGCGCCAGGTAGTCGGCACCGTCAGTCCGAAGATCCGTGACTATGACCGCACCACCGTGGCGGACAGCGACGGCAGGTTCGAATTCACGCAGGTCCCCGATGGCACCTACTACGTTACCACCAACGTGAGCTGGTCCGTGTTTTATCCAGGCGCATTCACCCCCATTGAGAGCAAGCAGGGCGGAATCCTGACGACGGAAGTCATCGTTGCGGACGGCAAGGTTTCCAACGTCATGCTGACGCGCTGAGCGTCCGCGCCACGCTTACTTCAACAACCCCGCCAGCTCCACCGCCGTCTTGACCTGCATCTTGTCGAAGATGTGCGCGCGGTGGACTTCCACGGTGCGCATGCTGATGCCCAGCTTGTCGGCCACCACCTTGTTCATCTTGCCCGCCAGAATCAGGTCCAGCACTTCGCGTTCGCGCGTCGACAGGGTGGCCAGGCGCGCGTGCACGGCGGCCAGTTCGCCCGCCTGGCGCGAGTTGGCCAGGCCCTGCTGCACGCGGTCCATCAGGTCGTTGTCGTTGAACGGCTTTTCAAAGAAATCGAAGGCGCCCCGTTTCAGGCTGTCGACGGCCATCGGCACGTCGCCGTGGCCGGTGAGGAAGATCACGGGCAGGCGCGCCGTCAGGTCGCGCTTGACCAGCTGGTCGAACAGGGCGATGCCGTTCATGTCGGGCATGCGCACGTCGAGCAGTACGCAGTCGCCGGCGGCGTCGAAACTGCCGTCGAGACTGTCGAGGAATTGCTGCGCGCTGGCGTAGCTGCGCGCCTCGATGCTGCGCGAGGCGGCCAGCCAGGACAGGGAGTCGCGCACGACTTCTTCGTCGTCGATAATGTGTAGCATGGTGTCTCCGGCTTGTCGTTTCGTTATTCGTTATTCGTTATTGCCTGGTGCGGCGCGCGCGGCGCGGCCGGCACGCTGAATGTAAAGATGGTACCGCCAGCGGGATTGGCGCCGAAGGTCAGCGCGCCGCCGTGAAATTCGATGGCGGTGCGGCAGATGTTCAGGCCCATGCCCATGCCTTCGGACTTGGTCGAGAAAAACGGCGAAAACAGCCGCTCGGCCACGTCCACCGGGATGCCGTGGCCATGGTCGATCACGTCCACCGTCACCATGCCTTGCTGCGCGTCGTGACTGGCCCGCAGGCGCATGATACGCCGTCCCGGCGCCGCATCCTGCATCGCCTCGATGGCGTTGCGCGTCAGGTTCAGCAGCACTTGCTCGATCATCACGGGGTCGGCGCGCAGCAGCGGCAGGTCCGGCGGCAGCTCTTCCTGGATGGTGACATAGTATTTGCGCGCCTGCAGGTCGATCAGCGCGCGGATGCCGTCGATCAGGGTGCGGATGGCGATATCCTGGCGCTGCGGCTCGCTCTTGCGCACGAAATCGTGCACGCTGCGGATGATCTGGCCGGCCCGCTGCGCCTGCGCGCTGGCCTGTTCCAGCGCCGGTTTCAGGGTAGTCGGCTCGACGGGCGCGCCGTTGTCGATGGCGCGCCGTATCAGGTTCAGCGCGCCCGTGGTGTAGCTGGAAATGGCCGCCAGCGGCTGGTTCAGTTCATGCGCCAGCATCGACGCCAGCTCGCCCATGGTAGCCAGGCGCGAGCTCGTTTGCAGTTTTTCCTGCTGCTGGCGATTGAGTTCCTCGACGCGCTTGCGGTCCGAGATGTCGAGCACTGAGCCCATCCAGCCCGTCTGCTGGCCGTTCTTGTCCACCAGCGGCGCTTCGAAGATCAGCACGGGCACGCGCGTGCCGTCCGGGCGCTGGAAATAGGTTTCGAACTGCGGCGTCGGATTGCCGGCCAGGGCCTTGACGAAGCGCTGCTGGTATTCCTCCAGCGCCTCTGGCACCCAGTAGGGCATGGGCGGCAGGCGCCCGAGGATTTCCTCGGGCGGATAGCCGACGATCTGGCAGAACGCGGGATTCACGTAGGTGACTCTTCCTTCCAGGTCGCGCGCGCGCATGCCCGTCACCAGCGAGTTTTCCATCGCCGTGCGAAACAGCATCTGCTGGCGCAGTGCGCTTTCGGCCGTCAGCCGGCGCGAAATATGCCGCCACAGGGCCAGCAAGCTCCACAGCAGGCCCAGCGAGAGGGCGATGACGGAACCGACCAGCAGATTCGGCAGCAGCTTGGGCTGGCTTTTCACGCTGTCGGTAAACAGGGTGATGGTGGCGCCGGGCACGTCGAGCGCGCGCTTGTGCGTGTACACGCCGTGGCCCGGGCCGGCCGCGGCGCGCCGCGCCAGCACCTTGTCGTCGCGGTCGATCAGCGAAATCTGGTTATCCTGGGCGAACCACCACGGCACCATTTCATCGAGCAGGCTGCTGATCTGGTAAGTGGCCACCAGGCTGCCCACGTAGCGCTGGCCCTCGAACACGGGCTGGTGATAGTCCATCAGCATGGCGCCCGGCGGCGCGTCGGGAAAGCCCGTCTGCTGCGACGGCTGGGCGTACTGGCCCCGGTGCAGGCGCCGCGCATTGTCGGCCGCCGTCAGCGAGGCGGAAGAAAACGCCAGTGCATGCGGCAGATTGCTGTCGCTGGTGGCCAGCACCTTGCCGCTCGTGTCGAGCCACAGCACGCGCTGCAGCTCACGCCCATTGCGCAGCATCTGCTGCAGCCGCTCGTGCACTTTTTCCACCGACAGGGAGCCGCTGGCGATGTCCACGCCCAGATTGAACAGGCTTTCCTCGTTGCGCGCCAGCTGGAAGCGGATGGTCTGCTCCACCCACAGCGTGTCGGCGATCAGCTGCTCCTGGCGCTCGTTGCTCTCCATCTGGCGCGCCTGCCAGGGCAGCCAGAACAGGATGGACAGGAACAGCAGCAGCAGGATGACGGGCAGCAGCCAGCGCATCGGACTCGATAGCTTGAAGCGGCGCGCAAGGGTGGGGGGAGTCGGCATGGCTGGCAGGGTAGCGGCTTATCGGGAGCCGGCTATTGTGGTTAACCACAATAGCCGAGGCAGTTTCTTTGGCACAATATTCAAGTAGACAAATAATAAAGTTTTTTCAAACACCATTCAGGAGACAAAAATGCAACTGCCACCAATGAAAACCCTGTTCGTCACGCTGTGCGCGGCCATCGGCGCCACCGCCGGCGTGCACGCTTACGCGCAGGCGCCCATCGTCATCAAGTTCAGTCACGTCGTGGCGACCGACACGCCGAAAGGCCAGGCCGCCGAGCGTTTCAAGCAGCTGGCTGAAAAAGCCACGAATGGCAAGGTCAAGGTCGAACTCTACCCGAACAGCCAGCTGTACAAGGACAAGGAGGAACTCGAAGCCCTGCAGCTGGGCGCCGTGCAGATGCTGGCGCCGTCGCTGGCCAAGTTCGGTCCGCTGGGCGTGAAGGAATTCGAAGCGTTCGACCTGCCCTACATCTTCCCCACCAAGACGGCGCTGTACAACGTCACCGAAGGCGAGATCGGCAAGAGCCTGCTGAAAAAGCTGGAACCCAAGGGTATCACGGGCCTGGCCTACTGGGACAATGGCTTCAAGGTGATGTCGGCCAACAAGCCGCTGCACAATCCGGCCGATTTCAAGGGCCTGAAGATGCGCATCCAGTCGTCCAAGGTGCTCGACGCGCAGATGCGCGCGCTGGGCGCCAATCCGCAGGTGCTGGCCTTCTCGGAAGTGTATCAGGCGCTGCAGACGGGCGTGGTCGACGGCACGGAAAATCCGCCATCGAATATGTACACGCAAAAGATGCATGAAGTGCAAAAGCACGTGACCGTGTCGAACCACGGTTACCTGGGCTATGCCGTCATCGTCAACAAGAAGTTCTGGGACGGCCTGCCGCCCGAGATCCGCACGCAGCTGGAAAAAGCCATGCGCGAGGCGACGACGTTTGAAAAAGCCATCGCCCAGCGCGACAACGACCAGGCCCTCGACGCCATCAAGAAAGCGGGCAAGACGCAGATCTACACGCTGACGGTGCAGGAACAGGCCGAGTGGCGCAAGGCGCTGGCGCCCGTGCAGAAGGCCATGGAAGGGCGCATCGGCAAGGATCTGATCTCGGCCATCAACAAGGAAAGCGCGAAGTAAGCAGCGCTGGCCGCGCCACCGGGCACGGCTTTCAGGGACCTCCCTGTCTTTCTGTAGCAACGGCACCTGCGCGTCCTGCGCGGGTGTCAGCGTACCCGCATTCTTTGAAAGTCCACCATGAAATTTCTGGATCACCTGGAAGAGTGGCTGATCGCGACCCTGATGGGCGCAGCCACCTTCATCATCTTCGTGGCGGTCGTGCACCGCTACCTGGCAGGCTTGCCGATACCGGGCCTGCAAGACTTTTTGATTCAAATCAATACCAGCTGGGCCCAGGAACTGTGCATCTATATGTTTGTCTGGATGGCCAAGTTCGGCGCCGCGTATGGCGTGCGCACCGGCATCCACGTGGGCGTCGACGTCCTGATCAACCGCATGAACCCGCGCTGGCGCGACCGCTTCATCGTCTTCGGCCTGGCCGCCGGCGCCCTGTTTACGGGCATCGTCGGGACCCTGGGCGCCAGCTTCGTGTGGTCGATCGGCCACACGGACCAGACCTCGGCCGATATGGAAATCCCCATGTGGCTGGTTTACCTGGCCGTGCCGCTCGGCTCCTACCTGATGTGCTTCCGTTTCCTGCAGGTAATGGTGCATTTCATCAAGACCGGCGCCCTGCCGAAACACGATCATTCGCACGTCGAGGGGCTGGAAGAGGAATTGACGGCGGAAGAAAAAGGAGCCAAGGCATGAACGCGCTGATTATTTTTGTGTTGCTGCTGGCGCTGATGCTGACCGGCATGCCGATTTCCATTTCGCTGGGCCTGACGGTACTGACGTTCCTGTTCACCATGACCAGCGTACCCATCGAATCGGTGGCCCTGAAGATTTTCACGGGCATCGAGAAGTTCGAGATCATGGCCATCCCGTTTTTCATTTTGGCGGGCAACTTCCTCACGCATGGCGGGGTGGCGCGGCGCATGATCAACTTCGCCAGCTCCATGGTCGGCCACTGGCATGGCGGCCTGGCGCTGGCCGGCGTGATGGCGTGCGCGCTGTTTGCCGCGGTGTCCGGCTCCAGCCCCGCCACCGTGGTGGCGATCGGCTCCATCATCCTGCCGGCCATGGTCAAGCAGGGCTATCCGCGCGGTTTCGGCGCCGGCGTCATCACCACCTCGGGCGCCCTGGGCATTTTGATACCGCCGTCGATCGTGATGGTGATGTATTCCGTCAGCACGAATACCTCCGTGGGCAAGCTGTTCATGGCCGGTGTGATTCCCGGCATGATGCTGGCCATGCTGCTGGGCCTGACGACGTGGTTTTTGGCGCGCAAGCATAACTATCCGCGCATGCAGAAGGCCAGCTGGGGCGAGCGTTTCGTCACCTTCAAGAAAAGCGCCTGGGGCCTGCTCCTGATCGTCATCGTC
The DNA here is from genome assembly GCF_059421435.1 of Janthinobacterium sp. GW821-FHT03A03. Classification (NCBI taxonomy): domain Bacteria; kingdom Pseudomonadati; phylum Pseudomonadota; class Betaproteobacteria; order Burkholderiales; family Oxalobacteraceae; genus Janthinobacterium; species Janthinobacterium sp. GW821-FHT03A03. The sequence goes on along the minus strand of NZ_JBWKUZ010000001.1, from coordinate 742,006 downwards.
ATGGGCGGCATCTATTCGGGCGCCTTCACGCCGACGGAAGCGGCCGCCATGGCCGCCGTGTACGCCTTCTTCATCGCCGTCTTCGTCTACAAGGACTTGAAGCTCAAGCAGGTGGGCAAGGTCTTGCTCGATTCGGCCGCCATGTCGGCGATGTTGTTGTACATCATCACCAACGCCGTGCTGTTCTCATTCCTGATGACCAGCGAAAACATCCCGCAGGCAATGGCTGAGTGGATCACGGGCAAGGGCCTGGGTGTGATCAGCTTCTTGTTGGTGGTCAACGTGCTGCTGTTGTTGGCGGGTAACGTCATGGAGCCGTCGTCCATCGTGCTGATCATGGCGCCGATTTTGTTCCCCGTCGCCATGAAGCTGGGCATCGACCCTGTGCACTTCGGCATCTTGATCGTGGTCAACATGGAGGTGGGCATGTGCCATCCGCCCGTGGGCTTGAACCTGTACGTGGCGTCCGGCATCACCAAGATGGGCATTTCGGAACTGACCGTGGCCGTGATGCCGTGGCTGCTGACGATGCTCGCCTTCCTCGGATTGATTACCTACGTACCACAAATCTCGCTGTGGCTGCCAAATTTAATTTACAACTAAAACAGTTGTCCCCGTCATGGCGCAAAAAAAGTCGATCCGGCCGAATAAATGCGCTATGATGGGCAGCCTTACGGGGAAACACGTATAAGCATATACGCCCAGGTAGCAAGGCTGAAAGACAGAATTGGTGACAAGGTTGGTGGGGGAGTGGTCTATAAAAACGGTATTGATACCGGGGATATATTGAGGAGACACACGTTTCACAGAAGTTGTTGAGTCATCGCTGTGTGCGGCCACAAGCCGGTACCGGCGGACCCAAACGACCGGGAACGTGAAGCAATATTTGAAGCGCACCGATTGGTGCGCTTTTTTTTCGTGCCGGGGAAACGTCCGCCCACCCGGCCAAAGTCGGTGCATAATCGCCTTGGCGCTGTTTCCCGCGCCAGCAGGTTGTATATTTGCCACACTTGAATAATGATCAGCAGATGAAAAAACAACAGGGCAGTGAGCTGTTCAGCGCCATCGTGGCCGCGCCGTTCGGCGCCATGGGCATGCGCGCGGATGGCGGGCAGCTGCATGAACTGGTCTACCTGCCGCCGCACTTTGCCGAGAAAGACGCGCAGGATGCCGTCTCCGAGCTGGCGTGCCAGCAACTGGCGCGTTATTTCCGCGACCCCGATCATGTCTTTGACCTGCCGCTGGCCGCGCTGGGCAGCGCCTTTCAGCAGCGCGTATGGGCGGCGATCGCCGGCATTCCGCGCGGCCAGGTGCGTACGTACGGCGACGTGGCGCGCTTGATCGGCTCGGCGCCGCGCGCCGTGGGCCAGGCGTGCGGCGCCAACTGGTTTCCGGTGGTCATACCCTGCCACCGCGTGACGGCCGCCGGCGGCCTGGGCGGCTTTGCCCACCATGACGATGCGACGGGATTCCACCTGGGCGTGAAGCGCTGGCTGCTGGCGCATGAAGGCGTCGAAGGTTACGCATGATGAACAGCCTGCTGGCGCCCGACAACGCCACCCTGATCGACGAATTCTGCGACAGTCTGTGGCTGGAAGACGGCCTGTCGAAAAACTCGCTGGACGCCTACCGGCGCGACATGCGTCTGTTTTCGCGCTGGCTGGAAGTGGCGCGGCCCGGGCGCGAGGGCCTGTACGAAGTGTCCACGGCCGACATCGAGGCGTATTTCGCGGCCCGCCATGACGAGAGCAAGGCAACGTCGTCGAACCGCCGGCTGTCCGTGCTCAAGCGTTTTTACCAGCTGGCCTTGCGGCACCGGCATATCGCGGCGGACCCGTGCCTGAAGATGGTGTCGGCCAAACAGCCGGCGCGCTTCGTGCACACCCTGAGCGAAGCGCAGGTGGAAGCCTTGCTGGCGGCGCCTGACGTGAGCACGCCGCTGGGCCTGCGCGAACGCACGATGCTTGAACTCATGTATGCGAGCGGTTTGCGCGTGTCGGAACTGGTGGACTTGCAATCCGTGGAGCTGAGCCTGAACGATGGCGTGCTGCGCATCACGGGCAAGGGCAGCAAGACGCGGCTGGTGCCGTTTGGTGAGCAGGCGCGGCTGTGGATCGAACGCTACCTGAAAGAGGCGCGCGGCGTGATCCTTGACGGCCAGATGGACGATGCGCTGTTCGTCACGCGGCGCGGGGGCGCCATGACGCGGCAAATGTTCTGGGTCATCATCAAGAAACACGCGCTGAATGCCGGCATCACGGCGCCGCTGTCGCCGCATACCTTGCGCCACGCGTTTGCCACGCATCTGCTCAACCATGGCGCGGACTTGCGTGTTGTGCAATTGTTGCTGGGACATTCCGATATTTCCACAACGCAAATTTACACGCATGTCGCCCGCGAACGGCTGAAACTGCTGCATGCGCAGCATCATCCGCGAGGCTAAACATTTGGTGTTTGGTCCAATTACGTCATAATGTGCCTTATGTGCTTATCTGTAACAATAAAAAACTAAAGAGGTAGTAAATGGCCAAGACAAATTTCCAATACGAAAAACGGCAAAAAGAGCTGGAAAAGAAGAAGAAAGCCGAGGAAAAAGCCAGACGCAAGCTGGAAGCGAAAAACAATCCCAAGCCGGCCGACGGCGCCGACGGTGAAGAGCCGGAGGCGGACGACGCCGACCCAGATGCGGCCGCCGAAGGCGACGCGCCTGTCCAGCCGCAGTAAGCTCCTGCCGTTGATCACCGGCGCGGCATCGTTGCCGCGCCGGCCCCCCTCGTTTTACCTTTCCCCCCGCTATAAGCTCGGCCGCTGGCCGATGGCCAGTTGCAGCTGCGTGCTGGCGATGGCGGCATCGGCGCGCGCCTGCAAATAGCCCAGATACGCGTCATCGGCCGAGTGCTGCGCCGCCAGCCACTCCAGCAGCGAGGCATTGCCTTTGACATAGGACAGGCGCATGCCGTCGACCACCTTTTGCGCATCCTGCAGCACGCCGTCGCGGTAGCGCGCCAGCCGTTCCTGCGCCGAGCGCCATTGCAGCTGCGCCGTGCGCACTTCCGTTTCCGCCTTCAATTCCGCCTGACGCAGGGCCAGCATCGCCTGCGTCACGCCCGCTTCCGCCTGCACGATGTCGCCCTTGTCGCGCCGCGACAGGGGGATGGGAATGGCCAGCGAGAGGGAGAGGGCGCGCGAACGGGGCGAACCGTCGGCGGGATTGCCGCGGCCGTCAATGCTGTCATGGTAGCCGCGCGCGGCGGACAGACCCAGCGTGACAGTGGGATCGACCGAGCGGTTGGCGCGCACCAGCGCCGCGCCATCGCGCAGATTGTCCACCGTGGCGCGGGCGATGCGCACGTCGCTGCGCTCGCGCAGCGCCTGCGGCACGAGGGTGCTGGCATCCTGCACTTCATACGCGGCGAAATCGCAGGCCAGCTGCGCCCCGGGGAACAAGGCGTCGACTTGGCGTCCCAGCGGCGGCGACAAGTTCAGCATGGCGCCTTGCGCCTCGCTGGCCGCCTGCGCCAGCTCGGCCTGGAACTGGTCGCGTTCCACGCGCGACTGCAGCAGCTCGATGCCGCCCACGTCGCCCGCTCTGCGCCGCACGCCGTTCGCTTCAACCACTTTCGACAGGGCCGCCATGGTCTGCTGCTTGCGCGCGAAGACCTCGCGCGTGCGGCACGCTTCCGTGAACGCCGCCGCGGCCATGCCATACAGTTCGCGCCGGAAGCCAGTCACCGTTTCCTCGGCCAGCGTGACATTGCTCTGCGCGGCTTTGATGCGCGCGGCGCGCTTGCCGCCCGTCTCGATGGCCATGCTGATGGCCGGCGTCCACGTGACGGGACGGTGCTCGTCGCTGTGCACCGTTTCGCGTGAGGCACCCACGGTGAATTCGGGATCGGGGCGCACGCCGGCGATGCCGATGCCGGCCTTGGCCGAGACGATGTCTTCCTGCTGCGCCTGCAATTCCAGGCTGTGGCTCTCCACGGCGGACAAATAGGTCTCGAAGGTCAACGGGGCGGCGCTGGCGCATGGCGTCATCAGCCAGGCCGCCAGCAGTACATTAAAACGTGTCATGGTTCACTCCTTCGGTATCGATCCGGCGTTGTTGTACATACGCCTCGATCAGGTAATACAGGGCCGGCAACAGCAGCAGGGTCAGTGCCGTGGCCGTCACCAGCCCGCCCACCACGACGGTGGCCAGCGGGCGCTGCACGTCGCTGCCCAGGCCCGTCGCCAGCATGGCCGGCGTCAGGCCCAGGGCGGCCACGGTAGCCGTCATCAGCACGGGGCGCATGCGGTCGCGCGCGCCTTCGAGTACGGCGTCGCGCAAGCTCCTGCCTTCGTCCGCGCGCAAGCGGTTGATCTGCGCCAGCATCAGCACGGCATTCAGTACTGCCACGCCGAACAGGGCGATGAAGCCCACCGCGCTCGACACGTTCAGGGTCATGCCGCGCAGGTGCAGCGCGGCCAGGCCGCCCAGCATGGCCAGCGGCACGGCCAGCAAGACCAGCGCGGGCTGGCGCAGGTTGCGGAACTGGCCAAACAGCAGCAAAAACATGGCGCCCAGGGTCATCGGCAGGATCAGGGCCAATCGGCTTTGTGCGCGCTGCAGGTTTTCGAACTGGCCGCCCCATTCGACGCTGATGCGCTCGTGTTCATTGGCCACAGCCTGGGCCACCAGCGGGCGCGCTTCGGCCAGGAAACCGGCCAGGTCGCGCCCGCGGGCATTGAGGCGCACAATGATGTGGCGCCGCCCCATTTCGCGCACGATCACGCTCTCGCCCGAGGTGGTGCTGATATTGGCCACCTGCGCCAGCGGAATCCTGGCGCCGTTGGCGGCGTTGAGCATCAGGCTGGCGATGGCGTCGGGGCTGGAACGCGTGGCGGGCGGGAAGCGCACGGCGATGTCGTAGCTTTTCTCGCCCACGTACACCTGGCCGATGGGCGCACCGCCGATGCCGGTCGAGATCAGGTCGGCCACGTCGGCCGCGTTGATGCCGTAGCGGGCCGCCTTTGCCCTGTCCAGTTCCACCTTCAGGTTGGGCAGCGGCGGCTCGACGTCCACCGCCACGTCGGAGGCGCCGGGGACGGTTTTCAGTACGTTGGCCACCTTGCCGGCGATGCGCCGCACTTCATCGAGGTCGTTGCCGAAGATTTTCACCGTCAGGTCGCTGTGCGCGCCCGACAATTTATCCTGCACGCCGTCGATCATCGGCTGCATGAAAGCCACCGTGACACCGGGCATGCGCGCGAAGCGCTCGTTCATTTTGGCGATCAGCTGCTGCTTGCTCATGCCCGACTTCCAGCTTTTGTACGGGTGCAGCCCCACGCTCGCCTCGATGTGCGAGGGCGTCCAGTAATCGGTGCCGTCGTCGTTGCGTCCCGTCTGCGTGACGATGGTCGACACTTCCGGGAACTCCAGCGCGGCGCGCCGCAATTCGCTGGCCATCTCGGATGCCTTGTCCAGCGTGATCCCGGGCGGCATCTGCACCTGCAGCCACAGCGAACCCTCGTCGAGGTAGGGCAGGAAGTCGCGCCCGATGCTGCCGCCCAGGATGGCCAGGCTTGCCAGCGCGGCGGCACAGGCGGCGGCCACCCAGCGCCGCTTGCCCACGGTACGTTCGAGGAAGCGGCCATACGCGGCCGCCAGCTTTTCCAGCACGCGGTTGTGGAACGTGCGGCGCGGCTTGCGCAAGGCCAGCCAGGCCAGGCCCGGGATCAGCACCAATGCCACTACCAGCGCGCCCACCAGCGCCGCGCCCACCGCATAGGCCATCGGCGAAAACAGCTTGTACTCGATGCGCTGGAAGGCGAACAGGGGCAGGTAGGCGGCGACGATGACGGCCATGCCGAACATGATGGGGCGCGCCACCTGCAGGGTTGCCTCGATGGCGTCCTGCAGGGTGAGCGGACGGTCCTGCTCGCGTTCGCGGCGGCGCAGCATGTTTTCCAGCACCACGACGGAACCGTCGACGAGGATGCCGAAGTCGATCGCGCCCAGCGACAGCAGGTTGGCCGGAATTTTAAAGTGGTGCATGAAGATGAAGGCGATCAGCAGGGCCAGCGGGATCGTCAGCGCGACGATGGCGGCCGCGCGCGGGCTGCCGAGGAACAGCAGCAGCACGAGGGCGACGAGCAGCATGCCTTCGCCCAGGGTATGGCTGACCGTGTGCAGGGTGGCGTCGATCAGCGAGCTGCGGTCCAGGTAGGGCACCACTTTCACATCCTTCGGCAGCACATTGGCATTCAGGTCATCCACGGCCGCGTGGATGCCGGCCAGCGCCTCGGACGGATTGAAGTCCTTCAGCAGCAGGGTGATGCCTTCGATGGCGTCGGGGTTGTCGTCCTTGCCGAGGATGCCGCGCCGCTCCACGTTGCCGTAATCGAGCTTGCCCAGGTCCTTCACCAGCACGGGCACGCCGTTCTTGCTGCTGACGACGACGTTGCCCATGTCGCCCAGCGAGTGCAGCAGACCCACGCCGCGCACGACATACGATTGCTGGCCGCGGTCGATGACGCTGCCGCCGCCGCTGATGTTGTTGGCGTTGATGGCGTCCTTCACCTGCGCCAGCGAGAAGCCGTAGCTGTCCAGTTTTGCGGGATCGAGTTCCAGCATGAATTGCGTCGTCAGGCCACCGAAATTGCTGACGTCCGCCACGCCGCGCACCTGCTGCAGGCGCGGAATCACGGTCCAGAACTGCAGCTCCGACAGCTCGCGCAAGCTGCGCGATTTCGATTCCAGCGTGTAGCGGTAGATCTCGCCCGTTGGCGACGTGTAGGGATCGAGCCCCGGCTTGGCCTCGTACGGCAGGTTCACGCTGGCGAGGCGTTCCTGCAGCCGCTCGCGCGTGAAGTAGCCGTCGCTGCCATCCTCGAACACCACGGTGATCAGCGACAGCGCGAACAGGCTGCGCGTGCGCAGCACGTGCATGCCGGGCGTGCCGAGCAGGGCGCGCTCCAGCGGTATCGTGATCTGCTGCTCGATTTCCTCAGCGCCCAGGCCCGGCACCTGCGTGACAATCTGCGAGGTGACGTCGGCGATGTCTGGATAGGCTTCGATGGGCAACTGCTTCCAGCAGTAGACGCCGTAGGCGGTGACGAACAGCAGCACCAGCCAGACGATGCCGCGCCGCTGGCAGCAAGTGGCAATGAAACGGTCAATCATTGAGCAGCACTCCTTCCTTGACGACGATGCGCTCGCCGGCCTTCAGCCCCGAGACGATTTCCACCTGGTCGCCATGGCTGGCGCCCACCTGCACCGCGCGCGGCTCGAAGCGCAGCGGGCCGTGCTCGACCATCACGCGCGTCGACAGCCCGCTTTGCAGCACGGCCGCCGCCGGCACGACGATGGCGCGGCGGCTGGCGCCGGCAAAACCCGCGTGGGCGAACATGCCGGGCTTGAAGGTGCCGGCACGGTTGTCGATGGCCACGCGCACCTTCACCGTGCGCGTTTCCGCGTCGAGCACGGCACCCACGTAGGCGACCTTGCCTGCGAAGGCTTTGCCGGGCCAGGCGTCGAGCGTGATGCGGCTTGTCTGGCCCACGGCCACTTGCGCCAGGTCCTTCTCGGCCACGTTGGCCGACAGCCACACGGTGGAGAGATCCGCCACGGTCATGACGGGCGCGTTGATATCGTTCCAGTAGCCGCCCTGGGCGCCTTCCATGGCGATCACGGTGCCGGCGATGGGCGAGCGCAAAACGTAGTCGCGGCGCGATCCACGTCCGCTGGCGCCGTACTGAGCCAGCTTGTCGGCGCTGGCATGCGCATCGCTGCCGGCCTGGTCATAGGCCGCCTGGGCCGCTTCGTAATCCTTGCGCGCGGCAATCTCCGCCTCGAACAGCGTCTTCTGGCGCTCCAGTTCCTGGCGCGCCTGCAGCAGGGCGGAGCGGGCCTTGCTGTCGTCCGTGTAGGCGGCGCTCAGTTCGGCCGAGTCCAGGGTGAACAGCGGGTCGCCCGCCTTGACGCTGTCGCCCAAGGCGCGTTGCAGGCGCGTGATGCGCCCGGCCAGCGGCGGCGTGATTTTCACCAGTTTCTCCGGCATGGCTTCGATGCTGCCCGGTGCGTCCGTCTGCGTGGCGATGTCCTGTTCCAGTGCGGGGGCGATCTGCAGGCGCTGGCGCAACGGTGAATTTTTTGCGACTTCGATGCTGCCGTCGTCCAGATGCGCCGCCTGGGCGGTCGGCGTGGCCGCCACCGTTGGCCTGGCGCAGCCGGCGAGGGCCGTGCAGCCGAGGGCGACGGCGAGGGCGCAACAGGCGCCCAGGGCATGGGGGTTGGTCGTGTTCATCCCGTGTTTCCTTGTTGTTAGTGTCGATAGGGGGCATGCATGGATGCCGTGCCCAGGCGGGCAGGAGATGGGGCGCAGGTGGCGCGGACAGCGTCACTACAGCGCCGGGAAAGCATAGCAATGTCGTCCTGAAGAAGCTCCCAAGAACGCCTGAATCATTCTTCAGGTTTGCTGCGTGCGGGGCGCGGCGCGTTAAAATGGGAGAATGGACAATGCGGGAAAACGCGGCGCGACGGGAAAGGCAGGCATGAGGATTCTCTTGGTGGAAGATGACCGCAAGGCGGCGCGCCTGCTGGCGCGGGGCTTGCAGGAAGAGGGCTTTGTCGTCGATGTGGCGCACAGCGCGGAAGAGGGCGAGGATGAAAGCTATGCCGTCGATTACGACTTGATCGTGCTGGACTGGATGTTGCCGGGCAAGCAGGGCATCGACTTTTGCCGCGATTTGCGCGCGCGTGGCATCCAGACGCCCGTGTTGATGCTCACGGCGCGCGACGCCACGGCCGACCGCGTGGCGGGCCTGAACACGGGCGCCGACGATTACCTGACCAAGCCGTTCGAATTCGAGGAGCTGCTGGCGCGCATCCGCGCGTTGCTGCGCCGCTCCGACATCAGCCGCCCGCTGGTGCTGGCGCTGGCCGACCTGTCGCTCGATCCCGTCAGCCACCAGGTGACGCGCGCCGGCGCGCCGCTGGTGCTCACGCCCAAGGAGTACGCGATCCTGCTGATCCTGCTGCGCCAGGCGGGCGAGGTGGTCAGCCGCGCGCGCCTGGCCGAGCAGATCTGGCAGGCGGACCTGATCGGCATCGACAACCTGATCGACGTTCATGTGCGCAACCTGCGGGGCAAGGTCGATGCACCGGGGCTGCCCCAGCTGATCCACACGGTGCGCGGACGCGGCTTCCGCCTGGCGGAAAGCAACGGTGGCTAGCTTCCGCAAGCGCCTGCTGCGGGTGCACCTGGCCGTGATACTCGCCATCGTCGCCTGCACGGCGCTGGCCGGCTACTGGGGCTTGTCGCGCGCCGTGCGCGGCCAGCTCGACGCGGCCCTGCTGGCGCTGGCCGAAACGGAAATGGCCATGCTGCCAGCCGCGCCGCGCCAGCCCATCCAGGTACACGAAGTGGCGCCGGGCCTGGCGCCGCCGTCGCTGATGCGGCTCGACCGCCTGGTGCAGATCATCGATGGCGAGGGCCGCGTGCTGGCGCGCAGCCGCAACCTCGAGGCAGCGCAATTGCCGGCGCCACCGGCCCTGCTGACGCACCTGGCGGCCGGCGACACCGTCTTCGAGACCCTGCCCAAGTTTGGCGAAGAGCCGCTGCGCATGGTGTCCGTTCCCGTGCCGTCGTCCGGTTCGCGCCTGGCGGTGCAGGTGGCAGGCTCGCTCGACGACGCCAACCACATACTGGCCGCGGCTACCGTGCTGTTTGGCGCAATGGCCCTGGCTTTGCTGGCGGCCGTGGGGCTGGCCGGCGAAATGCTCACGCGCCGCGTGCTCGGCGCCATCGACGACGTGGTGCGCCAGGCGCATTCGATCGGCGAGGCCAGCCTGCACCAGCGCCTGCCCCATCCGGGCACTCCCGATGAAATCGGCCGCCTGGTCGATACCCTGAACGCCATGCTCGACCGCCTGGAGCGCGGCTACGACGCGCAGCGGCGCTTCACGGCCGACGCCTCGCATGAATTGCGCTCGCCGCTGTCGCGCCTGCGCACGGAAATCGAAATCACCCTGCGCCGCCCGCGCGAGGCGCCCGAGTATGTGGGGGCGCTGGCTTCCTGCCTCGATGAAGTGCAGCGCCTGACGACCCTGGTGGAAGAACTGCTGATGCTCACGCGCCTCGATGCGGGTCAGGAGCGCAATGCGGTGGAAACGGTGCACCTCAATCCGCTGCTGCGCGCGGCGGCGCAGCGCCTGGAAAAGGCGGCCGCGCAGCGCGGCATCCGCATCATGTTTGACGAAGGTGAAGGCGCGCCCGTGCACGCGCGGGTGGCGGCCGGGCCTGCTGACCTGGTGCTGGCCAACTTGCTCGACAATGCCGTGAAGTTCTCGCCGCCCGACAGCATCATCACCTTGCACGTGTCGCGCGACGGCGGTGATGCGCTGGTGGGCGTGGCCGACGCGGGGCCGGGCATCGGCGTGGAAGACTTGCCGCACCTGTTCGAACGTTTTTACCGGGGTGCCAAGGCGCGCGCGGGCGAGGCGCCCGGTTTCGGCCTGGGCCTGGCCCTGTCGCAAGCCATCGTCCATGCGTATGGCGGGCGCATCGAGGCATGCAACCGTCCGCAAGGCGGCGCGCTGTTTACCATGCGCCTGCCCGCCTCAGCGTGAGGACGCGACGCCTTCCCAGCGCACCTGCCGCACCTGCGGCCAGGCGCCCGCGCGGTTGACGAAGCGCACCAGCACGGCGCGCTGCACGGCCTGGCACAGCACCGTGGCGATCAGCTGCACCACTTGCCTGGCCTCGTCCCAGCTGCGCAGCATCTGCGACGGCGCCAGGCCCGCGCCTTTCAGTTCGGCCAGCAGCAGGCGCACGACGTGGTCGGCCTGCGCCGCGGGGCAGGTGACGGTCAGGCGGTAGGCGGCGACGGCAGGGCCACGTTTGGCAAACCACAACAGCCATTTTTTCATCATCAGACTCCCCGTTCGGCGACAAATTCCGCGTTGTTGACCAGCGCCCAGCGCACGGCCGAGACGCTGCCTTCCAGGCTTACCTGGCTGACGATCTGCTCCAGCAATCCCAGGCTGGAGGCGGGCGTGAGCAGGTCGGCCCGCACTTCGATGCGCCCGGCCTGCGGCGCATCTTCGCTGTGCAGCGATTGCAGCATCAGCGCCGGCATGCCGCTGATCAAGCCCAGCATCAGCTTGCGCACCTGGACTTCCTGCTCCGCCTCGCACACGGCCGTGACTCTGTAGATGCTTTCCGTCTCGATGCCCGCTTCGCTGCCGTGGGCGTTGATGCGCTGCGCCAGATGGCGCAGCACCAGGTTGGCGACCAGGACGAAGCCCGTGCCGATGGCAGCTTCCAGGGAAAATCCCAGGCCGCACAGCACGCCGATGGCGGCCGAGCACCACAGCGTGGCCGCCGTGTTCAGGCCGCGCACCGTCATGCCTTCGCGCATGATGACGCCGGCGCCCAGAAAACCGATGCCCGACACCACCTGCGCGGCGATGCGCATATGGCCGGCGCTGTCGCCTTCGAGCACGGAAACCATCACGAACAGCGAGGCGCCGACGGACACCAGCGCATTCGTGCGCAAGCCCGCCATGCGCTGGCGCAGCTGGCGTTCGGCGCCGATCATGGCGCCCAGGGTCAATGCCGCGGCAACGCGCAGCGCAAAGTCAAATACCACCATAATTTCTCCCGGCTGGGGAGGAACAGGCAAGTGCACAAGGCGACGAAAATTCGCCCGCAAGGGGGCAGTGGCCGACGCTGACGAAAAGATGAACGATGAGGAGGGAAGTGGCGGCGAATGGACATCGCCGCTGGTAAAACCGCACCTTGCCGAGGACAAGGCGGGCGGAATGCGCACGTCTTGCCTAAGGCCGATCGCCGATGGTCAATCGACTACTGTCACTGGAACAAGCACCCACGAGTCACTCCATATCATTGATAACGGGGACAGTCTAGCCAGTGGGGCCGCTTTGGTCAACTGAAGCTCTCTTCAGGAAGCCGCCGCGTCGTCCCCGCCAATGCGGGGACGGTGAAGGCGACCAGTCGAAACTTAATGGGCGGCGGGTGCCTGGTCGGCGTCGGCCTCGGCATGCTCACCGCCGCCGAAGAAACGCGCGGCGCGCTTGCCCAGGCTATCCAGATAGGTGTAGGCGACGGGCACCACCACCAGTGTCAACAGCGTCGAGGTGATGACGCCGCCGATGACGGCGCGGCCCATCGGTGCCTGCGATTCGCCACCGTCGCCCATGCCGATGGCCATCGGCAGCATGCCGAAGACCATCGCCAGGGTCGTCATCAGGATGGGCCGCAGACGCACCTGCCCCGCTTCCATCAGCGCCTCGAACTGGCCCAGGCCTTCGCGCTGGCGCTGGTTGGTGAAGTCGACCAGCAGGATTGCGTTCTTCGTCACTAATCCCATGAGCATGATGAAGCCGATCACGGAGAAGATGTTCAGGGTGCTGCCCGTGATCAGGAGGGCGGCCAGTACGCCGATCAGTGACAGCGGCAGCGACACCATGATGGCGATCGGTTGCAGGAAGCTGCCGAACTGCGACGCCAGCACCAGGTAGATGAAGATCACGGCGATACCCAGCGCCATCATCGCGCCGCCCATGGTTTCGGCCATCTGCTGCGCATTGCCGGCCACGTCGAAGCGCACGCCGGGCGGCAGGTCGATGGACTTGATGGCCTTCTGCACATCGGCGTCGACGTCGCCGGCAGGGCGGCCCTGCACGCCCGCATAGATGGCGACCCGGCGCTGCAAGGCCTGGCGTTTCAGCACCTGCGGACTCGAGGACGGCACGAATTCGACCACCTGGCGCAGCGGAATCATGATCGGCTTGCCGTTCGCGTCAAGCTTGCTCGACGCCAGCGACAGGTCGGCCAGGTCGGCCACTTTCTGACGGCCCGATTTCGGCAGCTGCACGTTGACGTCGTAGTTCTGCCCGTCGGACGCCAGCCAGTGGCTGACCGTGTCGCCCGCTACGAACGGCCGCAGCGCATTGCCGATCTGCTGCACCGACAATCCCAGGTCGCTGGCCAGCTCGTTGTTGATCTTGACGGTGGTCGACGGATTGGCGCCTTCCTGGCTGTATTCCATGTCGGCCAGGCCCTTGATGCCGCGCATCTTGTCCATCAGGGTGTGCGCCACCGCATCGAGCTTGCCTTCGTCCGTGCCGAGGATGGCGATGAAGATGGGGCGCTGGCCGACGGACAGGGTGATGCCGGCGATCGGCGCCAGGCGTTCGCGGATCAGCTTTTCCAGTTCCTGCTGCGAGCGGCGCTTGTGCGTCTTGATGTCCGTCAGCTTCAGGTTCACTTCAGCCGTGTTGCGTCCATCGGGCGTGCCGATGTTGGCCACCAGGCTGTCGATCTCGGGAAATTCCTTCAACGCCGTTTCGATCTGGCGCACTTTGCTATCCGTGTATTCGAGGCTGGAGCCGACGGGCGTCTTGAAGCGCAGGTTGACCCAGCCCTGGTCCGTTTCCGGGAACATCTCGCCGCCTATCATGGGCACGAGCATCAGGCTGCCCGCGAACAGCGCCACGGCCGTGGCCAGCGTGGTCTTGCGCCAGCGCAAGGCGACAACCAGCACCTTGCCGTACCATACGTGCAGGCGGTCGATGCCCGTCTCGATCCAGGCCATGAAGCGGCCCAGCCACGGCGCGTACTTGAAGCGGTCCTTGACGGGGTCGCGCCAGACGGACGACAGCATGGGGTCGAGCGTGAAGCTGACGAACAGCGACACGAGCACGGCGACGGCCACGGTGATGCCGAACTGCAGGAAGAAGCGGCCGATGATGCCGTCCATGAAGGCGACGGGCACGAACACGGCGACGATGGCGAACGTGGTGGCCATCACGGCCAGGCCGATTTCATTGGTGCCGTCGTTGGCCGCCTTGTAGTGGTTCTTGCCCATGCCCAGGTGACGCACGATGTTTTCGCGCACGACGATGGCGTCATCGATCAACAGGCCTATGCACAAGGACAGCGCCATCAGGGTCAAAAAGTTCAGGGTGAAGCCGAAAGCCTTCATGGCGATGAAGCTGGCCAGCACGGAAATCGGCAGGGTCAGGCCCGTGATGATGGTCGAGCGCCACGAGTGCAGGAACAGGAAGACGATCACCATGGTCAGCACGGCGCCTTCGATGATGGTGCGCTTGACGTTATTAAGCTGGCTTTGCACGCGCTCCGACTCGTCGTCGAGCACGCGCAGCTTGATATCGGGCGGCAGCGTCTTTTGCAAATCAAACGCCACTTTCAGGATGCCGGTGCCCACTTCGACCACGTTGGCGTCCTGCACCTTGGTGATTTCCATGGTCACGGCCTGCTGGCCGTTCATGCGCGAGATCGACAGTTCTTCCTGCTCGCCGTCGACGACGGTGGCCACCTGGTCCAGGTAGACGGGTCCGACGGCGCGGCGCGCGACGATGATCTTGCCGAATTCGCGCGCGTCCTTGATCTTGCCTTCCACGCGCACCAGCTGTTCGGCCGCGCCATGGCTGATGGAGCCGGCCGGCAGATTGGTATTCGTCGCCTGGATGGCGCGGATGACTTCATCGACGCCGATGCCCTGGGCATTGAGCTCGATCGGCTTCATGCTGATGAGGATCTGGCGCGCGCGCAGGCCGCGCAGCTTGACCTGCCCCACGCCGGCGACGCCCTGGAAGCGCTTGCTGATGACCTGCTCCGTCATGGTCGACAGCGAGCGCAGGTCGTGCCCGGTCGAGGTCAGCACGATGGTGGCGATGGGGCGCTCGTTGTCGCCCTCGGCGCGCGCGATGAACGGGTCCTTGGCCTCTTTCGGGAAGCGCGGGCGCACCAGGGCCACCTTGTCGCGCAAGTCCTGCATGGCCTTGTCCATGTTGGTCGACAGCTCGAATTCCAGGTAGACGCCGGCGCGCCCTTCCCACGAGTTGGCGCGGATGGTCTTGATGCCGCTGACGGTGTTGACGGCGTCCTCGATGGGGCGCGTGATGTCGTTTTCCACCGCTTCGGGCGAGGCGCCCGGGTAGTTCACTTCAATGGCGGCGAACGGAAACTGCACGCTGGGCATGCTTTCCACGCCCAGGCCCCGGTAGGAGAAGATGCCCAGCACCACCAGCGCCACCATGACCATGGTGGCGAAGACGGGGTTTTGAATGCTGACTTTGGTCATCCACATGGCTTAGTCCTTCCGTGCCAGCACGGCTGCCGGCGCGGCGGGGGCGGCTGGTGTCGCTGCTTGCGCGGCGAAGGTGACGCCGTGGCCCGGTTTCACGCCATCGAGTCTGGCGATGATGACTTTCGCGCCCGGCACCAGGCCGGACTTGACCTCGGCGTAGCCCTCGTCCTCGTTGCGCAGCCCCAGGGTGACGGGCTGCGCGACGACCTTGTTGTTCACCAGCGCATACACGACGGGGCCCTGTTTTTCATTGCGCACGGCCGTCAACGGCACCAGCGGCGCCACGGCCGAGCGCTCGGTGACGATGCTGCCCTTGGCGAACATGCCGCCGCGCAGCGCGCCATCGCCATTGTCGACGGCGATGTAGACGAGCATGGCGCGCGAGCCGCTCTCGGTGGTGGGGTTGATGCGCGTGACCTTGCCGGCAAAGTCGCGCGCGCCGAAGCCGTCGACCTTGAAGTGCACGTCCTGGCCCAGCTTGATGCGGGGAATCTCCGCGCTGGGCACGGGCGCTTCCAGGGTCAGCTGCGCCAGGTTGACGATGGTATAGACGGGCATGTCGGGCGAGACTTTTTCGCCGGCCTGCAGATGGCGCTTGCTGACGATGCCGGCCATCGGTGCGCGGATCACCGTGTCGGCCAGCGCAATGCGGGCCAGGTCGAGCAGGGCGGCGCTGGACTTGACGCCGGCGCGCGCCAGGTCGACCGAGTTTTGCGTCGTGTCGTAGGCCGTCTGCGAAATGTATTTTTGCTTGAGCAGCGCCTGGCTGTTCGCTTCGTTTTTACTCGCCATGGCCAGGCGCGCCTGCGCTTCGTCGAGCATGGCTTGCTGCTGCGTCAGGCGCGCGCGCTGGTCGGCCGCGTCGAGGCGCACGAGGATTTGCCCGGCCACCACGCTCTGGCCTTCCTGCACGGTGGTTTCATGGATGACGCCCGAGACCTTGGCCTTGATGGTGGCTTGCGTCAGCGGGGCCAGCGAACCGGACAGGGGCAGGCTGATGCTGAGCGCGCGCGCATCGATGGCGGCCACGTCGCCCTGCGCCAGTTCATGCACGGGCGTCCTGGCCTGTTCCTTTTTCTTGCTCGCTTGCTGTTCGGCGGCTTTGGCGGCCTGTTGCTTCGATTGCATGACGGTCCAGCCGCCGCCGGCCAGGCCCAGCACGACCAGGATCAATACGGGGGTGCGCCAGCGCCGGCCGCGCTTGGCTGCAAGGGGGGATGCCGGTGGCAATGTCTCGTTTTTCATAGGACTCTTCGATGGAGGCGGCGCGAGGGCTCGGCGCCAGGTCTCGGTGCGGACCCGGCCTGTCGCTGGCCGGGGGAATTCGGGTAGCGCATCGCCGTGGCGGCCGCAGGCAGCACGCCTGCCGCTGCGGTCGTTCACGGCGATACGCATGTTGCCACTTTAGGAAGATTCAAGCCCGGCCGCCATCGCCGTGCGACAGAGTGCACAAAAACGGGAATGGAATGCAAAAAACGCCGACCGGAGACCAATACGGCATGCGACGATGCTTGAGCATCGTCAATGAGCCGATTCTCCGGCGCGCAAGAATGGCAGTGATGGTTGCGCCACCGGACGGGCCGCTCGTTCGCCGGTTGCGGTGTGGCCGCGCAACGGGGGGCCTGATGTCTGATCGGATTGCCGCAGCCGCCCCGTCGCCGGGCCGTTTGCTTGCCGCCGCGCCGCAGCCGGGGCCGGCCGCCAGGGCGCTCGATTTGCTGTCCATCATCGTTGCCGCCGTCGAGCAGGCGCCCGGCATGGCCGTGCGCGGCATCGACCGCGACGGTATCGTGCGCTACTGGAGCGCGGGTGCGGCGCGCCTGTATGGCGTGCCGGCCGAACTGGCCCTGGGCCAGGCCTGGGCCGGCGTGGCCGCCGCCTTGCCGCAAGGCCAGGGCGGGTTCGACGATGGCCATGCGGAACTGGCGGCCGTCTGGGACAGCGGCAAGGCGCGCACGGCGCGCCTGTGGCGCCTCGGCACCGATGGCGCCGCGCCGCGCTGCATCCATTCCACCGTGTTTCCCGTCATGGAATCCGGGCGCGTGCGGCAAGTGGTGTGCGTCGACATCGATATCACGGCCAGCGGCCAGGACGGCGCGGCGCAGGGCGCCCTGCTATTGATGGGCGACAATTTTCGCCAGCTGTACGACAAGTCCGCCGACGCCATCGTGCTGCTGCGCGACGAACACATCGCCGAGGCGAATCCGGCCGCCATCGCCCTGTTTCAATGCGAGGACCGGCCCCGCTTGCTGGGACGCCGCCTCAGCGATTTTTCGCCGCTGCGCCAGCCCGATGGCGAACTGTCGGCCTTGCGCGGCGCGCAGCTGGCGGCGCAGGCCCATGCCGACGGCAACTGCCGCTATGACTGGCGCTATCAGACCTGCCTGGGCGAACTGTTCTGGGGCGAAGTGCTGCTCACCTCCGTCACGCTCGACCATAGCTATCTGTTTTACGCCGTGATCCGCGATATTTCTTCCCGCAAACTGGCCGAACAGGCGTGGCACCTGTCGGCGCAGGTGGTGGAACACGCGCGCGAAGCCATCGTCGTGATGGACCCGCAGCAACGCGTCGTCAGCATGAACCCCGCGTACAGCGAGATCAGCGGCTACAGCCCGGACGACATGCTGGGCAAGGCCTTCGTCCCGCACGGCGCGGAAGCGGAGGCGCCGGCGCTGTTCGCGCACGTGTGGCAGGAGGTCGACGCGAACGGTTATTGGCAAGGCGATATCGTGGGCCAGCGCAAGGGGGGCGAGCGCTATCCGGCCTGGCTGTCGCTGACGGCCATCCGTGATTCGCAAGGGCAACTGAGCAACTACATGGCCATCCTCAGCGACATCCGCGAACGCAAGAAGCATGAGGAGCACACGCGCCACTTGGCCGAGCACGATTTCCTCACCGACTTGCCGAACCGGGTGCTGCTGCTGGACCGGCTGTCGCTGGCGCTGGCGGCGGCGCGGCGCAAGCTGAGCATGCTGGCCATCCTGTACCTGGATCTCGACCACTTCAAGCACATCAATGACAGCATGGGCCACCACGTGGGCGACTTGCTGCTCAAGGAAGTGGCGCGCCGCCTGGTGCGCTGCGTGCGCGGCGTCGACACCGTCAGCCGCCACGGCGGCGACGAATTCGTCATCATCCTGGCCGAAGTGGGCGGCATCGACCAGGCGGCGCATGTGGCGGCCAGCCTGCTGCACGCCGTCACGCAGCCCTACCAGCTGGGCGGCTACGAGCTGCAGGTGTCCGCATCGATCGGCGTGGCCATCTTTCCCAGCGACGGCGACAGCATCGACACCCTCGTGCACAACGCCGATGTCGCCATGTACCACGCCAAGGAAGGCGGGCGCAATAATTTCCAGTTTTTCAACGCCGACATGCATGCGCGGATACTCGAGCGTGCCGGCCTGGAGCAGGGCTTGCGGGCCGCGCTGGGCCGGGACGAGTTCATGCTGGAATGCCAGCCCGCGCTCGACGTGGCCAGCGGCAAGATCGTTGGCGCGGAAGCCTTGCTGCGCTGGCGCCACCCGCAACTGGGCGTGCTGGCGCCCGAACGCTTCCTTGCCGTGGCCGAGGAGTGCGGCTTGATGGTGTCGATCGGAAACTGGGTGCTGCAGCATGCGTGCCGGCGCGCCCGCGCCTGGCACGACGGGGGCCAGGCCTGGTGGGTGTCCGTGAACCTGTCGGCGGCGCAATGCCAGCGCAATCATTTGCTCGACAGCGTGCAGCAAGCGCTGCACCTATCGGGGCTGCCTGCCGTGTGGCTGGAACTGGAGGTGACGGAGGCGCTGCTGATGCAGGGCGGCGCGCGCCTGGCCGACGAGCTGGCGCAGCTGCGCGCGCTGGGCGTGCGGCTGGCCATCGACGACTTCGGCACCGGCTATTCGCGCCTGGCCAATCTGCGCCAGTACCCGGTGGATAAGCTCAAGATCGATCCCTCGTTCCTGCCGGACGCGGTGGACGGGGCCGCCGACGGGGCCGTGGCCGCCACCATCATGGCCATGGCGCGCGAACTGCGCCTGACGGTAATCGCCGAAGGCGTGGAAACGCCGCGGCAGCTGGCGTATCTGCAGGCGCAGGGCTGCCAGCAATACCAGGGGCGCCATGCCAGCGCGCAAGTCGCGGGCAGTGCGCTGGCGACGTTATTGCATTAATCAATATTGCCCAGCAGCTTGACGCGCATCAAGACCTGGCCATGGTCGGATGCTTGCGGCAGACCCAGCAGCAAATGGTCGTTCAGGTAGTTCACGTCGAGCACGGCGCCGATGGCGCGCGGCGAGGCGGGGTGGAAGTGTTCGGAAACGAGGATGTGGTCGATCGTCATGTAGGCGCTGTCGTGGATATTCGTGTAGCCCGCGTGGCGCGCCGCATCCTGGCGCAGGGCGATGGCGTTGGCGTCGTACAGGCGTTCGCGCATTTCCGGCCTGACGCCTTGCGGTGCGCACGGCGCGCCCGCGCCCATGACGATGGACGTGGTGACGGCATTGGCGATGTCGTTGAAGTCGCCCAGCACGATGCGCGGACGGCCGCTGCGGCCCAGTTCGCTAACCAGTACGCGCAGGGCCACGGCTTCCGCGCCGCGCCGCTGCAGCGAGCGCAGGTTGGCCAGCGCGTAAGCGAGCGCGTCGCTGCCCTCGCCATGGCGGTAGTCGGGCCGGCGCGACTTCAGATGCAGCACCACCACGTCGGTCAGTTGTCCGCCGGGCAACATCACCGGCACATGCAGCGGCGCGCGGGCGAAGCGGCAGGGATTGTCGTCGCTGGCGTCGGCTGACAGACTGATGCCGGCGGGAAAGTCCGCATGGGCCACGCCGGGGCCGGCCAGCGGCAAACGCGACACGAGCGCCACGGTCGGCAGCATGCGTCCGGCAATATCCGTCGCATCGTAGCCGGCCAGCGCGGCGTCGCGGTAGCGGCGCGTGCGCGACAGCACGTCGCGCAGGGCCGCCTGCGAGAAAATTTCCTGGAAACCGATCACGTCGGCGTCGAGCAGGTCGATCTGCCGCGCCGTCCACTCCGCCTTGGCCTCGTATTGCGCCGGACTCAACGGATCCAGGTTGTCATACAATTTCGCCCCCGCGGGGGCCAGGTTGCAGACATTGAAGGTGGCAAAGCGGATTTCTTGCTGCATAATTAGGACTCCTCACTGAACGATCAGCGTATCACGCATGGCTAAAAAAGAGCATATTTCCGAAACCCAGGCGACGCAGTTGCTGCGCAAGCATCAAGTTTCCTTTGAAGAACACCC
Organism: Janthinobacterium sp. GW821-FHT03A03; assembly: GCF_059421435.1. Lineage (NCBI taxonomy): Bacteria > Pseudomonadati > Pseudomonadota > Betaproteobacteria > Burkholderiales > Oxalobacteraceae > Janthinobacterium > Janthinobacterium sp. GW821-FHT03A03. Next base: position 721,647 of record NZ_JBWKUZ010000001.1, on the reverse strand, counting down.
GTATCCGTACGAGGAGCACGGCGGCACCAGCGTCTCGGCGCGCGAACTGGGGGTGCCGGAACATGCGGTGATCAAGACCCTGGTGATGCAGGACGAGGCGGCCAAGCCGCTGATCGTGCTCATGCATGGCGACTGCAAGGTGTCGACCAAGAACCTGGCGCGCGGCATCGGCTGCAAGTCCGTCGAGCCGTGCAAGCCCGAGGTGGCGCAGCGCCATTCCGGCTACATGATCGGCGGCACCTCGCCGTTCGGCACCAAGAAGGCCATGCCCGTCTACGTGGAAGCGTCGATCCTGGAATTGCCGCGCATCTACATCAATGGCGGGCGGCGCGGTTTTCTCGTCTCGCTGGCGCCGCAGGTATTGCTCGACTTGCTCAAGGCCAAGCCGGTGCAGTGCGCGCTGCAGGATTAAGAAAACCAGACGCCACCCTGTCCGTAGGCTGGGCGCTGGTGTATATTCTGCTGCGCCAGCCTCGATGCTGGTGTAATAAACACAATAAAGGGAAGAAATGAATCCAGTAATCACAACCGTGGCAATGACAGTGGCCGCTTACTTGCTCGGCTCGATATCGTTTGCCGTGGTGATGAGCAAGGTCTACGGCATTGCCGATCCGCGCACCTATGGCTCGAAGAATCCGGGCGCCACCAACGTGCTGCGCAGCGGAAACAAGGGCGCCGCCATCATGACCCTGCTGGGCGATGGCGCCAAGGGCTGGCTGGCCGTGTTCCTGGCCGACCACTTTGCCGGCGCGCTGGGCGTGGGCGACACGGCCGTGGCCCTGGTGGCCATCGCCGTCTTCCTCGGCCATTTGTGGCCCGTGTTCTTCCGCTTTGTCGGCGGCAAGGGCGTGGCCACGGCCCTCGGCGTGTTGCTGGGGATCAATCCCTGGCTGGGCCTGGCAACCCTGGCCACCTGGCTGATCATCGCCTACGCCTTCCGCTATTCCTCGCTGGCGGCCCTGGTGGCGGCCCTGTTCGCGCCGTTTTACTACGGCTTGCTGTTCGGCGTCGATCCCATCTTGCTGGCCGTCATCGTCATGAGCGTGCTGCTGGCCTACCGCCACAGCCAGAATATCGCGAACTTGCTCTCTGGCAAAGAAAGCAAGATCGGTGGCAAGAAGGATGCGGCCAAGGCCGCCGTCAAGAAAAAGTAAGCGCTTGATTTCCCGCGGCCCGCACGCATATGCTGTGTTTGCGGCGCCGCGCGGTGCGGCCGCCACCGATCGCGCAAAGGCTGCCCACCATGAGTTCCACTCCCGCCACACCCGTTCCCCTCCGTATCGATGTCGTGTCCGACGTTTCCTGCCCCTGGTGCGTGATCGGCCTGAAATCGCTGGAGCAAGCCTTGGACAAGCTGCACGGCACCGTCCAGGCCGAGATCCACTTCCAGCCCTTCGAGCTGAACGCCAATATGCCGCCCGAGGGCGAGGATGTGAGCGAACACATCGCCCGCAAATACGGTTCCACCCCGGAACAGATGGCGCAATCGCGCGAAGCGATCCGCGCGCGCGGCGAGCAGCTGGGCTTTACCTTTGCCATGGACAAGCGCAGCCGTATCTACAACACCTTCGATGCGCACCGTCTGCTGCACTGGGCCGGGCTGCAAGGACGCCAGAAGGCACTCAAGATGGCGCTGTTCGATGCCTACTTCACGCAGGGACAGAATCCGTCCTCGCACGAGGTGCTGCTGAAAGTCGCGGGCGACGCGGGCCTCGATACCGTGCAAGCGGCCGAGGTGTTGGCGTCGAACGCCTATGCGGACGAGGTGCGCGCGCAGGAGCAGTTCTACCAGCAGAACGGCATCAATTCCGTACCCGCCGTCATCATCAACGAGCGCCACCTGATTTCCGGCGGCCAGCCGCCCGAAGTGTTTGAACAAGCCTTGCGCCAGATCATCGCCGGCGACTGATCCGGGCGCCAATGGCGCGCGCCATGGCAGACTTTTTGCGCTACACTCGGCGCAGAAGGAGGATAGTCAAATGCCAACAGCCAGATGGAATGGCGCCGTCATCGCGCACGCTGCCGACGATCAGGTGCAAGTCGTTGAAAACAATGTGTATTTTCCTTTGTCGGCAGTGACGCAGGCGTACCTGCGCCCCAGCAGCCACACCAGCATCTGCCCCTGGAAGGGCACGGCCAGCTATTACGACCTTGTCGTCGATGGCCAGACGAACGCCAACGCGGCCTGGTATTACCCCCAGCCCCAGGACGCCGCCAGGCAAATTGCCGGCCACGTCGCCTTCTGGCGCGGCGTCAGCGTCGAACGCTGACCCGACTCCCCCGATTTCCCCACCCTTCACACAGAAAGCAGACGATGGATCTACGCCTCGCCGTGTACCAGCTCGCCTCGGAGCATGCGCTCGACGCCCAACAAACCCGGCAGTTGCAGGACGTGGCCGGCTTCCAGCACGAACCGGCGCGCCTGGCCTACTGGCTGCCGCGCGGCGTGGCCGTGCTGGGCGCCGCCTTGCTGGGCATGGGCCTGATTTTCTGGGTGGCCGCCAACTGGGAAGAGCTGGGCCGCATGGGGCGTTTTGCCCTGTTGCAAGGCGTGCTGGCTGCCGCCTGCGTCGGGGCGTTTGCCGTGCCCAAGGCGCGCGTGCCCCTGCTGCTGCTGGCCCTGCTGGCCATCGGCGGCCTGTTTGCGTATTTCGGCCAGACCTACCAGACGGGCGCCGATCCATGGCAATTGTTCGCCCTGTGGGCCGTGCTGGCGTTGCCGCTGTGCCTGGTCGCGCGCAGCGACGTGCTGTGGACGCCGTGGATGCTGATCTTCGCGACGGGCGCCGCCCTGTGGATGCAGGCGCATGCGCAACACAGCTGGCGCATCGATTCGGCCGACCTGACCATTTTCGTCGGCGGCTGGCTGGCCGTGCTGCTCGCATGCGCGTTCGTGTCGCCGTTGCTGGCGCGCTGGACGGGCGCGGGCGTCTGGGCCTTGCGCCTGGGCCTGGTCCTGGCCACCATCCTCATCACGGGCACGGCCGTCACAGCCCTGTTCGGCAGCGAGGTCGGCTCGCCATATTGGGCGGGGCTGGCCTTGCTGGCTGTCGCCGCGACGATGCTGGCCACAAGTCAGTTCTTTGATGTGTTCGGCCTGAGCGCCGTGGCGCTGGGCGTCAACACCCTGCTGGTGGGCGGCCTGGCGCGTGCCCTGCTTAGCGGCGGTGGCGATGGTGTCGGCAAGCTGGTCATGCTGGGCCTGGCCGCCGCCGTGCTGCTGGCGCTGACCGTGCAAGGCATTTTGTGGCGCGCGCGCCAGGAGGCGGCATGAGCAATATCAACAGTCAACGGGCCGATGCGCTCGCCACCCTGATCGGCGACGCCACGCGCGCCGGCCTGTTGCCGGCTGGTACTAGCCGACCGCGACAGGACGTGCGGCCGTGGCCGCTGGTGCTGATGACGGCCTTCGGCGCCTGGCTGGCCGCCATCCCCCTGGTCGTGGCGCTGGGCGTGGGCCTGGAAAGCGTCGTGCGCCACGGCCCCGGCGCCTATGTCGTGGCCGCCATCGTGCTGGCGGCGGCCGTGCTGCTGATCCGCGCGCGCGGCGTGGTGCTGTTCGTCGAGCAGCTGGCCGTGCCCTGCCTGCTGGTGGGCGGCGCTTTGCTCGGCTATGCGCTGTTCCGCGATTATTCGGCACAGATGGCTTCATTGCTGCTGTGTGCGGCCTGCCTGCTGGTGGCCGCCGCCTTGCCGCGCGACTGGCTGCGCGTACTGCTGGGCGTGGTCGCCTGCGGCTTGCTGGCGCTGGGCATCGTCGACAGCGGGCGCGACTGGATTTTCGCGAACGACCCCACGCAGCTGTACCTGGCCTGGATGCTGGCCCTCGCATGCTGGCTGGCCGTCCACTGGCTGCAAAAGCAGGCGTTCAACGACGGCCGCGGCGCGCCCGTCGCCGCCTTCCTGGAGTCGCTGTCGACGGGGTGGGTATTGGCCATCTTGCTGGGACTGGTCTTCTGGTCCGGCATGACCTTCATGCTGGGCGCTGCCTTGGGCGGCGGCTTCACGGGCGAAGTGGCGCGCGAAGTGGCCCGGCACCAGGCCGGCGCCTGGTATGCGCAAGCCTTGAACGGCGTGTCGCTCGTGCTGGCCACGGCGGCGGCCGCCTGGACGGGCTGGCGCTGGCCGGCGCTGCGCCAGCTGCCCGCCATCGGCGTGGGCCTGGTGCTGATCGTGCTGTCCTGGTTCATGCCGGCGCTGGGCCCCGTGCTGCTGATCCTCGGGTATTGTTTGACGAGCGGGCGCACGCGCGTGTCCGTGGCGGCGGCGCTGGCGGCGGCGTGGGTCATCGGCAGCTTTTATTACCAGCTGGCCTGGCCGCTGGCCAGCAAGGCGGCGCTGCTGGCCGTGGCCGGCGCGCTGCTGTGCGCGCTGTCGTGGCTGGCCACGCGCGGCGCCGTGCTGCACCTGGTGGAAAGCACGCCGGCCGGCGTGGCGGTCGAACGCCGCTTCTTGCGCCTGGGCGTGCTGGGCGGCTTGCTGCTGGTGTTGCTCGTCGCCAATGGCGGCATCTGGCAGAAAGAGCAGCTGATCGCCAAGGGCGAGGCCATCTTCGTGGCGCTGGAGCCCGTCGACCCCCGTTCGCTGATGCAGGGCGATTACATGCGCCTCAATTTCGTCAACCTGGGTGTCCTGAGCACATTGGCCAGCGTGGAGCGGGCGCCGGGCCGGCCCCTCGTCGTGGCCAGGCGCGATGCACGGGGCGTGGCCGAACTGCTGCGCCCGTACACCAAAGAGGCGCTGGCGCCCGGCGAATTCCTGCTTGAGCTCACGCCGAAGGATGGCCGCTGGGTGCTGGTCAGCGATGCCTGGTTCTTCAAGGAGGGCGAGGCGGCGCGCTGGGAAAAGGCCCGTTACGGCGAATTCCGCGTCCTGCCCGATGGCCGCGCCTTGCTGGTGGGCATGCGTGGGGAAGATTTACAGGCGCTGTAGCCGCGTGATTGAACAAACCCAATGGCAGAATCCGGGGGGCGTACCCTGAGGGTAGGACCCCGGCCTTTGCTCTTGAGGTGGCCGCATCCTGTAAAATTGCCCGATGGATAATATTACGCATTCGGTCATCGGCCTCGGGGTCGGCGAACTGGTACACCGCAGCCTGCCGCCCGAGCCGCAGCCCCCCGCCCAGCGCACCCGGCGCGCGCTGTTTCTGTTTACGGCCTGGTTCGCCAGCAATGCGCCGGACCTGGACCTGGTCCTCACGAAACTGCTGCCGCGCCCGTTCGGCTACATGCTGCACCACCGTGGCCACACGCATACATTGCTGCTGGCCTTGCCGCAGGCGCTGCTGTTGCTGGCCCTGTTGTGGCTGCTGTGGCCCGGCGCGCGCCGGCTGCTGAAAAGCAGCGTGCCTGCCCGCATCGGCCTGGCGGCCTGTCTGCTGCTGGGATTCTGCTTGCACATGGGCATGGATTTCCTCAATTCCTATGGCTTGCACCCGTTTTACCCGTTCAACAGCCGCTGGCTGTATGGCGACATGGTCTTCATCGTCGAGCCCATGTTCTGGGTGCTGCTGGGCGTGCCCGTGATCATGTCCTTGCGCTATGGCATCGTCAAAAGCGTGCTGCTGGCGGGATTGGCGGCGGCCCTGTGTTTCTTCACCTATAAGACCTATCTGGCGCCCGCCGCGCTGGCTGTCTTGCTGGGGCTGGGCGTGGTGCTGGCCGTGCTGCAAGGGCGGGCCGGCGAGCGGGGGCGGCGTCCGCTGCTGCTGGCCTTTGCGCTGGCCGCCAGCTTCATCGGCGCGCAGGGCGTCGCTTCGGCCATCGGCCGCAGCCGCATCGACGCGGCCGTGCAGCGGCTGGACCCCGGCACGCGCGTGTGGGACGTGGCGATGACGGCGTTTCCCAGCAATCCATTGTGCTGGATCTATGTGTCGCTCGACAGCAAGACGGACGTGTATACGCTGCGGCGCGGGACCCTGAGCCTGCTGCCCGGGGCGCTGGCGCCCGCCGCCTGCCCGGCCGGCCTGGCGGAAACCAGCAAGCAAGGCCGGCAACTGGCGCCCGGCATCGCCGTGTCGGCCCAGGCGGCGGGCAGCCTGGCCGCCTTGCGCGCCTTGCAGGAAGAGAATTGCTATGTCGACGCCTGGTTCCGCTTTGCCCGCATGCCCCGATTGAATGCGGACAAGCTGACGGACGTGCGTTTCAACCCCGGCATGTTGCCCAACTTTACGACCGTGGAACTGCAGCAATTCCGCAGCCGCCCGTGTCCCGCCTACGTGCCGGGCTGGGACCGCCCCCGCGCGGATATGCTGACGGTGCCGAAACAGGGCGAACGATAAGGAGCATGTTGCCCTGTGGAAAAAAATCGCATGTACACTTACTGCGCCGTGGCCGTGCATGCGACAATTGCCAATTCGGCATAGATGCCATCCTTGCCATTTTTAATACTTTGACGATTATTTAGGATACCCTTGGAAGAGCAGCACGCCTTACCGTATCTGCGAGAAACCCTGCTGTTTCTCGCCCTGGCCGGGATTTTTATTCCGTTATTGCAACGCCTGAAGGTCAACCAGGTGCTCGGCTTCCTGGCCGTGGGCGCCTTGTTCGGCCCGTTCGGCTTCGGCCTGTGGGCCGGCGAATTCACGTGGCTGACGTATTTCTCGTTCGTCCGCGCCGAGCAGGTCAGCGGCCTGGCCGAACTGGGCGTGATGTTTTTGATGTTCATGATCGGCCTGGAACTGTCGACGGAACGCCTGTGGGCGCTGCGGCGCTGGGTGTTTGGCGCGGGCGTGGGGCAGGTGGCCGTCAGCGCCTGCCTGATCGGCGCCGTCGCGTATTACTTCGGCCTGTCGCTGGAAGCGTCCATCGTGCTGGGCCTGGTGCTGTCGCTGTCGTCCACGGCCGTGGTGATGCAGCTGCTGACGGACCAGCGCTCGCTGCAGACCCCGGCCGGCCAGGCGGGCTTTTCCATTCTGATGTTCCAGGATCTGATGGTGGTGCCGCTGTTCATCCTGATCGATGTGTTTGCCAGCGGGCGCAGCGACGACCTGGCGTATCTGCTCAGTTTTGCGGCCGTGAAATCGGCGGGCGCCATCCTGCTGATCTACCTGCTCGGACGCCGCGTGATCCGTCCGCTGTTCCAGTTTTTCGTCAAGAAACGCCAGCCCGACGTGTTCATGGCCTTGACCTTGCTCAGCACCCTGGGCATCGCGGGATTGACCTACCTGGCCGGCCTGTCGATGGCGCTGGGGGCCCTGCTGGCGGGCTTGCTGCTGGCGGAGACGGAATTTCGCCACGAAGTGGAAGTGACGATCGAGCCCTTCAAGGGTTTGCTGATGGGTTTGTTCTTCATGTCGGTGGGCATGCAGATCGACGTGCGCGAAATCCTCAAGTCGCCCGTGCTGATTCCGCTGGCCGTGCTGAGCCTGTTTGCGCTGAAAACTCTCGTCATCAGCGTAATTTTCCGCATCGGCGGCTTTCACTGTGGGCGCGCCGTGGAAACGGGCGTGCTGCTGGGGCAGGGCGGCGAATTTGCCTTCATCGTCGTCGCGTATGCGCTGGGCACGAAACTGATCGGCCCGCAGGTGGCGCAGTTCGTCATGCTGGTGGTGGGCCTGAGCCTGTTCGCCACGCCGGCGCTGGCGAAAGCGGCGCGCGCCTTCGGCAACTGGTGGGAAAAACGCCACCACCATCAGCTGGCCGACCTGGCGCACGGCGCACCGCCGCCGCAGGGCAGCACCGTCATCATCGCCGGTTTCGGCCGCGTGGGGCAGTTGCTGGCCAAGGTGCTGACGGAACAGGATATCGCCTATGTGGCGATCGAGAATGATGCGCGCCTGGTGACGACCCTGCATCCGCGCGGCTTTCCCGTGTATTTCGGCGACGCGTCGCGCGCGGAACTGTTGCAAAAGGTCAATGCGGACCGGGCCGCGGCCGTCGTGCTGACCATGGACCACGCGGCGTCCGTGCTGCATGCCGTCAAATCGATCCGCCGCGAGTATCCGCTGCTGCCCGTGTATGCGCGCGCCCGCGACGAGGCGCACGCGGTGGCCCTGATACAGGCGGGCGCCACCCTGGTCGTGCCCGAGGCGCTGGAATCGGCGCTGCAGCTGACAGCCACCGTGCTGCACGAGGTGGGCCTGTCGGAAGCGCGCACGAGCGACATCGTGCAGGCCGAGCGCGACCGGCGTAATGCCGTCTTGCTGGCGAAGAAGCTGTCGTAATGCAAACTGTAGCGCAATCGTGCGTGTCGCCGTGCTTTGTCAATTATCTATACAATAATAGTATATGAGCACACTACCCACATGAAGGCCGCGACGAAGAGCGGGGCGGCCCCGTTGACGCCGCAACAGATTGCCGCGCAGGAAACGCAACAGAAATATGGCAAGCCCGAGCGGGGCTGGCGCGAAAAGATGTACACCGTCATCTTCGAGGCGGAGACGCGCACGGGCCGCGCCTTCGACCTGGCGCTGATCGCCGCCATCCTGATCAGCGTCACCGTGGTCGTGCTCAGCAGCGTCGCCTCGGTGGCCGAGCGCTACGGCGCCTGGCTGACGGCGCTCGAATGGTTTTTCACCATCCTGTTTACCATCGAATATTTCGCCCGCCTGTCGTGCCTGCAGCACCCGGTGCGCTACGCCAAGAGTTTTTTCGGCATTATCGACTTGCTGGCCATCGTGCCGACCTACATCGGCTTGCTGTTGCCGGGCGCGCACGTGCTGATCGATGTGCGCATCCTGCGCCTGCTGCGCATGTTCCGTATCCTCAAGCTGACCTCCTACGTGCATGAATACACGGTGCTGGGACGCGCTTTGCTGGCCAGCCGGCGCAAGATTCTCATTTTCTTGTCTTTCGTCATGATGGTGGTCTTTCTGCTTGGTACTGTGATGTATGTCGTGGAAGGACCGGAGAACGGCTTCAGCAGCATTCCCACGTCGATATACTGGGCCATCAGCACCATGACGACGGTGGGCTTTGGCGATATCACGCCAAAGACCGATTTCGGGCGCACGATCGCCTCGCTGATGATGTTGCTGGGCTGGGGCATCCTGGCAGTGCCTACCGGCATTATCAGCGCCGAAATGACGGTACAACGCAGTTCCAAGCTCGTTACCACGCGAACCTGCCCTACGTGCCTGAAGGAAGGGCTCGATGACGACGCCAATTTCTGTAAGAACTGCGGCGTCAGGCTGCCGCCGCTGGCACTCGATTGAGCGTGTCCCATTAACCGCATTTTCTACATTTAACCTATATAAAGGCCAACATGATTCCAGTTCGCCTGATCGCGACGGGCAAAGCCGTGCCCTCGCATAGCGTGACGTCCGCCAGCCTGGACCTGAAACTGGGCCACCCGCCCGGCTATACCCAGCGCAAGAGCGGCGTGCTGTCGCGCTTTGTCGCCGCACCCGACGAGTCGCAAAGCCAGCTGGGCGCCGCCGCCCTGCGCGACGCGCTGAAGAACGCCAGCCTGCGCCCGGCCGATATCGACCTCTTGATCTGCGCCTGCGGCGTGCCCGAGCAAGCCTTGCCAAACACGGCCTGCTTCGTTGCCGAACATGCCGGCTTGCCGCCAGGCACGCAAAGTTTCGACGTCAACGCCAGCTGTCTCAGCTTCATGGCCGCGTTCCGCGTGGCCGCGTCGATGCTGGCGGGCGGCGCCTACCGGCGCATCGCCATCGTCTCGTCCGATCTCGCCTCGCGCGGGGTCGACTGGAGCGAGCCGGAAGCGTCGATGATCTTCGGCGACGGCGCCGCCGCCGTCATCGTCGAGCGGGGCGATGGCAGCGCCGGCATCCGCGCCTACAAGATGGGCACGTATCCGGAAGGGCGCCGCTACTGCGAAATCCGCGGCGGCGGCACCGAGCGCAACCCGCGCAACGGCTGCGAGCCGGGCGACTATCTGTTCCGCATGGATGGCAAGGCCGTATTCCGCCTGGCTCTCAAGGTGATGCCGGATTTCCTTGAGGAATTAATGCAGGAATCGGGCGCGGGGCTGGAAAAGGTCGACGTGGTCGTGCCGCACCAGGCCAGCCCGCTGGGTCTCGCGCATGCGGCGCGCATTCTCGACGTTCCCGATGCTAAAATCATCAAGATCTTTGAAAACCATGGCAACCAGGTGGCCGCGTCCCTGCCCACGGCCCTGCACGAGGCGGTAATGACGGGGCGCGCCGTGGCCGGCCAGCGTTTGCTGATGATGGGGACGGCTGCGGGCCTGACCATCGGCGGCATGATCGTCGATTTATGAGGGTGAAGTGATGAGGCGGATACTGGTCACGGGGGCGACGGGCGGGCTGGGGCGCAATGCCGTGCGCACCTTGCTGGCGCAGGGCGTGGAAGTGCGCGCCACCGGCCGCAATGCCGCCGTGGGCCGCGAACTGGAACGCATGGGCGCGCAGTTCGTGGCGCTTGATCTGGCGCAAGCGACGCCGCGCCAGGTCGATGAGCTGGTGCGCGGCATGGACACCGTCTGGCACTGCGCCGCGCTGTCCTCGCCGTGGGGCCCGGAGCGCGACTTCATCGCCGCCAATGTCACGGCCACGGGCCAGCTGCTGCGCGCGGCCGCCAGCCAGCACGTGGAGCGCTTCGTGCACATTTCCACCCCGGCCATCTATTTCGATTACCACCACCGCTACGACGTGCCGGAAACCTTCCGTCCCGACGCCTTCGTCAACGCCTATGCGCGTTCCAAGGCGATGGCGGAAAAGCTGGTGCAGGAGTCGGTCGAGCGCCACAGCGGCATGACCTGCGTGATCCTGCGCCCGCGCGCCATCTTCGGCCCGCACGACCAGGTGCTGATCCCGCGCCTGGCGCGCGTGCTGCAGGAGCGCGGCGGCAAGCTGCCGCTGCCTAACGGCGGCGCGGCCACCATTGACGTCACCTATGTCGACAACGTCGTGCATGCGATGTGGCTGGCCACCGTGCACAAGACCGTGCAGTCGGGCGCCGCCTTCAACATCACGAACGGCGAGCCGGCGCGCCTGTGCGACATCCTGCGCACCTTGTTTTGCGAGCACCTGCAGCAGCCGTTCGAAATCGTCAGCATGCCGTACCGCGTGCTGGCGCTGGCGGCTCGCCTGATGCAGTTCGCCTCGCGTTTTACGCGCCGCGAACCGGCGCTGACGCCCTACAGCATCGGCGCGCTCAGTTTCGACATGACGCTCGACAGCGCCAAGGCGCGCAAGGTGCTCGGTTACCGTCCCGTCGTCAGCCTGCAGGACGGCATCGCCCGCACGGCGCAGTGGATGCGCCAGGAAGCGGCGGCGCACAAGGTGGGCAAGGAGCGCAATGGCTAGCATCACCGCGTTTCGCGTCGGCCACTGCACCCATCCGTCCTGCATGGTCCTGAAAGGCAGCGGGCTGGCCAGCCGCTGCTTCCCCTCGCGCGCCTATCTGATCGAAACGCGCGCGGGCCTGTACCTGTGGGACACCGGTTACGCCGAACACTTCCGCGCCGCCACGTCGAAAGGGGTGTACCGCATGTACGCGTGGGTTACGCCGATATCGTTTGACGAGAATGAATCGCTGCACGGCCAGCTGCGCGCGCATGGCGTATCGCCCGGCGACATCCACACCCTGCTGCTGTCGCACTTCCACGCCGACCATATCGCCGGCCTGCGCGACTTTCCCGGCGCGCGGCTGATGGCCTCCAGAACGGGCTGGGACGCCGTGCGGGGCCTGTCCGGCGTGGCCGCCGTGCGCCAGGCCTTCGTGCCCGAGCTGCTGCCGCCGGACATCGCGGATCGTCTCGATTTCGTCGAAAGCGTGCCCGAGACGGCCTTGCCGGCGGCCCTGCTGCCGTTTACGCACGGGCGCGACGTCAGCGGCACGGGCGAAATCTACATCGTCGGCCTGCCCGGCCACGCCATCGGCCATCTGGGCGCCTTCGTGCTGCAGGACGGCGGCTGGACCCTGCTGGCGTCCGACGCGGCCTGGGTGCCGGAAAGCTTCCAGCAGCTGCGCGGACCGTCGGAATTGTCCTTCCTCATCCAGCACAAGCGCGCGCCGTACTATGCCACCCTGAACCGGCTGCACCAGCTGCACCGGTCGGGCAATGCGCAGATCCGCATCACGCATGAAGATACCAACGATTATTTGCCTGTGGCGGGCCGCCCGTGAAGCGTATTGTCTGGCTGTTATTGTCGTACTGGCGCACGCGCCGCCTGCATTTTGCTGACCGCGCGCAGCTGGAACGCTACCAGCAGCGGCAGCTGGCGCGTTTCGCCGATGTGCTGGGCGCGCGCAGCCGCTACTTTGCGCCATACCGGGCGTTGCCGCTCGATGCCTGGCCCACCATGAACAAGGCGCTGATGCTCGAGCATTTCGACGCCATGAACACCGAGGGTGTGACGTTGACGCAGGCGATGGAGGCGGCCATGGCGGCCGAGCATAGCCGCGACTTCACGCCGGCCGTGGGCGACATCACGGTGGGCCTGTCGTCCGGCACCTCGTCGCGGCGCGCCGTATTTACCGTCAGCTCCCGCGAAAAGGCCCAATGGGCGGGCGTGATGCTGGCCAAGGCGCTGCCCGACGGCCTGTTTTCCGGCGAAAAGGTGGCGTTGTTCCTGCGCGCGAACAGCAATCTGTACACGGCCGTGCGCTCGCCATGGCTGACGTTTGCCTTCTACGATCTGTTCGAACCGTTCGACAGCCTGTGCGCGCAGCTTGCGCAATATCAGGCAACTGTGATCGTCGCGCCGGCCCAGGTGCTGCGCCAGCTGGCCTTGCGCGTCATCGATGGCAGCCTGGCGCTGGCGCCGAAAAAAGTCATCTCCGTGGCCGAAGTGCTGGAAGCGCAGGACCGCGCCCTGATCGCGCAGGCGTTTGGCACCGTGCACGAGATCTACCAGGCCACCGAGGGTTTTCTTGCCAGCAGCTGCGAGCACGGCGTGCTGCACCTGAACGAGGAATACGTGCACATCGAGCCGCAGTGGCTTGATGCGGAACAAAGGCGCTTCGTGCCCGTGATTACCGATTTTACGCGCATGACGCAGCCCATCGTGCGCTACCGCCTCGACGATATCCTGATTGCGCGCGCCACGCCATGCCCGTGCGGCCGCGCCACGCGCGCCATCGACGGCATCGAAGGACGCTGCGACGACATGCTGCTGCTTCCCTCTGCATGCGGCGGCGCCCCCGTCGCCGTGTTTGCCGACGTCCTGACGCGGGCGTTCGCGCAAGCCTTGCCGGCGGACGCCGACTACCGCCTGCTGCAGTCGGGCGACAACGCCCTGCAGCTGCATGCGGCCCTGGACGACGCGGGCCTGGCCGCCCTGCGCGCCCATCTTGACGCGGTGCTGCGCGGCCTGGGCGTGGCCGTCGACAGCCTGGCCTGGACGACGAGCGGCGAACTGCCTCCCTTTGACCCCACCATGAAACGGCGCCGCATCCGGCGCCTTGCCAGCGCATGAATCACTCTTCCATGACTTTGACTTCCCGCCTGCTGCATTTGCTGACCGGCTGGGGCAGCGTCGGCCTCGTGTATTTTTCCAGCGATGTGCTGCAAGGGCAGGGGGTACTCCTGCCGGAAACAGCGCTGGACCGCGCGATACCCTACACGGATGCCGCCATCTGGCTGTACCTGTCCTTCTTTCTCCTGATTCCCTACGCCTACCTGGCGGCCGACGCGGCGCGCGTGCGCTGGCTGGCGCGCGCGATGGCGCTTTCCGCGCTGGCCTGCGGCGTGGTGTTCCTGCTGTATCCGACCACGCTCGCGTATCCGCCCGTGGGTGATGGTCATGCCTGGAGCACGCAGGCGCTGCGCCTGCTGCAGGCGGCGGACTCCGCGCAAAATTGCCTGCCCTCGCTGCATGGCGCCCTGACATTGCTGTGCGTGTGGGCTTTGTGCGACAAGCGCCACCTGCTGCGCTCCGCGCTGGCCATGCTGCTGGGCGTGGCCATCTGCTACGCCATCATCGCCCTGCGCCGGCACGTGAGCATCGACCTGGCCGCCGGCCTGGCCGTGGGCGTGGCGGGCGGCATGTTGGCGAAAATGCAGGTATTCTGGGCAGCCCGCCGCACCGTTTCCATAAAAGCCGCATCATGATGAATCCCTTTGCCCTTTCTTTCCTTGTCATGCTGGCCTTCGTGCTGGCCGAACTGCTGATCCTCAAATGGGTGCGCCAGACGCCCGTGCCGTGGAAAGACGTCATCTTCAACCTCAATTCCGGCCATATCCTGATGTGGGTGTTCCGCGGCGTGGAAGTGGCGGCGTTCGCCCTGCTGCTGCGCCATGTGAACCTGCACCTCGTCGATCAGTGGCCCGTGGCCGCGCAATGGGCGTTCGCTTTTTTTGCCTGGGATTTGTGCTTTTACTGGATGCACCGCCTGCACCATAAAATTCCGCTGCTGTGGGCCGTGCACGTGGTGCACCACCAGGGCGAACATTTCAACCTGTCGCTGGGCGTGCGCAATTCCTGGTATTCGTCGCTGACGAATTTCCCCTTCATCGCCATCCTGGCCGTGCTGGGCGTGCCGCTGGAAATCTTCCTCGTCGTCTCGTCCCTGCATTACACGGTGCAGTTCTACAATCACAATGCGCTGGTGAACAAGTCCGGCATCCTCGACAAATTCATGGTCACGCCCTCGCACCACCGGGTCCACCATGGCACCGATAAACGCTACATCAACCGCAATTTCGGCGGCACCCTGTTGATCTGGGACAAACTGTTCGGCAGCTTCCAGCCCGAACTCGAGGGCGTGGAAATGCGCTATGGCGTGAAGGGCATGACACCCACGCACAATCCGCTGCTGGCCAGCAACGGCAAACTGTTCAAGTGGCTGCGCGCGCGCTTTCCCCACTGGCAGTCGCGCGGCACTTTCGAGGTGCCCGAGCTGTTCATCGGCATCGGCGGCGTGATCCTGTTTGGCCTGGTGATCTATTACGTCAACCACGAAGCGGTGCTGGCCGGCGCGCAGCAGGCCATCCTGTTCGCGCTGATCTTTGGCGGCACGCTGGCGCTGGGCGGCCTGTCGGACGCGCGCCGCTGGGGCGCCATCGCCTGGGTGCTCATCGCCTTCGCCATGCCCGTGCTGTTCCTCGGCTGGTATGGCGCGCGCGACGCGTGGGGCATGGTGTTTTTGGCCGCGCTGCTGGCGCATGGCTTCGATGGCGCGCGCCGCCTGTGGTGGCCGGCCGCGGCGGGGACGCGCGCGTGAGCCAGCTTCCCCCGCTGCGCTTTCAGCCCGCCCGCGATTCCGCCTTCCGCCGCGAACTGCGCGCGCGCGCCGATGCCTACCTGGCGGCCGAGGGAAAACACCGCTTTGGCGATGCGCGCCTGCATGCGAAAACCGTCTTCCTGGCCGCCCTGACGGCGGGGCTGTATGCGCTGGCCTTGAGCGCCGGCAGCACCTGGCCGTTTGTCGCTGCCTATGTCGCCTGCCTGGTGGCGGCCATGACGCTGGCCATGAATACCCTGCACGACGCGGCCCACAGCGCCGTCTTCCGCCAGGGACGCCTGAATCGCATCCTGATCCGCCTGGTGGGCTTGCCCGTGGGCGTGGACACGGATTTCTGGACCATCCGCCACGTGCACTTCCATCACACGTATGCCAACGTGGAAGGCTATGACCTCGACACGGAACCGAACCCTTTCCTGCGCCAGACGCCGTTTCAACGCTGGTCGCCCCAGTACCGCTATCAATACCTGTACTGGCCCGTGGTGGCGGCCCTGTCGCTGCCTTACCTGAACTGGTATGGCGACTGGCTGGACCGCTTCGGCAAGACGCCCGTGGCCGCGCACAGCCGCCTGCAGGGCTGGCGCGGCTGGCTGTCGTTCCTGGGCTGGAAGGTGGGCCATGTGGCGCTGGTGCTGGCGCTGCCCATGTGGGTGCTGCAGCAGCACGGCATCGGCTGGGGCGTGGTGCTGGGCGCGTATTTCCTGGGCCAGATGCTCGCCTCGTGCGCTCTGGTGGCGCTGATCCTCGGCACGCACTGGGCCGAAGTGGAATTTTTCCAGCCGGGCCAGGACGGCACCTTGCCGCACGACTGGTACCAGCACACGTTTTACACGGCCTGCGACTGGACGCCGAAACCGCGCGCGCTGCGCTGGCTCGGCTACTGGCTCGGCGGACTGAATCTGCACCTGACGCACCATTTGTTCCCTACCTGGAGCCACCGCCACTACCCGGCGCTGGCGCGCATCCTGGCCGAACTGGCGCCGCGCCACGGCCTCGTCTACCGCGAACTGGGCTACGGCCAGCTGCACGCCTCGCAGCAAGCCTTCCTGCGCGCCATGGGCCAGCCGCCGACACAGTCCTGATGAATCGTGCTTGACTGGGTTTCTCTTCTGTCTTACATTTCTGTAACGACAGAAATAAGAGAAAATCATGAAATCAAGAACGCCTGACAGAACCGTAGCGAGCGGCAGTGATTTGTGGCCGAGAAGCGCAGCTGTGCTTGAGCACAGTGAGCATCGCAGACCGCAAAGCGCGACGCGGAGTAGATTATGGTAGGCGTTCTGAGTCCGACGACGCAGAAATATATTCTGCACTGGGGGGAAATGGGCACCCGCTGGGGCGTCAACCGCACGGTGGCGCAGATCCACGCGCTGCTGTTCCTGGCCAATGAACCGCTGACGGCGGAAGACATCGCGGCCAGCCTGAACGTGGCCCGCTCGAACGTCAGCAACAGCCTGAAGGAATTGCAAAGCTGGGGCCTGGTGCGCATCACGCACGTGATGGGGGACCGGCGCGACCATTTCGTCGCCCTGCAGGATGTGTGGGAAATCTTCCGCGTCATCATGGAAGAGCGCAAGCGGCGCGAGATCGACCCCACGCTGACGGTGCTGCGCGAGTGCGCGATCGAGGGCGAGCATGATGCGGCGATACCGCCGGCCACCCTGGAGCGCATGGGCGAGGTGCTGGCCTTCCTGGAAATGCTCAGCTCCACCTACAGCGACTATAAAAACCTGCCGCCGGCGACCCTGCAGCGCATGCTGTCGATGGGCGGCAAGGTGGCCAAGTTCCTCAGCCCGGACGACAAGCCGGGCAAGCCGGGAAAAACATGAACGGCCCGTCCGAAGGGGAGCTGTTCAAGAAGGTCATGGGCGAGCAGTGGCTCGCCCTGCACCCGGACATCCGCCGCCGCTTCGAGAAAAATCCCGCGCCGGGCCAGCCCCTGTATTACCGGGGCGAGCTCAGTGAACTCACGAGTTCGCGCCTGGGCAAGGTGCTGGGCTGGCTCACGCGTCCCTTCATCGACGGCGCCCTGATCCCGCATGACGATCACGACTTCCCCGTCGATATCGAAGTGTATTCGCGCCCCGGCTGTCCCTTCATCTTCAAGCAGCGCACCTACCGCCTGCACGGGCGCGCGCCGATCCGCTTCACGTCCTACATGGCGGAAAGCGCAACAGGCGAAGTGCTCGAATACGTGGGCATGGGCCTGGGCATGAAGCTGGTCCTGCACGTCGAGGATGGCAACCTGCATTTCACCAGCGACGGCTATTTTTGGGATCTTTTCGGCTGGCGCATGCCGCTGCCCGGCGTGCTCACGCCCGGCAAGACCTATCTGTGCCACCGCAACGATACGCCGCAGCAGTTCAACATCCGCATCGAGATCCGCCACGCCCTGTTCGGCACCACGTTTACCCAGGTCGGCGTGTTCCGCGAGTCCGCCGCGCCGGGAATTCACAAGGAGACACCATGAATACGCATCTGCTGGCACTGCAACTGATGGCGGCGCAAGGCTGCCTGGGCGCCTTCGACACCATCTACCACCATGAAATCACGGAAGCGCTGCCGCAAAAAGCCTCGGCGCGCCTGGAACTGACCATCCATGCCACGCGCGCGCTGATCTACAGCCTGCTGTTCGTCGGCCTGGCCGCCTGGGAGTGGCACGGTGCCTGGGCCTGGGGGCTGGTGATCGTGTTTGGCGTGGAAATCGTGCTTACCCTGTGGGACTTCGTTGTGGAAGATCAAACCCGCCTCTTGCCCGCCACGGAGCGGGTCACGCATACGGTGCTGGCGATCAACGCGGGCGCCTTCATCGCCCTGCTGGCCTTGAACAGCAGCGAATGGGCGAGCTTGCCGACGGCCCTCGTGTGGCGGCCGTATGGCTGGCTCAGCGTCTTCCTCGCCCTGTGCGGCGTGGGCGTGGGCCTGTCCGGCCTGCGCGACGCGTATGCCGTGTGGCAGCTGGGCCGGCGCAAGGTGCAGGAGACAGCGGAGCAGGAGGAGCGCCTAAGCTTTGCCGCCGCGCCGCAGTCCGTGCTGGTGACGGGCGCCACGGGTTTCATCGGCCAGCAGCTGGTCAGCGCCCTGCTGGCCGACGGCCACGCGGTGACGGTGCTGACGCGCCAGCCCAAGCAGGCCGCGTGGGCCTTCGACGGCCAGGTGCGCTGCATCGACTCGCTGGACGCATTGTCGGAGGCGCAGCGCATCGACATGGTGGTCAACCTGGCCGGCGCGCGCATCGTCGGCAAGCGCTGGACGCCAGCGCGCAAGGCGGCCCTGCGCCGCAGCCGGGTGGCGCTGACGCAGGACCTGGTGGCCTGGATCGCGCGCGCGCAGCACAAGCCGAGGGTGCTGCTGTCGGCGTCGGCCATCGGCTATTACGGCGTGCAGCCGCAGGGAGACGCCACGGAATTGACGGAGGACAGTGCCCCGCAAGCCATCTTCATGTCGCAGCTGTGCCAGGAATGGGAAGCGGCCGCGCGCCAGGCGGAGCAATATGGCGTGCAGGTGGGCCGCCTGCGCTTCGGCCTCGTCTTCGGCCACCAGGGTTCGCTGTCGCAGATGCTGCTGCCGATCCGCTTCGGCGTGGGCGGGCCGCTCGGCAGCGGCAAGCAGTGGGTCACCTGGGTGCACGTGCGCGACGTCATCCGCGGCATCGCCCACCTGGCGCGCCGCAGCGAACAGGGCGCCGTGAGCGGCGCGTATAACTTCTGCGCGCCGCAAGCGATCGAACAGCGCCGCTTCGCCCGGGTGGCGGGCGCCGTGCTGCACCGCCCCAGCGTCGTGCCCACGCCGGCTTTCGTCATGCGCGCCTTGCTGGGCGAGCAGGCTGACCTGCTGGTGGAAGGCCAGCGGGTCGCCCCGCGCCGCCTGCTGGCCGACGGATTTAGCTTCCGCTATCCGCAGCTGGAAGGGGCGCTGCGCAGCCTGTAGCCTGGCGTAGAATGGGCCATTGGGATGCCTTGGAGCACAATCTATGCCCCGCTTCAGCCATACGATAGACAGCCATGTTTACCAGTTTGCCAGCCTGAAGGAGCTGCTGGCCAAGGCCACGCCGCCGCGTTCGGGCGACGTGCTGGCCGGGGTGGCGGCCGCCAGCGCGCGCGAGCGGGTGGCGGCGCAGCTGGCGCTGGCCGAGGTACCGTTGTCGGCCTTCCTCAATGAGGCGCTGGTGCCGTATGAAGACGATGAAGTCACGCGCCTGATCGTCGACACCCACGAGCGCGCCGCCTTTGCGCCGATCTCCCACCTGTGCGTGGGCGACTTTCGCGACTGGCTGCTGGACGACGCGACGGACACGCCCACGCTGTCGCAGGTGGCCGCCGGCATCACGCCGGAAATGGCGGCCGCCGTCTCGAAAATCATGCGCCTGCAGGACCTGGTGCTGGTAGCCCGCAAGTGCCGTGTCGTCACGGCTTTGCGCAATACCCTGGGCCTGGAAGGGCGTCTGTCCGCGCGCTTGCAGCCGAATCATCCGACGGATGACGCCACGGGGATTGCCGCGTCGATGCTTGACGGCCTGCTGCTGGGCAGCGGCGACGCCGTGATCGGCATCAATCCCGCCACCGACAATGTGGCGCAGGTGATGTCGCTGCTGCAGCTGCTCGACGCCGTCATAGCTCAATATCAGATTCCCACGCAGTCCTGCGTGCTGACGCACATCACCAACACGATCGAAGCGATACGCCGCGGCGCGCCCGTCGACCTGGTGTTCCAGTCGGTGGCGGGCACGCAGGCGGCCAACCGCAGCTTCGGCATCGACCTGGCGCTGCTGGCCGAGGGCCGGGCGGCGGCCCTGTCGCTGGGGCGCGGCACGGTGGGCAACAACGTCATGTATTTCGAGACGGGGCAGGGCAGCGCCCTGTCGGCCGGCGCCCACCACGGCATGGATCAGCAGACGTGCGAGGCGCGCGCCTATGCGGTGGCGCGCGCCTTTCAGCCGCTGCTGGTCAATTCCGTGGTGGGCTTCATCGGCCCCGAATACCTGTACGACGGCAAGCAGATCATGCGCGCGGGGCTGGAAGACCATTTCTGCGCTAAGTTATTGGGTTTGCCCATGGGCTGCGACGTGTGCTACACCAACCATGCGGAAGCGGACCAGGACGACATGGACGCCTTGCTGACCATGCTGGGCGTGGCCGGCTGCAATTTCATCATGGGCGTGCCGGGCGCGGACGACATCATGCTCGGCTACCAGAGTACCTCGTTCCACGACGCCCTGTATGCGCGCCGCGTGCTGGGTTTGCGCCCTGCGCCCGAATTCGAAGCCTGGCTGGCGCGCATGCAGATCACGGATGCGCAGGGAAATCTGAACGTGGCGCTGGCGCCGGCCTTCCAGGCGGCCCTGCTGCGCCTGGGCGGCTAGGGAGGATACATGGACAAGAATATACCGAGGCAAACGCTGCGCGCGCATACGGCGGCGCGCATCGCGCTGGGGCGCAGCGGCGTGAGCGTGCCGACCCGCGCGCAGCTGGCGTTCCAGCTGGCCCACGCGCAGGCGCGCGATGCCGTGCACGCGGCGCTCGATGGCGAGGCCCTGGCGCGCGACTTGGCCGCGCAGGGGCAAGCCTGCGTGCCCCTGCACAGCGCCGCCGCCACGCGTGCCATCTACCTGCAACGCCCCGACCTGGGACGCCGGCTCGACGACGTATCACGGGCGCGCCTGACCGGAAATAGCAAGGGCGTGGTCCTGGCGCTGGTGGCGGCCGACGGCCTGTCGGCGCTGGCCGTGCAGCGCCACGCGGCGCCCTTCCTGGCCGCCCTGCGCGCACGGCTGGCGCTGGAGGCGTGGACGTTGTCGCCGCTATACATCGTGGCGCAGGGCCGGGTCGCCGTTGGCGACGAGGTGGGGGAATTGATCAAAGCGCGGGCCGTGCTGGTGCTGATCGGCGAGCGGCCGGGCTTGAGTTCCCCGGACAGCCTGGGCCTGTACCTGACGTGGGCGCCCAAAGCAGGCTTGCTGGACGAGCGCCGCAACTGCATCTCGAACGTGCGCCCGGAAGGCCTGGCATATGCGCCGGCCGCGTACCGGCTGCACTATTTGCTGTCGCAGGCATTTACCCGGCAGTTGTCGGGCGTGGACTTGAAGGATGAAACGGTGGCAGAGGGCGCGGCCCTGGCGGGCGCGCGCAATTTCCTGCTGGCGTGATCAGACTTCGCGGATTTCGTCCAGCGGCCAGCGCGGGCGCACGTTGAACGAGTAATCGTGCTTGGCGGCGTCCGGGTTGATCTGCAGGCGCATGGCGCCGGCAAAGGCGATCATGGCGCCGTTATCGGTGCAGAACTCCAGCTCCGGGTAATACACCTTGAAACGCTTCTTGGCGGCGGCCGCGTTGAGCGAGGCGCGCAGCTGCGCGTTGGCGCCCACGCCGCCGGCGATCACCAGGCGCTTCAAGCCAGTGTGCTTGAGGGCCGACACGCATTTGGCCGTCAGCACGTCGACGATGGCGTCGACGAAGCCGCGCGCGATATTCGCCTTGTCCTGTTCGCAGATATTGGCGATGACTTTTTCTTCATGGTTCTTGACCACCGTCAGTACGGCCGTCTTCAAACCGGAGAAACTGAAATTGAAATCCTTCGAATGCAGCATGGGGCGCGGCAGTTTATACGCCAGCGGGTCGCCGAATTCGGCCAGGCGCGAAATGGCAGGGCCGCCCGGATAGCCAAGGCCCAGCAGCTTGGCCGACTTGTCGAACGCTTCGCCGGCCGCGTCATCCAGGGTTTCGCCCAGCATCGTGTACTGGCCCACGCCGTCGACGCGCATCAGCTGCGTATGGCCGCCCGACACCAGCAGCGCGATGAAGGGGAATTCCGGCGGCTCGGAGGCCAGCAGCGGCGACAGCAGATGGCCTTCCAGGTGGTGGATGCCCAGCACCGGCTTGTTGATGGCCAGGCCCAGGCTGCAGGCGACAGACGACCCCACCAGCAGCGCGCCGGCCAGTCCCGGCCCTTGCGTGTAGGCGATGGCGTCGATCTCGGGCAGGGTGATGCCGGCCTTGGCCAGCGTTTCATCGAGCAGCGGGATGGCGCGGCGGATATGGTCGCGCGACGCCAGTTCGGGCACCACGCCGCCATATTGCTCGTGCATGGCGACTTGCGAGTAGAGGGCGTGCGACAGCAGGCCGCGTTGCGTGTCGTACAAGGCCAGGCCGGTTTCGTCACAGGAGGATTCGACGCCAAGAACAATCATGAAGGTACTGAATAGGGAGGAGTAATCCGCCATTGTAAAGGAAAGCCGGGCAGTCCACCGTGCGGCCGGCGCACCATTTCGGCGGCAGTGTGCACTTGCGCAGTGCGGCGCGGGCCGGTTTTGGCCGGGATTTCGCCCGCCTTGCGCCTGGGCCGGCACTGGCACCGCTCTTGCTTAGACAAGCGTGTGCCTTTTTCAAGGGAGCTTGCGATGCCGGAACAATGGAAAATGATTTGCCGCCTGAAGGACATGCCGCTGGCGGGCGCGCGCATGGTGCAGCGGGGGCTGGCGTGGCAGGATTTGCCCGGTGTGGCGCTGTTCCGCGCGGCGGACGACACGGTGTATGCGCTGCTCGACACGGTGCCGTGCCTGGGCGGCCCGCTGGCGCATGGGGTGCTGATGGAGAAAAACCTGATGGGGCCGAAGCACGGCTGGATCATCGAGCTCGATTCGGGCCGCCTGGTGGCGCCCGTGCAGGCCATGGCGCGCATGTATGCCGTGCGCATCCAGGATGGACGCATCTACCTGGACGTCAATGAACTCAATATCCCGGCCAGCAAGGCGGAGCAGGCGCTGGCGGGATCGTACGCCGTGCTGCCGCATGTGCAGATGGCAGTATGAAGAAAAAAAACGGCGCACAGGGCGCCGTTCATTGAGGGGTGCAGGCTAGACGACGCCAGCCAAAACCGCAACTACCGACGCGCAGCAGGTTTTGGCAGGCGTATTACGCCGGGCGGCTTAGCAGGTGCGCATGCGCATCGCGCAGCATGGTGGCCGTCGTGTCCCAGTCGATGCAGCCGTCCGTGACGGAGCAGCCGTAGGTCAGTTGCGACAGGTCTTGCGGGATCTTCTGGTTGCCGCTGACGATGTTCGATTCGATCATCACGCCCACCAGAGAGCGGTTGCCCTGGCGGATCTGGTTGACCACGTCGCCCATCACCAGCGGCTGCAGTTCCGGCTTTTTATAGCTGTTCGCGTGCGAGCAGTCGACCACCAGGTTGGCTGGCAGCTTGGCCTTGGCCAGCGCCTGTTCGGCGATGGCGATCGAGACCGAATCGTAGTTCGGACGGCCGTCGCCGCCGCGCAGCACGACGTGGCCGTAGGCGTTGCCGCGCGTGCGCACGATGGCCACATTGCCTTCGCCGTTAATGCCCAGGAAGGAGTGCGGGTGCGCCGACGACAAAATCGCGTTGACGGCGATGCTGATGTCGCCGTCGGTGCCGTTCTTGAAGCCGACCGGCGTCGACAGGCCCGACGACATTTCGCGGTGCGTCTGCGATTCCGTCGTGCGCGCGCCGATGGCCGTCCAGGCGATCAGATCGCCCAGGTATTGCGGCGAGATGGGGTCCAGCGCTTCGGTGGCGGTGGGCAGGCCCAGTTCGCACACGTCGAGCAGGAACTGGCGCGCCTTTTCCATGCCTTCGTTGACCTTGAACGAATCGTCCATGTACGGGTCGTTGATGTAGCCCTTCCAGCCCGTGGTGGTACGCGGTTTTTCGAAATACACGCGCATCACCAGCAGCATCGTGTCCTTGACTTCCTCTTGCAGCGCCTTCAGGCGGCGCGCGTAATCGAGGCCGGCGACGGGGTCGTGGATCGAGCATGGCCCGACGACGACGAACAGGCGCTGGTCCTTGCGGTCGATGATGTTGCGCAGCGCTTCGCGGCCGCGGCTGACGGTGTCGAAGGCGCTTTCCGACAGCGGCAGTTTGGCGTGCAGTTCGGCTGGCGTCGGCATGGGCGCGAAGGAGGTGACGTTGATATTTTCGATGTCTGGCGTATTCATGATTCTGGCTCGGCTTTCGCTATTGCGTTCTTTAAGAGGCAATAGTGTAGCGGAAATGCGGCCTGGCGGCGGGGATGGGGCCAAAACGGGAATGCATGAGTTGTTTTTATGGCAGGGCCGGCACGCCGCCGGCCCCTTGCCGCCGGACGCTCAGTGGCCGCCGGCCAGGCTGGTGCCGGCGCTGTAGCGGGCGATGCGCTGGTAGTTGCCGGCCAGCTCGGGCGGCCGGGGCAGGCCGGGATGGCGCCGCACATGCGCGAGGATGGCCGTTTCATGCTGGCGTATCTGCGCGTCCAGGCAGGCGATTTGCTGGCGCAACAGGGCGTGCAGCGCGTGCTGGCCAGCCCGCAGATAGGCGTCGAGGCGCGCCGACTCCTGCTTGCGCACGCCTACGATGGCGTGCAGGCGGCGCAGCCACAGGCGCAGTTCCACGTAGGCGGGCGAGGGCGGCGTCCAGCAAGCGGGGCGTTTGTCCTCGCAGTAATTGGCCAGCACCACGGCGCCGTGCGCCGCGTTCTCGGGCAAGCCTTGGCCGTGCAGATAGCCTGCCAGCTGCGCGGGCTGGGCATCGCAGACCAGCATGCCCATGTCCGCCAGCGCGCGGGCCGGCGCCTCGCTGTACGGGGCGTCGAGGCGCATGCAGACGCGCAAGCCCATGACGGGCACGTCGTTCCTTTGCAGCCAGCTGCGCAGCCAGCGGTAGCCGGCCACGTCGTTTTCCAGCACCTTGCACAGTACGTCGCCGCCCGAGCGCAGCACGGCTTTCAGCAGCAGTTTGCCCGTTTCGATGCCGACAAAGGCAGTTTCCTGTTTGATCGCGTGTTCCATGATGAGTCCTCCCTGCCATCTTGTACGCTGGCGCGGCGCCGGCGGATTCAGGTTTTTTCGGGCGGCGGGCGGGCCGCGCATGCGCGTGCCCTGTTGCATCGGCGCCAATCACGGCGCCAGGGTAGCGGCCCCGCGGAAAATCCGTGTAAGCTGGCGCCATGACGACTGTACCCATCCCCCATACCGACGTGGCCGGCGAGCCATTTCCCGCCGCGCGTTTCATTAAAGAAATAGGACGCGGCAAGAACGGCGCGCGCAGCATGACGCGCGATGATGCCCGCGCCCTGTACCGCGCCATGCTCGAGGGCCGCGTGTCGGACCTGGAACTGGGCGGCATTTTGTTGTCCATGCGCATCAAGGGTGAGTCCGTGGACGAGATCGCCGGCTTCCTCGACGCTGCCGAGGCCTCGTTCGCGCCGCTGGCCGCGCCGGCAGGCGCGTTCGCCCCGATCATCATTCCCAGCTACAACGGCGCGCGCAAGATGGCGAATCTGACGGCCCTGCTGGCGCTGCTGCTGGCGCGCGCGGGCGCACCCGTGCTCGTGCATGGCGTGACCAGCGACCCGGGCCGCATCACGACAGCCGAAGTGCTGGCCGCGCTGGGCGTGCCCGCTTCGCTCGACCATGCGCAAGCCGAGGCGGCCATGGCGCGCGGCGAAGCGGCCTTCCTGCCGATCGAAGCGCTGGCGCCGCGCATGGCGTATCTGCTGTCGCTGCGGCGCGTGCTGGGCGTGCGCAATTCCACGCACACGCTGGTGAAAATCATGCAGCCGTTCGCCGGACCCGCCCTGCGCCTGGTGTCGTACACGCACCCCGAATACCTGGAAATGCTCGGTGAATACTTCCTGAGCGCCTGTGATCCCGCGCGCGGCGACGCTTTCCTGATGCGCGGCACGGAAGGCGAAACGGTGGCCAACGCCAACAAGGCGCAGCAGATCGACTGGTTTCACGACGGCGAGCGCGCGGTATTGGTGGAAAAGCAATTGCTGGTGGAAGAACTGCCGCATTTGCCGGCCGAGCGCGACGCAGCCACCACGGCCGCCTGGATCGCCGCCGTGCTGCGCGGCGAGGTGCCCGTGCCGCCGTCGATCGCGGAGCAGGTGGAACAATGCCTGATGGCATCGCGGCAGATTGCAGCACGGCCGCGCTAGCCGCGCCGCCGCAGTTTACAATGGCGTCTTTGTAATCAGCGGTGACCGGAATTCTTATGGCAAAACAATTTGATGTGGCAGTGATCGGCGCGGGCGCGGCCGGCATGATGTGTGCGGCTGTTGCCGCCCAGCAAGGCAAGCGCGTGGTATTGATCGATCACGCGGCCAAGCTGGCCGAAAAGATCCGCATCTCGGGTGGTGGGCGTTGCAACTTTACCAATATCAACGCCACCCCGCAAAATTTCCTCTCGGAAAATCCGCATTTCTGCAAGAGCGCGCTGTCGCGCTACACGCCGCAGGATTTCCTCGCGCTGGTGAAAAAATACCGGATCGGCTACCACGAAAAGCACAAGGGCCAGCAATTCTGCAATGAATCGGCCGAGCAGATCATCGACATGCTCAAGGATGAGTGCGCCGCTGGCGGCGTGCATTGGCGCATGCCGTGCAAGATCGACAATGTTGCCCAGCAAGCCGACGGCGGCTTCGTGCTGCAGACGGACAGCGGCGACATCGAGACGGCCAGCATCGTCATCGCCACGGGCGGCCTGTCGATCCCGAAGATCGGCGCCACCGATTTTGCCTACCGCATCGCCAAACAATTCGACTTGCAGATGGTCGAGCCGCGTCCGGCCCTGGTGCCGCTGACGTTCGACCCGGCCAGCTGGGCGCCGTTCGCGGAATTGTCCGGCATCGCGCTGGAAGTGGACGTGGAGACGGGCAGCCTGAAAGGCCGCAAGGCCACGGGCGCGCGCTTCCGCGAAGACTTGCTGTTCACGCATCGTGGCCTGTCGGGTCCGGCAATTTTGCAGATTTCCAGCTACTGGCTGCCGGGCGAGCCCATCGTCATCAACCTGCTGCCGGAAGTGGACGTGGCGCAGACCTTGATTGAAGGCAAGGGCACGCTGAAGAAGCAGCTGGGCAATATCGTCGCCCAATGGCTGCCGCAGCGCCTGGCCGACTGCCTGCTGGCCACGAACGGCCTGGCGCCGGACGCGCGCATCGCCGACATGCCCGACGCGCAGCTGCGCAAGCTGGGGCAGGCCATCAATGCCTGGTCCATCGTGCCCAACGGTTCCGAAGGCTACCGCAAGGCCGAAGTGACGCGCGGCGGCATCGACACGCGCGAGCTGTCGCAGCAGACCATGATGGCCAATAAGGTGCCGGGCCTGTATTTCATCGGCGAATCGGTGGACGTGACGGGCTGGCTGGGCGGCTACAACTTCCAGTGGGCCTGGGCTTCCGGCGTGGCGGCAGGTATTGCCTTGCAGTAAGCAAGTCTGTAGGATGGGGTTCTGGCGCCCGGTGCGCCGCCCCCGGTGCGTGGTTTACGCCACATTCCGGCAATGACTGCAGGCTGCATGCCGCACGCAAGTGGGGAGGGGCTTCCCTTTCGCAATAAAAGCTGCTACTATCTATCTCTTCCTATACACCACCTCAACGGTTTGAATTTTACATGACCACTATTCGCCTTAAAGAAAACGAGCCGTTCGAAGTCGCAATGCGTCGCTTCAAACGCACCATCGAAAAAACGGGTCTGCTGACCGAATTGCGCGCACGCGAATTCTACGAAAAGCCAACAGCTGAGCGCAAGCGCAAGCTGGCAGCTGCTGTCAAGCGTCATTACAAACGCATCCGCAGCCAACAACTGCCGAAAAAATTATTCTAAGACTGTTCAGTCAGAACCAACCCGGGTAGTTCGGCGCATTGTACGCCACGGGTTTTGTTTTGATTCGCCTGGAGTGATACTTCAGATGAGTCGCATACCCGCTCCGGTTCGCCGCAGCGGGTTTTCGCTTTTGTGGCCCTTACTTGTTTCTGGCCGCGCACGAGCACCGTTTCCATACTGACCAACGAGGATTGCCATGAGCTTGAAAGAACAAATTACCGAAGACATGAAAAACGCCATGCGCGCCAAGGAAGCGGGCAAGCTGGGCACGATTCGCCTGTTGCTGGCGGAAATCAAGCGCAAGGAAGTCGACGAGCGCATCGAATTGACGGACGCCCACGTGACGGCCATCGTGGAAAAGATGATCAAGCAGCGCAAGGATTCGATCACCCAGTTCGAAGCCGGTGGCCGCGCCGACCTGGCCGACATCGAAAAAGCCGAACTGGTGCATTTGATCGGCTACATGCCTGCCGGCCTGTCGGACGAGGAAGTGGCGGCCGAAGTGGCTGCCGCCGTGGCCGCCTCGGGCGCCGCCGGTCCGCAAGACATGGGCAAGGTCATGGCCATCGTCAAGCCGAAGCTGGCCGGCCGCGCCGACATGACGGTGGTGTCCGCCCTGGTCAAGAAGGCCTTGACGCCGGCAGCCTAAGCCTCATATGCAGTGTATTGGCTGCCGGCCCAGGTCGGCAGCCGCTCAATCGCCCACACGTTGACCTGGCTCAACCTCCGGCCACGTGCGGTAGTATAGTCTGACCTATAACAAGACCCGCCCTCGCCAGTGATACCTCAATCCTTCATTTCCGATTTGCTCAACCGCGTCGATATCGTCGATGTCGTGGGCCGCTATGTGCAGCTGAAAAAAGGCGGCGCCAATTTCATGGGCTTGTGCCCGTTCCACAGTGAAAAGTCGCCCAGCTTTACCGTCAGCCCCACCAAGCAGTTCTATCACTGCTTCGGCTGCGGCGCGCATGGCACCTCGATCGGCTTCCTGATCGAGTACTCGGGCATGGGCTTTGTCGACGCCGTCAAGGACCTGGCGCAGAACGTGGGCATGGTCGTGCCGGAAGCGGACGACAAGATCCCGCCGGCCCAGCGCGCGCAGATCCAGGCGCAGAGCCTGGCCCTGTCCGACGCCATGACGCAGGCCTGCGATTATTACCGCGGGCAATTGCGCCACGCGCCGGAAGCCATCGCCTACCTTAAAAACCGGGGCTTGACGGGCGAAGTGGCCGCGCGCTTCGGCATGGGTTTCGCGCCCGGCGGCTGGGACAACCTGCGCTCCGTTTTTCCCGACTACGACGTGGTGGCCCTGGCCGAAGCCGGTCTCGTGATCGACAAGGTCGATGAAGAAGGCAATAACCGCAAGCGCTATGACCGTTTCCGCGAACGCATCATGTTTCCGATTCGCAATACCAAGGGCCAGGTCATCGCCTTTGGCGGCCGCGTGCTCGACCATGGCGAACCGAAATACCTGAACTCGCCGGAAACCCCCTTGTTTTCCAAGGGTTTCGAACTATATGGGCTGTTCGAGGCGCGCCAGGCCATCCGCGACGCCGGCTACGTGCTGGTGACGGAGGGGTATATGGACGTGGTGGCGCTGGCGCAGATGGGTTTCCCGCAAGCCGTGGCGACCCTGGGCACGGCGTGCACGCCCACCCATGTGCAAAAACTGCTGCGCCAGACCGATAACGTGATTTTCAGCTTCGACGGCGACAAGGCCGGCCGCCGCGCCGCCCGCCGCGCGCTGGAAGCGAGCCTGGCCCATGTGTCGGACAATAAAACGATCAAATTCCTGTTCCTGCCCTCGGAACACGATCCGGACAGCTATATCCGCGCATTCGGCGCCGAGGGTTTTGAGCAGCAGGTGCATGAAGCCATGCCGCTGTCGCAGTTCCTGCTGAAAGAAGTGTCGGGCGAGCATGATCTGTCGGAGCCGGAAGGGCGCGCCCGCGTGCAGTTCGACGCCAAGCCCCTGCTGCAGCTGATGGCGCCGTCGTCCCTGCGCCTGCAGATCGTGCGCGGGCTGGCGCAGCTGACGCAGTCGACGCCGGCCGAGATCGAAGCCCTGTTCGAGCTGGCGAAACCCGTTGCCGTGGCGCACCGCGCGCCGCCGAAATCGGGCCGCCCCGTACCCGTGGGACTGGAATTGAAGATCATGCGCATGCTGGTGGCGCATCCGCCGCTGACCTTGCAGATCGACGAGGCCGCGCTGACCGCCTTCCAGCACCTGGGGCCCGACGCGGCGCACAGCCTGGGGCAGCTGGTGGCCGTGGGCCAGGCGCTGGGCGAGCACGGCAGTTTTGCCGCGCTGGCGCAGCAGTTGAAGGAACTGGGCAGCGAGTACGACGAGATCATCGGCGAGATCGCGGCCGGTACGGAATCCGATTACGACAGCGAATTGTCGTGGCTGGTGAGCACCATCCGCGAGATCAAATTGAATGCCTTGAAGGCGGAATTGCAGCAATTGTTTGCGTCGGGTTTGCCATCGGAGAAAATTGGTGTACGCTACCGCGAAATCATGCAGGAGCAGGGGGAGCTGGAGCGCGAGCGCGATGCCGAGTTGGTGAATCGCTAATCTTGCCCTGATGGTATGGCGCGCACTGGAAAAACATTTTTCGCGTGCTATAATTAAATGCTAAGTATTGTGTGCTTTGGCAAGCTAGTTCTGTTTCGTAAATAGTATTTGTTTTCAGTAAGTTAGGCTCTTGATCGGCGCGGTGGATCGTGTCGGCAGCCAGGGCCAACTGGCGTTTTCGGCGTTGCGGGCAAGGCTCGCAGGCGCTGGCAAGCCGCGCCAGGCTCTCGCTCCCAACGCGGTCGATGCAGGAATTTTTGCCGAGGCGGCTGGCAACAGCCGGTGGACAGGAATTGCTGCGCTTCCCGCGGATCGTGGCCGATGAGGTGTAAGTAACGTAACAGTGTCGAACCTGAGTTGTCGGCAGGTTCGGAGATGGTGGTTCCCGCAGGTAGACAGGGAACTGGCAGCAAACTTTATCCTAATCCACCGTAAAGCAAGTCGTTGTGTAATCGAAAGCGCCTGTGCCAATCAAGAAACCCGAATCCAAAGCGGCTGCAAAGCCCACCAAAGTTACCACGAAAGCCGAAAAGGCGCTCGACCGGCCCGAAGCGCGCGTCACCAGCGCGCCCGTGGTCAGCCAGACCACCGACGCCGCCACCCTGGCAGCCATCGATACGTCCGGTTATGTCTTGCCATCGGTAAAGGTGCCAGGCCGCCGCGGCCGCAAGCCAAAAGAATTCCAGCCAGAAAATGATGAAGTCGCCGCCCTGAACGCCGTCGAGCGGGCCGAACTGAAGGCCGTCGACAAGGCCAAGGCCAAGGACCGCAAGGCCAAGGAGCGCGCGCTGCTGAAAGACGCGTTCTCGTCCGACACGGAAGCGAGCGAGGAAGAACTCGAGCGCCGGCGCCAGAAACTCAAGACCCTGATCAAGTTCGGCAAGGAACGCGGTTTCCTGACGTATGCGGAAATCAACGATCACTTGCCCGAAAACATCGTCGATCCGGAAGCCATCGAAGGCATCATCGGCACCTTCAATGACATGGGCATCGCCGTCTACGAACACGCGCCGGACGCGGAAACGTTGTTGCTGTCCGATAACGTTGCCGTCGTCACCAGCGACGACGAGGCGGAAGCGGCGGCCGAGGCCGCATTGTCGACCGTCGACTCCGATTTCGGCCGCACCACCGACCCTGTGCGCATGTACATGCGCGAGATGGGCTCGGTCGAGCTGCTGACGCGCGAAGGCGAGATCGAGATTGCCAAGCGCATCGAAGATGGCTTGAAAGACATGATCCAGGCCATTTCCGCCTGTCCCGTGACGATCGCCGAGATCATCGCCGCCGCCGACCGCATCGCCAACGAAGAGATCAAGATCGACGAAATCGTCGACGGTCTCGTCGATGAGAACGAACCGGTCGCCGCCGCCCCTGTCGTGGCCGCGCCCGTCGAGGAAGACGAGGAAGAGGGCGAAGCGGAAGAAGAGGAAGAAGAGGAAGAGGAAGAAGCGAGCGCTTCGGGCGCCGCCGGTTTCTCCGCTGAACAGCTGGAAACCCTGAAACGCACGGCGCTGGAAAAATTCGCCGTCATTTCGCAGCAATTCGACCGCATGCGCCGCGCCTTCGAGAAGGAAGGCTACAACTCCAAGCCCTACGCCAAGGCGCAGGAAGCCATTTCGCAAGAGTTGCTGGGCATCCGCTTCACCGCCAAGGTGGTGGAAAAGCTGTGCGACACCCTGCGCGGCCAGGTGGACGAAGTGCGCCATATCGAGAAACAGATCCTCGACGTGGCCGTGAACCGCTGCGGCATGCCGCGCGCCCACTTCATCAAGGTCTTCCCCGGCAATGAAACCAACCTCGACTGGGTCGATGGCGAAGTCAACGCAGGACACGCCTACAGCGCCATCCTGGGCCGCAACATTCCAACCGTCAAGGAACTGCAGCAGCGCCTGATCGACCTGCAGGCGAGAGTCGTGCTGCCGCTGCCGGACTTGCGTAACATCAATCGCCAGATGGCGGCCGGTGAAATGAAGGCGCGCAAGGCCAAGCGCGAAATGACGGAGGCCAACTTGCGCCTGGTCATTTCGATCGCCAAGAAATACACGAACCGGGGCCTGCAATTCCTCGATTTGATCCAGGAAGGCAATATCGGCCTGATGAAGGCCGTCGACAAGTTCGAGTACCGCCGCGGCTACAAGTTCTCGACGTATGCCACCTGGTGGATCCGCCAGGCGATTACCCGTTCGATCGCCGACCAGGCGCGCACGATCCGCATTCCCGTGCACATGATCGAGACGATCAACAAGATGAACCGGATTTCCCGCCAGATCCTTCAGGAAACAGGCGCGGAACCCGATCCGGCCACCCTGGCGATCAAGATGGAGATGCCCGAGGACAAGATCCGCAAGATCATGAAAATCGCCAAGGAACCGATCTCGATGGAAACGCCGATCGGCGACGACGACGATTCCCACCTGGGCGACTTCATCGAGGACAACAACACCCTGGCCCCGGCCGACGCAGCGCTGCACGCGTCCATGCGGGGCGTGGTCAAGGACGTGCTCGATTCCCTGACGCCACGCGAAGCGAAAGTGCTGCGCATGCGTTTCGGCATCGAAATGTCCACCGACCACACGCTGGAAGAAGTGGGCAAGCAATTTGACGTGACGCGCGAGCGCATCCGCCAGATCGAAGCGAAGGCGCTGCGCAAGCTGCGCCACCCATCGCGCTCCGACAAGCTGAAAAGCTTCTTGGAAGGCAACTAGAAGCCAATAGGGCTTGACGTGCGCCCCTGATACCCCTATCCTCGCGTGTCCGTTTCCAAAACGGCCGCGCGAGGCAGGTTTCAATAGCGCCGCCACGCCGCAGTCCCCCTGGGCCTCTAGCTCATGCTTGGTTAGAGCAGCGGACTCATAATCCGTTGGTGCCGTGTTCGACTCACGGGAGGCCCACCAGAATTATCTTTTAGGCGTTCTTTGTGCTCTCTGGTTGCAGTTGCCAGCACATCGAACGCCTCTTCTTTACTTATTCCCGCTTCTTGGATGATCTTTTCTGCCAGATCGTATTCTGGTATCCGTTCTTCTTTCACATATCTATCGAGCGCTTTCTGGCTCACTCCCCATAGCTTTGCCATCGAGTTTACTGATCGCCCCTTGAGCGCCTTCGCTATCATTTCTGAGTAATTCATAGTTATTTCCAATTGTCTTAGTCCGTTCGTACTGATACTATTCTATTAGTCCGATCGGTCTTACTCTTGTCCGTTTGAACTAAGTAAACGATAGCACATCTAGGTTGAATGTAAACCGCTCAGTCTCCGGCCCACGGGCCGCCTGTTTGCCCACTGGTACGCCTTGGGAGGTTTTTTCGGCTGCTGATGAGTGCAAAACTCAATCGCTCTAGCGGGCGACTTACTCTAAGGAAAAGACTATGAAAAACACTATCCAAATTTTGCACGTCACCCAAGTGGCTGGCCGTTCGAAAAAAACCGGCAATGACTACGATATGCGCATGGCGCAATGCATCGTCCATAAGCCAAACCGCGATACCGGCGTCATCGAGCCGTTAATCGGTGAGCTGGTCTTGCCGGAGCGCTTCAAAGATACGCAACCGGGCATGTATGAGGTTGAGTTCGAAGTGTCGATCTCGCAGGACAAACGTGTCGGCGCGCAGGTCTTTTCTATCACTCCAATTTCCGCTGCTTCCCAAGCAAAACACGCTGCAGCGGCTCCCGCCGTCAAAGCGAACCCAGGTCAACAAACCGCCTCGTAATTTTCCATGCCTTCCTGCGTCGATTCCACACAAATGACCGGGCCGGATGCTCCGTCCGGTGCCGTGCTGTACACGGTGTCTAGCGCTCCTACTGAGTTGGCTGCATGTGCCTATGTGGTTGAGTCAGGCCCTGAGTACGTGGCTGCTGTGGCGGCGCAGGAAAAGGCTGTTGATATATTTTTTGTGGCGGCGGTGGTGGTGCTGTTCGCGTTGGGCTGGATTGCAGGGGCGCAGCGATGATGCTGCTTGAAAGTCTCTGGCCGATTCTGTTTTTAGCTGGCCTGTTCTTCTGTGCTGTGCACTTGGTTAAGTACATCATTTCCCGGTTTTTGGAGCATAAATAATGACCGTTGCCGCTGCTGTTGGTTACGCCTTGAGTGCGTTTGGCATCGGGTATGCCGCTGGTGCGATACAGCGAGTTATTCGGCGCTCTATCGAAATTTTGGATTAGTAGTCTTTTGGCGCAGGGTCGTCGTCAATCGTATGTAGACCGTTATTTTTAAAGGATGTGCAAATGAACAAAAATATCATGCGTGGTTTGGCTTTGGTGGGCGCGGTTGCTGGTTCGGGCGTCGCTGCTGCTGCTGATGATCCGGGCGTGGCTGCGATCACGGCGTTGTCCGGTCAGGCTACGACCTACATCACGGCGGCCTTCGCCGTCGCCGTTCTGGTCGCCGGTGGCTTCTGGGGCATCAAGATGATGAAGAAGGCGTTTTCGAAGGCTGGCTAATTCGTCGGCGTTCGGGCGTACAGGGCGGCTTATGTCGCCCTTTTTTATTGGATAGAAATGAAAAATATTTTATTCCTCTTGATGATGGCTTTTTATATTCAGCCAGTCTCTGCTGGCGGCATTTATTTCCAGGGTTCTGATGGAATGATATATACAAGCGTTGAGGAGGCTTGCCAGAAATATGCTGCCCCGGCCGGGCGCCAAAACGAAATAGTTAGTGTCAAAGAATATGAGGAGGATAAATTTTATTGCGAGGTTAAGCCATATGGCGGCACAGTTACACGCGGTGTATATGTCACTAAAGTTGGTGACTGCCTAGATGGTGATAGTGCTGGAACGTATAAAATTTCATCTGCCTATTACAAGCGGCTTCCTAACGGTGAATATAAAGTAGTTCAACAAATTATTCAGGATAGTAGTTTGTTGAATGCTTCATATTGCATTGATAAATGTATAGCCAAGGTTAGGTCTAAAGACGATTTAGGCAAGTCGACTGAGGGGCCTGCTGATCCTAATGGCGTGTTCTTGTTTTCTTGGAATATGAAGCTGACGCAAAACGGTGCGCGCTGTATCTCTAAAAAATTACCTGATACGGTCGTTCCGCCTTATACGGGGTCGGGCGATCCGCCTAAGCCGACTGATCCTACTGATCCGACTAAGCCGACTGATCCGACTAAGCCGACTGATCCGACTAAGCCGACTGATCCGACTGATCCGACTAAGCCGACTGATCCTAGTAATCCTGGCGGCACTCCTGGAGGCACCCCTGGAGGCACCCCTGGCGGTACCCCTGGCGGCACCCCAGGCGGAACTCCTGGCGGAACCCCAGGCGGAACCCCAGGCGGAACCCCAGGCGGAACCCCAGGCGGAACCCCAGGTGGGACCCCGGGTGGTACCCCAGGCGGAACTCCTGGCGGAACCCCTGGCGACAATCCTGGAGGCAGTAAGCGCGGTTGCGGCTTACCGGGTGATGCTCCATGTCGCATTGATGAAAGTGGTATGCCGGATGTTGATAGGGCTTCGGGGGATGTGTGGCTCAAGGAAGTTAGTGATACCAATGAAAAGGGATTGGAAAGAATCGGTTCTCTTGTTAAGGAGAAATTCGGTGCTGGTGATTGGTTCCCGATAATTAGTACCGCTGTTTGTAGGAATCCGATCGTAGCTAATCCGGTGACTGGTGGTTCATATGAGGTAGATGTTTGCACGTATGTAAATATATTTGCTAGATTTATTTCAGGCGTTATTTGTTTCTTCGCTCTTATTGGTTCAATTCAACAAATTTCTTCAGCTTATAAGGCTTAATCATGCCGCTTCTTGGTCAATTGCTCGTATCTATCATTACATTTTTGATTACTATTTTTGGAAGATTTATGGTTGCTGAGAAGGCGTTTAGGCTCTCGGCTGTATTGATATTTGTAGGTTTGGCTTCGGCGCTTTTGGCGACAGGACTTTCTTGTGCTCATGGTGTTTGTGCCCAGGGTATTTCTGGAATTTCTTCTTCGCATCCTAGTTTTGCAATCGGTCTTGGCATAGCTTTTAATTCGACTACGATGGCGGCTGCATCTTGTTATTCGACGGTGTGGCTTGCTTGTCAGATATATGTGATTAACAAAAAAGGTATTAACCTTGTGACTAAGTAGGCGGTTGATATGGCTGTTTACGCAATTACGGGCAAGCTCGGGAGTGGCAAGGGCAAGGCGGCAATCGATCAGATCAGGCGTTACCTGCGTGACGGTAAGAGGGTGGCTACAAACTGTGATGTGTTCCTCGAACACCTGATGCCAGCTCGGGATAGGAGTGTTGTTATTCGGGTTCCTGATAAGCCGTCTGCTGTGGATTTGTACATGATCGGCAGTGGTAATCGCTTTATCGATTTTGAGCCGATTTTGCAGCATGGCCGTGCCGGGATCACGGCTGTTGCGCCTTCGCCTAAGTTGCTGGCGGGGTTTGACGAGCATCACAATGGTGCGCTCATCCTCGATGAATGTGGTTCCTGGCTGAATACCCGCAATTTTCAGGATAAGGGCCGTGCTGAGATGCTGGAATGGGCTATCCATGCGCGCAAGTATGGATGGGATGTGTTTTTCATCATGCAGAACATCAGTCAGGTCGATAAGCAGTTGCGTGATTCGCTGCTTGAATATGTTGTCAGGCTGAACCGTTTGGATCGTATGCGGGTGCCAGTCTTAAGCCCTGCTATTGCGTTGATGACTGCCGGTGCTGCTAGCGGTAGCATGCCTCGCTTGCATATCGGTGTGGTGCGATTGGGGGCGTCTCCTGACGCTTTGGTGGCGGATCGTTGGTATTTTCGTGGTGATGATCTGAACAACGCTTACAACACGACGCAAGTCTTTTCCGATACCTATCCGCACGGTACCCACTCGCTGCTCTCGTCTTGGCACTTGTCCGCCGTTGCTGGTGTTCCTCCCGATTTCATCGGGCCATTGCAGGCGACGCCTGCTGCTTTGCCGATGTTGAGCTATCGCGCTCTTCCTCCTAAGCCACCTCACAAACATATGACTAAATTTCTCTTTGTTGCGCTGTGCCTTGGCGCCGCCCTGGGCGTGTTTGGCTATCACTTCGGTAAGCCAGTGCTTGCGCCGACGATTGTCCAAAAACAGCCCGAAATAGTTGCATCAAAAAATCTCACTGGCATTGGTTATATCGCGCGGGGAAGTGTCTACGTTGTCACTTTGTCGGATGGCCGTAGTGTTACCGCGTTGCGTTTTCGTTTCGTTGATGGCGGTTGGCTTGCGCTGGTCGATGCTGATACCTGGGTGAAGGGTTCGATGTGAAAAAATTATTTATACTGTTTATTTGGTTGCCGTGCGTTGCTTTTGCCGCAGGTCAGCCAGTCTCAATACAGCTTTCTTCCGTGTCGCTTGTCGCGTTTGCGCAGGCTACTTTCAAGAATATGTTGGCGCGTGATTTTGTCATTTCCCCGGAGGCTCTGGCCCTTGATCGCAAGATTACGGTGTCGGTGAGTTCCCTTGATGCTGATCGGTTGCCGACGTTTGTCGAGGGTATTTTGCGCGACCAGGGCATAGCATCTGAATTGCGCGATGGCGTCTACTACCTGCGTGCTGCGCAGTCTTCGGCTTCTGTTTCATCTGCTATTCGTCTAACGTCCGTTGATGTTCCGGGCGGCGATGCCGCTTCTGCGTTTTTTGATAGGCCGATATTGCGCCCTGTGCGTGCCGATGTTGAGGGTGGTGCTGTTGATCCGGTGCCGGGTGCCTCTGGCCGGCGGCGTGATGCTGAGTCTGAAGTGTATGCGCCGGCTGGCCGTTCGGCTGATTTCTTGGCGGGGGTTGTCGCGGCTGCGTTTGGTCCGCGTAGTGCGGTTGCGGCTGGCAATCAAATTGTGCTGACGGGTAGCGCGTCCGAGTTAAACAAAATGCGTGTCTTGCTCGGTGCGCTCGATCAGTTACCGCGCATGGTCGATGTGTCTGCGTCCTGGGTCGAGGTCACGGATAACGCCAGCTCGGGCCGCGGTATTTCCATCATGGCCAATGTGCTGGGTGCTAAGTTCGGCGCGTCGCTTGGCAGTGTCAATTCGGCTTCCGCCATCAGCTTGCGCAACACCAATTTCCAGCTGGTGATTGACGCGCTCAATACCGACGGCCGTTTCAAGCAAGTGTCGAATAGCCGCATTGTGGGCGACGATTATCAAAAGATGGTGCTGACGGTGGGCGATGAAACGCCGACTATTGC
This sequence comes from Janthinobacterium sp. GW821-FHT03A03, assembly GCF_059421435.1. Taxonomy (NCBI): domain Bacteria; kingdom Pseudomonadati; phylum Pseudomonadota; class Betaproteobacteria; order Burkholderiales; family Oxalobacteraceae; genus Janthinobacterium; species Janthinobacterium sp. GW821-FHT03A03. The sequence goes on along the minus strand of NZ_JBWKUZ010000001.1, from coordinate 683,187 downwards.
CAGCACGGGCAAAGACAATTCCGGCAACAGTGTTCAAAACATCGTTTACCGGCCTTCTGGCGTCATTGTCGACGTACTGCCCAAGGTGCTCGGCAACGGCAAAATCAATCTTGCCATCGATGGGCAAATATCCAGTTTCAAACCAACTGCCAGTGGCGTGACAGGTTCTCCCACGCTGATTAAGCGCCAGGTGAAAACGGCGGTGACGGTCAACGATGGCGAAGTGCTGTTGATTGGCGGCCTGAACGATGCGCAAACCGTCGATAGCTCCTCTGGCTTCTCGTTTCTGCCGTCTTCGTGGGCTGCTCGATCGGGGACGAAGCTGCATACCGATCTGGTGCTGATCTTGAGTGCGCAGGTTCCCCGAACGTCAGAAAAACGGTGACTTGTCACGTTAATTCCGGGGTGACGGCACAAGCGGCCCGGAGGGCAAAATCTTTGAGGGCATATCGAAGTCGGCGGTTGATTTTGAAGTAATGGCGTCAGGTGGCCCGTGCGCATCGGAGCGAGGAGCGACACGTTTTCAAAGTTTTAGCGGGTAGTCCGCCGCCACGCTTAGTACCGCGTCGCTTCACGTTGGCCAGTACGGCCCACCTCTGAAAAACCGTATTGAAAGTATGTACATGAAACAGCTTGAGGAAGACAAGACGATTGATCTACTCGGCCCGATTAAGCGGGGCAGGGGACGTCCGGCAACTGGCGCGGCAAAGACCAGTGCACAGCGGCAAAAAGATCGCAGGGATCGCTTGCGTGACGATGGCAAGGCATTTTTGACGGTGCATGTCGATGCGCAGGTGCTGGAAGGATTGAAGGCGTATATCCGCTTTAAAGACATTACGCCGGATCAGGTGATAGAGAAATTATTGCGTCAGCAATTGCTGCGCAAACGGTAGCGGAAAGCTTGGTGCCGCTATCTGCGCGCAGCGCGGGTGGCGGCGCGAAGCGCCGCTAAACTTGTATAAGGGACACTCAAGAACATAGCAGTAGGAAACGCAGTTACAGGCAAGTGCAGTACAGGATTTCAGATCAGTTTTTGATGGACAAAAAAAAGCCCCGGGCATCTACTAAATGTCCGGGGCCTTCGATAAACCTGCCGTTACAGGACTACCGAATGACCGAATTAGATTATGAAAACGCTTTAGCGTCAATTGATTTCTCGCCTATAGAGCCATCTGTGCAACATCGCCCGGAGTGGTGGGACGATGATGGGATTAAGAACACATGGAACGACAACTATACGGCCCGTAAGCGCGTTTTTCCGGACGGGCAGTGCGAAGTGACGGTAACCAAGCAACGGCACTTTGTAGGCCCGGCTATGCTGCTCAAGACGCGTGCTAAGCGTGGCGAGTCCGAGAACCGCGAAGCAAACGACGATGATGCTGGTCGTCGTGCAAAAAAGAACGTTCGGCTCTGTTGTAAGCAAATTGGCGCTGATCGTATGGTTACGTTGACATATCGGGAAAACATGGTGGATAGGGAAACCGCACTTAAACATTGGAAGGCTTTTTGCCGCAAGCTCGGCAAACACAAGCAATTTCACTATGTCGCTGTCATTGAGGAACAGGAGCGCGGCGCGTTGCATTTTCATGTGGCGGTGGCCGGTCGTCAAATGTATGCGCTCCTGCGCTCCATCTGGCAAAGTGTCCTGGGCCGTGGACCGGATGGGGAGCAAATGGGGCAAGTCAACGTTCGTGATCCGCATCGTTTCGGCTTTGGTGTCACTGGCGCGCATAAAATCGCCAGCTACATTGCCAAGTACTGCGGAAAGGAAATGCAATGCCGTACGCTTGATCAAAAACGTTATTTCCGGTCTAGGGGCATCGTGGTGCCTGAGATTCAATCGTGGCGGCTGCTTGGCTGTACATCCATGCTCGGGGCTGCCCAGGCGGCTTTTGCGGCCATTGCTGGGCATTCTATGGAAGGTTTGCAGACTTGGTGCAATAACGGGCTTGGCGTCGTCTACTTGGCAACTGCGCCGGGGGTGTCTAACCCATTGGATGGGTGCCCGTTTTAACTGCTATGAGGTCTTTTGGAATTCCTTATGATTATGAAGTGTGTTGATGGTTTGAGTGAGTAACGCGCTAAGGTGGGTTGGCGTGCCGGGCTGATGTAAATTGATTGCCATCACAAGGAATTGGGTTTCAATGTCAGCAATTTGTTCGTCTGATACTGTGTTGATAATTATTTGTGCAATTTTCTCACCAAGTTTTTTGTAGTGCGGACGCTCTTTAAAATATGCATCCAGTTCGCCGTCGCCTGTTAGCGTATGTAAGTCCATGATCTAATTCTTTCTAAATGAAAGTTTTACATCATTCTGAATTGCAGTTTTTCGATAGCTTTGATGAATGTCAAGGTTTCTAAAGATTAACGACATTTTCATGTTGGTTCGTAGCATAACGCAAATATTTACACTGTTGTATAGTTTGCATGGGGCAACATTTAAGGATTTGTAGATGGCTGGATTAGTTCTTGAAACTTTGCATGGAAAGACTTGGCCTGATGCGGTCGAACGCTGGCTTTCTGAAAAGTCGGACAAGGCTTCTCTGAATTCTGACAAGTGCATTTTTCGATGGCTGGAACCGTTGTTGGATGGATATGATATAAACGATATAAATCGTTCTGTGGTGGATGCTGTAACTAAGAAAAAGCGTGCTACCGGTGTCAAGAATGGAACTGTTAATAGGACGTTAGCGTTGTTGCGTTCTGTGCTAATCCGAGCTTGTGTCGATTGGGAGTGGGTTAATGCAATTCCGAAGGTTCGATTGTTGAAGGAGCCTGATCGTCGGGTGCGTTATTTGACTCACGAAGAGGCGTCCGCGTTACTGAATGAGTTGCCTGAGCATTTGTCGCATATGGTGGCCTTTAGTCTTGCTACAGGACTACGCAAGGGGAACGTAATTGGCTTGTGTTGGTCTCAGGTCGATCTTGTGCGCCGGGTCGCCTGGATCCATCCTGATCAAAGTAAGACACGTAAGGCTATTGTGGTGCCTCTCAATGATGATGCTATGCGCGTGCTTACTTTGCAGCATGGCCGTCATGCGGTGCGCGTTTTTACGTACAATGGTGAGCCTGTAATCGCCGCTACAACGGCAGCTTGGTATAAAGCGCTTAAGCGCTGTGGTATTGATGATTTTCGATGGCATGATCTGCGGCATACATGGGCCAGTTGGCATGTGCAGCAAGGTACGCCATTGCATGTATTGCAGGAGCTAGGTGGTTGGCAGTCGGCTCAGATGGTGAGGCGGTATGCGCATTTTTCTGCGGGGCATTTGGCTGTTCATGCCGCCAATTTGCCAGTGCTGATGGTGGCAAATGCTAGAATGCAAGTCGTGGGGCCGGAGGCTTCGGTGTGATGAGGTCGATGATGTGTCTCATAATCCGTTGGTGCCGTGTTCGACTCACGGGAGGCCCACCAGAATTTGCAGCATCGATCGAAGCCCCGGCGGGCCACTGCCGGGGCTTTTTTCGTGCTGTCGTACAATCGCGGCATGACGATTGATGAAGGATGAAACGAGATGACGGCTGAAGTGAAGATGGACGATATCGTGGTTGGTGATGGCAAGGCAGCTGCGCGTGGCGCGCTGATCACTGCGCATTACCGGGGCTGGCTGGAAGACGGCACGGAGTTTGACTCGTCGCACAAGCGGGGCGAGCCGTTTCGCTGTGTGTTGAGCAATAACAAGGTGATCCAGGGCTGGATTCTGGGTTTGCACGGCATGCAGGTGGGCGGCACGCGCAAGCTGTGGGTGCCGGCGGCACTGGCGTATGGCGAACGGCAGGTGGGCTTGATACCGCCGAACTCCAATTTGATCTTCGAGATTGAGTTATTAGAAGTGCTGACGCGCGATTGATCGCTTGACGCGCAATCAGGCGGGCAGGGGGTTTGCCTTCGCTCCGGCTTGTTGCGTGAGCAGTTGCTCGATATCGGCGCGCAGCGCCTGCTGGGTGGGGAAGTTGGCATAACGCAAGGTCACGTAACCGGCTAGCCTGAGCATGGCGTCGCGCTCCTGGTCCTGGCGTTCGCGCCCGGCGTGGCTGCTGTCGTCGAGTTCGATGATGGCGATGACGTTCAGTTGCTGGCTGCACAGGACAAAATCGGCCACCTTGCGGTCGAAACGGTTTCTGTTTGTCCGCCCCAGCGCCGTCACCAGCGCGGAAAACGCCACTTGCGCCAGCACCGTGCATTCCGGCAAGGCCGTCTGCAGCAGGTGGTACATCTGTTGCTCGCGCGCCGTCATGACGGGTTTCCTGTGCAGCCGCAGCGGCGCACGGGACCTGGCCGTCTGGCGCTTGGCCCGCATGACGTACAGCAGGACGAGCGCCGCGATGATAATCAGGAAAGTGAAATTCGGCATGGACTCGCTTCAAGGTGCGGAGTCCTGATGGTACGCGAGAAGCTGGCCATTTTGGCGTCTTCCCGCGCATTTCACATGGTGCGCTTGTTGCAGATCAAGCCTGTTTCATGTTGACTTGCATCTCGTTCAGCGCCGGCACGATGTCGTGCAGGCTGGCCACTTCATGGGTGGGGATGGCGGCCGAGGTATTGGCCATGCCGTCCGGGTTGAACCAGCAGCTGGCGATGCCGTAGCGGTTGGCGCCGAGGATGTCGGCGTCCAGCCGGTCGCCGATGATAATGCTTGTATCCTTGCTGAACGCGCGCGCCATGTTGGCCGCGTAGTCGAAGAAGCGCACGTCCGGCTTGGCGTGGCCGCACGCTTCCGAGGTGGCGACGAAGGAAATGTAGTCGCCCAGGCCGGAGGCGGCGATGCGGCGGTTCTGGATGGAGTCGACGCCGTTGGTGATGATGCCCACTTCGCCGATGCGCGAAAGCGTTTCGCACACCTGTTTGGCGCCGTCGATGAGCACGACCGTGTCCGGCAGCGAGTCCAGATACAAACGGCTGGCCAGTTCCGGGGCGACATCGATGCCTCCCTGGGCAAACGTCTTGCGGAAGCGCTCGACCTTCAGGAAATCCTTGGTGACGCTGCCCGTCTCGAAACGTTTCCACAGGTCGACATTGATCGCCTGGTAAAGGGTAAACAGCCCGTCGATGCCGTCGCGCAAGCCCAGTTCGTGCATGGTGTGCAGAAACGAGCGTTTTTCGGATGCCCGGAAATCGAGCAGGGTATCGTCGAGGTCAAACAGGAATAGCTGGTAGCTCATGGTATGTGTTGAAAGGAACTTGTCTTGCATCGTAGCACGTACTGCCGAGTTCGGTTGAGCGTGCCTTGTGCGGGGGATCCGCTACAATCGCTGCCAGACCCCTTACTTTCACTTCATTGCCTTTCATGACCCAGCTCTCCGTCAACGTCAATAAAATCGCCCTGCTGCGCAATTCGCGCGGCCGCAATTTCCCGGACCTGCTCGCGTTTTCCGCGCGCTTTCTCGACTTGGGCGCCGCCGGCATCACCTTGCACCCGCGCCCGGACCAGCGCCATGCGCGCTACGATGATGTGGCTGCTTTGCAGCGCCTGTGCGCGGAACGTGGACGCGAGCTGAACGTGGAAGGCTATCCGGCGGCGGAATTTCTGGAGGTCGTGAAAAGCGCGCGCCCGGCGCAATGCACCCTGGTGCCCGACATGCCGGGCCAGCTGACGTCCGATCACGGCTGGGATATCGAACGGCATGCGGCGCTGTTGCGCCCCGCCATTGCACAATTGAACGACCTGGGCATCCGCGTCAGCCTGTTCGTCGATGCCGGCTACCCGGCGCTGGAATGGGCGCGCGAGGTGGGCGCGGCGCGGGTCGAGCTGTACACGGAACGGTTTGCCGAGAGTCATGGCGGCGCGCAGGCCGATGCCGTGTTTGGCACATATCGGCAGGCGGCGCGGCGGGCGCAGGCGCTGGGGCTGGGCGTGAATGCCGGGCACGACCTCGATTTGCACAACCTGGCGCGCTTCCTGGACATACCCGGCATCCTGGAAGTGTCGATCGGCCACGCACTGGTGGTCGAGTGCCTGGAATTGGGCATGGACACGGTGCTGGGCCGCTACCTTGAGATATGTCAATCGTAGAGGGCTTGGGCGGCGACGCCCCGGTCGCTGCAGCCTGAGCCGGACTGGCCCTTCTTTGCTTTCCCCGCCGCCGAACGGCCACAGTAGATCGCGCAGGCGGGCGGTTGCGCCACTGGTCGAAACTCAATGCCGCCAGGCACCAGGCGAATGAATAGCGCCGCATGGTTGCCCTGCCGCAGATTCTGATAGCGGCCGTTGACGAAGGTGGCAATCACTGTGCCTTTCGTGATACCGCCTTTTTGCAAGGCATGGCGTTCCTCTGTGTGGCTGACGAAAGAGAGCGTACACAAGGCGTGAGTCAGCATCTCGACGTGGGCCAGGGCAATACGGAGCATTGACGCAGGTCATATCCCCACCTGTCACGTCAGCAACCTTACATATCCACCCACCAGTTAAGCAAGGTTTCATCATCGTCGTCATCAAGGTTGACGTAGATGTTGGCGAAGTACCATTCCACGCCCGTTGCCTCGCGGAAGGCGTCGAAGGGGCCGTTGACGCTGTAGATGCCGTGGTGTCCCGGCACGCTGAAGGTGAGATTGCCTTTGTACTGGCCGTCCAGGGTGCCGCCCAGCTGGTTTTGCACGTCGCGCTCGAGCAGGTCCACTGCCTCTTGCGGCACGTCGTCGGCATCGTAGATATGGATGCAGAAGTTGCCGCCGCGTTTTAAGACTTCGGCGGGGGCGAGCGGGTTGGCGATGTTGACGATGTCGCCGCGTGCCAGGTTCAGAGTCAGGCCGGGCGAGGCCAGCAGTTCGTAGACGTGCTCGTCGATCTGGCGCGCCGGCAGGGTTTCATACACGGGGCCGCTGCTGTTTTCACCTGCCAATACGCGGATGTGCGGCAAGCCTTCGCAATTGATGTCTTCCATTTATTCTTTCATAGTGCCGGCGCCATATTGTATGGGTGCGCCAGGGAGGGGGTTATGGCAATATTGTACCGGGTACGTACCGCCTGGCCAGGTACGCAACAGTGTCAACGGGGAGATACGATGGAGAATGCAGTGCAGGCAGGCGGCTGTTTATGTGGCGCCGTGCGCTTCGAAGTGACAGGCGAGGGCAGCAATCCGCACAGCTGTTCCTGCCGCAATTGCCAGCAGCACACGGGCGCGCCGACGGTGGCATGGGTGGAGTTTGCGCGCGATCAAGTACGGTGGACGGGCACAGCCGGCGCGCCGGCCACCTATCGTTCTTCCGAGTATTCCAGCCGGGCCTTTTGCGCCGCTTGCGGCAGTTCCATCGGCGCCATCGACGATGCGCCGACGGTAGCCTTGCTGGTGGGCAGTTTTGATGATCCAGCCCAGGCGGCGTTTGCGCCCGCATATTACTCGTTTGACGATGTCAGGCCGGGCTGGTGGCTGGTCGCCAGCGCCGCGACGGATTAGTTGCACCATGCCGCACCTGGCCTGCGGCGCGGCCTCAAGAACCCTGAATATGCAAAAGGCACGCCGCAGCGTGCCTCGATATCATGCCAGGCGGGTTGGCCCCAGCTTAGAAGCGGTAGCTGGCGCTGATGCGCAGCACCGGATATGCCTTGAAATCCTTGACCTTGTCGGCCAGTTTGTCATTTTCAGCGGCCACGTCCGTTTTCAGGGCGGCGCACACCAGCGGGTCGCAGCCGGTATTGCGCAGCGAGGTTTTTGGCGCCCCCTGGAACAATACGCCGATGTCGCTGGAAATGCCCCACCCAGCCTCTTTCACCGGGTTGCCCCAGCCGATGCCGATGTAGGGGGCGGCTTTGCGGAAATCGATGGTGCCGTCGAGCTGGCCGGCGCTGGCCGCCGTATAGGTGTTGCCGTTCAGTGTGTAGCTGCCATTCTTGTTGGGTTTGCCCTTGGCATCGATTTTGTTGCCGTTGTACACCACGCCGGCGCTCACGCGGAATGCGCCGTCCATGGGGAAGTAGTCGAGCAGGGCGTCGAAGGTGCGCAGCTTGAGTTTCAGCTTGTAGTCGACGTCTTCGGTACTGGAGTCGTAGGAGTAGTTCAGGAAGCCGACGCCGAAGCGGGCATGCAGATTCGATTGCAGCGGCACGCTCAGGTGTGCGCCGACGCCAGTCGTGCCCAGGTCGGCTGTGACGGCCATTTCGGCCTGGGCTAGGCTTGCGCAGAACATGCCAGCCAGCAAGGCGGCGATCAGGGGTTGCTGTTTCATGCTTACTGACTCCAGTCGTTGGTCTCATTACGCGTTAAATATTCCAATGGAAACAAAAGTTTCCATTGGGTAATTCCTGCGGGAATGATAGAGGCTGGATTGTTGTAAGGCAAGACGAAGTGGCGCATGGTGGTGCGAGGTGTTGCTTTCCTGCCGCACCACCTTGCGACGTGGTTTAATTGTGTGCACTGATTCCGCTGCGGAATTGTTCAAAACCGGCGCGGGCTGCTTTGTAGCAATTGCCGGCAGCCGCTTCCAGGCCTTCGCGGTCCAGTACTTCCACGGTGCCGCGGCGATACTGGATCAAGCCTTCGTCCTGCAGCTTGCGTGCCGTGACGGTGACGCTTTCGCGGCGCACGCCCAGCATGTTGGCCATGGTGTCCTGCGTGACCTTCAGCTCGTTCGACAGGGAGCGGTCGAGGCGGTCCAGCAGCCAGCGGCACAGCTTTTGTTCGATGCTGCAATGGCGGCCGCCGACGACGTTCTGCGCCATCTGCGCAAACATGGCGCTGGTGTAGCGCATCAGCAATTGTGCCAGGGCGCCGCCTTCATTGAACACTTCGCGCAGGAAAGCCGTTTTCAGGCGGTAGCCGTAGCCGGCGCTTTGCACGATGGCCGTGCAGGTGGCCCGTTCGGCTTCGTACAGCACCACGCCCGCCACGCCTTCGCGGCCGACGACGGCGATCTCGGTGGTGGCGCCGTCTTCCATCACATACAGCAGGGAAACGATGGCGTTGGTGGGGAAATACGTATATTCAATTTTTCCGCCGCAATCGAACAGGTGCTTGCCCGCAGGTAAGGCGACCAGTTCCAGTTGGCAAAACAGGCGTTCCAGGTCGGTGCGCGACAGGGCGCGCAGCAATTCGTTTTGTTGGGCGCCGGTGATGCTGATCATGGGCGTGGCCGGGGCTTTGGCCAGGGGGGCTTCCCAGCCATGCGGGGATACGGCGTGGCTGTTCGTTGCTGGGGTCAGGTTGCTATAAGCTTTGTACATGATATGGCCTCGTCTTCTGATTTTGTTGGATGGCGCTGCGCTTCCGGCTTGCTAGCGTTGTGCTGAATGTTGTATCCACTATAAGACGAGGGGGCGCGCACGGGCATCGGATGAGCCGACGTGCTTATGTAGGCTAGGAACATTGCCTCGTGTCATCCGACTCCTACGCCGTTTTTTCTTCATTTTTCGTCCGGCGATTTGGCAAAAATGTGACATGAAGCGGTATAAAGCGAACTTTAGCCGCGCATGGCGATCAAACCGGACTGCGTCCAGGAGGCGCGGTGATAAAATGTTGCAGTGCGGAAATTCTCTTGTCCGCCTCCCTGGCTCGCCGTGCCTTGCCCGCGTGTTTCCATCTCGCCCGCTTATCGCCTGGCTGTTGCCTGTTTATTTGCTGTTTATCGCCCGTTTGATTATCGAAGGAAGCAACGCATGAAATGGTTTTTTGATCTGAAAATAGCCACCAAGCTGATCTTGTCGTTTGGCGCCGTACTGCTGCTGACGGCGGCATTGGGCGTGTCGGCGATTTTTTCCATGGCGCGCATCAATGACGCGTCGACCGACCTGTCCGCCAACTGGATGCCCAGCGTGCTGGCGGCCATGTCCATGCGCGGCGATGTCAGCGATTTACGCCGCTGGGAACTGGCGCACATGCTGGCGGCCGCGGATTCCGACATGGCGCTCAACGAAACGCGCATGACGGAAACCCAGGCCAGGCTGAAGACGGACGGCGACAAATACCGCACTCTGATTTCCGAACCGGGCGAAAAGGAACTCTTCGAGCGTTTCCTGGCGCTTAACGATGAATTCATGCGCCTGCACGCGACCATGCTGAGCCTGTCGCGCGAGATGAAAAAGGAAGAGGCGCGCGCGCTGGCCGTGGGGCCTTCCGCCAAGGTCATGGCGGACATGATGGTGGTCCTCGACAAGCTGGTAAGCATCAATGCCGACGGCGGCGTGCGCTCGAGCGCCAGCGCCGACGCCACCTATGCCGCATCGCGCGCCAGCCTGATCGGCCTGCTGGTGGGGATCGTGGCGGTCGGCATGCTGCTGGCGCTGTGGGTGGCGCGCAGCGTGTCGCGCCCGCTGATCGAGGCTGTCGGCGTGGCGCGCCAGGTGGCGTCCGGCGATTTGACGGCGCATATTGTTGTGCAATCGCAAGATGAAACGGGACAGTTGATGCATGCGCTGAAGGACATGAACGCCAGCCTGCAGAATCTGGTGGGCCAGGTACGCAGCGGCACCGATACCATCGCCACGGCATCGAGCCAGATCGCGGCCGGCAACCAGGACCTGTCATCGCGGACGGAAGAGCAGGCCAGTTCACTGGAAGAAACGGCCTCGTCGATGGAGGAGCTGACGTCGACCGTGAAGCAGAATGCGGACAATGCGCGCCAGGCCAATACCATGGCGCAAACCTCGTCGAGCATCGCCGTCGAGGGCGGCAAGGTCGTCAGCGAAGTGGTGGGCACGATGGCGTCGATCAATGCATCGTCGCGCAAGATCGTCGACATCATCGCCGTCATCGACGGCATCGCTTTCCAGACCAACATCCTGGCGCTGAATGCGGCCGTCGAGGCGGCGCGCGCGGGCGAGCAGGGGCGCGGCTTTGCCGTGGTGGCCACCGAAGTGCGCAACCTGGCGCAACGGTCGGCCGCGGCGGCCAAGGATATCAAGGTCCTGATCGGCGACTCGGTCGACAAGGTCGAAGCGGGTTCCCGGCTGGTGGATCAGGCTGGCCGCACGATGGATGACATCGTGGCCAGCATCACGCGCGTGACGGACATCATGAGCGAAATCACGGCCGCCAGCAACGAGCAGAGCGCCGGCATCGAGCAAGTCAACCAGGCGATTGCCCAGATGGACCAGGTGACCCAGCAAAATGCGGCCCTGGTCGAAGAGGCGGCCGCGGCGGCCGAATCGATGCAGGAGCAGGCTGCCAGCCTGAGCGAGGTGGTCAGCATCTTCAAGCTCGATGCCGCCAGCGCCGCCGTGCGCCCGCCGCGCCCGGCCGTGAAGGCCGCCGTGGCGGCGCGCTCGCCGGCGCCGATGCCGGCGTCCCGTCAACTGGCCGCCACTACGCGCGCCGCGCGTCCGACGGCGCCCGCCGACGAGTGGGAAAGCTTTTAAGAGGCCTTGCGCGCTGTCCTGGCGTGTTTTTTGGCAGGCGGCGTGGCCGCCGCCTGCTGGCGCTGCTGCCATGCGCGCAGCGCGTCCTCGTAGGCGGCCAGGTCTTCCTGGTACATTTCCAGCACGCAAAAGGTGCAGCCGCTGTGGCAGCATTCGTCATTGCCTGGCTTGACGGGCGGCTGGGGCTGGGGATCGTGCGGACGGGAAACAGTGGACATGGTGGCGGGAGCGGGCGGCAAGGGCGTCAGAGCAGGCATGATACGGCATTCGGGCGGGCTGTCGCTGGAACGCTTTTTGCTCAAAAATCACGGTTTCCGTGTACAGTTGCGGTGAATTAGGGTATCGTTTACAGCACTGATATTGTATCTTCTGCGCGCGATGTTCCGCCGGCGCGATCTCCGCCGCCATCGCAGCACGCCTCCCTAACGCTCCCGCACTCGCCATACAGCATGTCCCGGAGCACTGAGGTGCCGCAAGAACGATGCTTTATGGCTTGCAAAACGAAGCTGTCTGCGCCCCGAAATGTTGTTTATTGAGAAAGCATGGCTTCCGCAGTGCGGAGGCACACCAGAAAATTTATGTCTGAAACTGAATCGACTCCTACGCCTAGCCCGGCGATTGCCACTGACGCGGCGCCAGCCGCCGCAGCGGTCCCTGTTGCACCTCCCGCCCCCATTGCCGCCCGCACCGTGAGTTTTGCCGATTTTGGCCTGGCCCCTGAAATCCAGCGCGCCTTGACCGAGCAGGGCTATACCCATCCCACGCCGATCCAGGAGCAAGCCATTCCCGTGGTGCTGCAGGGCCGCGACGTGATGGGTGCCGCGCAGACGGGTACCGGCAAGACGGCCGGCTTCTCGCTGCCGATCATCCAGCTGCTGCTGGCCCACGCCAGCAGCAGCATGTCGCCCGCGCGCCATCCGGTGCGCGCGCTGATCCTCACGCCGACGCGCGAACTGGCGGTGCAGGTGGCGGAAAACGTCAAGGCCTACGCCAAGCACACGCCGCTGCGCTCGACCGTCGTCTTCGGCGGCATGGACATGAAACCGCAAACGGTGATCCTGCGGGGCGGCGTGGAAATCGTCATCGCCACGCCGGGTCGCCTGCTCGACCATATCGAGCAAAAGAACATCAGCCTGGGGCAAGTGCAGATGCTGGTCATGGATGAGGCGGACCGCATGCTGGACATGGGTTTCTTGCCGGACTTGCAACGCATCATCAACTTGCTGCCGAAACAACGCCAGAACCTGATGTTCTCGGCCACGTTCTCGCCAGAAATCAAGAAGCTGGCCGGTACTTTCCTCAACGATCCGCTGACGATCGAAGTGGCGCGCAGCAACCAGACGGCCGACAAGGTCACGCAAGTGGTCTACAAGGTGCCGGAAGACCAGAAGCATGCCCTGGTAGCCCATCTGCTGCGCCAGCGCGACCTGAAGCAGGTCATCGTGTTCTCGAACACCAAGATCGGCGCTTCGCGCCTGGCCCGCGTGCTGGAGCAGGAAGGCATGAGCGCCACGGCGATTCACGGCGACAAGAGCCAGCAGGAACGCATGGCGGCGCTGGAAGCGTTCAAGAAGGGCGAAATCGACGTGCTGGTCGCCACCGACGTGGCGGCGCGCGGCCTGGATATTTCCGACTTGCCTTGCGTCATCAACTTCGACTTGCCGTACAACGCGGAAGACTATGTGCACCGCATCGGCCGCACGGGCCGTGCCGGCGCTTCGGGCGACGCCATTTCCATCTATTCGGACAAGGACGAGCGCCTGCTGACGGACATCGAGAAACTCATCAAGCAAAGCATCAAGCGCGGTGAGCTGGGCGGCTTTTCGCCTGCACCTGCGCGCAGCAGCGACAACGAGCGCCGTCCGCCGCGCCGCAGCGAAGGCGGCGAAGGCCGTCCCGCGCGCCCGGCCGACAGCCGCCATGCCGGCGAGAGCCGCGACAGCCGCTCCGCCGAGCGCGGCGCGCGTCCCGCCTTTGGCGCCGGCGCCCGCCGCGACAAGGTCGATCCCTGGTTCCTGAAACCGTACGAACCCGCCAAGGCCGCGGCCCCGGTTGCCGGCAGCACGGCGCCCATGCCAGTGAAGCCAAAGCAGAAGGTGGCGGCGTTGCTGGGGGGATTGTTGAAGCAATAATATCTTCCCGTGTCAACGCAATGTATCCTGTGCGTGGCAAAAAAGTAGGGAAGATCGACCGGCCAGTTTTTTCTGAGCCAGTCTGAATAAAAAAAACCGGCAACGCTCTTGTGAGCATTGCCGGTTTTTTTACATCACCTGGCGAGCATACAAGATATGGGTGGATGTCTCCAATGTTTGAGTGCGACATCATTATCAGGCAGGTATGGCGTCAGGATCGATGATTGCCAAGGGGAGAGGCTGCGCCATGAGCGTGGATGCCCGTGGCGCATCTGTAGTGCCGGGTTTACTTTTGTAGTTTCAGGGTGTTGTTTTTCCACCATAAACGACCGCCAACAACACTTACGGCCAATATGAATCCCACGATCAGGCCCGTCAATAAAGCTATCAACAAGCTCACTGTGCGATGTTGAGGCATGTCTGGCCCGGCAATAAAACGGCTCTTTTCTAAATATATGTTATTCGCGGTCTGATTTTCAATGGTAAGCCGGTTGAAAACTTCCTTGATAATTTCATTATCCAGATCCTTGCCCTTGAAGGTGGCTATCTTGATAGGTTCAAGACCACGCAGAACGGCTTCGCCGGATTTGCTTCCATCTAGCAGAGCTTTAGTGTTTCTGTAATACTCACCTAATATGGTCGTTTGTGTCTTGTCGCGCTGGATTTTTAACAGTTTCTCTTTCGTTTCCGCAACTTCAACTTCATTAGTTGTTAATTGGGCGGTTGGCGAAAGGTAGCGAGCGGTTTCTTCGGTTACCGAGACGACCTGACGTGCTCCCTGCTCTGTGGCGGCGGGATAGCGAGAGATGATAGATTTCAAATCACGGTTTTTTCGCAACAACTCTTCAAGTTTCTCATTTGACTCGATAATTTCATTATCGAGTTTAGTAATTTTTGTGGATATTTCAATATCCTTGAAGCGCAAGATGTCAGAGTAAGTTTGATATATGATAGCGTCCATCACATAGCGACCTAATAGTAAAACGGTATTGCGTGCCATATCCGGCGTTGCTGCTGAATAATTAATCCGCAAGCCGATGATATTATTGCTTTCATCTTTGTTGGATTCCATGCCAAGTTTTTTGGCATCAAGCTTTGTAAACGGGAAAATTGGTTCAATCAGATTGCCAATGCCTTCGCGCGAATTGATTTTCTGTAGCAGCGATTCGGCACTGACGTCTCCTGCAAGTTTATTTTGTACGTAAAAATCAGAATACTTTTCGGCGCTGCTATAAACTGCTTCATAACGTTTATAGTTCGACAGGCTGATTCCCGGAGGTGGCTCCTTGGTCAGCTTATCCACAACCTTTACTATCGGGATTGCGCCGCCAAACTGGAAAAAACCTTCACTCTTATACTTTCCTGTCAAAATGGTGGTGGTGAGCGTCAATGCCATGGTCAGAATTGTAATGCCAGCAACCATTCCGCGCGCACGCCATAATATGACGGCGAGATCTGTCAGATTAAGTTCGGCGCTGCCTTTATCTATTGAGACTGACTCATCGTGTTTTTTTTGAATTTCTTCTTTTATATCACTTTTTTCGATAGGCATTTGTTGCTTTCAATTGTGCAGAGTTATTGGGGTAATTTTACGTCCCTGCTGTTATTGTGAGGAAACTTAAAATTTATTGGCTGCAAAGTTTGAAGATTTTCGTTAATGCGTCAAAGGTCGCGTTCTGCGCGGAATTCCCAATGAGTCATGATGTTTTTAACGGAAGTATTTTGCAAATCATTGATTTTTAATGGCTGGACAGCTGCGCTGAGACTGGGTGAGAAATAAAGGGAACTGCAGCTAAAAGTTGAACATAAGAAAAAAATTCCTTGAGATTGCTCAGTTCGGCACAGATACTAAGCCCAGCGGACAACATTATAAGGGGTTGTGGGTAATTCATCATAGGCAATTGTGACAAGGTGTAAAAGCTTGCTATTTCCATGGTGCGCAAGCGGCGCGCGCGTATATCATAAGGGAGGCGATGCCGGGCGTAGGCAACATATTTCTACACTATCCAGTGTAGGGGCGAGAACGTCAAGTCAGGCGCCAGCTTGCCCTTTGGGGGATGTGCTTTGCGATGCGTAGCTCCCATCGACGTTACATTCTGTAAGGCGTGAAGAAGACAAGGAGGCATTGCTGTTATGGGGCTTGGGTCGGGTGCCGATGAGTTAGTGCCAGGGTGTCTTGCCCAGCCCGAGGTATGAATGGCTAACCGGTTTTTTCTGATGCCTGGTGCGCAGCTGGGAGGCTTTGTCAACAAAGAAGATTACCTTTGCGCTACTGCGCAGCATTTGTCACTTCACCCTATTGCGGGTGCCGCAACGGTGAGCATGCCATCCGCCTGTGGAAAACTCGAAACGGTCGTGATGTCTTGCTATAAATTTAAAAGTTGAGAAGTGTGCCATTTTTATGGCCTGACGAGATGCCTGGCACATAAATTACGACGCAATATGTTACCCGAAAGTTATTAAGCCATGTCTTGTTGTTCAGCACAGTCTGGAGGGTGGACTTCGTTTAAAATGGTCGGTTCTGGTGTGCAGAGTTAAATAGGGCATTAATATGATATTAGTAAGTGGCGGCGCCGGTTTTATTGGTTCCAATTTTGTGGTGGATTGGTTGGCGCATGGCAATGAATCGGTGATTAACCTTGACAAGTTGACGTATGCTGGCAATCTGCAAAATCTGCATTCCTTGAATGGCGATTCTCGGCATATTTTTGTTCACGGTGACATCGGCGACACGACTCAGGTGGCAGCCCTGCTGAAGCAGTATCGGCCGCGTGCCGTGCTGCATTTTGCTGCAGAGAGTCACGTCGATCGCTCCATTCTTGGGCCGGCAGCGTTTGTTGAGACGAATGTCAACGGAACCTTCAATTTGCTCGAGGCCGTGCGCTGTTATTGGTCGGCGTTGCCAGATGCGGAGCGCCTCGCTTTTCGTTTTTTGCACGTCTCCACTGATGAAGTGTATGGCACGTTAGGGCCGGATGATGCGCCGTTTGCCGAAACGACGCCGTACGCACCGAACAGCCCGTATTCTGCCACCAAGGCGGCATCGGATCATTTGGTGCGTGCTTACCATCACACCTATGGCTTGCCTACGCTGACGACGAATTGTTCCAATAACTACGGGCCATGTCATTTCCCTGAAAAATTGATCCCGTTAGTGATCGCCAACGCCCGTGCTGGCAAGGCCCTGCCTATCTATGGCGATGGTCAGCAGGTGCGGGACTGGCTGTATGTCGGTGATCACTGCGCGGCCATACGCCGGGTACTGGAGCAGGGTGCCATCGGCGAAACTTACAATGTCGGCGGCTGGAATGAAATGACCAATCTGAGCGTCGTGCATGAATTGTGCGACATTCTTGACCGGCTCGATCCAAGGCAGGACGGAGCGTCTTACCGTATCCAGATTGTTTATGTCGCGGATCGTCCGGGGCACGACCGTCGCTATGCGATCGATGCGCGCAAGATTGAACGTGAACTTGGCTGGAAGCCAGTGGAGACCTTTGAAAGCGGCATCGCCAAGACGGTGCAGTGGTATCTCGATCATCAGGACTGGGTGCAGAATATCCAGTCAGGGGCGTATTTGAGCTGGGTCCAGCAGAACTATGCGCAACGCGCCATCACGGAGCCAACGTTATGAGTACGCCGCGTAAGGGAATTATCCTGGCGGGTGGGTCGGGTACCCGCTTGTATCCGGTCACGATGGCTGTTTCGAAGCAGTTATTGCCTGTGTATGACAAACCGATGATTTACTATCCGCTGACGACCCTGATGCTGGCGGGTATCCGCGAAATCTTAATTATCTCGACGCCGCAAGACACCCCCCGCTTTCAGGAGTTGCTGGGTGATGGACGCCAATGGGGGCTGGAGCTAAGCTACGCTGTGCAACCTTCGCCTGATGGTCTGGCGCAAGCCTTCATCATCGGTCGGGAATTTATCGGCGACGCGCCGTCTGCCCTTATTCTGGGCGATAACATCTATTACGGACACGATTTCGAATCCCAACTGCTTGCGGCATCCTGTCGTACGGAGGGGGCTACGGTATTTGCGTATCATGTGCAGGATCCCGAACGCTATGGTGTAGTTGAGTTTGACGCGCGGCGACGCGCCGTCAGTATCGAAGAAAAGCCCTTGCAGCCCAAGTCACATTATGCGGTCACAGGCTTGTATTTCTACGACAAGCAGATTGCGGACATCGCTGCGTCAATCCGGCCATCGGCGCGCGGCGAGCTGGAAATTACCGATGTTAATCAGGTTTATCTGCAACGTGGCGAGTTGACTGTCGAACATATGGGGCGTGGCATGGCGTGGCTCGACACGGGAACACATGAGTCATTGCTGGAGGCCGGGCAATTTATAGCCACGATTGAGAACCGACAGGGCTTGAAAGTGGCTTGCCCGGAAGAAATAGCTTTCCGTCGTAAGTATATTGATGCTGAGCAATTGAGCAAGCTTGCGCAATCGTTGAAAAAAAATAGCTATGGTCAATATTTGCTGCGTTTGTTAAATGAAGAAGTATTTTAATTAATTATTATGCAAATTCAAAAGACGGCGATTGCCGACGTAATGATAATCGAGCCGAAGGTGTTCGGCGATGATCGTGGTTTTTTCTACGAAAGCTTTAACCAGAAACAATTTCAGGAGCTAACGGGCGTTAGTACCCATTTTGTTCAGGATAATCACTCAAGGTCCGCCAAAAATGTATTGCGTGGTTTGCATTACCAGATTCAGCAGACACAAGGTAAGCTGGTGCGCGTCGTAGCCGGCGAGGTGTTTGATGTTGCAGTAGACTTACGCACGAGTTCTGCGACTTTCGGTCACTGGGTGGGAATTCTCCTTTCCGCCGAAAATAAGCGACAGTTATGGATACCGCCTGGTTGTGCGCACGGCTTTATGGTAACCAGCGAATCGGCCGAATTCCTGTACAAAACGACCGATTACTGGGCGCCGCAATTCGAACGCAGCCTCCGATGGAATGACCCTGCCATCGGCATCGAATGGCCGCTCGATGGGGAGCCACTGCTATCGGGCAAGGACCATGCGGGCGTATTGCTGGCCAATGCAGAGGTATTTGCATGAAAATCTTGTTGACAGGTGGTACTGGTCAAGTCGGATATGAATTGTTCCGCAGTTTGCAGGGCCTCGGTGATATCGTCGCTCCTGGCCGTGCGCAAATGGATTTGTCAAACCTGGACCAGGTGCGCGACGTCATCCGTGCAGTCAAGCCTGACTTGATTGTGAATCCAGCCGCTTATACGGCAGTAGACCAGGCGGAGTGTGAGCCTGAATTGGCCATGCTGATCAACGCTCGCGCGCCAGGGTTGATGGCTGAGGAGGCTCGCAAGCTGGATGCGGCCATGATTCATTATTCGACCGACTATGTGTTCGATGGGGCAAAAAGCGAGCCTTATTCGGAAGAGGATGCAACAGCACCGATCAATGTCTATGGACGAAGCAAGTTGGCTGGAGAGCAAGCAATTCAGGCGGTAGGCATCGATCATCTGATCTTGCGCACCAGTTGGGTGTATGGGATGCGCGGCAAGAATTTTCTGTTGACCGTGCTGCGCTTGGCGCAGGAGCGTCCTGAGTTGCGTATCGTTGGGGATCAGTATGGCGCACCGACCTGGTGTCGTACGATTGCTGATGTTACAGCGCATATCGTGGCGCGGATAGAAGGAGATCGGGCGGACTGGTGGCGCCGTCATGGCGGTGTATATCACTTGAGTGCGCAAGGCCGCACCACATGGGCTGGTTTTACTGAGGAAATCCTTCGAAATGCCGCTCTCGCATCCTCGCCACAGATAAGGGCAATTACGACGAGTGAGTATCCCTTGCCCGCTCCTCGCCCGGCTTCTTCCTTGTTATCGAGCGAACACCTGCGGCAAGTGTTCTGCGATTTACCTGAGTGGAAAGAGGCTTTGCGCCTATGCATGGAGTCCTGATTGAAACCAGCTGTATCTATTTTTCTTTATTGAGATGTGCGTGGTGATGTGATTGTGGGCAACATGGAATGCACGTCAGGAGGTGTTTTTTAGCGAAAAACCGCATTTTAGACTACTCAATAATGTTAAAATGTGGTGGAAATTTTAAGATGGCAATGAAAAATATTTCTTGCTAGTTCTAATTTCGCTAATTTTTGTTGTCAATAAAGTACTTTTTTAAAAAATAAGTCAACATTCGAGAGTTGCTGAAAATAAAAGTT
This sequence comes from Janthinobacterium sp. GW821-FHT03A03, assembly GCF_059421435.1. Taxonomy (NCBI): domain Bacteria; kingdom Pseudomonadati; phylum Pseudomonadota; class Betaproteobacteria; order Burkholderiales; family Oxalobacteraceae; genus Janthinobacterium; species Janthinobacterium sp. GW821-FHT03A03. Next base: position 663,571 of record NZ_JBWKUZ010000001.1, on the reverse strand, counting down.
TGCCTCATTTCTCTATTTTTGAAGAAATATTTCATTTTCTTTACTGGCTATGTTTTTGATGCGTTGTCAATTGTCGCATCAGGTGTGCAGCCAGGTGCTCCATTTTTCGGATTGTCCGGAGGCGCTCGCAATATGGCTGCGAAATAGCATGGTATATGTAAATGAATTCTTTCAATTGATTAATATTGTCAAAGTATTCTGAGGCTGTACTCCGTCTTAATTTTGTCATTCAATTTAAGTTAAATATAAAAATGTTATCAGATAAGTCTATTCTCATTACCGGTGGAACCGGTTCATTCGGCAAAGCATTCGTGAAAACCGTGCTGGAACGCTATCCAACGATCAAACGTCTTGTGGTATTTTCGCGCGATGAATTGAAACAGTTTGAAATGGCGCATGAATTTTCGGATGAAAAATATGCCGGTATTCGTTATTTCATTGGCGATATTCGCGATGAGGCCCGCCTGCGCCGCGCGCTGGAAGGTATCGATATCGTGATCCACGCGGCTGCACTGAAACAAGTGCCGGCTGCGGAATATAATCCTTTCGAATGCATCAAGACCAATGTGCTGGGTGCGCAAAACCTGATTGAGGCTTGCCTGGATACCAAGGTGCAGCGTGTGGTTGCCCTGTCCACCGACAAGGCGGCTGCGCCTATCAATCTGTATGGCGCCACCAAGCTGTGCTCTGACAAACTGTTCGTTGCCGCCAACAATATCGTTGGCAATCGCGACTTGCGTTTCAGCGTCGTCCGTTATGGCAACGTCATGGGTAGCCGCGGTTCGGTGATTCCGTTCTTCCTGGAACGCCGCGCGACGGGCGTGCTGCCGATTACCGATACGGCTATGACCCGTTTTAATATCAGCCTGCAAGAGGGCGTGGATATGGTGCTGTGGTCCCTTGAGAACGCATGGGGCGGTGAGGTTCTGGTGCCGAAGATCCCTTCCTACCGCATCACCGATGTAGCCGAAGCAATTGGACCTGAATGCAGCTTCCCGGTCGTCGGCGTGCGTCCAGGTGAAAAGATCCATGAAGAGATGATTACCTCCAGCGACAGTTTCAATACCGTTGATATGGGTAGCTATTACGCCATCTTGCCGATGAGTGCCAAGTACTCGACGCAGGAATATTGTGACAAGATGGGTGCCAAGCTGGTACCGCCGGGATTCTGCTACGACAGCGGTAGCAATACTGATTTCTTGACAAAAGAGCAATTGCGCGAGCTGATCCAGACTCACGTCGACCCAACTCATACCGTGTAAAACATGACAATGATTCCATATGGCCGACAAGATATCTCTCAGGCCGACATTCAGGCGGTGGTCGATGTCTTGCGCTCTGACTTTCTGACACAGGGGCCGGCAGTGCCGGCGTTTGAGCAATCGGTGGCAGAGTATTGCTGTGTCCCCCATGCGGTGGCTGTCAATAGCGCGACCAGTGCCCTGCACATCGCGTGCCTGGCCTTGGGTGTCGGCCCGGGGGATCTGGTCTGGACCAGTCCGAATACTTTTGTTGCCAGCGCCAATTGCGCTTTATATTGTGGCGCTGATATTGATTTTGTCGATATTGATGCCCGTACCTACAATCTGAGCATCGAGGCATTGACGCAAAAGCTTGCGCAGGCGAAACAAGCCGGGCGTTTGCCGAAAGTGCTGATTCCCGTGCATTTGACGGGCCAGCCTTGTGATATGGCCGCCATCTATGCCCTGAGCCAGGAATATGGCTTCAAGATTATCGAAGACGCTTCGCATGCGATCGGCGGAAAATATCGTGGTGAGCCGATCGGCAATTGCCGCTATAGCGACATTACCGTTTTCAGTTTTCACCCAGTGAAAATTATCACCAGCGCCGAAGGCGGTATGGCCACGACACAGAATGCGGATCTGGCGATCAGCTTGCAGCAACTGCGTAGCCATGGCATTACGCGCGATCCGGAGCAGATGACGCATGCGCCCGATGGCGCCTGGTATTATCAGCAGATCACACTCGGTTACAACTATCGTATGACGGATATGCAGGCGGCACTCGGCTTGAGCCAGATGGCTCGGCTCGATGAATTCGTGGCCTACCGCCATGCTATGGCGCGTCGCTATGATACATTGCTGGCGGAATTGCCGGTTATTACGCCATGGCAGCATACGGATGGCTATTCGGGCTTGCACTTGTACGTAATTCGCCTGCAAACCGAGCGCCTGACACAGTCACACCGCACCATCTTTGACGCGCTGCGCGCGCAGTCAATTGGTGTCAATCTGCACTATATTCCTGTGCATACCCAGCCTTACTATCAAGCAAAAGGCTTCAAACCTGGCGATTTTCCGGAAGCGGAGCATTATTATGCACAAGCTATCAGCTTGCCGATGTATGCCACCTTTACGGAAGAGCAGCAGGATCGCGTGATCGAGGCCTTGCGGAAAGCGCTGAAATGAAAATTGGATTGGGTGCAGTACAGTTCGGACTCGATTATGGTATTGCAAATGCGGCGGGCAAGGTCTGTCAGTTGGAAGTTGCAGCCATTTTGGCAGCTGCGGCCGAGCTGAAATTGAAATTGATCGATACTGCGGCGCTATACGGTGATAGCGAAGCTGTGCTCGGACGTACCATGGCGGCAGACACGTCTTTCGATATCGTGACCAAGACGCCGCAGTTTTCCGGAGCCGTGTTAGGTGCTGTTGATGCGCAACAACTGGAAGAGAGTTTGCATGTCTCGTTGCTGAAACTGCAGCGCACCGCTGTGTATGGCCTGCTGATACACCGGGTGGATGATTTGCTGTTGCCTGGTGGCGAAGTATTGATGGAACGCATGGTGCAGTTGAAGGCGCGTGGCCTGGTGAGAAAAATTGGGGTGTCCGTATATACCGGGCAGCAGATTGATGCCGTGTTGGCGCGTTTTCCGATCGATCTGATTCAATTGCCCATCAATGTACTAGATCAGCGTCTGTTGCATGCCGGCCATTTACGCAAGTTGAAGCAAGCGGGTGTTGAAATACATGCCCGCTCTGTTTTCCTGCAAGGTTTGCTATTGATGGAGCCCTGCGATCTACCGGCACATTTTGATGGCGTGCGCGAGCACCTGGCTACCTATCACCGCTGTATCGCTGCGCAAGGCTTGACGCCGCTGCAAGCCGCGCTGGGTTTTGTGACTGGCCTGGAAGAAATCGACCAAGTCGTTTGTGGCGTCAATTCTAGTGTGCAACTGCAAGAAATATGCATGGCGGCGGGATATATGGCTGCGGGCGGAGAGCATGTGGGCTATGAGGCCTTTGCGATCAGCGATGAAAGGATCGTCAATCCTGCCTTGTGGCAACAGACAAAGGAGAAGTAATGATACTTGCAATATTGCAAGCTCGTGTTTCGTCGTCGCGGCTGCCAGGCAAGGTGCTCATGCCTTTGTTGGGCGAGCCGATGCTGCTGCGTCAGCTTGAGCGCTTGCGTGACGTACGCCAGATCGATCACTTGCTGGTGGCCACCAGCAGTGAAGCGCCGGATGACGCCATTGAAGCATTGTGTCAGGCAAATGGTATTGATTGTTTCAGGGGCGATTTGAATGACGTGCTTGAGCGTTTTCACCAGGCAGCGCAAACGTTTTCTCCTGAACATATAGTCCGTTTAACGGCCGATTGTCCACTGACCGATCCAGCATTGATCGATGAGGTTATCACTTTTTATCTAGCAGGTGACTACGACTATGTCAGCAATTGTGTCGAGGCCACCTATCCAGATGGACTCGATGTGGAGATTTTCCGTGCCTCTTGCCTGGATGATGCGTGGCAAGAGGCGCGCCTGCCGTCGCAGCGCGAGCATGTCACACCCTTTATCCACCAGCAGGCGCAACGTTACAAGGTTGGCGTGTACCGCAGTGTAAGGGATTGGTCGCATTTGCGCTGGACCGTGGATGAGCCGAAAGATTTTGAGCTGGTTTCCATTATTTATGAAGCACTTTATCGGGAAAACAAGCGCTTTTCCATGCAGGACGTCTTGTTGCTGTTGGAGCGGCGCCCTGAATTAGCAAATTGGAACACCATGCATGGACGTAACGAGGGATTGCAGAAATCACTCGCTGCCGATGCCGTATCGATTATCACCCACACTATTGAGAACTAATATGTCTACACGCTATCAACGCTCTGAGGAATTATTGGAACGCGCCCTTAAAACGATCCCGCTCGGCTCTCAGACTTTCAGCAAGAGCAAAACGCAATATCCTTTTGGTGTTTCGCCGTATTTTATTCAACGCGGCAAGGGTAGCCATGTATGGGATGTTGATGGCAACGAGTACATCGATTTCATCAGCAGCCTGGCCTCTATCACGTTGGGCTACAACGACGAGGATGTGACCAACGCGGTGAAAGCGCAATTGGATGAGGGAGTGATTTTCAGCCTGCCGCATCAGATTGAAATGCTGGTCGCTGAAAAAATTTGCGAAATCGTTCCTTGCGCTGAGATGGTGCGTTTCGGGAAAAATGGTTCGGACGCCACGTCCGGCGCCATTCGTTTGGCGCGCGCCTACACCAATCGAGAGCATGTGGCTGTATGTGGCTACCATGGCTGGCAGGACTGGTATATTGGTTCGACCGCGCGCAACCGCGGTGTGCCAGTCGCTACACGTGAGTTGACGCATACGTTTGCGTATAACGATCTGGCATCACTTGAAAAGTTGTTCGCCGATTTCCCCGGGCAGATTGCGGCCGTGATTCTTGAGCCGATGAATGTGTACCAGCCGAAGGACGCCTTCCTGGAGGGGGTCAAGGAGCTGGCCCATAAGCACGGCGCTCTGTTGATCTTCGATGAAACCATCACGGGTTTCCGGTACGCCAATGGTGGCGCGCAAGAACTGTTCGGCGTCACACCTGACCTGGCGACCTTCGGCAAGGGACTGGCGAATGGCTATCCGGTATCGGCTGTGGCTGGCCGGGCCGATGTGATGAAGCTGATGGACGAGATTTTCTTTTCGTTTACCTTCGGAGGCGAAACGCTGTCGCTGGCGGCGGCCCTAGCGACGATGGAGAAACTGCAGCGCGAACCGGTAGTGGCGAGGATCCGGGAGCAGGGCCAGAAAATTATCGACCGTATCAATGCCATCATCGAGGCGAATGCCGCACAGCACATCATGAGTATTGCTGGCCATCCAAGCTGGAGCTTTGTGTTGATCAAGGATGCTGGCCCCTATACGCAATGGCAGATCAAGACCTTGTTCATGCAAGAAATGCTGGCGCGCGGTATTTTGACTTTCGGTACGCATAACGTCAACTATAGCCATAGCGACAGCGATCTCGGAAAACTGTTTGCTGCCTATGAAGAAATAGTGCCCATGCTGGTTGCTGGCGTCAAGGATGGTAATCTGGAAAGTATGTTGCGTTGCAAGCCGCTGGAACCACTGTTCAAGGTACGATGAATAGTTCCGTCGTTATTCGCGTGGATGCCTCCTTGCACATGGGAGGCGGACATGTCATGCGCTGCTCGACCTTGGCCGAAGAGCTCAGGTCGCGTGGAGCGACGATCACCTTCATTTGTCGGGAACTTCCGGGCAACTATATTGACTGGCTTCGCGCACAGCAATTCGAGGTACTCAGCCTCGCAGCAGCTGAGCCCAGTGAGACAACGGAGGCGGGTATGTCGCCTCCGCATATGGCGTGGCTGGGGGTTCCTCTAGAGCAAGAGCTTACCGAGGTGCGCGCGCTGCTGTCGGAACGGCCCACAGCGGACTGGGTCATTGTCGATCATTACGCACTTGATGCGCGCTGGGAGCAGGCGGCCAGGGCGTTTGTGCAGAAGATCATGGTAATCGATGACCTGGCTGACCGCGCGCACGATTGCAATATTTTGTTGGATCAAAACTATTATCATGATATGCGGCAACGTTACGACGGCTTGCTGCCGTCGGCTTGTTTAATGTTGCTGGGGCCTAAACATGCCTTGCTGAGGAATGAGTTTGTCCACTGGCGCGCTGAGTGTGGTCCGCGGGGGGCTGCGGTAAGCCGTGTTCTGGTGTTCTTTGGCGGTATCGATGCAGGTAATTACACGATGCCGGCCATCGCCGCGCTGGTCCGGGCAAGCCGGCCGGACATACAGGTCGATGTGGTGATTGGCACGCATCATCCGGCGCGCGAGGCGATTGAAGATGTATGCTTGCAGCACGGTTTTATTTGCCATGTACAGACCTCGCGCATGGCTGAATTGACGGCGGCAGCCGACCTTGCCATTGGTGCCGGCGGGACGGCGATGTGGGAGCGTTGCAGCCTGGGCTTGCCGAGCCTGACTTTGTCCGTGGCCGAAAATCAACGACAACTGGTTGATGACGCCGCGCTCGGTGGCCTGGTGTATGCACCGGATATTCGTCTAGGGCCTGAATTGGAGGAACGGTTGCTGCTCCATTAGACCTCCTTGCTTGATAATCCGGCCTTGCGGCAGTTCCTGTCACAGCAAAGCCATGCCATAGTTGATGGATGTGGCGCAGCACGCGTGGCGCGTAAGCTCGGTATGTGCTCGGTTGTCTTGCATGCTGCCAGTGAGGCGGATTCGGCCAACTTGATGCCTTGGCGCAATCATGATTCGATTCGCGCGGTGTCGCGCAACAGCGCGCCCACTCCGCTGGAGAACCATGATCGTTGGCCAGCAGTACGATGGCCAACCAGTTGGCATGGTTTGTTTTGACGTAGTGCAAAACAGTACGGAAGTATCATTTATCTCTCACCGGGTATGCAAAAGCATGGTCGCGGTTCTGAACTGCTTGCCAGTGCGGAACAATGGCTGCGCAATATGCGTTCTGATATAACAATAATACGGGCGGAAGTACTGGCCGATAACCAGCCTTCGCACCGTCTGTTCCTTGCTGTTGATTATGCAAGAGACTCCACTAGCTATTTTAAGAAGGTGTTGCAATATGACTGACTCCATCAAAATTGGTAACCGCCTGATAGGCAAGAATCATCCACCTTTCGTGATTGCCGAAATGTCCGGTAATCACAACCAGTCGCTGGAACGTGCGCTGGAAATCGTCGAGGCGGCTGCAAGAACGGGAGCGCATGCGCTGAAAATTCAGACGTATACACCCGATACCATGACGCTCGATCTGGACGAACGTGAATTTCATATCAGTGATCCGAATAGTTTGTGGACAGGAACTTCCCTGTACAAGCTGTATGGTGAAGCCTATACGCCGTGGGAGTGGCATAAGCCGATTTTTGATCGCGCTCGTGAATTGGGAATGATTCCGTTCAGCACTCCGTTCGATGATACGGCGGTCGATTTCCTGGGAACACTGGACATGGATTGCTACAAGATCGCCTCGTTTGAGAATACCGATCTGCCATTGATACGCCGCGTGGCCGCCACTGGTAAACCATTAATTATCTCGACCGGCATGGCCAGCATCGCAGAACTGGATGAGACGGTGCGCGCTGCGCGCGAAGCCGGTTGCAAGGACTTGATCTTGCTTAAATGCACCAGTACATATCCTGCTACGCCGGAAAATACTAATATTCTGACGATTCCACATTTACGCGCGATGTTTGATTGCGAAGCTGGCTTGTCTGACCATACCATGGGCGTGGGCGTGTCGATTGCCAGCGTGGCACTTGGTGCAACTGTGATTGAAAAACACTTCACGCTGAACCGGGCCGATGGTGGTGTTGACTCATCCTTTTCCATGGAACCGCACGAAATGCAATCGCTGGTCGTTGAAACGGAGCGCGCCTGGCAGGCACTGGGCAAGATCAGTTATGGCGTCACCGAAAAAGAAAAGAAATCGTTAATGTTCCGCCGCTCCTTGTACATTACCAAAGACATGAAAGCTGGCGATATCCTGACGCCGCAGAACCTGCGCGCTATTCGTCCGGGACTGGGCTTGCCAACCAAGCACTATGAATTAGTGATGGGACAACCCGTCAAACACGATGTGAAGGCCGGCACTGCGCTTAATTGGAACATTATTTTGGGATAGAGTTTCGTGATCTACAGTAATACTGCAGCCGAGGCGAAGAATTCTGCCTCGGCTGCAGTATCTGATGACTTGTCCGCATATTTTTCTTTCCGCGCTATTTTTATCTGGTAGTGAGGGGCCTAAATATAGAAACTACGAGTAAGTTGCGCAATGTGATGAAAGATGGCATTTTAAAATATGAGTGAAATCAGATCTGGTATGTTTTCCATGGCCATTCATGGTGGTGGGTTGGCAATACGTCTTGGTTTCATGCTGCTTTTATTGCGTTACACGAGTCCGGCAATCATGGGGCTATACGGACTGGCTGTCGCCATGGAATCTGTTGCCATTTACATGGCAGGATTGGAGTTTCATACTTTTACATCAAGGCGATTTGCGCGCAGTGCGAGTCAGCAGCGGCTTAAGGTACTAATGCGTGTTCACCGCCGTTTGTTGACATTCACGGCGCCATTGGCCACATTGTTGGGACTACTAGCTGCGCATATATTGAACTTTACGACAGATACCTTAAGTTTACTGTACTTGGGTATTTTGTTGTTTAGCGGAACAATAATGCAGGAAATATCGCGTTATCTGATACTAAACAGGCAGCCCGTGCACTCGATATTTATCGGTTTCCTGCGTACGGCGGCTTGGCAGCCTATTGCATTCTTTTTCCTGCATTCCAACGAAAATGTGCTGCGCGACATTTTATTTTTATGGGCCATATTTTCCTTGTTGGGTGTTATTTGGGGTGTTTGGATACTGAGAGAGTTGATTGTATGCAAGTGCAGGCCAAGAAAAAATTATCTTTTTCGTGGTTTGTATAATGCGCGCGCCTATTATTTTATTTCCGCTGCAACTGTTCTGCAGGGAAATTTGGAGCGGTTTATTTTGCAAATGCTGCTTGGGCCAAGCTCGGTTGGCGTATTTTCATTTTTTCAGACCCTCGCCAATACGCTGGGTTCTGTTGCGCAAACGGTGGTAACAAATATTGCGCTGCCAGAGTTATTGATGCGATTTGGACAAAAACTCAAGGGGAGGCGGGAATACATGCAGCACGTAATGAAGCGATTGCTGATTTGTTGTGTGGGGCTGTCTGCTGCTATCTGCGTGACCGCGTGGCCACTCATTTTATTGTTGTCACGGCAGGAATATACCGACAAACTGTGGATGTTGCCGTTTCTGTTGCTGGGCCAGGGATTCGTTGTGTGGACTCAACCGATTCATTTGGCGCTATATGCCGGACATAAGGATTGGATCTTATTGATCATGATGGGCGGGGCTCTGTTGGCGTCCATATTGGCAAATTTGCTTTTCATCGAGCTTTTTGGAATTGCCGGAGCGGTCGTATCCCCCTTGGTGATAGCAATACTGATTTCCGCGGTAAGAAAGTACTGGTTCGATCGTCTTAGTGAAAATGGTGAATTGTGAAGAAAATAGTTAATGGATTGATTGCCGGGCTGGCCACCTCCGGCTTAGGTAAGTGCTCTTACAAGATAAGCAGTCTTGTCTGTGAATTGATATTGCGTGCCTGTTCACTGGCCAAGGGTGCGGCTCTCTTTCCCGATGCTGGCGATTTGAGCTTGGACATTCGAACGGATTTGAAATATCCTGAAAATATTTCCATCGGTAGTAATGTCATTATAGGTGCCGATTGTCAGATCGGAGCGATGGCGCCGGTCGTTTTGGGAAATTATGTACGGATATCACGTGGTGTGACAATTGAAACGGCTACACTTGATTTAACCGCTGCCTTGCCGTATCCACATATCGCCAAGCCAATTTTCATCGGTAACGGTGTTTGGTTGGCGGCCCATGTTACGGTATTGGGTGGAGTGCGTATTGGCGATGGCGCCATTATCGGTGCTGGGGCTGTGGTCAGTCGTGACGTTCCCGCAGGTGCCATTATTGTGGGATGTGCAACGCGTGAGTTAAAACAGAAGTCGAAAATAGTTGAGGAGTGGAAATCGTGAAACTGTTGGCGATTGAAAAAAAAGGTGTTCAGCCGAGGTTGATCACCCGTGCTTGGCATCGTGTACAGGAACGCATACGCAATCCGGTAACGCGTAGCCGTCTCGCGAACATGGTTACTTGGCTGCGCCCGCGTGGTGTACCAGCTAACACCGATATTGGAATCACAGAGTTAAGAAAATACGGCGTATGTATGATGCCGGGATTTATGAGTGAAACAGAGATTGCCAAGTTGCGCATGGCCTTGTCTGAGTTCAATTGCTTTGATCCCTGGCGTGTGCAATTGGGCGAGTTTCGCCATGATCAAATTCCGCAAGGAACTCATGTGGCACAGATTCCCTGTGCCGCACAAATCGAACAACTGCATGCTATTGCCTACGACCGACGGCTAATTGATCTGGTTACAGCCTATTTTGGCTGTCGGCCCTACCTGGACAGTATTCAGGCGTGGTGGTCGGTATCCGGCAACGAAGAGCCAGAAGAGGCGGAGAATTTCCATAGGGATAACGATTCTATTCGTTTTTTGAAATTCTTTTTGTATGCTACCGAGGTGGGAGAAGAAAATGGGCCTCACGTTTTTGTGGCCGGTTCACACACGCAAAATACTTTAACCGAGCATCGTCGATTGTCTGACGCTGAGGTTGAAGCTGCATTTGGAGTGGAACGGATACGTATCATGACTGGAAGAGCTGGTGATGCGTTCATGGAAGATACCTTTGGAATACACAAAGGACAGTTGCCAAAAGCAGGTAAACGGTTATTGATACAGCTCCGTTATTCCGTAACTGAATCTATTTTTCGCTCTCCATTGATTGTGGCTCCGGCATCGAATGTGCAGCCAGATCTGGCAACATCATTAATAAATGACTGATATTATTTTGAAAAAGAAAACTATTTTATGCCTGATTAATGCAGCAGCATATTCGCGCGCATATTTTGAAGAATTAGCTCCCCAGCTGATAGCTGAAGGTTATCGTGTAGTTTTTGCTTTGGATTCTCATCTTTCTGATGTCTTGTACGCGGAAAGTTGCAGTTTGAAGGAAGCATGGTATTTTACCGATTACCTTAAAAGCAAGCTGCCGCTTGGTGAAACCGCATTGCAATCGCAGAAAAGCTGGGCATCGTTGTATTCTGATTTCGATCGTTTTCTGACCATGAATATTGCCCCACCGCTCAAAACCAATGGTCCTGTACAGTATCACGATATCCCCGAAATGTTGGCGCGATTTTTTGCGGAAATTTTCATCGAAGAAGAAGTCACGGCTGTCCTGTACGAACCGGTCAGCAATAGTTTCGCCATTGCTGCTTTTGAACAGGCGCAAGCTGTTGGCTTGCCATTTCTTAGCCTTAGCCCATCGAGAATACCCGGACGCATTGAGTTGAGCAGCACTGGCGCATTGGCAGATGATGTCACCATTGGAAATCTATTTGCGCGTAGGCTTACTGGTGGCATATCGGAGGAGTCGCGACAAATTGCGGCTCAATATGTTGCGCATATTGACCATAGTATTCCTGACTATATGAAGATAAATGGCCTCGACCAGATCAGTTTGTTGGGGAAATATTTTAAGATTGACAAAATTCAGCATTTTCTGCGTGGTTGGCGCTATAGCCGCCAGTATCGTGAAGATTGTGCATTAGCGTACCAGCATGGTGATCCGGTCAAGCTTTCTATTGCCTATTTTAAGCGCTCATTATCTCGTCGCCTGAAATTAAATCGAGCGATGAAGGAATATGCAGTTACAACCAAGGATGAACCGTATTTGCTCTATCCATTGCATTTTCATCCAGAAGCTTCCACTTCCGTGTTGGCGACTGATTATGTTGATGAGATGAGCACCATTAAGGCTATTGCTTTTCGTCTGCCTGTGGGCGTAATGCTGTATGTGAAGGAGCATCCTTCCGCCGTAGCATTGCAACCGCTGTCCTTCTATCGGCAGCTCAATGCTTTGCCGAATGTAAGGTTACTGGCAGCGCATCTGCCGACCAAAGAAATAGTGCGACGTAGCCGCGGGGTTATCACCTTGACGAGTACTGTAGGATTTGAGGCGGCAGTCTTGAACAAGCCTGTTATTGCCCTTGGAACGGTGTTTTACAGTTACTTTCCGAACGTTCAGCGAGTATACGATTTCTCCGAGCTGAGGCCTGCACTGGAGCGCCTGCTTAGCTATCAACCTGTTCAGAAAGAGATCTTGATCGACGCCACCGCTGCGTATGTTGAATTTGGTACGCCTGGTTCATTTGATTTCCGTAATAGTCTAGGTAATACGGCTGCATTAAGTGGTGTAGCCCGGTTGGTTCATCTTAAGTTGGATGCGCTGTTCGCCGCGAACGAAAAGGTGGGATGATTCATGCTGGCTAGCAGAAGTTGGGTAGTGATCGCATTGTTTTTGATCATTACCGTTGCTCAAAAAATGATGGAGCCGATGTATAACGGCTACTTCTTTGCTTTTTGTACATTATCCCTCATGGTTGCCTGGAAATGTAGGTATTCGCGCTTTATCAAAGCACCAGAGTTGAACGTAGATTTTTTTGCAATTTTCCTGGTGCTAACCTTTTCCGTCTTTCTTGCGATAAAAATGCATCAAGATGCAAGGGATATTTTTCGAGATATTGGTGCGATATTTGCTTTTATAATAGGGCGCTATGCCATACCCTTGTGGGTTGGGCGGGGGAATGTCAAGCTTCTGTTGCAGACCTTGTCGGACATTGGTGTGGCAATATCGGTGATCACTATCATGTTTGCCTTTATAGCATATCTCGATGGAGCGGATGCCTATCATTGGCGAGGTGCTTATGTTCCGCTTTCGCATGGTTGGCTCCCTTATTTTTTGATCGTTAATATTGCCTTGCTGCGACAAACGCCACAACATACCTCCCATTATGGCTATCGGATATTTCTCTGCGTTGGCGGTACGATTGCTGCGCTATCACGCACCGATGTACTGATTGATTTGTTTATCGGTCTGGTGTTGCTATTGACAATAGGACGGTATCTCTTCAGCAATGTTCGAATCATGCGGAAGTTATTTCTTATTAGTATTATTGTTGTTGTCTTTATGCCCAAGATCGTCGAGTTGGACGTGGTACAGCAGCGTTTGACCAGCAATGCCGAGGATGCCGATCCTTCACTTGGATGGCGATACATCGAAAATCAGGCTTTATTTGATTATTTCGACGAAGGCGGGGCTTTGCCTGTTATCGTTGGTTATGGCCTGGGCGCACGTATTCCATTGCCAGATGGTGTACTGGATTTCGATGGCAATGACACGATACCGCTGTTGCACAATAGTTATCTGACGATCGTGCTGAAATTCGGGCTGCTTGGGCTGTGCTTTTTTGCACTGTATATTGTGAGGAAAATCCGTGTCTGGATGGCATTGCGTAAGACTCCGCATGCGATATATGCATGGACCGGCAGCTGGATCATGTTGATTGTGTTGGCGAAAGGAATCATATTGCAAGGGCTGACGGAATGGAGCCATGTCCTTTTCTTCGGCCTGGCTTGTATGCTGCTGTCTTTTGATACTTATAAAAAAGAATCGAATAAATAAATATGATGAAGATTGTTTTTTGCCATTTACTCAACGATTTTTCAGGTAGTCCAAAGGTGTTGCGTGACACTATTTCAGCATTGAAAGGTGAAGCGAAAAACGAGAAACTGTATGTTTCTGGCAATACTGACGGATTTCTTTCTGATTGTCAGATTTCACGAGGTAGGTACTGGTATATTCGATCACAGAATAAATTTGTCACTTTATTTACCTTTTTTTTTAGTCAAGTATGTTTGTTTTTTAAACTTCTTTGCGATAGGAGTATTGCTTCAGATGCAATTATTTATGTAAATACTTTGCTTCCATTTGGCGCAGCCATCTATGGGAAATTGACAGGACGTTTGGTTATTTATCATGTTCATGAAATTTCGATCCGGCCAGCCCCTCTCAGATATTTTCTGGTGAGCTTGGTAAGATGGACATCATCTTTGAACATGTATGTATCCAAGGCACATATGCAATTGTTGCCAATTCCTGGAGTGAAAAGTCGTTGTATCTACAATGCACTGGATCATTTTTTTGAGGAAAAAGGCTGGAGCTCCGTTTACCAGTCGCACCGTCAAGGTGTCTTCAATATATTGATGATCGCATCGCTGCGTGATTACAAGGGAATAGTGGAATTAATTGCGCTGGTTAACTCGCTGTCTGGACGGATTGATATTCATTTTGATCTGGTCATTAATGGAGATCAGTGTGAAATCGATGCATACTTTTCGGATACGTCTTGCCCGTCGCAATTGACGGTGCATCCCAGAACGCTGAATACACCGGCATATTATGCCGAAGCGAGTCTGGTATTGAGTCTTGCGCGTGTTGATCTCTGGCAGGAAACTTTTGGCTTGACGGTGCTGGAAGCGATTACATTTGGCATTCCTGTGATTGTTCCCCCAGTAGGAGGGCCTGCGGAAATCATTCGTGATGGAGTCGAGGGCTTTCTTATCGATTCGCGTGATACTGACAGGGTGCGGACGCATGTCTTGCGTCTGGTCGACGACGCGGTACTGTGCCACAGGATGTCCGAGGCTGCCCGCTTGCGCGCTAAAGATTTCATGCGTGACAAATTTATCGCTGAAATGAACGCCGTGATCATGGATATACGTGCAAGTCGCAGTGCGACTATTCGGAATGAATAGAAGTATTGGTCGTTTTTTTGTAATTTTTAAATTGCACAATATTTACAGTGGAAAATTGGTTGTCATTTATGTTGAAGAAAATCGCAATTGTTGGTTCTGTTGGACTTCCTGCGCGTTATGGCGGTTGGGAGACCCTGGTCGATCATCTGACCAGACATTTAGCCACACGGTATGAATTTACGGTGTACTGTAGCGCGAAGAAATATGATGAAAAGCTGAGCAGTTATAATGGCGCAAAACTGGAATATATCGATCTGGATGCCAACGGCGTGCAAAGTATCCCTTATGATGTGGTCTCTATGCTGAAGGCCTGCCGTTTTGCCGACGTAATTGTGGTTCTTGGTGTCTCTGGATGCATTTTTTTGCCTTTTATTAAGCTTATCACCAAGAAAAAGATCATTGTTAATATCGATGGCCTTGAATGGCGTCGTGCTAAATGGAGCAAGTTTGCCAAATGGTTCCTAAAAAAGTCCGAGGCGGCTGCCGTGCGTGCGGCTGACGTGGTGGTAGTGGATAACCAAGCCATTCAGGCCTACGTCCAGAGCCAGTACGGACGCACGGGAGTTTTGATCGCATACGGCGCTGATCATGCGCAGCATCGTAATCTTGCCATTGATGCGCTACAAAAGTACGCCTTTGCATCCCGGCGCTATGCGTTCAAGGTTTGCAGGATTGAGCCGGAAAATAATATTGATATTATCTTGGAATGTTTCTCGATGTATTCTGATATGGATATGGTTATGATAGGAAACTGGAATAACAGTTCTTATGGTGAAGATTTACGCAAGAAATACTCACACCTTCCACATCTGCACTTGTTGGATCCTATTTATGATCCCGAGATACTCAATCAAATTCGCGGGAATTGCCATATTTACATCCATGGACATAGCGCGGGTGGCACCAACCCTTCGTTAGTCGAGGCCATGTATCTGGGGCTGCCGATTGCGTATTTTGACTGCGACTTCAATCGCTTTACGACCCATGGTGCAGGACTGCCTTTTGCGGATGCCGCGGGGCTGAAAGTGATACTTGAAACAAGTTCCGCTGAACAGCTCACGGCCATCGGTGTGCAGATGCAAGCCCTGGCAGGGGAGTTTTATACCTGGGATCGTATCGCGAACCAATATGCACAGTTGTTTTGATGCTCTCGCTTGTGGAACACAGAATGCCCGATAAAATACTCGTTACAGGCGCAAGCGGTTTTGTTGGCGCGGCTTTGTGCGCGCATCTGGACGCGCTCAATATGTCTTATGTAGGAAGCGCGCGCCAGGCGTCTGGTTTACCTTCGCGTGTGTTGGTGGGAGCGTTGACTGCGCAAACTGATTGGTCTGTGGCATTGTCTGGTTGCGACGTAGTGGTTCATCTGGCTGCACGGGTCCATGTCATGGATGATCAATCGAGTGACCCGCTGTCGGCATTTCGCGCTGTGAACGTGGATGCTACTTTGAACTTGGCCCGGCAGGCTGTGCGCAGCGGCGTGCGGCGCTTCATTTATGTCAGTAGTATCAAGGTGAATGGCGAGGCTACCCACGGTACACCGTTTACTTCGCAGGATCAGCCAGCGCCATTGGATCCTTATGGCTTTTCCAAGCTGGAGGCTGAGCGTGGTTTGCAGGTGCTGGCGCAGGAAACCGGTCTGGAATTGGTTATTGTGCGTCCGCCGCTGGTGTACGGTCCCGGTGTCCGCGCCAATTTCCAGCGCTTGATGCAGTTGCTAAGGAAGGGGATTCCCTTGCCATTGGGTGCGGTACATAATCGTCGTAGCATGGTCGGCCTTGATAATTTGGTCGATTTGCTAACCGTGTGTTGCAGCCATCCGCGTGCATCTGGCGAAGTTTTTCTGGTTTCCGACGATCATGACTTGAGTATTACCGAATTGTTGCGTTCCTTGTCTTTTGCCATGGGTAAGACGCGGCCCCTTCTGTTTTCGATGCCCGCGGGAGTGCTGACAGGCGTCGCTGGTGTGCTGGGAAAATCTGCCGCCGCTAGCCGCTTGCTTGGATCTCTGCAAGTGGACATTGCGCATACCCGCACGACGCTCGACTGGGTGCCGCCGGCAAGTGTCGATGACAGCATTCACAAGACAGTAGCGCATTTTTTATCTTTAGCTGATCGGTTGTAAATGAAAAGAGTATTTGATCTTTGTTTTGTTTTATTTTCCCTGGCGATTTTTTGCGTGCCCTTGCTACTGGTGGCGGTTGTCGTCCGCTTGACTTCGCGCGGACCAGTCCTGTACTGGTCGGATCGCGTGGGGCGCCATAATCGCATATTCAAGATGCCGAAGTTTCGCACCATGCGTGTTGATACGCCGGCAGTGGCTACCCATTTATTGAAGAATGCGGCGCAGTTCTTGACCCCGCCAGGTTCTTTCTTGCGCAAATCTAGTCTCGATGAGTTGCCGCAGTTGTGGAGCATCCTACGTGGGGATATGAGCGTCGTTGGCCCTCGTCCTGCTTTGTTTAATCAGGATGATCTGATTGCCCTGCGTACGCAGCATAGCGTCGATGCCTTAAGGCCGGGCTTGACTGGTTGGGCCCAGGTCAACGGACGTGATGATTTGCCTATTCCGCAGAAGGTCAAGCTGGACATGGAGTATGCGCAGAGACAGTCACTGGTATTCGATATGCAGATCATCTTCATGACATTGTTTAAAGTACTGCGGCGTGATGGCATCAAACATTGATGCAAAGAAAGGGTTTCTTGCTGTAACGCGACCTGAACCCGGTGCTGTAGGTATGCATGGATTGCGTGCTGGATTGATAGTGTAGTTCTTTTACTGGATGTCTTAATGAAGCTGTTATTGGAATTTCCCCGCAGACGCAAGCAAATCGTCGCAGTGACGACGGACTTGATTTTTCTGCCACTGACTTTTCTTGCGGCCATTTTTCTGCGTTTCGATAGCGTTGGACCCGACGTAATTCGCCCCTATCTGTGGCTGATCATGGCTGCGCCATTAGTCTCGATTCCGATCTTTATTCGCTTGGGTTTGTACCGGGCAGTTATCCGTTTCATCGATTACAAGATTATTTATGTGGTGCTGTTTGGTGTCACGCTTTCGGTGGCAATACTGCTCGCCGTAACTGCGTTTGCCACCAGTATGATTGGTCTTTCTCGCGGGGTATTTGGTATTTATTGGGTCAGCGCCATTATGTATGTCGCTGCAAGCCGCTTTATTGCGCGGGGCTATTTTTCGCATGCAAGCAGAAAAATGGACAGCGTTCGTGTTGCCATTTATGGCGCCGGAGTCTCTGGCAACCAGCTGGCTCAAGCCCTGAGCCATGCTGGAGAGTATCGTCCTGTCGTGTTTATTGACGATAAGAAGGAATTGCGGGGCGCCACGATTGCTGGTATTACCGTGTATCCGTCCGACGCTTTGGCTGATTTGATTGAATCCAAGGAGATTTCCAAAATTGTCTTGGCGATGCCGTCCCTGTCGAAGGCGCAGCAACGCCTTATTCTCGACAAACTGGAGCCACTTAAGGTGAAGACGCTGGTGGCGCCTCCGATCAAGAATTTGATCAATGGATCTGCGCGCATTCAGGATATGCGGGAAGTCGAAATTGAAGATTTGCTGGGACGTGATGCCGTTGAGCCAAATCAAGATCTGATGGCAATGTGTATTACTGGTAAGGTTGTTATGGTTACCGGAGCGGGTGGATCAATCGGTTCTGAACTGTGCCGCCAGATTTTGAATCAGCGCCCGGCGCAAATGATTTTGTTGGAAATGTCGGAGTTCGCACTTTACTCTATTGAACAGGAGTTGCAAGGATTATTACGCCTGCGGAATATTCAGGTGCAATTGATGCCATTTCTCGGTTCTGTACTCGATACCGAGAAATGTGAAAAAATTCTGTGCACTTTTGGTGTTGAAACGCTGTATCACGCTGCCGCCTACAAGCATGTGCCTTTGGTGGAACATAATCCGATCGAAGGTATACGTAACAATGCGTTTGGCACATTGAGCATGGCGCGTGCGGCCATTGCCGCCAATGTTAAGCGCTTTGTGCTGATTTCCACAGACAAGGCAGTACGGCCAACAAATGTCATGGGATCCACCAAACGTCTGGCGGAACTGATCCTGCAGGCTTTTGCTCGCGAACAGGACAAGACACGGTTTTGCATGGTTCGTTTTGGAAACGTACTGGGATCTTCCGGCTCAGTAGTTCCCTTGTTCCGCAAGCAGATTATTGCTGGGGGACCCATTACGATTACCCACCCTGAAATTACCCGCTATTTCATGACGATTCCAGAGGCAGCGCAATTGGTGTTACAGGCCGGTGCCATGGGGGCTGGCGGCGACGTTTTTGTTCTGGATATGGGGGCGCCGGTGAAAATTGTCGACTTGGCCAAGCGTATGATCCATTTGAGTGGCTTGGACGTCAAAAGTGAGTTAACGCCCAATGGCGCGATAGAAATCCAGCATGTAGGTTTGCGGCCTGGCGAAAAACTGTATGAGGAACTTCTGATCGGGGATAATGTGGAAGGAACCGAGCATCCATTGATTATGCGCGCGCAGGAGGCCGAAATTCCATGGGCTAGACTCGATGGCATGTTGCAGGAGTTGGGGGCCGCCTGTGATCAATTTGATCATGTCGCCGTACGCGCCTTGTTGCTGCGCATTGTGATGGAGTATGAGCCGCAATGTGATATCGAAGACCTAATCTGGTGCGCCAATGATCTGTCGTCGCGCGATAGCCAGTCCGGGCTCAAGTCTTCACTTCATTAATTCGACATTCGCAGGCTGCGTCAGCTGCCTGCATCGCAATCAAGCTTGGCTATGCCGATGGTAGCAATGCGGGCATGACACCTCGTACACATATTCCGGCGCCAGTTGCTGGCGTGGCGTGACGACGGCGCGGCAGACGAAGCACTGCACGGTTTCCGTCGGTTCCAGTTTCGGGTTCAGGGCCGTGCGGTAGTCGAAGACGAAGCAGTCGCCCGTGTAGTGGTCGCCGCCCACTTCCTCGAAATACTTCAAAATGCCGCCATCGAGCTGGTACACGCTGTCATAGCCGATTTCCTTCATGTGGATGGCGGCCTTTTCGCAGCGGATGCCGCCGGTGCAGAAGGTGACGACGGTCTTGCCTTCCAGTTCGTCCTTGTGCGCGGCGGCCACGGCCGGGAATTCCGTAAACTTGTCGATACGATAATCGAGCGTGTTGTTGAACGAGCCCACGTCCACTTCAAACGCGTTGCGCGTTTCCATCATGACCACCGGTTTGCCCGCATCGTCGACGCCGGCGTCAAGCCAGCGCTTGAGCGTGTGCGCATCGACGGACGGGGCGCGGCCCAGTTCCGGTTTGATCAGCGGCATGCGCATGGTGATGATTTCTTTTTTCAGCTTGACCAGCATGCGCTTGTGCGATTGCTCGTTCGACAAGCTTTCCTTCCATTCCAGGTCCGCCAGGCGGGCGTCCAGGCGCACCCATGCGAGGAAGCTGTCGATATGCTCGCGCGTGCCCGACAGGAACATGTTGATGCCTTCCGGCGTCAGCAGGATCGTGCCCTTCAGGCCCAGCGCCAGGCATTGCTCCTGATACAAGGGACGCATGGCTTCCGTATCGGCCAGCGTGATGAATTTATACGCTGCAATATTGACAAAAGTCATGGCGGGTGTGGCGGCCAGGGGGCTGGCGGCGGCGGAAACGGCGGGTGTTGCTTGGGTGATGGCTTGCATGATGGCGATCGGCTTAGACTGAACAGCCGATATTATAAGCCCGGCTGGCCAGGCGGGATACCCGCCGTGCCGCGTATTGCCATGCCGTCTGGCTGCGCAGGGCGGTAATTTCTTGCCCGCAGCGTGAGCCGGCAACGCCGGTCCGGGGCCGCGACGCGGTAGAATAGACCCCATTGAATTTTGCACGAAACGGTACACAGGATGGAAATGGTAATGCAAGAGGCCGGCGCTCCGGCAGGTTCACAGCAAGCGGTGCCGCAGGGCCCCGCATTCGTCCACTTGCGCGTGCACTCGGAGTACTCGATCGTCGATGGCCTGGTGCGCATCGACGACGTGGTCAAGGCGGCGGCCAAGGACAAGCAGGTGGCGCTGGCCGTCACCGACTTGTCGAACCTGTTTGGCATGGTCAAGTTCTACAAGGAAGCGCGCGGCAAGGGTATCAAGCCCATCGTTGGCGTCGATGTGTGGATCACGAATGACGACAACCGCGAAAAACCGTCGCGCCTGCTGCTGCTGGCGAAGAACCGCATGGGCTATCTGCAGTTGTGCGAACTGCTGTCGACGGCCTGGCTAACGAACCAGTACAAGGGCCGCGCCGAGCTGCGCATCGAGTGGCTGCAGGCGCTGGCGACGAATACCTACGACCTGTACCCGGGCGAGAGCGCGGCCAATGGCTTGATCGCGCTGTCCGGCGCGCATTTTGGCGATGTCGGCATCGCCATCGAGAATGGCAACCTGGCCCTGGCCGAGCGCAATGCGCAGCGCTGGGCCGAGATTTTCCCCGGCCATTTCTATGTCGAGATCCAGCGCGGCGGCCAGGCCAACCAGGAAGCGCAGGTGCGCCACGCGGTGGCCCTAGCGGCCAAGCTGGGCTTGCCCGTGGTGGCCACGCATCCCGTGCAATTTATTTCCCCTGAAGAATTTATTGCCCACGAAGCCCGCACCTGTATCGCCGAAGGCGAAATGCTGGCCAACGCCAAGCGTGTCAAACGCTTCAACGACAGCCAGCGCTTCCTGTCGCAGGCCGACATGGCGGAATTGTTCGCCGACCTGCCGGCCGCGCTGGCCAATTCCGTGGAAATCGCCAAGCGCTGCAACCTGACTTTGACCCTGGGCAAGCCGCAACTGCCGAATTTCCCCACCCCGCCGGGCATGACGATCGACCAGTTCCTCGTCGCCGAATCGCAGGCGGGCCTGGAAAAGCGCCTGATCCAGCTGTATCCGGACCCGGAACGGCGCGAAAAGGAGCGCCCGCGCTATGAATCGCGTTTGAAATTCGAGACGGACACGATTTGCAACATGAAATTCCCCGGCTACTTCCTCATTGTGGCCGAATTCATCCAGTGGGCCAAGGAAAACGGCGTGCCTGTCGGTCCGGGCCGCGGTTCGGGCGCCGGTTCGCTGGTGGCGTATTCGCTGCTGATTACCGATCTTGATCCATTGCAATACAACCTGCTGTTCGAGCGCTTCCTGAATCCCGAACGCGTCTCGATGCCCGACTTCGATATTGACTTTTGTCAGGAAGGGCGCGACCGCGTCATCCAGCACGTCAAGGATCTGTACGGCAAGGAGGCCGTCTCGCAGATCGCCACCTTTGGTACCATGGCGGCCAAGGGCGCGATCCGCGACGTGGGGCGCGTGATGGATTTCGGCTATAACTTCTGCGACGGCATCTCCAAGCTGATCCCGTTCAAGCCCGGCAAGCCCGTGTCGATCGCCGACGCCATCGAAGAGGAGCCGCTGCTCAAGGAGCGCCTGGAAAACGAGGAAGAGGTCAAGCAATTGCTGGATCTGGCGCAGCAAGTCGAAGGCATCACGCGCAATATCGGCATGCACGCGGGGGGCGTGCTGATCGCCCCGGGCAAGCTGACGGATTTCTGCCCGCTGTACACGCAGGGCGGCGACTCCGGCGTCGTGTCGCAGTACGACAAGGATGACGTGGAAGCCGTCGGCCTCGTAAAGTTCGACTTTTTGGGTTTGACGACGCTGACGATTCTCGACCGCGCCGTGCGCTACATCAAGCAGCTTGATCCTGCGCAAGCTAATTTCGATCTGGCAACATTGCCGCTGAACGACAAGCCGTCGTACGACCTGCTGACCAAGGCCAAGACGGTGGCCGTGTTCCAGCTGGAGTCGCGCGGCATGCAGGGCATGCTGAAAGACGCGCGTCCCGACCGCTTCGAAGACATTATCGCGCTCGTGGCGCTGTACCGTCCGGGGCCGATGGACCTGATTCCCGATTTTTGCAAGCGCAAGCACGGCGAACGCTTCGATTATCCCGATCCGCGCACGGAATCGATTCTGTCCGAAACCTACGGCATCATGGTGTATCAGGAGCAGGTGATGCAGATGGCGCAGATCGTCGGCGGCTACTCGCTGGGCGGCGCCGACATGCTGCGCCGCGCCATGGGCAAGAAGAAGGCCGAAGAGATGGCCGAGCACCGCGAGATCTTCCGCGCCGGTGCGGCGAAGGACGGCTTGACGGCGGAAAAGGCCGACGAGATCTTCGACTTGATGGAAAAGTTCGCCGGCTACGGTTTTAACAAATCGCACGCCGCCGCCTACGCCCTGCTGTCGTACCACACGGCCTATTTAAAAGCGCACCACACGGCCGCCTTCATGGCCGCCAACTTGTCGCTGGCCATGGACGACACGGACAAGATCAAGATTCTGGTGGAAGATTCGCTGGAAATCTGCAAGCTGACCTTGTTGCCGCCAGACATCAATGAGTCCGATTACCGCTTCACGCCGAGCGGCGCGCCGCCATCCGTGAGCGGCAAGAAAGTCACGCAGATCCGCTATGGCCTGGGCGCCGTGAAGGGTTCCGGCCAGAACGCCATCGAAGCCATCATCGCCGCGCGCGAGGCAGGCGGTCCATTCACGAGCCTGTTCGATTTCTGCAAGCGTGTTGATAAAAAGCAAATCAACCGCCGCACCATCGAGTCCCTGATCCGCAGCGGCGCCTTCGACTGCCTGAAGGTCGACCGCGCCATCCTGCTCGCATCCGTGGCGTTCGCCATGGAATGCGCCGACCAGGCGGCCAAGGCGGCGAATCAGGTAAGCCTGTTCGGCGGCGATGACAGCGACATGGTGGCGCCGCCCGAGTACGTGAAGGTTCCCGTGTGGACGGATAAACAGCGCCTGACGGAAGAAAAGATTGCGCTGGGCTTCTATTTGTCCGGCCACCTGTTCGATTCGTATGCACCCGAGGCGCGCCGTTTTGCGCGCACGAAATTGTCGGAACTGTCGCCATCGCGCGAACCGCGCATGATGGCGGGCGTCATCACGGGCTTGCGCACGCAGATGACGCAGCGCGGCAAGATCCTCATCGTCACGCTCGACGACAAGAGCGGCACGGTGGAAGTGACGGTATATGGCGAATTGTTCGAAGCCAACAAGAAAATCTTCAAGGAAGATGAATTCCTCGCCGTCGTGGGCAAGGTGTCGGAAGACCGTTTCTCGGGTGGCTTGCGCATCACGGCCGAGAGCGCCTTCGACATCATCGCCGCGCGCGTGCAGTATGGCCGCCAGTTGGGCCTGACTCTGCCCACGACGCTGGACATGAAACGCATCAGCGACGTGATCATGCCGCACCGGGCTGAAGACGGATTGCCGATCGCCGCCAAGGTCAGCCCGCAAGGCGTCAGCTGCGTGCTGCAATTCGGCGATGCGTGGCGCGTGGCGCCGTCCGACGAGTTGCAGACGGCGCTCGAGCAGGTGCTGGGCGCGCAAGAGGTGGCGGTCGAGTACTGACCGGCAACGGTCCAGCTCGTAAAACAAAGCCAAACCGCAGATATTCAGGTTTGGCTTTTTTCGTTTACATGTCTTTCAGGCCCGTGATCGCATAGCCCTTGGCGGCGATCTGCTGGTGCGGCTGTTCGATATGGTAGTCGGGCAAGATTTCGGCATCGTCGGCCACTTCGCTGGCGCGTACTTCGAGTTGCCAGTCGGTGTTGGTCACCTCTTCAGGAATGATCTTTCCTTCCGGCACGGCGAGGTAGGAAAAAATGCCGTCGTGCTCGGCCCGGCGGTAGATGTCTACGCGCATGACTTGCCTCCTAGTAAGCGTTTGGGGAAACCGGCGCACCCGAAGTGCCTACCGATAGTGCTAGCGTAACAGGATTACGCCCCAGACGGATTGTGCAAGTGTGCTACAGGGAAGAACGGCGGATGGCAATGGCGGCGGGCCGGGACGCAGGGGCGGGGCGTCATGCACTGGCCATCCCGCGTCAGGCGATGGCGGAGGCGTAATCGTCGTCGTCGAGATCGGCAAACTGGCGTGTATCGTTGGTCGCTGCCGCGGCGCCGGCTGAGGCCAGCTGGATCTGGCAGCGATGGGAGTCGAGGCCGCTGCGCAGGCTGGCGATCATCGCCAGCGTCAGCTCATGGCGCTTGCGTGCTTCCGAGCGCTTTTTGGAAGGAATTTCTTCCAGTGCCGGCAAGGGCAGGTTTTCGCATGGCAACTCAAAATCACCGTCCTGGCGTACTTGTGCTCCCAGTTCTTGCCACAATGCATTGTAGTCGGCGAACAAACGTCCTTTCTTTGCGGAATGGTGCACGGCGCGGTTGATATTGCCGACAAGAAGCATCTTGCTGCAGCCATGTTCGTATCCCAGTTGGCGCACCAGGCGCACCATCAGGGTCTTGGGACGCATGCCATGCAGGTCGCGCGTGGCCTCGCGCACGCGGTGCACGCTTTCCTGCCCCTTCGGACCTTGCACGCAGCCGACGCTCACGCCCAGGGTGGCACGCAGCTGGCTACCGAAGAAGGAGAAGGCGATCGAATAGAGCACGTCGTCGTCATGCATCAGTTGCAGCACCATCTCGCCTTCGCGGTCCATCGGATGCAGCGAACACAGTTGCAGGTGGTAGGGAGCGCCCGATTTGCCGTGCACCGTGCCGAGGCGCACGGGGCCGCGGGCCGCTTGACTCATCAGCTTGCCCCAGCCTTGCTGCAGGATGAAGTGGTAGTGTTCGGCCAGCAACTCCACACGCTGGCGGCAATTCAGTGTAAGGCTCAGGTAGGGGCGGTAGACCTTGTGGATCATGTGCGGATACGCCTGTACCAGCTCATGAAAAACCGGATTCGAGTTCAGCAGTTGCAGCCAGAGGCGGGTTTGGCGCTGTTGCACGCGGGCGCGCAGATGCAGTTTGAGCATTTCACGCCAGCGGCGTAGGCCGCTCGGCATCGCCATCAAGCCGTCTGACAGGGTAATAGTTGGCATCATCGTGCGCATGTCCATGGTAAAGAGAGAACGTCGAAGCCGTTTCGGCTCAGACGGGTACCGGGCTGCTGACGCCCTCGTGGTTTGCCAGCAGGATGGTGGCGCAGCGGCTGGCACGCGCCAGCTTGCCGGCCAGCCCGCCCGAAAAATGACGCGGCCAGCCGCTATGCCTGTGCGTTGGCAAGATAACTTCGTGGCATCCCAGCAGTTCTGCCGTATCGAGTATCGTGAACAGCAGTTCGCCGGCGAAAATGTGGGTGCTGAAATCAATATACGAACGGCTCAGGTACAAGCCCGCCTCGTGCATCATCTGTTGGGTGGCAGCATCGAGCATGCTGCCCACGCCGTCGCCGGCGCTTTGCTGCGGCACTCCCTTCGCCTGCCGGGACGGCGCCGGCGTCACGTGCAGCAGGCTGACGCGGACCTTGATGCCCCATTCCTGCATCCGCCTGGCGTAGCGCGCGCCGTAGATGATGTCGCTGGTATGCTTGACGGGCAGGAGCAGCTGCAGCGTCGCCTGGCCCGGCTGGCCGCAAGTTCCCGCGGCGCTGTCGGGAGCGCGGGTACGTTGCGGGACAAGGCGCGATGCATGCATGGACGGGGGGCAGTGGAGGGAAAACCATGTCATCTTATCCATGCCCTCAAGCCGTGTAAATTGGCGAAACAGCGTACGGGTTTCCCTTATGCCGCGCCCGTTTTAATAGCGGTAAGTGACATACACGGCGCCGATCGGCGATGTCTTGCGCTGCACGATGGGGCTCTTGGCCGCGTCGCCCAGACGGCTCTCGACGCCGATCAGCGTATTGACGCCCCAGCGCGCATCGATGCGGTGCTCCCAGTTGACGGTGGCTTGCGCTTCATAAAAGCCGCCTTTGGGCGTGTATTGCTTGAACGAGGTATTTGCCGCCTGGGCCGCCGTCACGCCATACATGGTCTGCACGTACTTGCGCTCGCCCCAGCCCAGCTGCCCGCCGATGGTCACGCTGTCCTGCTGTACGCCCTTGGCGTCAGCCCTGCCGTAGACCTGGCCGCTGGCGCCGAAATGCACGTTCGCGCCATTTTCGCGATTCGACAGGGGGATGTCGCTCGAGACGCTCAGCGACACGCCCGGCATGGGGGAGTAGGCGGCGCTCAGCAGGGCGCTGGCGTTGCCCTTGACTTCGCCCATGCCCTTCAGGTAGTCGCTGCCGCCCCAGCCGTTGACGCCCTTGCGCTTGTGGTCTTCGCGGTTGCCGCGGTAGCCCAGCGCGGCGCTGTAGCTGAAGGGGCCGGCCTGGCCGCCGTAGCCGATGCCGCGCGAAGTGCTGAAGAACAGGCCGTTGGCCATGGCGTAGTCGAGAATGACCAGCGGCGAGGCGGACAGCTTGTCGGAGCCGGAATAGCTGGACACGGCGGCAACGCCGCCGCCGATGGTGAAGACATTTTCCGGGGCGGGTTCGGCGGCGGCTGCGGCCAACGGGTTCAGGGTCAGGCCGCAGGCCAGTGCCAGCGAGGTCAACAGGGTAGTAGGTGCGTGCATGGAGGTTTCCGTCAGGTGGAGAACCGAGGCCGGAGTGGCTCGATTGACTGCGGCTAGTATCGGCCTGTGTCATGAAGGAAAAATGAGCCCTTTATGAAGATTGCATGAAGGCTGCTTCTTTACCTATTCTTCAGCTAGCGGTGGTTTAATACGATGCATGAAGATACTGCTGATTGAAGATGATATGGACCTGGGCAATGGCGTGCGCATCGCCCTGCGTGACCAGGGCATGCAAGTAGTCTGGGTGCGCAGCCTGGACGATGCGGTGCGCAGCCTGGAGCACGACAGCTGCGAGCTGGTACTGCTGGACCTGGGCTTGCCCGACGGCGATGGCCTCGACCTGCTGGCCAGATTGCGCACGGCCCGCCTGCCGGTGCTGATTCTCAGCGCCCGCGACACGCTGGAGCAGCGCTTGCGCGGGCTGGACGCCGGCGCCGATGATTACCTGGTGAAACCGTTCGTGCTGGCCGAGCTGCTCTCGCGCGTGCGCGCGCTGGCGCGCCGCAGCTACGGCTTCGACGGCGATACCATCGAGCTGCGCGGCCTGCTGCTGCAAGTGCCCACGCGCCGCGTCAGTGTCCACGGCCGTCCCGTGGAGCTGACGGCCAGCGAATATGCGCTGCTGAAAACCTTGCTGATGCGCGCCAACCGCGTCATCACGCGCCGCGTGCTGGAGGAACACATCCTGCCGGGCGGCCTGGCCAATGCCAGCAATACCCTGGATGTACATATGGGTAACCTGCGCCGCAAGATAGGCGAAGGCTATATCCGTACCGTGCGCGGCGTCGGTTATGTGATCGACCAGCAGGGCGATACGCCCGCTCAGCCTGGCGCCGGCACATGATGGGGCGTTTCTGGCGCATGTTGTGGCGCCCCACGCTGGTGCGCCGCCTGATGATGGCGCAAATGCTGATGCTGACAGTGTTGTGGAGCCTGGCGGTCGCGTATGTGCTGATCGAGGGCACCGGCGAAGCGAGCAATGTGAGCCGCGGCGTGCTGCGCGCCATCATCAGCGTGGCCGACAATCTGGCCGACCAGCCGCAGCGACAGCAGCACAGCCTGCGTGCGATCGATGAAGCCTTGCGCGAGGAGTTTGAAATGGGGCAGTTGCCGGAGCTGGCGCCGCGCATTCTGGTCTGGCGTGACGGCAAGCTGGTCTACAAGTCGCCCGACGCGCCCAGCGGTATCCGCAGCGCCGGCCCGGAGCAGATGGAAGTGGTGTATATCAAGGGCCAGGCCTGGCGCAGCCGCAGCCTGGTCGAGGGCGTCACGCGCGTGACCGTGCTGGAGGCGGGCGGCGCCTGGCAATTCTTCGTCACCATCAATTCACATGGTTATTACTTGCTGCCGTTACTGATCAGCTTGCCTTTTCTGCTGTTGCCGGCCTGGCTGTCGATCCGTCTGGCCATGCGCCCGTGGCGCAAGGTGGCGCAGGAGGTGGCGGCGCGCGGCCCGCAGGATTTGCGTCCGCTGACGTTCAAGCCGCCGCACGGCGAACTGGCGGCGCTGGTCGACAATATCAATGCGCTGTTGCAGCGCGTCGACACGAGCGCCGCGCGCGAGCGCAGCTTCATCGCCGACGCCACGCATGAACTGCGCACGCCGCTGGCGGCCATGCGCGTCAATGTCGAGGCCCTGCAGGGCCAGACGCATGACCCACGCCAGCAGGAGTTGCTGGACGGCATCCTGAACAGCGGCAACCGCGCGGCGCGCCTGGTGGGCCAGTTGCTGCAACTGACGCGCAGCGAGGTGCAGGCGGAGGCGGGTGAGCAACTCCGGCTGCAGGCGCTCGATACCTTGCTGCAAGACCGTCTGGCTGCCCTGTCCGGCCTGGCACAAGCGGGCGGCATCGAACTCGAGCTGCAGGCCAGCGTGTCGCTGCGCGTGCCAGGCCAGCGTGAAAGCCTGGTATCGCTGATCGACAACCTGGTGGAAAACGCCATCAAGTACAGTCCGCGTGGCAGCAGCGTGACGGTGTCGCTGCACGCGGAACGGGGCCACGCCGTCGTGCATGTGGCCGATCAGGGGCCAGGCATCGCGCCGGCCCTGTATGAGCGCGTGTTCGACCGTTTCTTCCGCGCGCCGCAGCAGCCGCAGCCGGGCAGCGGCCTGGGCTTGTCCATCGTTGCCTCGGTAGTACGCCAGCATGGCGGCACGATTCAGTTGCACCGTGGCAATGGTGGCCTGGGCTTGCTGGTGGAGGTACGGTTGCCGCTGGCCGATGCCTGACTGCGCGTCTTGTGGTATTGCATGAAGATTATTTTATGTGTATATAACGCAAGATGGCATGGCGTGGCGCACGCCTGCGATGCATAATGCGGGACAGTCAGAAAACACCGTTATGCGCCCATTCCTGTCCCGCTACCTGCCGTATCCCGCCTTTGTCGGCCTGTACCTGCTGTTCGACTGGGCCACATATATCGACCCGATGTATGGACTGAACATCACGCCCTGGAATCCGGATCCCGCGCTGGGCCTGGTTTTTTGGCTGATCCATGGCCGCAAGGCGGCGCTGCCCTGGTTTATTGCGCTGCTGGCCGGCGAGGTGCTGGTGCGCGGCATGCCCGCCGGCCTGCCA
This sequence comes from Janthinobacterium sp. GW821-FHT03A03, assembly GCF_059421435.1. Lineage (NCBI taxonomy): Bacteria > Pseudomonadati > Pseudomonadota > Betaproteobacteria > Burkholderiales > Oxalobacteraceae > Janthinobacterium > Janthinobacterium sp. GW821-FHT03A03. The sequence goes on along the minus strand of NZ_JBWKUZ010000001.1, from coordinate 633,987 downwards.
TTGACCGTGCTGTGTTCGGCGTGGCTGGTGCTCGGATATGGCGGAATCGGTACTGCCCTGCGCCGCAGTTTCAGCAGCAGCGATATCTTCGATAACCGGCGCCGGCTGGTCACCTGGGTCGCCATCGTCTTGCTTGGCACCATGTTCAACGCCTTCGGCTATATTTCGCTGCTGTCGCTGACAGGGCGTATCCCGGCCGGCGAGTGGGGGACGGCGGTGTGGCGTTTCGGCATCGGTGACACGGTAGGCATGGTCGTGTCGATGCCGCTGATATGGGTACTGTTCAGCGAGCGGGGACGCGAGCGCCTGAGGGCCGCCGTCTGGCGCTGGGAAACCCTGGCTTATCTGGCCCTGGCCAGCTTCGTGCTGTGGAGCGTCTTCGGCTCCATCGTGCGTTCGGAATACAAGCATTTCTATTTCCTGTTTCTTCCCGTGATCTGGGCCGCCTCGCGCCAGGGTTTGCATGGCGCCGTACTGGCCGTGTTTGTGCTGCAACTGTGCATCATCACCCTGGTGAAATGGTCGCATGCGGTCGATATCCAGTTTTATGAATTGCAGATGCTCGATGCCGTGCTGGCGCTGGTGGGGTTTTTTATCGGCATCGTCGTCGATGAAATGCGCCAGGTGGCCGATGAACTCAAGCACACGATGCGCCTGGCGGCCGCCGGCGAGATGGCCGCTGCCCTGGCGCATGAGCTGAACCAGCCGCTGACGGCCTTGTCGACCTATGGCAAGGCGTGCGAATACCTGCTGGAGCGTGGCGAGAACGGCGCCTTGCTGCAAAGCGCGGTCGGCCATATGATCGTCGAATCGGGACGCGCCGCGGAGGTGGTGCGCCGCCTGCGCGACTTCTTCCGCACGGGCGCGATGCAGCTCGAAGCGGTGGAGGCGAGCGCCCTGATCGATGGCATGGCGCGCCAGTTTACGCCGCTATTCCATGAACACGGCATCGAACTGGTGCTGGCGCCGCCGTCGCCGCTGGCTGTGAACGCCGACCGCCTGCAGATCGAACTGGTGTTGCGTAACCTGCTGGCCAATGCGCAGGATGCGGTGCTGGGCCAGCCGCGCGGCCAGCGTCGCATCACGGTGTCGGCCGAGCGGCTTGAAGGCGGGCGGCTGCGCTTGTCCGTGGAGGATAGCGGGCCCGGCATTTCCAACAGCCTGGCGGCGCGTCTGTTCGAGCCCTTTGTGTCTTCCAAGGCCAGTGGCCTGGGGTTGGGCCTGGTGCTCAGCCGCGCCATTGTTGAAGCGCATGGCGGCCAGCTATGGGCCGAAGTGGGCAAGCATGGTATTTTTCGTTTTGTTCTGCCCCTGGCGCGCGCCAGCACGGCCGTTACTGGAGAGTATGGTGACAAGTAATTTGACGGTGTTTATCGTAGATGATGACCCCGCTGTGCGCGATGCGCTGGGTTTGCTGCTGGGTGTCCGTGGCTACCGCACGGCCCTGTTTTCCTGCGGCGAGGATTTCCTGCACAGCTGGCGGCGCGAGTGGGCCGGTTGTTTGCTGATCGATATCCGCATGTCGGGCATGGATGGCTTGAGCCTGCAGCGTCGTTTGCTGGAGCTGAAGTGCATGTTGCCCATCATCATCATCACGGGACATGGCGACGTGGCCCTGGCGCGCCAGGCGTTCAAGGCGCAGGCCAGCGATTTCCTGGAAAAGCCATTCGACCACGACAAGCTGCTGGCCGCTATTGAGGAAGCGTTTTCGCGCGAGGCGCACGCACGCGGCCAGCTGCTGCGCCAAGTCGAGGGACAGGCCTTGCTGCGCGCCCTGACGCCGCGCGAGCGGGAAGTGATGCAATTGGTGGTGACGGGGCAGCATAACCGGGACATTGCCCCGGCGCTCGGTATTTCCGTGCGTACCGTGGAAGTGCACAAGGCCAGGTTGATGGACAAGCTGGGCGTCGATAACGTGGCCGACCTGGTGCGCATAAGCATGCTGGGCCCAGGCTAGCCGCGGCTGAGGGCTCTAAGCGATGGCCTTCAATACCTGATCGCTTGAAATCGCCTTGACCCAGTCGCTGCGCCGCGCCACCGTGATGACGGTGCTGTTGGCGCTGTCGAAGGGCGCCCATTCGGGATTTTTCTTGCGCATCAATGCCACCACGGGCACATGCACGGCGTTCGCCAGATGCATGATCGATGTTTCCACCGAAATAATCAGGTCGCATTGGGCCAGCATGGCCGGCAGCTGGAAAAAGTTGTCGACGGCGCTGAAGGCCTGCGTGCGGGGCAAGTTGCGCGCCTGCACGACGGCATCCACCTTGGCCAGTTCCTGCGGCATGGCATTGATCAGGAAGCAGGCATGCTGCCATTTCGGCATCGCCTGCATGCGCGCGATCAGCTCGGCAATGCGTTCCAGCGGCCAGCCGCGCTTGTGCGACTTGGCGAATGGATTCAACAGGACGAGCGGCCCCTGGCGCGGTGCAAAGCCCCAGGCGGTCAACTGCTCCTGCGCCTGCTGCAGCGCATGTTCGGGAATGTGCACGAAGGGATAGCGTTCGGCCACGGGAATCTCGAGTCCCGTCAATTGATGGAACCAGTCTGCATACACGCTGCTGATATGGTGCTCGCCCGCATCCTGTCCCGCATACGACGCCAGCACGGCGTCGATCTTGCGGTAGGCCAGATAATGCCAGGGACGTAGCGGGCTGAACGGCTTGCGCGTGCCGATCACCAGCCCGTGCGGACTGATTTCGCGGGCAAGATCCGCATACTGCTGTGGCCGCACGTGGGCCAGCGAGACGACGACCGGATACTGTTCTGCCCGGGCCTCTTGCAGAGACTCCTCGTACAGGGCCGGGCTGTAGGTCTTGCGGTAGACCTTGGCGAACAGACCCGACTGTTCGACCCAATCGTACAGCGAATAGGTGCGCAAGCCTTCCCATTGCCTGGCGTCCGACGTGCGCCGGACCTCATCGACCCACAGGTGGATTTTAATATGCGGGTAGGCCGCGGCAAAGGCGCGGAAGCCATTTTGCAGATAGGTGAAGTCTCCCAGCGCCAGATGGGCGATGAAAAGAATTTTGTCCGACTTTTGTAGAAGTTCGGCGGGAATCAAAGGCGTCATGTATCAATACGATTTCAGGGTATTCATTCGATGGTGTCAAATTACTTGCTGGGAAAATTGCAGGCGATGCAGATTGGCATACGCGCCGTTGGCATCCAATAATTGTAGGTGACTGCCCGTTTCCATTATTTTCCCGTGTGACAATACCACGATACAGTCCGCACGTTCAATTGTTGATAGTCGATGAGCAATAACTAAGGTGGTTTTACCCTGCATCAGGTGCTCCAGCGCCGCCTGCACGGCCCGTTCCGCCTCCGTGTCCAGTGCCGAGGTGGCTTCATCGAGGATCAGGATGGGCGCATCCTTGTAAATGGCGCGGGCGATGGCCACGCGCTGGCGTTGGCCGCCGGACAGGCGCGAGCCGTTGTCGCCGAGGCGCGTTTCGAGTCCGTCGGGCAAGCCATCGATCACGTCGGACAGGAAGGCGGCTGCCGCTGCCGCTTCGATGCGCTGCCGGTCCGGCGCCGCGTCGCCATATGCGATGTTGGCGGCCAGGGTATCGTCGAACAGCACCACTTGCTGGCTGACCATGGCGATCTGCTTGCGCAGGCTAGTCAGGGCGATATCATCGATATTCTGTCCGTCGAGCAAAATCTGGCCGCCGGTAGCCGAGTAAAAGCCCGGCAGCAGGCTGACCAGGGTCGATTTGCCCCCGCCGGACATGCCGACAAAAGCCACCGTCTGTCCAGGCGCGATGCTCAGATTTATGTGTTGCAAGGCCGGTTCCGGATGGCCAGGGTAGGTAAAGCTCACGTCCTTGAATTCGATGTGCCCGCTGCAGCGGCCAGCCAGGGGCTTGCCGCCCGTGCGTTCCGGCGTCTTGTCTATCAGCAGAAAGACTTCCTCGGCGGCGGCCATGCCGCGCTGCAGCGGGCCATTGACTTCGGCCAGCTGTTTCAGCGGCGTCAGCAGCATCAGCATGGCCGTGATGAAGGAAACAAAGCCACCTACGGTGATTTGTCCGTGCTCCGACTGGAACAGGGCCATCACGATGACCAGGGCCACGGCGGCGGCCGTGATCACCTGGGTAATGGGCACGGTGGCGGAAAAGGTGGTGGTCATGCGCATGCTGTAGCGGCGCAATTGTTCGGCGCGCTCTTCGAAGCGCGACTTTTCGTAGTCCTGGCCGCCGAAGATCTTGATCACTTGCTGCGCGCGCGTGGTTTCCTCGATGACCTGGGTCAGCTCGGCATTGACGGCCAGCGAGTCGCGGTTGAGTTTTTTCAGGCGCTTGCCCGTGGTGCGCACCACGATGGTCAGCACGGGAAGCAGCACCAGGGTCACCAGGGTCAGGGCCCAGTTCAGGTACAGCAGCCAGGCCAGCAGGCCCAGCACAGTCAGCGAGGAGCGCACGATCGAGGTAAACACCTTGGTCACCATCTCGATGATCTGCTGTACCTCGAACATGATGGAATTGATGACCTTGCCGACCGTATGCGTGTTGTAAAAGTCGATGGGCAGGTTGAGCATGCTGGCAAACATCCGCCGCCGCAGTTCGTTGAGGATGCGTGTGGAGACATAGCTCATCAGGTAACTGCTGGCAAACGTCGAGGCGCCGCGCATGGCAAAGATGCCGACGACGATCAGCGGCACCAGCCAGAACGAGAAATTGACCTTGCCGCCGAAGCCATTGTCGAGCAGCAACTTGAGTGCATAGGGCAACAATGGTTCTGTCGCCGCCGTGACGACCATCGCCAGCAGGGCCAGGGCCAGATGTTTTTTATACGGCGCGTGCAGCGCGGTGAGGCGCTTCAGGTCGGGCGTGAGCATCAATACGGTTCCTTGCAGGGGACAGCAAAAACGGTTGGGCGGAAAACGAACTCAGGTAGTACGTTCTTGATGGCGCAGCATGGACCACAGTATCACCATCGGGAAGACCAGCATGATGATGCCAATGTTCAAAGTTAGCGAGCTCGTCGTCAGGCCAAAAATCATGTAGCAGGTGCACAGTACCACGCCGGCCAGCGCATACGGCTGGGCTGGGCTGGCGCTGTGGCGCAAGGCGCGGGCAAACAGGGCCAGCGGCGCAAGGAAGAGCAGCAACAGGGCCAGCAGGCCAGTGATGCCGCGTTTGACCAATGTGTCGAGATAGTCATTGTGGGCATTGGTATAGTTACTGATGACGTCGCTCATTTTTCCTTCTGCCACCATGATGCGTTTTTCCTCCAGATAACCAGTACGGCCGATGCCCATCCACACGTGCTCGCTTGACATCAGCAGGGCCGTGCGCCACATCTCAAGACGTTGGCCGACGGACGACCACTTGAGGTCAGCGCCGTATTCAAAATCTTGCATCTCATTGACAGCGATATCCATCCGTTTGCGTATCTGGGAGTTGGGCAATGCGTAGGTAAGCGAGCCCAGTGTGATGATGATGACAATGACCGCTCCTATGATATAGCGTTTGTCATGTGTTTTTGCATGGTGCAGTGCAATGATCCCCGTACAGACAGGCAAAACCAGCCAACCGCCGCGACTGCCACTGACGATGGAACCGAGGACGCCAGCCAAGGTGCCTGCGAGGATTAATAATGTCCATGTCGTACGATTGCGTTGTTCACGAGCCCAGCCCAAGCCGCAAAGGAGTAGCATGCCTAGCAACATGCTGGCATTGCCGTAGTGAATAGCATTGCTGGTTGCCGCTTGTGGACGCTCCAAATGCAGGACGATCAATTGCCAAAACGCCAGTGCAGCGCTTGCGATTGCCCCGATGGCAACTCCACTCCACCACGCTGCGGGGCGAGGCGGATAGGCGAGCAGTAACAGCAGTACCGGTGCTGCCAGTAGCGCGCGCAGAGGGATGTCGAGTTCGCGCGTCGGATCGGCGTGGTACAGCATGTTTGCCGTGAAAACGAAGAAATACAATAGTAGCGTGCCCAGCAGCAGATAATCCTGGCGCTGCAGATTCAGGCGGGGCCGTTTCCATAGCAGACAGGTGCTGGCAAGCAGAAGGGGTAAAGCCCCGAATGAGTATCCGCTGGTAACTGCCAACGACAATGCAGAAAAAAGAAATATACAAATAGAAGTCAGACCGAGCATGAATATCCTTGGTAACGCATATCGTCGCCAATCTGGCAACTGTAGCAACATAAAGTAGCCGTCATTGTAATCGAAGGTTTATGCAAAAATACCTTCAGATAATTTCATTGTTGGCAACTATCCAGGATAGACCAAGGGGAAGCGAGAAAAACCATGGTTTTTGGCCATGGTTTTTTTGTAAGCAATGGTAACTTGCTATGGTTTTGCTAAGGGCAGAGCGTCTTTCTCATGCGCTTCAGGCAGTCGCCGGCACGCGCGTGGCCACGCCGGTGGCGATTGCCGCTTGCGAGACGGCCGGGGCGACCCAGCTGCGCAGGCGCTCGTCGAACGGCGATGGTATCAGTTGCAGCGGCGTCAGCGCGCTGGTTTCGTGGCCTGGCAATGGTTCCTTGGCCAGTGCGGCGATGGCGCGCACGCAGGCCAGCTTCATTTCTTCATTGATGGTGGTGGCGCCCACGTCGAGCGCGCCGCGGAAGATGTAGGGGAAGCACAGCACGTTGTTGATCTGGTTCGGGTAGTCCGAGCGGCCCGTGGCGACGATGGCGTCGTCGCGCACGGCGTGCACTTTTTCCGGGGCGATTTCTGGATGCGGATTGGCCAGGGCGAAGATCAGCGGCTTGGCGGCCATCGATTCGACCATCTGCGCGCTCACCACGCCGCCCTTCGAGACGCCGATGAAGATGTCGGCGCCGACCATGGCGTCAGCCAGGTCGCGGTCGCTCGTGTCATTCGCGTAGCGTGCCTTGTTCTCTTCCATGTTGGCGTCGCGGCCCGGATAGATCACGCCCTGGCTGTCGCAGACCTTCAGCAGCGACTTGTTCAGGCCGAGCGAGACGAGCAGGTCCAGGCAGGCGATCGAGGCGGCGCCGGCGCCCGAGACGGCCACCTTGACGTTGCCGATATCCTTGCCCACCAGTTCCAGGCCGTTCAGGATGCCGGCCGCGACGATGATGGCCGTGCCATGCTGATCGTCATGGAAGACGGGAATGTTCATGCGCTTGCGCAATTGTTGCTCGATATAGAAGCAGTCGGGCGCCTTGATGTCTTCCAGGTTGATGCCGCCGAAGGTCGGCTCCATGCGCACCACGGTGTCGATGAACAGGTCGGGATCGTTTTCCGCCAGTTCGATGTCGAACACGTCGACGTCGGCAAACTGCTTGAACAGGCAAGCCTTGCCTTCCATCACGGGTTTGCTGGCCAGCGGGCCGATATCGCCCAGGCCCAGTACGGCCGTGCCGTTGGTGATCACGGCCACCAGGTTGCTGCGCGAGGTGTAGGTGCCGGCCGTGCGCGGATCGTCCACGATGGCTTCGCAGGCGAACGCCACGCCCGGCGAGTACGCCAGGGTCAGGGCGCGGGCATCGCCCAGCGGTTTGGTTGGCGTGACGGAAATCTTGCCTGCGCGCGGTTCGGCGTGATAGGCGAGGGCGGCTTCTTTCAGGTTGAAAGTTTCGCCGTTCTGGTCGGCGTGCTTGCTGTGGGAAGTAGACATAGGAATTCTGGGAAGGGCATACAGGGCCCGAGTGGTCAATCTGAGCCATGTTATGCAAGCGTTTGCACGCTGTCAAGGCTCGTTTGAGGGGAAGTCGATCAAAACCGCTTTGGGCGAGGGCTTTATTTCAATGCAAGCGTTTGCTCGGTTTTTGACGGGATGGGGATTTTTTGCGATAAAATCGCGGTATTGCGATCCGGGAAGCCCATGACAAACAAGAACCCCACCTTAAGCGACGTAGCGCGGGCCAGCGGCGTGCATTTTTCCACCGTCTCGCGCGTGATGAATCCGGCAACGCGGCAAATGGTCAGCGCCGAAGTGGCGGCACGCGTGCTGGCCGAGGCGGGACGGCTGGGCTACCGGCCAAACCGCGCCGCTTCCACCTTGGTCACGCGCAAGTCGCGCATCATCGGCGTGGTCTTGCCGGATATCACGAATGCCGTGTTCCCCCCCATCCTGCTGGGCATCGAGGAAGGCTTGCGCAAGCATGGCTACCTGGCCATCGTCGCCAATGTGGGCGCCGACGAGGAAGAGCAGTTGTTTGTCATTAACCGCCTGCTGGGGCAGCAGGTCGATGGCCTGATCCTGGCCACGGCGCGTCGCGATGATCCCGTCATCAAGATGTGCATCGACCAGAACGTGCCCGTGGTCACCGTCAACCGCAGCGACGAGACGGGCGTCGCTTCCTGCGTCGTCAGCGATGACGTGGTCGGCATGCGCCTGGCCGTCGAGCACCTGCTGGCGCTGGGCCACCGCCATATCGCGCACATTGCGGGACCGGAAAACCTGTCCACGGGCCACGTGCGCCGCCTGGGCTTCCTGGCCGCCATCCAGGCCAGCGAACTCGATCCGTCGCAGGCGTTCGTCTTCGAGAGCAGCGGTTACTCGCGCGAATGCGGCAAGGCGGCCCTGCTGGAACTGCTGCGCCAGTCGCCGCAGACGACGGCCGTGGTGGCCGGCAGCGACCTGGTGGCCATCGGCTGCTATGACGCCATCCGCGAGCTGGGCTTGAGTTGCCCCGAAGATATTTCCGTGGTGGGCCACAACGATATGCCCTATATGGACATGATCCGTCCGCCGTTGAGCACCATCCGCATCCGCCATCATGGCATCGGCACGGAAGCGGCGCGCCTGATCCTGCAAACCATCGATACACCCGATGCCGCCGTGCTGGACGTGCGCCTGAAGCCGGAACTCGTGGTGCGCGAGTCGACGGCGCCGCCGCGCGCTTGCCGCTGATTGCGCTTGTTTTGCTTGAGTATGTTTAAATCTTGATATTGATAATGATCAAGACAAAACCATGCAGATGACAGGCAAGCAACAACAGCGGCGCTCGCCTCGGCGGGGCAGCTGATGCCGAAGAATTTCGGCATGCCCGGCAATGCCTGGCGCTATGCGCTGGGCAGCGACTATGGCTATTGCTCTCCCTTGCTCGAAGGCATAGAGTTTGAAAACGAGTGGGTGACGATACGCGAATCGGCGATCCGCATCCGCGCCGGCTATGCCTGGGATGGCTGTTCGCCCTGCATCAGCGTGCTCGGCCTGTTTTACGTGGGCACGCCCGATGGCGCGCAGCACCTGGGCCTGCCGGCGACCTATCATGCCAGCCTCGTGCATGACGTGCTGTGCCAGTGGCGCGCCGATATTCCCGTGACCCGCGCGCAGTCGATCGCCATTTTCCATCAATTGCTCAAGGAAGTACGTTTTCCCCTGGCGGGACTGTATGCGGGCGCTGTTTTCCTCTTCGGGCCGCGGCGCGCTTTCATGCCGCCCGCCGCGCGCGCCGCGGCCCTTGCACCATCGCGTTCCCACCCGACGTAGCAGGAAAGCGCCGGCAAGGCATGCCGGCGCTGTCGCAAGGTGTTAAACTGGCGCCCCTCATCGTTTCTCTTGCCCTCTATCGCCATGACCAAAACCAATACGCCATCCCCCAAACGCCGCGAAGAGGGCGTCGCCAAGCTGACCGTCAATCCCTTCCTGGACGCCGAGTTTTATGCGCGCATGCGCGATTACACGGAACGCGATGCGGCCATCATCAAGGAACTGAAAGCGATCGCCGAGATTCGCGCTGGCAACAAGCAGCCCGATCCGCGTCTGGCGCCGTCGCTGACCGCCCTGCGCAGCACCGTCAAAAAGGGCCTGACTTTCGGCGAGATGCTCGACCGCATGGCCGCCGGCAAGGAAAAAGGCCTGTGGGAACCGTGGATGACGACCTTCGGCATCGAGATCCGCGCCGTCAACTACGGCGCCGGTCCGCGCAACGCCTGCCTGGTGCTGGACCTGGCGGCCAACGCCCCTGCACACGCGATGTTCGCCAAGGCGGGCATCCAGAACTGGCGCAGCCTCGCCGCCGACGACTGCTCCGTCGTGCGTTCGGAAAAGGCCACGGAGACCACACCGTTGAAAGTGTATGCCGTGTTTTACCTGGACCCGCTGCCCGCCTGATCCGTCAGACACTGCTGCTGGCGACATTTACCAGCAGCAGCACCGCCAGCACGATCAGCATCACGCCCGATAGCCGCTCCAGGCTCGGCAGCGCGCGCGCGAAGCGCTGCCGCAGCGTGCCATTGCCGATGGCCAGCGCCACCGCCATGTCCCACGCCAGCACGGCACACACCATCCACACGCCATACAGCACGACCGAGCCGCTGTCCGTTTGCCGGCTGGCGACGACGGACGCCAGACTCACGTAGAACAGCGCATTCTTCGGATTCAGGATGGCAGACAGGAAACCCATGCCCAGGCCGTTGCGCCAGTGCGCCTTGCCGGGCGTGGCGGCCGGCGCTGCCGTCAGCGTCGTGGTGCCCGCATGGCGCAGGAATAGCCCGCCGAGGTACAGCAGATAAGCGCAGCCCGCCAATTGCACGGCGATAAACAGGGGACTGCCCGGATGCAGCACGGCGACGCCGCCAAACGCCGCCACGATGAACACGCCATTGGCCAGTGCGATGCCGATGCACGCTGGCATGGCGCCGCGCCAGCCGTGCGCCAGCGCGCTGCGGGCGACGAGGAAAAAATCGGGCCCCGGCGACAGCAGCGCGAGGAAGTGGGCGGCGGCGATAAGGAGAAAATCCTGCATGAAACGCGACTCCGGCAATGGCGATGCGCGAGTATGCGGGGGGACGCTCCGGTCTGTATTGAAGAAAATTGCAGGCGCTTCAGCCGCGATAGCGTCCCGGCGTGATGCCGGCATGCGCCTTGAAGACGCGCTGCAGGTGGCTCTGGTCGGCAAACCCCAGCTCACAGGCGATGTCGGCCAGGGCGTTGCCCGCCTGCAAGCCGCTGCGCGCGCGGTTGACGCCCAGATTCAGCTGGTAGGCATGCGGCGTCATGCCGGTGGCGGCGCGGAAGGCGCGGATCAGCTGGTAGCGGCTCATGCCGGCCAGTTCGGCCAGTTGCGCCAGGCTGGCCAGCGGTTGAGACTGCAGCTGCTGCACTACCGGGCGTAGTTGCATCGGGATGCGGGCAGCGTGCGAGGGGAGGGGGATTGCCCCGCAGGCATCGGCACAGGCGTGTAGCAAGGCCAGCAGGGCCTCTTGCTTGGCGGCCGCGGCTGCGGGCGAGAACAGTAGCGCATTCATGGCACAGAACTGCGCATACAGGACAGGTTCGTGCAGTACGCTGGCGCTGCTTGCATCCAGCCGCGGCACGTGGCTATGCAGCCACTGCGCATCGAGATGCAGCATCTGGTAGCTCCAGACGGCGTCAGGCAGGGGATTGCAGGCGTGCACGCAGCCGGCCGGCACCAGCACCAGGCTGCCATTGCCAAGAGCCACCTTGCCCTCATTGCTGCCCGTAAAGATGCTGCCGCCCGAATCGACGGCGCCGATGGAAAACGTGGGATGGCTGTGCGGCTTGTAGCACGCCCGGCTGTGGCACGCGCGCCGGCTTTCCACGTGGGGTAGAAGCGGATCGCGCCAGAAGGTCGTGCTGCCGGGCATGACTACATCAAAATCACGTCGTACTGCTCCTGGTGGTAGGCATTTTCTACCTGCAGCGAAATTTTCTTGCCGATGAAATCACCGAGCATGGCCAGGTGCTGCGATTCTTCCTCTAAAAACAAATCGACGACTTCCTGCGAGGCGAGGATGCGGAATTCGCGCGGGTTGAACTGCTTCGCTTCGCGCAGCAGTTCGCGCAGGATTTCATAGCAGATCGTGCGCGAGGTCTTGACCTGACCCTTGCCGGCGCAGGCGGGGCACGGTTCGCACAGGATGTGGGCGAGCGACTCGCGCGTGCGCTTGCGCGTCATTTCCACCAGGCCCAGCGGGGAGAAATTGCTCACCGAGACCTTGGTGCGGTCGCGCGACAAGGTGCGTTTCAGTTCGGCCAGCACGGCGTTGCGGTGCTCGGCATTGTCCATGTCGATGAAGTCGAGGATGATGATGCCGCCCAGGTTGCGCAGGCGCAGCTGGCGCGCGATGGCGTGCGCCGCTTCCAGGTTGGTCTTGAAAATCGTGTCGGCGAAATTGCGCCCGCCGACAAAGCCGCCCGTGTTGACGTCGATGGTGGTCATCGCTTCCGTCTGGTCGACGATCAGGTAGCCGCCCGATTTCAGGTCGACCCGGCGCCCCAGCGCGCGCAAAATTTCCTCTTCCACGCCATATAAATCGAACAGCGGGCGCTCGCCCGTGTAGTGCTGCAGGCGCGTCAATTCGCTGGGCGTGTAGATTTCCGCGAACTCGCGCAATTTCACGTAGTTTTCGCGCGAATCGACCTGGATGGTGGCCGTTTCATCGCCGACGAAGTCGCGCAGCACGCGCTGCGCCAGGTTCAAGTCCTGGTGCAGCAGGCTGGTGGCGGGACGCGTGCGCGCGCCGTGCGTGATCGTGCTCCAGGTTTTTCTCAGGTAGTCGACGTCCGCCTTCAGGTCCGCGTCGGACGCGTCCTCGGCCATGGTACGCACGATATAGCCGCCCTTTTCGTCGGGCGGCAGCAGGCTTTGCAGGCGCACGCGCAACTGCTCGCGTTCCGCTTCCTTCTCGATTTTCTGCGAGATGCCGATGTGTTTGTCTTGCGGCAGGTAGACCAGCATGCGTCCGGCGATGGAAATCTGCGTCGACAGGCGCGCGCCCTTGGTGCCGATCGGGTCCTTGATCACCTGCACCGTCAGCACCTGGCCGTCAAACAGGATTTTTTCGATCGGCGCCGGCGTGGCGTTCTGGCCGTCGTGGCCGCGCGCTTCCCAGATGTCGGCCACGTGCAAAAAGGCCGCGCGTTCCAGGCCAATGTCGATGAAGGCCGACTGCATGCCCGGCAATACCCGCACCACTTTGCCGGAATACACATTGCCGGCCAGGCCGCGCGTGAGCGTGCGCTCGATGTGCAGTTCCTGCACGGCGCCCTGCAGGATGAGGGCGACGCGGGTTTCTTGCGGCGTGATATTGATCAGGATGTCTTCGTTCATGGAGGCGCGGGAGTGGAGGCAACGAATGACATCATACCCGTGTTCAGGGCAAGGGCAAACCTGCCAGCCGTAGCAACTGTGCAGTTTCGTACAGGGGCAGGCCCATGATGCCGGAATGGCTGCCTTCGATGTGCTCGACGAACAGCGCGGCGCTGCCCTGGATGCCGTAGCCGCCGGCCTTGTCGTAGGGTTCCGGCGTGGCGCAATACGCAGCGATGGAGGCGGGCGAGAGTACGCCGAAGCGCACTTGCGACACCTGCGTGCGCTGCTCGGCGAAATCCTTGTAGTGTACGGCGATCGAGGTGAGTACTTCGTGCGTGCGTCCCGACAGCTGCTGCAGCATGGCCACGGCTTCCTCCCGGCCCGCCGGCTTGCCGAGGATGACGCCGTCGATGGTGACGGTGGTGTCGGCCGCCAGCACGGGGCGCGGCGTCAGGTGGCGGCGGCGCACGAGGTCCCAGGCAAAGGCGGCTTTTTCATTCGCCACGCGGGCCACATAGTCGAGCGCAGACTCGCCATCGAGGACTTCCTCGGTGACGTCGGCGCCGCGCGGGCCGTCGCTGCGCAGCAGCAGCAATTCGAAATCGATGCCGATCTGGCGCAGCAGTTCGCGCCGGCGCGGGCTTTTGGAAGCGAGATAGATCTTGTTATCAGCCGGTTTCATGGGGAAGTTCAGACGCGGTGATAGGGATGGTTTTGCGTGATCGACCAGGCGCGGTACAACTGCTCGGCAAGGATCACACGCACCACGCCGTGCGGCAGGGTCATGCTGGAAATGCGCAGCATGCCTTCGGCACGTGCCTTGAGTTGCGGATCGAGGCCGTCGGCGCCGCCGATCAGGAAAGCCGTATCGCGGCCATCCTGCTGCCACGCCATCAATTGCTGCGACAGGCCGACGCTGGTCAGGTCCTTGCCGCGTTCGTCGAGGGCGATGATGCGCACGCCCTTGGGCAAGACGGCTTCGATGCGTTCACGTTCCAGCGCCATCGCCGTGGCGGCGGTCTTGCTGCCGGAACGCTCCACCGGCTTGATTTCCTTCAGCACGATGCGCAATTCCGGCGGCATGCGCTTCGCGTATTCCGCGAAGCCCGTCTCTATCCACGCCGGCATTTTATGGCCGACTGCAGCGATGATGAGCTGCATCGATGCTTACGCTTCGACTTTTTTGATACGCTTGATCACGGTTTTTGCCGGTGCAGCATCGGCTGCCGGCTTGGCCGCGCGTGGGGCGCGTACTTTTTTCTCCGGCAGCGCTTTCAGTGCTTTCACTGCGGCCGCTTCGGTCTTGGTCGGCGCGACTTTCACGGTCTTGCCGACAGCTTTGGGCGCGGCGGCTTTTTTCGCCGGAGCTTTCTTGGCGGCGGTGGCAGCCGTGGCCTTCTTCGCTGGCGTTTTCTTTTCGATCACGGGCGAAGCTTCCACATTGGCCTTGCTTGCCGCCAGATGGCCGCTGACCTTTTTCGGCTCGTCGCCGGCCGCTTTTTTCGGCGCGCGCTTGGCGGCACCCAGCTTGACGGGGGTGTCGCCCCAGATTTCTTCCAGGCGGTAGTAGGCGCGGATAGGCGCTTGCATGATGTGGACGATCATGTCGCCCAGATCGACCAGCACCCATTCACCGGTGTCCTCGCCTTCCATGCCGATGATCTGGCCGCCGGCATCCTTGACCTTGTCGCGCACCGAGGCGGCCAGCGCCTTGGTTTGGCGGTTCGAGGTACCGGAGACGATCGCGATGCGGTCGAACAGGCTGGTCAGGTGACTCGTTTCGAAGACGGCGATGTCTTGACCTTTGACGTCTTCAAGGGCGTCAACGACGAGGGTTTGCAGTTTTTTGATGTCCATTTAGCTTTTGTATAAATTATGTTGTTCAATATAGTCTAGCACTAGCGGGGAAACAAGCGAGTTTGCCCGATTCCCCCGTTGTAATGCCGCACGTATTTCGGTGGCGGAGATATCCACCGCGAAGTCCTGTGCCAGATAAGTCAGACCGTGCGGCGTGTTGCGGATGCTGTCCAGAGACCCCAGGCGGCGCGAAAATTCGTCGGCGACCACTTGCGGTACTGCTGTGTCATTCAGCGCGAAGCCGGGGCGGGCCGCGACGCAGATATGCGCGTATTCAAATAATTGCTGCCATTCTCGCCATGTCGCAAGCCGCTGCAGCTGGTCCGCGCCCATCAGGAAAACGATGGAAGCGCGCGGTCCCAGTTCGGCGCGTACCTTGCGCAAGGTATCGATGGTGTAGCTGGCCTGGCCATGCTCGCTGCGCTCGATCTCCTGGCGGTCGATCACCACGGGCAGGGGCAGGCCGGCGAAGGCCAGG
The DNA here is from genome assembly GCF_059421435.1 of Janthinobacterium sp. GW821-FHT03A03. Classification (NCBI taxonomy): domain Bacteria; kingdom Pseudomonadati; phylum Pseudomonadota; class Betaproteobacteria; order Burkholderiales; family Oxalobacteraceae; genus Janthinobacterium; species Janthinobacterium sp. GW821-FHT03A03. The sequence continues at coordinate 618,659 of NZ_JBWKUZ010000001.1, read as the reverse complement.
CCGGCCATCTCGGCGCGCTGCTGGCCGGTGGCGCCCAGCTTGCCCTTTTGCCAGGGCGCGCCGGCCGGAATGACGCGCAGTTCATCGGCGTGCAGCAAACTGGAAAAATGCGTGCCCAGCGCGACGTGGCCACAATGGACCGGATCGTAGCTGCCGCCCAGCAGCGTCACGCATGCCGTGCTACCCGCCGTACGACCTATTGTCACGCCTGCAGCCAGTCGCGATGCACTAGGAAGTCAGTATACAGCGCCGCTTCGGGACTGCCCGCCTCCGGGTGCCAGTCGTAGCGCCACTTGACCACGGGCGGCATCGACATCAGGATCGCCTCGGTGCGGCCGCCTGACTGCAGCCCGAACAGGGTGCCGCGGTCGAACACCAGGTTGAACTCGACATAGCGCCCGCGCCGGTAGCACTGGAAATCGCGTTCGCGTTCGCCGTAGGGCGTGTCCTTGCGCCGCGCCAGCACCGGCACATACGCATCGATGAATGCGTCGCCCACGCTGCGCAGCATGGCGAAACTGTCGTCAAAGCCCAGGGCATTGAAGTCATCGAAGAAGATGCCGCCGGCGCCGCGCGCTTCGCGCCGGTGCTTCAGGTAGAAATAATCGTCGCACCACTGTTTGAACTTCGGATGCAGCTGTGCGCCAAACGGCGCCAGCGCATCATGGCACACCTGGTGGAAGTGCTTCACATCGCCCGCATCGCCATAATACGGCGTCAGGTCCATGCCGCCGCCGAACCACCATACGGGTTCGCCGTTCGCATTCACAGTGCTGAAAAAGCGCACATTCATGTGCACCGTGGGCGCATACGGGTTACGCGGATGCAGCACCAGCGACACGCCCATCGCTTCCCACGCCTTGCCGCCGAGTTCAGGGCGCGCGGCTGCGGCCGATGGCGGCAATGCCGCGCCGGTGACGTGCGAAAAATTCACGCCGCCCCGTTCGAACACATTGCCTTCTTCGATCAGCCGCGAAATGCCGCCGCCGCCCTCGGGGCGCTGCCAGGTATCGGTCAGGAAGGGCTTGCCGTCCTGCGCTTCGAGCGCCTGCACGATACGGCTTTGCAAATCAAGCAGATAGGCTTTGACGGCCGAAGGAGAGGGAGTTGACGACATCGCGTGGGCCGACGAGGCCGAAATAAAAAAGTAAGGACGGATTGTACCCTGTTACGCGTTTTTGTGATAGGGCGGCGCTGGCGCTGTGGTTTTGCGGCCGGCGGCGGGCACTGTCCGTGGCCAGCACCCTGCCGGCATCCTCTACAGCATGCGCAATTGCTGCAGTACGGGGAGTTTGTCCCGCATGAACTCATCGATGGCGGCGTTGAGCAGCTGCCGGTGCGCCGCCTCGTCGGCGCATGCGGCACCTTCCTTGAGCAGGCGGCGCCCGTACTGCGCCATGCCGCTGGCCGCCTGCGCCCGCAGGGTGGCCAGGTCCGGCTGCTCCCGCTCGGGGATCAGCAGCGAAAACAGCAGCCGGTCGATGAATTCCGTGTCGATACCGCTGCCCGTCAAGGGCGAGCACAGGACGCGGTAGTCGTCGCCATAGCGCAGCTGCGCGACGATGGACTGGTTCAGGCGATGCGCGGCAGCGCCGTCGCTCTCGCACTGCGCCGCATCCGGAAAATACATCACGACCTGGCTGCCGGTGACCAGCATGGCCGCCACCTCTGCCAGGCTTTGCACGCTCTGTCCGGGCAAGGCGGGCAGTGCGGCCAGTTCGACCAGGCTGTGCGGGCGTATGGCCAGCGCGTCGCAGACGGCGCCGTAGACTTGCTCGTTGCCTGTCACCACGCCAGCCTTGGTCTGGAAGGTAAAGGCCATTTTTGCGCGCGGTACCAGCATGGCCAGATGCACGTCGGCCAGGCACTCGGCCTGACGCACCGTCCCCATGCGGCGCGCGCCACGTACCAGCACATCCTTGCGGAAGCTGGTATTGAGAAAATAATCCTTCATCATTTCGCGCATGGCCGCGTCAGGCAGCAAGTCGATGGTGGCTTGCTGGTCGGCGTTCAGATACAGCTCGGGAAAGGCAAAGGGCAGGTCGGAAGAGCCGGCAAAATCGAGCTTGGCGCCCGCCACGTCGCGCATCACGTCGGTGTGGTACAGCGGCTCCCAGTCCTGATTCAGGTATTCATGCACGCTGTAATGAGGATCGCTGTTCACGAGTGCGTTGAGGCGCGGCGCGAGTGCGGGATTGTCCGCGATATAGCCGGCCTGCAGGCTCTGCAACTGCTGCACATAGGCGATGCCGGCTTGCATCTGCAAGTCGCTGCGGCCGGGGAAGCTGGCGGCAAACTCGAGCAGCAGGCGTTGCAGGGGCAGGGCGCAGCTCCATCCGGGCATGGCGTTATAGCTGAGCGAAACGATGCCGCCCGGTTTCAGATAGCGGGCGATGAAGTCAACGATATGCTGGCGGTTCTCCCGGCTGACCCAGGTATAGATGCCGTGCAGGGCAATGAAGTCGAACTGCGGCAGGCCCGATACGCGGCCCTGGGCCAATTCTTCAAAGCTGTATTCCAGCAGGGTCAGATTGTTCAACTGTGCCGATGCCGCCAGGGCGCGTGCGCCTGCGACATGCGCCGGATTGAAATCGTTGCCGTAGAACTGGCCGTTGGCATTGGCCGCCGCCAGTATGTTGAGCGTCTGGCCGCGGCCGAAGCCCAGTTCAAAGTAGGTGTAGGGCTGATCCAGGGGCACCGGTTCGATACCGTTGAGGATGCAGCTGAAATTGAGGTGATGCGGACTGAGGTCGCTGTAAAAGCCGTTGGTGTACTCGATATCCGACACGTATCCTTCGTTCCAGGCCATGGTTTCCCCGCAGTGGTGGCAAAACGGCAGTATGCCATCAGTGCCAGCGGCGCGGGGATGTCGGGCGTGTCAAAAACGATGAATCCGTGCTTCAGGTCGCGCCCGCCGATGTCATCGCGGTACTGCGCACCGGCGCAGCGGCTTTCTTCGCCGGATTTGACGGCATGAGGGGCGGGTATTGCTGCCATCGCGCGGGCCGACGTGGCCGGAAAAAAGCAAGGACAGAATGTACCCGGCGACGCGTTTCTGTGAGGGCGGGCCTTGCGTTACGGCTCAGGGTGCCGGCGGCGCGGCGCCTTCCTGCACGACGGTGATGGACAGGTCCGGCCCGGCGCCGGGTGCGCGCGCACTCTCCACGGCCTGTGCGGCGCGCTGCCGCAGGTCGTGCCGCTCGACGCCCGGCTCAGTGATGGCGGCGACCGGGGCTGCGGCGGGAGCGGACGCCTGCCTGGAAACGATGGCGCGGCCGGCAAAGGCCAGTACGACCAGTAGCAGCGCGGCCATCACCCAGGTTCCCTGGCGAGCATGGAAAGGGCGCTCCCGCCGAGCCTGGCGCGCGGCGCCGTCGACGATGATGCGCGCCAGCTCCGAGCCGTGCTGGCGCTGGCGCATGGCCTCGAATTGCTGCCCGGACAAGGTGCCCTGCCTGAGCATGTCGCGCAGAGCGGCGATGGGCGAAGCGAGCAGGCGGTCCTCGGGCAAGCTGGCGTGCGCGGCGTCGCGCTGCCACTGGTTGATCAGGTCTTCGTCGTACAGGGTGTCGATGGCCAGGCGGTTGACGTGCCGCAGCGCCTCGGCGGTCAGCTGCTGGCGTTCGAGCAGGGCCGCGCCGCCATGCCGGCGCGGCAGGTCGTGCACGCGCCGCAGGAAATCCTCCTGCGGCAGCAGGTCCGTGAGCAGCAGCCATGCCAGCGCATCGGCGGCACTCGCGCCGGCCGCCAGTTCCGGCGCCGCGACGTCGTCATCCGAGGGATGTGCGCGTTCGAAAGCGACGATGTCCAGTTCGGCGATGGCGTCGTCGAGTTCATTGTCCGTGATCAGGCCGAGCTGGCGTACCTGGGCGAGGGCGGGATGGGAGTGGCTGGTCATGGACTCTCATTTTGTCAGGAAGGCAGAATCTTAGCGCAAAGTCCGATTTCCTGGCACGCGAATGACAACAGGGCCGGGGCGGAGAAGCTCCGCGCCGGCCCTGCCGTGCGCCACAGAGTGGCCGACTAGTGCTTCAAGCCGCGCCAGCCGATGTCGCGGCGGTATTGTGCGCCATCGAAATGGATTTTTTCCACGGTTTCATACGCCTGCTTCTGCGCCATCTTGATGCTGTCGCCCAGGCCGACCACGCACAGCACGCGCCCGCCGTTGGTGACCAGGCGCTCGCCCTCGATGCGGGTGCCCGCATGGAAGGTGACGGAGTCGGCGGTTTCGGCCGGGATGTCGCCGATGGGCGTGCCCTTGACGGGATCGTCCGGGTAGCCGGCGGCGGCCATGACGACGCCAACGGCCGTGCGGCGGTCCCATTCCAGTTCCACGGCGTCCAGGGTGCCGTTGACGGCGTGCTCCATGACGGTGACCAGGTCGGTCTTCAGGCGCGCCATGATGGGCTGCGTTTCCGGGTCGCCCATGCGGCAGTTGAATTCCAGCGTCTTTGGCGTGCCCTTGTCGTCGATCATCAGGCCGGCGTACAGGAAGCCCGTGAACGTGATGCCGTCCTTGGCCATGCCCTGGATGGTCGGCACGATGATCTCGCGCATGACGCGCGCATGCATGGCCGGCGTGACGATCGGCGCCGGCGAATACGCGCCCATGCCGCCCGTGTTCGGACCCTGGTCATGGTCCTTCAGGCGTTTATGGTCCTGGCTGGTGGCCAGCGGCAGGATGTTCTTGCCGTCGCACATGACGATGAAGCTCGCTTCTTCGCCGGCGAGGAATTCCTCGATGACGATGCGCGCGCCGGCGTCGCCGAACTGGTTATCGGACAGCATCATGTCGACCGCCTGGTGCGCTTCTTCCAGGGTCATGGCAACGACCACGCCCTTGCCGGCGGCCAGGCCGTCGGCCTTGATGACGATAGGCGCGCCCATGGCGTCGACGTAGGCATGCGCGGGAGCGACGTCTGAAAACGTCTGGTAGGCCGCCGTCGGGATGCCGTGGCGCTGCATGAAGGCCTTGGCGAAGTCCTTCGACGATTCCAGCTGCGCCGCTTCTTTGGTCGGGCCGAAGATTTTCAGGCCGCGCGAGCGGAACAGGTTGACGATGCCGGCTGCCAGTGGCACTTCCGGGCCGACGACGGTCAGGCCGATGTGTTCCTGCTGAACGAAATCGGCCAGCAATTGCGGGTCGCTGATGTCGAAATTGACCAGGCGCGCATCGCGCGCGGTGCCGCCGTTGCCCGGCGCGACATACACCATCTGTATGCGTTCGGACTGGGCCAGTTTCCAGGCCAGGGCGTGTTCGCGGCCGCCAGAGCCGACTACCAGAATTTTCATAGGGACCGTTCGTTCAGTGTGGGTTGCAGGGCGGCGCTGCCGCCCTTGTGTGCAGAGTGATTAATTCTCAATGAGGGCGTTGGTGAACACTTCCTGGACATCGTCGAGCAATTCCAGCGCATCGATCAGCTTTTGCATCTTGATGGCGTCTTCGCCCGCATACACGGTTTCCGTCGCCGGCTTCATGATGACTTCGGCCACTTCGGCCTTGAAGCCGGCCGCTTCCAGCGCTTCCTTGACGGTGGCGAAATCGTGCACGGGGGTCAGCACTTCGAAGCCGCCTTCCTCGTCGGCGATGACGTCTTCGGCGCCCGCTTCCAGGGCCGCTTCCATCAGCTTGTCTTCGTCGGTGCCCGGCGCGAACAGCAGCTGGCCGCAGTGCTGGAACATGAAGGCCACCGAGCCCTCGTTGCCCATGTTGCCGCCATTCTTGTTGAAGGCGTTGCGCACTTCGGCCACCGTGCGTACGCGGTTGTCGGTCATGCATTCGACGATGACGGCCGCGCCGCCCACGCCGTAGCCTTCGTAGCGCACTTCTTCGTAGTTGGCGCCATCAACGCCGCCGCTGCCGCGGTTGATCGCGCGCTGGACGTTGTCTTTTGGCATGTTCGCGTCAGCCGCCTTGTCGACCGCCAGACGCAGACGCGGATTGGCCGCGATATCGGCGCCGCCCATGCGGGCCGCCACCGTGATTTCCTTGATCAGGCGCGTCCAGATTTTGCCGCGCTTGGCATCGGTGGCAGCCTTTTTATGCTTGATGTTGGCCCATTTGCTATGTCCTGCCATGTCGAATCTTCCTTAGACGGGTGTTCAATTGTGGCCGACATTTTAGCATATCGGCCCCCTGCCAAGCGGCATGCTCCCGTCATCAAGCGGACACAATCTGTTGCTAAAGTGACGCGCTTTCACCATATTGAGGGCGCGACATCATGGCAAGTCAAATGGACAGGCGGCAATTTCTGAAATTGGGCGGCTTTATTACGGTTTCCGTGGCCACCGTCGGCCTTGCCGCCTGCGGCAGCACCGATTACAGCGATCCTGGCGTGCCGCTGGCGTCGGGCAGCGACTGGAAATTCCCGCAAAGCGTAGCCTCGGGCGACCCGCGTCCGGATAGCGCCATGCTGTGGACGCGCGTCGTGCCAGCCAGTTTCGATGCCGTCGCGCCTGCCGTGGCAGGCAAGTCGGACGTCGCCGTGCGCCTGATCGTCAGTTCGGCCGACAATACGGCCGGCCTGGGCGGCAACGCGGCCCTGGCCGGCACGCCCATCGTCGATGCGAAATTGCCTCTGAAAGCCGACTTTGACAACACGCTGCGCCACAAGGTGACGGGCCTGCAGCCGGGCCAGGTGTATTTTTACCAGTTCATCGCCGGCGACGTGCGCTCGAACGTGGGCCGCTTCAAGACGGCGCCTGCCGCGACCAGCGACGTGCCGCAGCTGCAGTTCGCCTATCTGACGTGCCAGGACTGGAGCATCAACCACTGGGGCGCGCTGTCGCACATCGCCGCCAATGAATCGCTCGATTTCATCGTCCACCTGGGCGACTACATCTATGAAACGGTGGGCGAAGCCTTCCAGAGCGGTGCCGTGGAAAGCCGCCACGACCAGCTGAAATTGCCTGACGGCACGTACAAAAGCGGCAACGCCGGCGCAAAATATGCCACCACAGTGGCCGATTACCGCTACCTGTACAAGAAATACCGCACCGATACGCGCCTGCAAGCCGTGCACGAACGCTTTGCCTTCATCGCCATCTGGGATGACCATGAATTCACGGACGACGCCTGGCAGGATGCCTCCACCTATGAAGGCATCGCGGCAACGGATGGCAGCGACCTGCACCAGCCGGCCCGCCGCCGCAGCGCCAACCAGGCGTGGTTCGAATACATGCCGGCCGACGTCACGTTCGATAGCGCCGTGACAACGTTCCAGAACATCCAGATCTACCGCGATTTCCAGTTCGGCAAACTGATGCAGCTGGTGATGACGGACGAGCGCCTGTACCGCGCCGACCATGCGATCGCCGAGTCGACCATCAACCCGGCCACGGGCAAGCCGCTGGGCAGCATCGGCAGCCGCTACCTGGTGCCGCAAAGCCTGTTCGACAGCGTGGAGGGGCAGAAAATGGCTGCCGCCACGAAAGCCGGCACTGACCCGCTGGCCGCTGTCGGCATGCTGGGCAGCACGCAGCGCGACTGGTGGAAGGGCAAGATGAAGGCGGCGACCTCGACCTGGAAGCTGTGGGGCAATGAGGTGTCATTGTTGCGCATGGGCTTGAACGGCACGGATGCGATCGCCACCTTGCTGGCATTGAGCGCCATGTCGACAGTAGGCCAATCCATCGCCACGACCTTGCCGCTGGTGGGCGGCAGCGTGCCGCTGGCGTGCGCCATCGTGGCCGCCTCGACGGCCGGCGCATCGCAGTCCGTGGCGCAGGCGGCGGCCATGGCGATCGCCGGCGCGGCAGCCAACGCCAGCGCGCAGGGCGCAGCGGCCGTGGGCGCGGGCTTGAGCGCGGCCCAGGCCGGCATCGCGGTGGCTGCCTACAACAGCGCCACGCCTGCGGCCGCCGCGCAAGTGATCGCCTTTGGCTGGATCAAGCCAGACGTGCAGGCCAAGGGCGCGGCGTCCAGCTTTGTCGCCGCTTCGGGCCAGCAAGCGGCGCTGGCGCCGTTCTTCACGCGCTTCCTGCTCAATTGCGACCAGTGGGACGGCTACAACAGCGAGCGCAAGAATCTGATGGCGCACCTGAAAACAAATGCCATCGGCAACGTGGTGGCCATCACGGGGGATATCCACTCGTTCTTCGCCGGCACGGTCAGCGACGACTTCGACGCGGCCGGTGGCGGCACGCCCGTCATGGTGGACCTCGTCTCGGCCGGCGTCAGCTCGGATTCCTTCTTCAGCTACCTGAAGTCGGCTGCCGGCAGCATGGGTGACATCGGCACCCTCGTCAGCTACCCGCTGGCCATTCCCGTCACTGGTCTGGGCACGGTCAATCTCGACGTCAACCTGCTCGACTACACCATGGGCAAGGCTGTGCCCACCGTCGACAGCCTGCTGGAGCAATTGCGCGTGCAACTGCGCGGCGCCCTGGCCGCCAAGGGCGTGCCGGAAGCGCAACTCGACGCGACGGTGGCGGCCGTGCAGGCTGGCTTGAAAGCAAGCACTGACTTCAGTGCGACTCTGCTGGGCCTGGCGCAGCAATTGTCCGGCCTGGGCAACAACCCATGGATCAAGCATCTGAACACGGATGCGCAGGGCTACACGGTGGTCACCTTGACGCCGGGCAAGCTGGTGGCGCAGTTCAAACAGGTGAATAAACTGATCGGCACGGCGGCGCCTTCGAACGTGATTGCGCGCGTGACGACGGCCACTGTGGCGGCCGGTACGGTGGGAGTGAATATTTCCTGACCTGTCGCTGGAGTCGGGGCTGGCGGCCGGCCTGGAATGGCCGGCCCGGCAAACTTGTGCTTATCCATTACAATCTGGGCATGAGCTCCAGTTCCCCGCAAGCATCCCCCGCACCGATTCCCCGTTCCGTCTACCTCGGTGGCCTGGCCATCGCCGTGGGCGGGGCGGTGTTGTTTTCCACCAAGGCCATCGTCGCCAAGCTGCTGTACCGCTACCAGATCGACGCCGTCACCCTGATCGCCTTCAGGATGATTTTTTCGCTGCCCGTGTTCGCCGTCATTGCATGCTGGAAAATGCGCACGGAGCCGCCCCTGTCAAACAGCGACCGCTGGCGCCTGGTCGGGCTGGGACTCGTCGGCTATTACCTGTCCAGCTATCTGGATTTTCTTGGGTTGCAATACATTTCCGTGGGCCTGGAGCGGCTGATTCTGTTCCTTACGCCCACTTTCGTGCTCCTGATAACCACCGTGTACTTCAAGCAGACCATCAGCCGCCTGCAGTGGCTGGCCTTGCTCACCTCATATTGCGGCATCGTGCTGGTGTTCGTGCATGACTTGCAGGGCGGCGCCAGCAATGTGGCCCTCGGTTCGACCCTCGTGCTGGGCTCGGCCTGCTCGTATGCCGTGTACCTGCTGGGTTCAGGCGAACTGGTGAAACGCATCGGCTCGATGCGCCTGGTCAGCTACGCGATGTGCGTGGCCAGCTTTGCCTGCATCTTGCAATTTTTCATTTTGCGCCCTGTCGAGCTGCTGATCCAGCCCATGCCCGTGTATGGCTTGTCCTTGCTCAATGGCATCTTTTGCACGGTGATGCCCGTCTTCATGACGATGATCGCCGTCGAGCGCATCGGCGCGCCCGTCGCCTCGCAGGCAGGCATGATCGGCCCCGTGTCGACGCTGTTCCTCGGTGCCATGATTCTCGATGAGCCGATTACCAACTGGCAGCTGGCTGGCACCAGCCTGGTATTGGCCGGTATTTACTTGCTGTCGAAAAAGAAATAATTCCTTCACTCACTGAAATGGCCCGCACCATGAAAACACGCATCGCCCTGATTGCCCACGACAAGAAAAAAGATGACATGATTACCCTGGCGGGCGAATACCTGGATTTCCTCAAGGGTTGCGAACTGTCGGCCACGGGCACCACGGGCGGCCGCCTGATCAACGAGCTGGGCTTGCAGGTCGAGCGCAAGCATTCCGGCCCGTTCGGCGGCGACTTGCAGATCGGCTCGCTGCTGGTGGAAGGCTTGATCGATTGCGTGATTTTCCTGCGCGACCCGATGACGCCGCAGCCGCACGAGCCGGACATCAACGCCCTGGTGCGCGCCTGCGACGTGCACAACGTGGCGTGCGCAACGAATCTGTCGTCGGCGCACCTGGTGCTGTCGCAACTGCAGGCGCGGGCCGTCGCGGCAGTCTGACGTTTTTCCCGATTCTTCTTCAAGGAGCATATTGTGAGCGCAACGATTACCACCAAAGCCATCCGCGTACAGCGCGTGGGCGGCCCGGAAGTGATGGAATACGTGGATGTGGAACTGCCGCCGCCCGGTCCCGGCGAGGCGCGCGTCAAGCACGAGGCCATCGGCCTGAACTTCATCGACGTGTATTTCCGCACGGGCCTGTACCCGCAGCCGCTGCCCAATGGCTTGGGCGTGGAAGGCGCGGGCATCGTCGAGGCGGTGGGCGAGGGCGTTACCGAAGTGAAAGTTGGCGACAGGGTGGCGTATGCGGCGCGCATCAATGGCGCGTATGCGCAGCAGCGCAATCTGCCTGCGGCCCTGCTGCTGGTGCTGCCCGAGCGTATCGCTTTCGATACGGCCGCCGCCATGATGCTGCAAGGCTTGACGGTGCAATACCTGTTCCACCGCACGGTGGCCCTGAAGGCGGGCGACACGGTGCTGTTCCACGCGGCCGCGGGCGGCGTGGGCCTGATCGCCTGCCAGTGGGCGAAAGTGCTGGGCGTGAACCTGATCGGCACGGCCGGTTCCGATGAAAAGGCCGCCCTGGCCAAGGCGCATGGCGCGGCCCACGTCATCAACTACAACACGGAAAACTTCGTCGAGCGCGTGCGCGAGATCACGGGCGGCAAGGGCGTTTCCGTGGTCTACGACTCCATCGGCAAGGATACGTTTACGGGTTCGCTCGACTGCCTGGCGCCGCTGGGCATGATGGTCAGCTTCGGCAATGCGTCCGGTCCCGTGCCGGCCTTCACCCTCAGTGAGCTGGCGTCGCGCGGTTCACTCTTCATCACGCGACCGGCCCTGTTCAGCTATGCCTCGAACCGCGCGAACCTGGAAGAGATGGCGGCCTCGCTATTCGGCGTCGTCAGCAGCGGCGAAGTGCAGATCGAGATCAATCAGCGCTACAGCCTGGCCAATATCGCCCAGGCCCACGCGGACCTGGAAGGGCGCAAGACGACCGGCTCGACCATCATCGTGCCATGAGCGGCGGCAGCGAAAGAGACGGCACGCCGAAGTTCGGCCGCCTGCTGATCGTGCTGTTATTGGCCGTGGCCCTGATCGGCGCGCTGACCTTTGCCGCCGAGGCGTATTATTCATAGGCATAAAACAGACATGAAAAAACCGGCTGGCACATTGCTGCACCAGCCGGTTTTTTTTAAATTACTCCAGACTTCTCGCGCCTGATAAAACCGTAGCGAGCGGAAGGGAGCTGCGGTCGAGAAGCGCAACTGTACGAAGGTACAGTGAGCATCGCAGGCCGTAGATCGCGACGCGCAGTAGGTTTTGGCTGGCGCTTTCAGTCTATCTTGACTTCGACCTTGCGCGGCACGCCGCTCTGACCGGGGAAATCGGCAAAGGCGCTGGCCACCATGGCCGGCATCACTTGCGACGTGGCGCGCTTGTTGCTTGTCGATTGCACGGTCACGTCGTACAGTTTCTTGCCGCTGCGGTCATTGATCGTCACGCGCAATTCGCGTTCGTACTTATGGCGTACGCTCTCTTCCATTTCCAGCGGGCCATACCAGTAGGGGTTATAGCCAAAGCGGCCATAGCCTGGCCAGGCGCCATAGCGATATCCGTAGCGGCCTGGCCAGTAGCCGGGGCCATACCAGAATGGGTCCGAAGCTTGCAGTACGCGCTCAGGATAGTCGACGGTGGAAAAATTCATGGCCACGCGCAAATTGGCCGCCGCAGGGCCCGAAGCTTCGCCGAAGCCGTGTTTGGCCAGTTCCGCGCGCACCAGGTTCTGGTAGCTGCGATACTCCAGGGTGTCGTCTTCCGCCACTGGCGCCTCGAATACATATGATTTGTCCTGCAACTGTGCGGGCCATTCGTGGAAGGCCGTCACGTCGCTGCGTATGGTGGTGGCGCAGCCGGTCAGCAACACGGTCAATGCGGCCATCATAATGGTGAGATATCGTTTCATTGCATGATCTCCTTAGATAAGCTGCAATTCATTGTTGGTAGACGCAATTCATCGCCTAGTATTATAAGAATAGTTCTATTTGTTTCCATTCATTATTACAGAATGTTACCTGGTATGTCGGCGTGTAAGGGAATCCAACATTCCTGAGCCGAATCGCGACTATCGGGGTCGGGTGTTGGTAAAATAGGCTTTTGCCTCCGCTCCCACCCAAATCCCTATGCGCACAGACAGCCCTCAGACGATTTACCGCAAAGATTACACGCCGCCCAGTTTCCTGGTTGACAGCGTCGAACTTGGTTTCGATCTCGATCCCGCCCGCACAGTGGTGGCGAGCCGGATCCGCATGCGTCACAACCCGGCCAGCACCAGCCGCAGCATCGAATTGCACGGCGAACACATCGAACTGGTGATGGTGCGCCTGAACGGCAAGGTATTGAAGCCGTCGCAGTACAAGCTGACGGCCGGCATGCTGACTATTCCGAAGGCGCCCGACGAGGTGTTGCTCGATATCGAGACCGTGCTGGCGCCGCAGGACAATACCTCGCTGTCCGGCCTGTACGTGTCGAACCATAATTTCTTTACGCAATGCGAAGCGGAGGGCTTCCGCCGCATCACCTTCTTCCCGGACCGCCCGGACGTGATGGCCAAATATACGGTCATGTTGCGCGCCGACAAGGAACGGTATCCGGTGCTGCTATCGAACGGCAACCTGATCGAAGAGGGCGACCTGGGCGACGGACGCCATTACGCCAAGTGGGAAGACCCGTTCAAGAAGCCATCCTACCTGTTTGCCCTGGTGGCGGCGCGCCTGGTGTGCCAGGAAGAGCGCTACACGCTCAAGTCCGGCCGCGAAGCGCTGCTGCAAGTGTGGGTGGAGGACGGCAACCTCGATAAAACCGACTACGCCATGCAGTCGCTGAAGAATTCCATCCGCTGGGACGAGGAACGCTTTGGCCTGGAACTGGACCTGGACCGCTTCATGATCGTCGCCGTGGGCGATTTCAACATGGGCGCCATGGAAAACAAGGGCCTGAACATTTTCAACACCAAGTACGTGCTGGCCAATTCGCGCGTGGCCACCGACGTTGACTACGCGGGTATCGAAGCGGTGGTGGGCCACGAATACTTCCATAACTGGACGGGCAACCGCGTAACGTGCCGTGACTGGTTCCAGCTGTCGCTGAAGGAAGGCTTGACCGTGTTCCGCGACCAGGAATTCTCGGCCGACATGATCGGCACGGACACGGGCCGCGCCGTCACGCGCATCGACCAGGTGCGCACCTTGCGCCAGGCGCAGTTCCCGGAAGACGCGGGCCCGATGGCCCATCCCGTGCGTCCCGATTCTTTTGTGGAAATCAATAACTTCTATACGGTCACGATCTACGAGAAGGGCGCCGAAGTGGTGCGCATGTACCAGACCCTGGTGGGCCGCGACGGTTTCCGCAAGGGCATGGACCTGTATTTCGAACGCCACGATGGCCAGGCCGTGCAGTGCGACGACTTCCGCGCCGCCATGGCGGACGCGAATGGCCGCGACTTTACCCAGTTCGAGCGCTGGTACAGCCAGGCCGGCACGCCCATCGTCACCGCTGCCACGCGCTACGACGCCGCCAGCCGGACGTTCGAGCTGACCCTGACGCAAAGCTGCCCCGCCACGCCGGGCCAGCCGGAAAAGCTGCCCTTCCACATCCCCGTCACCGTCGGCTTGCTGGCTGCCGATGGCCGCGACCTGCCGCTGCACGTCGATGGCCTGGCGACCAAAGGCGCCACCAGCGTCGTGCTGGAGCTGACCGAGGCGACGCAGACGTTCCGCTTCACGAATGTGACGGAAGAAGCCGTGCCATCGCTGCTGCGCGACTTTTCCGCGCCTGTGGTGCTCGAATACGACTATACCGACGCCGAGCTGCTGCACCTGTTCCGTCACGACAGCGATCCGGTCAACCGCTGGGAAGCGGGCCAGCGCCTGGCCATGGAGCGCCTGCTGAAACTGACCGGCGCCGTCGCCGCCGGCGAGACCCTGGCGCTGGACGACACCTTCATCGCCGCGCAGCGCGCCCTGCTGGCCGATGACACGCTCGATCCCGCCTTCCGCGAGCTGGCCCTGATCCTGCCGTCGGAAACCATCATCGCCGAGCGCATGGCGCAAGTCGACCCGCAGGCGATCCATGCGGCGCGCCAGTTCATGCGCCGCACCATCGCCGCGGCGCTGAAACCTGAACTGCTGGCGCAATACCATGCCAACCAGACGCCGGGCGACTACAGCCCCGACGCCCTGTCGGCCGGCAAGCGGGCCTTGAAAAACCTGGCCCTGTCGTATCTGCTGATCGCGCCCGAAGCGGCGGAGCTGGACCTGGCGCGGCTGCAGTTCGACAATGCCGGCAACATGACGGACCGCGCCGCAGCGCTGGCGGCCCTGATTCATTCCGGCTCGCAGCCGCATGCGCAGGCGGCCTTGAGCAGTTTCTATGCCGACTTCGAGAACGAGGCGCTGGTGGTCGACAAATGGTTCGCCATGCAAGCATCCGCGCCGACGACCGATGTGCAGGCCGTGCGCCAGTTGATGACGCATCCGGCTTTTACCTTGAAAAATCCGAACCGCGCGCGCAGCCTGATTTTCAATTTCACCAACGGCAATCCGTCCCAGTTCCATGCTGCTGACGGCAGCGGCTACGCCTTCTGGGCCGAGCAAGTCATCGCGCTCGACGCCCTGAACCCGCAAGTGGCCGCGCGTCTGGCGCGCTCCATGGACCGCTGGCGCCGTTACGTGCCGGCGCTGCAAAACCATATGCGCGACGCGCTGGAGCAAGTCGCCGGCCAGGCCAGCCTGTCGAACGACGTGATGGAAGTGGTTTCCAAGGCATTGGCCAACTAATTTTGGGGTCAGACCCGCCGGGTCTGACCCCAGCTGACCCCAGCTATTACCTTGGGTTAAGCAAAGAAATACCATTAAAAAAAGGGGTTTCATGAAACGCATCAGTCTTACGCAATACCTGGTTGAAGAGCAGCGCTCGAACAACAGCATTCCGGCCGAACTGCGCCTGCTGATCGAAGTCGTCGCGCGCGCTTGTAAGACCATCAGCCACGCCGTCGGCAAGGGCGCCCTCGGTGAAGTGCTGGGCACGGCCGACACGGAAAACGTGCAGGGCGAGGTACAGAAAAAACTCGACATCATCTCCAACGAGATTTTGCTGGAAGCGAATGAATGGGGCGGCCACCTGGCGGCCATGGCGTCGGAAGAGATGGAATCGATCCATCCGATTCCGAACCGCTATCCGAAGGGCGAATACATGCTGCTGTTCGACCCACTCGATGGCTCGTCGAACATCGACGTCAACGTCTCGATCGGCACCATTTTCTCCGTGCTGAAGGCGCCGGACGGCATGGGACAGCCGACGGAGCAGGACTTCATGCAGGCGGGCAGCAAGCAAGTGGCGGCCGGCTATGCCGTGTACGGCCCGCAAACCATGCTGGTGCTGACCTTCGGCAATGGCGTGAACTGCTTTACCCTGGACCGCGAAATGGGTTCGTGGGTGCTCACGCAAAGCAATATGCAGATTCCGCCGACGACGAAGGAATTTGCCATCAATATGTCGAACGCGCGCCACTGGCATCCGCCCGTGAAGCGCTATGTCGACGAACTGCTGGCCGGCGACACGGGCCCGCGCGGCACCAACTTCAACATGCGCTGGATCGCCTCGATGGTGGCCGACGTGCACCGCATCCTGAACCGCGGCGGCATCTTCATGTACCCGGCAGACCTGCGCGACACCTCGATGCCGGGCAAGCTGCGCCTGATGTACGAAGCGAACCCGATGGCCTTCATCGTCGAGCAAGCCGGCGGCGCCGCCACCGACGGCCAGCAGCGCATCATGGACATCGCCCCGCACAAGCTGCACCAGCGCGTGCCCGTCTTCCTCGGCTCGAAGGACGAAGTGGCCCGCGTGACGGCCTACCACGCGGAGTAAACCTCGCACTTTTCCACGATTTTCAGCGGCCCGCAGCCGGGCCGCTAAAAAAAATGAAAAAAGTTCGCGTTGACACTAGCAAATTTTGTGCATTGTTTGTAGAATGTGGGTCTTCGCCGTTGTAGCTCAGTTGGTAGAGCAGCACATTCGTAATGTGAAGGTCGCCAGTTCGATTCCGGCCAACGGCACCAAGTATTCGTTGTAGAAAAAAACCCACCGCTCAAACGGTGGGTTTTTTTTTCGCCTGCAGCATTCTCGCCCGCCAGCCTGCGCCGGCGAGTGGCGCATCCGTCTAAATGACAAATTCCCGGCTCACGGCCGGCTTGTGCGCCAGCAGCAGTGATAATTTTTTTAATGCGTTGGCCAGGCGCGCGCGGTCGCGGATGCTGCCCAGCGAGATGCGGATGGCGTTCGGCGGGCGGTTGTCGTAGAAGGCGTCGGAAGCCGTCACGGCCACGCCTTGCGTGCGGGCAGTGGCGGCCAGTTCGCGCGAGGTCCAGTAGCTGGGCAGCGAGAACCATACGTGGATGCCGTCGCTGCGCGGGTGGCTCGTGCCGGTGAGGATGGTGCGGATGACGTCCTGGCGCGCGGCTGCTTCGCTGCGTACGCCGGCCAGCAGCTCGTGCGCCGAGCCGTCGTGTATCCATTGCGTCGCCAGCGCCGTCGTCAGGGGCGTGGCCATCAGGCTGAAGGAACGCAGGGCCTGCACGAAGCGTTCGCGCCGTTGCACGTCGGGCACCAGCGCATAGGCCATGCGCAGGCCGGGCGCCAGGCATTTCGACAGGGTGGCGATGTGGGACACGTGGCCTGGCGCGTAATGGGCCAGCGGCGGCGGCGCGTCGCTGGCCAGCAGCCAGTACGGGTCGTCCTCGATGATGTGCATGCCGCAGCGGGCCGCCACTTCCGTGATGGCCAGGCGCCGCGCGTCCGGCATGGTGTGCGCCGTGGGGTTTTGCAGGGTCGGATTCAGGTAGATCAGGCGTGCATGGTGCTTGCGCCAGGCTTTTTCCAGCGCTTCGGGCAGCATGCCGTCCGCATCCGTTTCCACGACGATGAGCTTGCGGTTCAGCTGCCCCGCCGCCGAGCGCAGGCCCGGATACACGGCCGCCTCCGTCAAGATGGTGTCGCCGGGCCGGCTCAAGGTCAATATCAGCGCCGCCAGCGCCGCCTGCGCGCCAGGACAGGCCACCACGTGCTGCGCATCGACGTCGCCAAACATGGGCGCCAGCCAGACGGCGCCCGCCGCGCGGTCGGCTCTGCCACCGCCGCCCAGATGATAGCTCATCAACAAGTCGCTGTCCGTGCGCATCAGCACCTGCGCCACGCCCTGTTTCAGCAGGTCATTGAAATCGACGCCCACGGGCGGCGGCGGGATATTCATGCTCAGATCCAGCAACTGCGTCAATTCCACCTTCGGCGCGGCCACGTAGGTGCCGCGCGCGCCCTGTCCCTCCAGCAGGTTGCGGCGCTTGGCCTCGTCGTATGCGCGGGTTACCGTCGTCAGGTCGACCCGGAGCAGCTCGGCCAGGCGGCGCTGCGGCAGCAGGCGGTCGCCGGGACGCAGACTGCCGTCCGACAGCGCGCGCTCGAGCATGTCGGCGATCTGCAGGTAGCGCGGGCCGCCATGTTGCACGAACGGCGTGACCCATGCGCTGGCCTGGCTTTCTTCTTGTATGGATTTTGATTTGGACATTTTGCCTTCATGTATGGGTATTGCTTCCCGTTATTATGGGAAAATTCCCCATAAAAATCCATACATTTGTGTGTGCAACCCCTGTATCTCAAGCAAAAGACGATGCATAGCCCATCGTTGTTAGCGCCACGATGCCTGGTCGCTGCAGGGCGTTTTCTGTGCCGCAGCGCACTTGCGATAGCTCCGCAATCCCTGTCCGTTCCACCAGGCCGGCGGCGTTTGTTATTTTGTCATTTCCAATAGGAATTTAAGTCTGCGCTTCAAGGTGTGGCAGCGCACGGTGGCGCGCGGCGGGCGCGGTTAAGGTGGTGTCAACAGCTTGCTGCTGATCCAGAGTTTGATATGGCTCAGCCCGGCAGCGTTTAGCCGCTTCTTTTTTCCCGGAAGCGAGGAGAATCATGATTCGGTCACGGCATCGAGCATGGTTGATTTATTCACCTTTGAAGGAAACCATCATGAACGCGATTGAAAAAGCCAGCTCCGATTTGAACGGTAACACTCAGGAGACCCGCCAGGACTTGCACCGCACCATCGATAAGGTGGCAGACCAGGCCCAGCCTCTGATCGACAAGGTCGCCACGCGTGCCCACGAGGGCGTGGACCAGGTGGGCGAGCGCATCGAGAAGGTCAGCGACAGCATGTCGAAAGCGTCCGAACGCCTGATGGCGCGCGGCAAGCAATTGGGCGCCGCCTGCCAGCGCGCCGGCGAAACGGGCCGTGATTATGTACGCGAGCGTCCGGCCGTGTCGCTGCTGGTGGCCGTGGCGGCCGGTTATGGCCTGTCGAAACTGCTGGGTTCGCGTAAATAGTAAGTAGCCGTCGGTTTACGCATTCCTGCCGAGTAGTTCTCGTGGGCGCCTGCCCGCTTCGCCATCATGGCGAACTGAGCCGGCGCCCACGCGCACGAGGTAGTGGTAGCAGGCAGTAAGGAGGGTGGAACATGCGCTCCATTTTGTTGTGGTTGATTGGTGTACCTATTCCCATCATTATTTTGATTGCCCTGTTCGTGCGCTGAATGAGGGAGTTGTAGCGTTACTTCCCGGGGCAGACTACTCACAGGAGATGTAATGGCTACCAACAAGAAAACGCCGTCCACGGACGGTGCGGGTTCCGTATTGAGCAGCATGTCCGGCCCATCCGAGGCCGATCCGCCGCAGAGCCTGGGCAGCGACCACGCCGCGGCCCAGGCGCTGCTGAAGAAAGCCGCCGCCGGACAGGCGCTGTCGGCCGCCATGCCCGACAATCCGAATGTCGCTGGCCAGTATGGCGAGGCGGCGCGCGCGCCGGCCGAAGGCGTGCACGTGACGTCGGGCGAAGCGCTGGCCTCGGCCAGCACGACGGGCGAAACGACGCCCTCGCCGAAGGTGGGCGACGGGCAGCCGGCCTTGGGCGAGAATGCGCGCAATGCCTCGCTCGACGGCGCCCGTAGCGATGACAGCGGCTGCGTGCTGACGACCAACCAGGGCGTGCCCGTGGGCGACAACCAGAACTCGCTGAAGGCGGGCTTGCGCGGCCCCACCCTGATGGAAGATTTTATTTTGCGTGAAAAGCTCACGCATTTCGACCATGAGCGTATCCCCGAGCGCGTCGTGCATGCGCGCGGCTCCGCCGCCCACGGCTATTTCGAATGCTACAAGGAGCAAAGCAAGCTGACGCGCGCCGCGCCGTTCGCCAAGGCGGGCAAGCGCACGCCCGTCTTCGTGCGCTTTTCCACCGTGGCCGGCGAGCGCGGCTCGACCGACACGGCGCGCGACGTGCGCGGCTTTGCCGTGAAGTTTTATACGGACGAAGGCAACTGGGACCTGGTCGGCAATAACATTCCCGTCTTTTTCATCCAGGATGCGATGAAGTTCCCCGACCTGATCCACTCCGTCAAGCCCGAGCCGAACAACGGCATCCCGCAGGCCGCCAGCGCGCATGACACCTTCTGGGACTTCGCCTCGCTGTCGCCGGAAATCACGCACATGCTGATGTGGGTCATGTCCGACCGCGCCATCCCGCGCAGTTTCCGCATGATGCAGGGCTTCGGCGTGCACACCTTCCGCCTCGTGAACGCCAAGGGGCAGTCCGTCTTCTGCAAGTTCCACTGGTCGCCCTTGGCCGGCACGCATTCGCTCGTCTGGGACGAAGCCGTGAAGATCAGCGGCGCCGATTCCGACTTCCACCGGCGCGACCTGTGGGAAGCCATCGAGTGCGGCGAGTATCCCGAATATGAATTGTCCTTCCAGGTCTTCACGGAAGAACAGGCCGAAGCGTTCCCCTTCGACGTGCTCGACCCCACCAAGCTGATTCCCGAAGAACTGGTGCCCCTGATCCCTGTCGGGAAAATGGTCTTGAACCGCAATCCCGATAACTTCTTTGCCGAGACGGAGCAGGTGGCCTTTTGCACGGCGCACATCGTGCCCGGCATCGATTTCAGCAACGATCCGCTGCTGCAGGGCCGCATTCACTCGTACGTGGACACGCAGATCACGCGCCTGGGCGGCGCCAACTTCCATGAAATCCCCATCAATTCGCCGCTGGCACCGCTGCACAACAACCAGCGCGACGGCATCCACCGCCAGGCCATCAACCGGGGCCGGGTCGCCTACGAACCCAATTCGCTGGCGGGCGGCTGTCCGTTCCAGGCGGGCGCGAAGGGGTTCAACAGTTTTCCCGCCCCCGTCGATGGCGACAAGGTGCGCGGCAAGCCCGAGAAATTCGCCGAGCACTATGGCCAGGCGCGGTTGTTCTGGATCAGCCAGACGCCGGTCGAACAAGACCATATCGTGCATGCGTTCCGCTTTGAACTGAGCAAGGTGCAGACGGTGGCCATCCGCAAGCGCGTCGTCGCCATGTTGCGCAATGTCGACGAAACGCTGGCGCAGCGCCTGGCCGATGCGCTGGGCCTGGCGCTGCCGCCCGTCATGCCGCCCGTCGCCATGCTGCCGATCCCTAGCTATCCGCCGTCGCCGGAACTGTCGCTGTTTTTCCGACCCGGCAAGACGGGCATCCACACCCTGCGCGTGGCCATCCTCGTGGGGCCGGGCAGCGATGGCGCGCAGGCGCGCAATATCTATGCGTCCCTGCTGGCCGACGGCGCCGTGCCGCGCCTGGTGGGCAGCCACCTGGGCAAGGTCGACACGAGCGGCGGCGCGCCGCTGGCCGTGGAAATCTCTCTGGAAACGGGGCCGTCCGTCCTGTTCGACGCCGTCGTGGTGCCGGACGGCGAAGGTGCCGTGCAGCAGCTGGGCAGCGACGCCAATGCGCTCGACTTCCTGCGCCTGCAGTACCGCCACTGCAAGCCGATACTGGCCGTCGGCGCGGGCAAGGGCTTGCTGGACCAGGCCGGCGTGCCGACGACCCTGCCCGACGGCAAGCCCGATCCCGCCGTCATCGTGGCGCCGTCCGCCGATGTCGTGAAAGCCGTGGCGGCCTTCAAGAAGCTGCTGGCCGCCCACCGTTCGTTCGCGCGCGAGACGGACCCGCCGCGCGTGTGATGACGTGAAGTGGGCCAGGCCTGCCGGGCCTGGCCCTGGATCTGCATGGTCTGCTTGCCCATCGCCTTCAGCGCAGCCTTGTTTTTCTCCTTGGCAACACCATCGATCAATTTAACCAATCAAAACCTGCTGCGGTGATATGCTGCGCATGAGAACTGTTCATATGCAACTGTTTGCTTAACAACAGCAAAGCAGCAAAGAACGGCTTCAGCAAACCAGATCGTGATTGCCGCATGGACAAGTACACACCACGGACCTGGGGGCCGGGCGAACGCCCGAACCTGCCCGGGTCGCCATCGACGCCCGAACATTCGACGCCCAGGCGCGTCGCGTATTTCATCGTCGGCCTGATCGTCGCGCTGACGGGGGGGCTCGGCAACGGCCTGGTGACAGCCAACCTGCTGAATCTGCAAGGTTCGCTGGCCGCCTATGCCTACCAGATGCAGTGGCTGCCGGCCGCCTATGTGATGACCATCGTGTCCATGAATCTGCTGCTGGTGAAATTCCGCCAGCAGTTCGGCCTGCGCCTGTTCACCGAATTCTTCCTCGTGCTGTATGCGCTCGTCACCTTCGCCCACCTGTATGCGAACACCTTGCCGTCGGCGATCGCCGTGCGCGCTGCACACGGCATGGTGGGCGGCGCGCTGGGCGTGCTGGGGCTGTACTACACCTTGCAGGCGTTTCCCGCCAAGCACCGCCTGAAGGGTGTGGTGCTGGGCCTGGGCTTTGCGCAACTGGCGCTGCCGCTGGCGCGCATCTTCACCTCCGAACTGCTGCAGATCGGCGAATGGCACGGCCTGTACCTGTTCGAGCTGGGCCTGGCCCTGCTGGCGCTGGGCTGCGTGCTGGCCCTGAAACTGCCGCCGGGCGACCGCGTGCAGACCTTCGAGCCGCTCGACTTCCTCACCTTCATCCTGTTCGCGCCCGGCGTGGCCCTGTTGTGCGCCGTGCTGGCGCAGGGACGCACGGCGTGGTGGATGGAGGCCGAGTGGGTAGGCGTGTGCCTGGCGGGCTCCATCGTGCTCATCGCCGCCGCGCTGGCCATCGAGCATAACCGCGCGCGCCCGCTGCTCAACACGCGCTGGCTCACCACGGGCAAGATCGCCAAGCTGTTTTTATCGGTGCTGCTGTTTCGCATCGTGCTGTCCGAATCGACGGGCGCCGTCGGCTTCCTGCAGGCGCTGGGCCTGAACACGGACCAGATGCAGAACCTGTTCGTCGTCGTGCTGCTGGGCAGCGTGGCAGGTTTGGTGGTCAGCGCCCTGACGATCAACCCGGCCACCACCCACCGCTCGCTGATGTTCGCGCTGCTGCTGATCGCTGCCGGCGCGTTGATCGACGCGCACGCCACCAGCCAGACGCGCCCCGTCAACATGTACGTGAGCCAGTTCCTGCTGGCCTTCGGCGGCACGTATTTTCTCGGCCCCACCATGGTGTCCGGCATGGGCGCCGTGATCGCCGAACCGCGCAACCTGGTCAGCTTTTCCGTGATGTTTACCATGACGCAGAACCTGGGCGGCTTGCTCGGTTCGGCCATCGTCGGCACCATCCAGACGGCGCGCGAAAAATACCATTCCAGCTATCTGGTCGAACACCTGACCATGCTCGACCCGCAGGTGGCTGCCCGCCTGCAGTCGGGTGCAGCGGCCTATGGCGGCGTGCTGGGCGACCCCGCGCTGCGCAGCGCCCAGGGCGTGGCGCGGCTGGGCGCCATCGCCACGCGCGAAGCCAATGTACTCGCTTATAACGACGTTTTTCTGATGATCGCCGGCGTCGCCCTTGCCACCTTGCTGTGGATGCTGGTCAGCCAGTCCTGGACCCGCATCACCATGGGCGCGCGGCGCCTGGTCGGCCCCGTGCGCGACGCGCAAACGGCCATGGCCATCGTCCCCATTACCAATTCGGAACCGAGCAATGACAGAAAATAGGAATCCACCGCCAGCACCGGCAACGCCTCCAGCCGCATCCGCGCCGGCGCCCGCCACTACTTCAGCCTCGGCGCAGCCGGACCGGCGCCACCAGTGGCTGTCCGCGCTGGCCTTTGCCGCCGTGGCCCTGGTGGGCGTGCTGATCGTGCTGTATGCGTGGCGTTTGCCGCCGTTCACCAGTCCCATCGTGACGACGGAAAACGCCACCGTGCGGGGCCAGGTGACCATCATCGGCACGCAGCTATCGGGCTATGTGGTGGAAGTGACGGTGCAGGATTTCATGGACGTCAAGGAAGGGCAGTTGCTGGTGCGCATCGACGACCGCATCTACCAGCAGCGCTACGAGCAGGCGCAAGCGCAACTGGCGGCGCAACAGGCGGCGCTGTCGAACTGGGCGCAGCAGAAGGCCAGCGCGCAAGCGGGCATTTCCGTCAGCGAGGCGGCGCTGGCCAATGCGGAAGCGCAGGCGCGCAAGGCCAGCGCCGACTTGAACCGGGTGGAGCAGCTGGTGGCCGACGGTTCGTTGTCGCAGCGCGAACACGACCAGTCGCGCGCCACGCAGGCGCAGATGGCGGCCGCGCTGGCGCAAGCCCGCGCCAACCTCGACATCGCCCAGCAAAGCGTGCATTCCGTGGTGGTCAACAGACAGGCGCTGGAAGCGGCCGTGGCGAACGCGCAGGCGGCCGTCAAGGCGGCCAGGATCGACCTCGATAACACGCGCATCGTGGCGCCGTCCGATGGCCAGCTGGGACAGGTGACGGTGCGCCAGGGCGCGTACGTGAATTCGGGCGCGCAGCTGATGGCGCTGGTGCCGCGCCAGATGTGGGTGATCGCCAATTTCAAGGAAACCCAGATGAACGGCGTGCAGGAAGGGCAGAGCGCCACCTTCCACGTCGACGCGCTCGATGGCGCCGTGCTGACGGGGCAGGTCGAGCGCATCTCGCCGGCCACGGGTTCCGAGTTTTCCGTGCTGCCGGCCGATAACGCGACGGGCAATTACCTGAAAATCGCCCAGCGCATTCCCGTGCGCATCCGCATCGATCCGGGGCAGGGGAATGCGCGCCGCCTCGTGCCGGGCATGTCGGTGGTGGTCAGTGTCGATACCTCCGCCGTGCTGAATGACTCGGCGGAGAATCCCGCGCCGCCGCCGCCGTCGAAGAAGGCGCCCGCGAAGGCCAAGCCATGACACGCCGCCGATTACTGATGGCCGCTGCGCTGGCGCTGGCCGGCTGCGCCGCCAAGGCGCCGCCACAGCCCGCATCGACCTTGCAGCTGCCGTCCGGCTGGCGCGCGCCGGCCGATGCCGCGACGTCGCCGGCGAACGGCGCCCATGTGGAGCTGCTGTGGTGGCAGGCCTTCGGCGACCCTGTTTTAAGCAATCTGGTGGGCGAGGCGCTGGCGCGCAATGGCGACTTGCGCGTGGCGCGCGCCCGCGTGCAGGAATACCGCGCGCGCCTGGCGCAGGCCGACGCCAACCGCGCGCCCAACCTGGCCTTCGACGGTTCGCCCACGCGCACGCGCACCCTGGCGTCGAGCGGCAAGCCGTATGTGACGAACGTCTTCCAGGCCGAACTGCAGGCCAGCTATGAAATCGACGTGTGGGGCCGGCTGGCCAGTCTGAGCGATGCAGCCGGCGAGAGCTACCGCGCCGAGCAGGCCAGCCTCGATGCGGCGGCCCTGTCGCTTGCCGCCAGCGTGGCGACGAGCTACCTGAACCTGCGCGGCCTCGATGCCCAGCTGGAGCTGATCCAGTCGACCCTGCAGCTGCGCGAACAGTCGCGCGAGCTGGCGCGCAAGCAGTTCGAGGTGGGCTACAGCTCGCGCCTGGAATGGCTGCAGGCACAATCGGAATACCATGCGGCGGCCGAACAGGTACCGCAGCTGCAGCGGCAGATATTCGAGCAGGAAAATGCGCTGGCAGTCCTCGTCGGCGGCAATCCCGGCCGCATCGCGCGCGGCTTGCCGCTGGCGCAACTGAATGCGCCCTCCGTGCCGGCTGGGCTGCCATCCGAACTGCTGCGCCGCCGGCCCGACATCGCGCGCGCGGAACACAATCTGGCGGCCGCCAATGCCAGCCTGGCCGCCACGCGCGATCAGCTGCTGCCCTCGTTCAAGCTGACGGCCGTCGGTGGCGGACAAGCCACCACCTTGACCGACTTCCTGCATGCGCCCACGGCCCTGTGGCGCCTGACGGCGCTGGCGGCCGGCCCCCTGTTCGACGGCGGGCGGGTGCAGGCGCAGACGGAGGCCGCCGGCGCGCAGCGCGACCAGCTCGTGTACGCGTATGAAAACGTGGTGCGCAACGCGTTCGCCGAAACGGAGAACAGCCTTGCGGCCATCTACCGGCTGCAGCAGCAAGCCGTGGAAAACGACGCGCGCCGCGCCGCGGCGGCGGACACCCTGCGCATTGCGCACAACCGCTACCGCAATGGCTACGCCTCTTACCTGGAAGAACTCGATGCCCAGCGCACCCTGTACAGCGCCGACGTGGGCTTGCTGCAGCTGAAAACCCGCATCCTCGTTTCCTCCGTCGACCTGTACCGCGCCATGGGCGGCGGCTGGTCGGCCAGGGGCCAGTAACGCCGGCATGCCCGACGCGGCGGTTTGCCGCGGCCGGTGTAATATCTCGCTGGGGAAAGCGGCGGCATGGTGCCAGCTGCTCCCATTACGAACGAGGTCGCGGCATGACGATTTTTGGCATAGGCATCCACATCCTGATCGCGGTATTTTTTGCGATTCACGTGGTGCGCAACGGGCAGCAGCTGTACTGGCTGCTCATTTTATTCATGTTTCCGCTGCTGGGCAGCGTGGTGTATTTCTTCGCCATCTACCTGCCCAATTCGCGCCTGCAGCAAGGCGCGCGCAAGGTCGCATCGGTGGCCGTGCAGGTACTTGATCCGAACCGCGAGCTGCGCGAGGCGAAGGCCGCCTTCGAGTACACGCCGACGGCGCAAAACCAGATGCGCCTGGCCAGCGCGCAGCTGGAGGCGGGTGATGCGCAGGAAGCCGCATCGACGTACGAAGCCTGCCTGCGGGGAGCGTTTTCATCGGACCTGGAAATTCGGCTGGGCGCGGCGCGCGCCTATCTGGAATGCGCGCGCGGCGCCGAAGCGCTGACGCACCTGGAATTCATCCGCCGCACGGATATCCATTTCCGTCCCGAGATGGTGTCCCTGCTGACGGCGCGCGCCCTGGCGCAAAGCGGTCGCCAGGTGGAAGCGAAAGCGGAATTCGACGATGCGCTGACGCGCTACAACAGCTTCGATTGCCGTGCCGAGTGCGCGATCTGGGCGCTGCAACAGGGCGACAAGGTGCTGTCGGAACGCCTGCTGCTCGATATCGACAGCGCCATGGCCCGCTGGAGCAGCCATACGCGGGCTATGTATGCGCCGCTGCTGGCGCGCCTGGAGGCGGCGCGCAGGTAGCTCGCTTGCGTGGGGGGCAGACCCGGCGGGTCTGACCTCATCAAACGCCAGGTACTGGATTCTTCCCCTCAACTAATTGATAGCCCTTGCCATCGAAGCCATAGCGCGCGTGGCCGTTCAGGGGCGTGGCGATGCGCGGCGGGTCTTGG
Organism: Janthinobacterium sp. GW821-FHT03A03; assembly: GCF_059421435.1. NCBI lineage: Bacteria > Pseudomonadati > Pseudomonadota > Betaproteobacteria > Burkholderiales > Oxalobacteraceae > Janthinobacterium > Janthinobacterium sp. GW821-FHT03A03. The sequence continues at coordinate 591,929 of NZ_JBWKUZ010000001.1, read as the reverse complement.
TCCGGTTTGACCGTGACGCCCGGCTTGATCTTTTCGGTGGCGCCCTTGAAATCGATCAGCAAGTCATCATACGCGCCGCCATTGCGTGCTGGCGCGAAGCGCCAGTTTCCCTTGACCATCCAGCACTCGTCCGTTTCAGGGCCGCAGGCGCCCATATTGTCCGAGTACAGGTCGATGGCGCCATCGAGTGAGGTGACCTTGCCGTCGCCGATTTCAAACAGGGCCAGTTGCGTGATGGTGTAGCCCTGGCCCGTATAGCCGTGGCGGATCGCCAGTCCCGGCTTGTTCGCGCCCAGCATGATCCAGTGGACTTCGCCGAGCTGCCCCGAAGAGCCCAGTGCGGCGATGTTTTCCAGGCGTTTCACGACTTGCCACTGGCCGTTTTCCGGCGTGCCCTTGGGCGCCAGGAAAAAGACATTCAGCAGCCCCGGCGAGGCATGCGCCGATTCGGCCGTGCCTTCCGTGTTGGCCGTTTCCGCATTCGCCACCAGAATGGCGCTGCCATCGGGCAGCAGCTTGTGGCTGACGGCGCTGACGACGTAACTGAGCTTGTCGACGTGGTTGTCCGGATCGGACAGGTCGGCCAGCGCATCGTCGCTGTCGCTGCGGTAGTCCTTGCCGAAGACGGCGCGCATCATGCCTGCTTCACGCTCGCGCGCCTGCGGCGTGTTCATCGCTTCCGTCCTGGGCGCGGTGGCGGACGGCGATGGCACGTGTTCGGCCGATGCCGTTGCGTCGGCAGCGGCGGGGGCAGCGGCTGCCACGTCGGCTGCCAGCTCGGCGCTGGCGGGGGCTGTCTTGTCCGAGCAGGCGCCGAGCAGCGCAGAGGCCAGTAGCAGGACGAGCGGGGTGCGGTAATTCATAGGCAGGGCAGATTGCGTTCATGGAGAATGGGCGCAGTATGCCAGATAGATGAAAGCGAGGGAGCGCGGCCTGACGGCCGGTTCCTCGCTTCCTTGCCCGCAGGGGGCGATTTTTCAATCAGCCTGGCGCCTATTTTTCCAGCACCACCCTGTCATCGCGCCGCGCGGGCGCCTTCTGGCGGCGCAGTTTTGCCATGCCGCGCTTGAGCAGGTGCTCCAGGTCGTCGATGTAGGTGAACACGGCCGGCACCACCAGCAGGCTCAATAAGGTCGACGTGATCAGGCCCCCGATGACGGTGATGGCCATCGGCGAACGGAAGCTGGGGTCGGCGCCCCAGCCTAGCGCCAGAGGCATCATGCCGGCGCCCATGGCAATCGTCGTCATCAGAATGGGGCGGCTGCGCTTGTGGCAGGCGTCGACCAGCGCATCGAAACGGTTCATGCCCGCCTGGCGCGCCAGGATCGCATAGTCGACCAGCAGGATGGAGTTCTTGGTGACGATCCCCATCAGCATGATCAGGCCGATCATCGACGGCATCGACAGGGCGCTGCCCGTGACCAGCAAGGCCACAAAGGCGCCGCCGATGGACAGCGGCAGCGCCGCCAGGATGGTCACCGGCTGCATGAAGTCCTTGAACAGCAGCACCAGCACGCAGTAGATGCACAGCACGCCGATCAGCATGGCCAGGCCGAAGCTGGCGAACAGCGACGCCATCTCCTGTGCGTCGCCCAGCTCGGCGATCTTCACGGACGGCGGCAAATTCTTCATCGACGGCAGGGCGCGCGCTTCTTCGTTCAGTTCGCCAAGCGTGCGGGAACCGAGTTCAACGTCCAGTGTGACGTTGCGGCTGCGGTTCAGCCGGTCGATCTGCGCCGGGCCGCTTTCCATGGTCACCGTGGCAACGTTCGCCAGGCGCACGGGACCATTCTTGCCGGGCACGGTAAGGCGTTCGATGGCGGCCAGGTCGGCGCGTACGTTATTGGGCAGCTTGACGCGGATCGGCACTTGCCGCTCGGGCAGGTTCATTTTCGTCAGGTCCGTGTCGTAGTCGCCGGCCGTGGCCACGCGTACGGTCTCGCCGATGGCCGCCGCCGTCACGCCCAGGTCTGCCGCCTTGGCAAAATCGGGACGCACGATGATTTCCGGGCGCACCAGCGAAGCGCTGGAATTGACGTTGCCGATGCCTTTCAGGCCGCGCAATTCGCGTTCGACCTTTTGTGCTGCCTCCATCAGCGCCACCGGGTCTTCCGAGCGCAGCACCAGCTGCATCTTGACGCCCGTATCGGGCGGACCAACCGTGAAGCGGGCGCCGGGAATCGCATCGAGCTTGTGGCGCAACTGCGTTTCCAGGCCTGCCATTGATTCCTTGCGCTCGGTACGGTGTACGGTGGTCAGGGTCAGTACGGCGCGGCGCGCTTCGGCCGCCGCGCCGGGGGCGAAGGCGTCGCCGCTGGAGCCGCCGCCGATCGAGCTGAAGACGCCCTTGATGCCGGGTGTCCGCATGGCCGCGTCGCGCGCCATGGCCGCGACGGCTTGCGTTTCACCCAGGGTGGAGCCGGGCGGCAGTTCCAGGTTGATCTGCGTCTGTGCGCGGTCGGCGGCAGGCACGAAGCCCGTCGGCAGCAATGGCACGAGCATGATGGAACCGACAAAAAACAGGCCCGAGGCGATGGCCGTGATGCCACGGTGCTTGAGGCACCAGCGCATCACGCGCAGGTAGCGCGTCATCAGCCAGCCATCCTGCTCTTCCTTGTGGGGCAGCGGTTTCAGTATATAGGCCGCCATCATGGGGGTAAGCAGGCGCGCCACCACCAGCGAGGCCAGCACGGCCAGCACGGCGGTCCAGCCGAACTGCTTGAAGAACAGGCCGGGAATGCCGCTCATGAAGGCCGTCGGCAGGAACACGGCCACCAGCGCGAAGGTGGTGGCGATCACCGCCATGCCAATTTCATCTGCCGCTTCCATGGCCGCTTCCATCGGTGACTTGCCCATGCGCAGATGGCGCTCGATGTTTTCGATTTCCACGATGGCGTCGTCGACCAGCACGCCGACGACCAGCGCCAGCGACAGCAGGGTGACGGTATTGAGCGTGTAGCCGAACCAGTAGATGCCGAGGAAGGCCGGCATCACGGACAGGGGCAGGGCGGCCGCGGCCACCAGGGTGGCGCGCCAGTCGCGCAGGAACCACCACACCACCAGCACGGCCAGCAGAGCGCCCTCGTACAGCAGCTCCATGGAGCCTTCGAAGTTTTCCTCGACGGGGAAGGCGTTGTCGATCGACTGCTGCAGCACCACATTCGGGTTTTCCTTCTGCAGGTCGGCGATGGCGGCGCGCGCACCATTGGCGACGGCCACCTCGCTGGCGCCCTTGGTGCGGAACACCTCGAAGGCGACGACGGTCTTGCCATCCTGCTCGGCCAGCGCGCGCGGTTCGGCAATGGTGTCGCGCACGGTGGCCACCTGGTCCAGGCGCACATGGCGGCCGTCCGGCAGCGGCACTTCCACGCGCGACAATTCATCGGCCGTCTTGACGGTGGCGATGGTGCGCACCGATTGTTCGGCACCGCTGACGTCGCCCCGGCCGCCCGGCGCTTCGCGCTGCACCAGGCGCAGCTGGCGCGAGACGTCGAGGGCCGAGACCTTCAATGCGGCCATGCGCGCTTCGTCGAGTTCCACCTGGATCTCGCGGTAGACGCCGCCCACGCGGGTGACGGCGCCCACGCCGGGCACGGTCAGGAGGCGCTTGGCCACCGTATTGTCGACGACCCAGGACAGGTCGGGCGCGTCGAGCGGGTTGTCCACGCCCCCTTTCGCCGTGGCGATAAAGGTCAGCACCACGCGCCCGGCCGTGGATGCCTTGGTGACGGTGGGGTCGCGCAGTTCGGCCGGCATGTCCGCCTTGACCCGCGCGACGGCGTCGCGTACGTCGTTGACGGCTTCGGCGATCTGCTTTTCCAGGATGAATTCGACGGTCACCGTGACGACGCCATCGAGCACCTTGGTGTAGATGTTTTTCACGCCTTGCAGGGTGGCGACGGAGTCTTCGATCTTGCGCGCCACTTCCGTTTCCAGCTGGGCCGGCGCGGCGCCGGGCAGCACCGCGCTGACGGTGACGATGGGCAGTTCGATATCGGGGAAATCCTGCACCGGATTGGCCTTGTAGGCCAGCAGACCGGCCAGGGTCAGCAGCGCGAACAGCATGATGGCCGGGATCGGATTCTTGATCGAGAGGGAGGAAAAATTCATGGCCTCTCCTTACTTTTTCGCTGCGGCCGGCTTGGCTGCTGCTGCCACCGGGGATGCCACCGGGTTTTGCACATTGCGTACCAGGTCGCCGTCATTGAGGAAGCCGGCGCCGCTGACGACAATCGTCGTGTCGGCCGTGATGCCTTTGATGATCTCGATGCGGTCCGTCAGGCGCCGCCCGGCCTGCACCTTGATCTGGCTGACCCGCTGGTCGGGATTGAGGCGGAAGACATAGCTGAAGCCGTCGCGCACGGCGATGGCCTGCTGGGGCACGGTCAGCGCGCCCGACGTGCCCAGTTCAAATTCGCCGCTGGCGTACATGCCTGCCTTGAACGGCGCGTTTGTGCCGGTACTTGCCGGCAGATCCACGTACACGAGGGCCGAGCGCGTCTGCGGGTCGACCGTGGGGGCGATCATGCGCACCTTGCCCGTCAACACGCTGCCATTGGCCGCCTTCACCTGCGCCAGGGTACCCGGCTTCAGGTTCAGCAGCTCGGTGGCCGTCACTTCGGCGCGCCATTCGAGGCGGCCCTGGCGGATCATGCGGAACAGTTCCGTACCGGCGCCCACCACCGACCCCACGGTGGCCGAGCGCGAGGAGATGATGCCGCTGTCGGGAGCCACCACCTGCGTGTATTTCAGGCGCAGCTGCTGCGACGCCAGTTGCGCCTTGGCCGATGCAATGCGCGCATTGGCAGTCTGTTCCGCCGTCAGGTACTGGCTGATTTGCTGCGCGCTGATGGCGCCCGTGCTTTGCAGCGAGCGGGCGCGCTGCGCATTGGCCGCCGCCTCGGCCGCATTCGCTTCCGCTTCCAATACGGCGGCCCTGGCCTGCGCCACGTCGGCGTTGACCGTGTCGTTCGAGAACACGGCCAGCACCTGGCCGGCGCGCACGACGTCGCCGACATTCACGCGCACGTCAGTGAGGCGCAAACCGTTCGACTCGCTGCCGATGACGGCTTCCTGCCACGCTGCCACGTTGCCGTTGGCGCTCAGCTTGATGGGCAGGCTGGCCGTCTGCGGCTTGGCCGTGGTGACGGTGAGCGCGGGCTTTTGCGTCGCGTTCTTGTCCTTCGCCTCGTCGGCCGCCGTGGAGGCGGGCGCATACAGGGCAAAGCCGGCACCGGTGGCAACAACGAGGGCGGCGAGGGCGATGCCGAGGGGTTTCAAGGTCAGTTTTTTCATGTTGTCGTATCCGTCAGGGGGCGTTGTTGGCGATGGCGGCAGTGTTGTCCCAGCCGCCGCCGGCGGCGCGGTACAGCGCCACCCAGGCGGCGCTGCGTTCGCGCTCGAGGTTGACCACCGTGTTTTCGGCGGCCAGGCGCGTGCGGCGTGCGTCTTCCAGTTCGATCAGGCTGGCCAGGCCATTCTTGTAGCGCTCTTCCGTGGCGACAAACGACACGCGGTAGCCTTCCAATGCCGTCATGGCGTGTTCGCTGCGCGCTTCCGTGCTGCCCAGGTTGACCAGTGCTTCCTCCACTTCGCGCACCGCCTGGCGCACGCCGGCGCGGTATTTCACCACTGCCTCGTCGTAGCGCGCCGTGGCCGCGTCTACCTGGGCGCGGCGGGTGCCGCCATCGAAGATGGGCAGGCTGACGGCCAGCGGGCCGATGCTCCAGGTGCTGGCCGTGATGCTGCTGCCGCCGGAGCGGATATTGCCCTTGCCAATGGAGCCAGTCAGGCTCAGACGCGGGTAGCGCTGCGCCTGCGCGCCGCGCACTTCGAAGCTGGCGGCCGCCACTTCGCGCTCGGCGCTGTACACGTCGGGACGCTGGGCGAGGGTCTGCGCCGGCAACGCCGCGATGGCTACGGGGGACGGCAGGACGGCGGGATTGGCGTCGAGTTTGCGGCGCAGGGCGTCTTCCGGCATGGCTGACAGGGCCACCAGCGCTTTCACCTCCACGTCGCAGGAGGCGCGTTGTTCGATCGCGCGGCTGGCGCCTTCGGCGGCGCTGGCGCGGGCCAATGCCGCGTTGGCGGGCGGCTGGAAGCCGGCGCCGGCGCTGAGCGCCGTCAGGCGCGCCGAGTCGCGGCGCGAGACGGTATCCTGTTCGGCCACGGCCTGCAATTGCCGGCAGGCGCGCAGCAGGTAGTACTGGTTCGCCACTTCGGCTGCCACCGAGACGCGGGCTTCGTGCCAGAGCGCGCGGGCGCTGTCGTAGCGCTCCTGCGCCGCATCGCGCGTGGCGCCGTTGGCGCCGAAGACGTCGATTTCCCAGGACGCCTGCAGGGCCGCCTGCGAGGTGGTGCCGCCCGGTTGCAGCGACTGCTGGCTGGTGCGCACCACGCTGCCTGTCGCGTCGAGCTTGGGCGCCAGCGTCGCGCCGCTAGCCACGCGATCCGCGCGCGCCTGCACGATGCGCGTGCGGGCGGCGGCGACGGTGGGACTTGCCTGCTGGGCGTCGGTGATCAGCTCCACCAGCAGGGCGTCACCCTGGCGCTGCCACCAGCCGGCCAGCTCGGGCAGATTGCCATTATGCGGCAGCGGCGCCTGCCACTGCGCGGGATCCTTGGCGGCCACGGTGGCGGGTGGTCCCTGCAGGGCGCAGCCGCCCAGCGCCAGCACGATGCCGGCGGCCAGGGTACGTCGAACGGCGCATCGAATAGTTGTCATGCTGGTCCTTGTGCTTGTCGTTGAGCGGTAGCGGTGGATGCTGCTTTGGCGAGGCGCTGGCGCTCCACGTCGGCCATGGCCAGCGCGTAGTCGGTCATGCGCGCCAGCCAGGTGTCGAGGGCGCATGGCGTGTCCAGCAACTGCGGGCGCAGGGTTTGCAGCACGTCGGCGCCCACCATGTGCTGCAGGGCCAGCGAGGCGATGGAGAACGCCAGCCGGTGCATGTCGTCGCTGTTGTCGGGCGCGCCCAGGTGGCGTGCCAGCACGCGCGTGAGCGCCTCGTGCTCGGGGCGGATGTTCTGGTCGATCTCGTGCGCCCACAGTCCCGTCGGTTCGAGCATCTCGCGGCACCACAGGCGCATGCAGTCGCGCGCAATCTCGCCCTGCTGCATGGGGGCGAGCAATTGTGCATAAAAGCCTTCCAGGCTTTGCCGCAAGGTGAAGTGGGGCTGGTCGTACTGGACGATATTGTCTTGCGGATTCGACGACTGCTGGGAGAAGGCGGCGCGGTACAGCCCCGCCTTGTCGCCAAAATAGTAGCGGATGGCAGCCGCATTCGTGCCGGCCGCCTGCGCCAATTCGCGCGTGGAGGTCTTGGCGTAGCCCTGCCCGGCAAACAGGCGGATGGCGCTATGCAGCAAGCGCTCGCGCGACTGCTCGCCATCGGAACGGGGCTTGCGCCCGTCATCGACGGGTGACGTGGAGGAAATGTTTTTTTCAATCATGCCGGAGATTTAAGCACATATCTCAAGCGTTTGATATAACTAAATCGATTGATTTAATTAAGAAAGCATGAAGATGCGTGGAAAACGCAGGCAAAAAAAAGCCCGCGAACTGGCGCGGGCCGAATCCAATGTTCGGAGAACGAATTGGAGGAGACAGTGCTACTATAGCGCTGAAAATGGTGCAGTGCAATACCGTAGAACTACTGTATTCAACTCTTGTTGATGGCAAAAAAACAGCATTCCATGCTGCAGCGCACAGAAGCTCAGGCCTTGCTGCGCAGCGCCAGCGTGAAGGTGCTGCCGGAGCCGTAGTCGCTGTTGAAGAACAGGGCGCCGCCGATGGCGTTGGCCAGGTTCTGGCACAAGTACAAACCCAGTCCTGCGCCTTCCACGTGGCGCGTGGAGGTGGAATCGAGTTGCGAGAAGGCCTGGAACAGCTTGGCCTGGTCCTCTTCCTTGATGCCGGCGCCGCTGTCGGCAATGCTCATTTCCGTCACCCGCACGCCGTCTTCCTCGCGTTGGGACAGGCTGATGCGCACCGTGCCCTGTTCCGTGAACTTGATGGCGTTGTTGAGCAGGTTAATGAGGATTTGCGTCAGCGCGCGGCGGTCCGTGTCGATGATGGCGGGCGCCTGGTTTTCCGTGCCCAGCTCCATTTCCAGCGCCAGGCCTTTTTGCTGGGCCAGGGGGCGCAGGGTGTCGGCCACTTCGGCCATCAGTTCCTGGCAGTGCACGGGTTCGATCGACAGGGTCAGCTTGCCCGCCTCGATCTTGGCCACGTCGAGGATATCGTTGATCAGCGAGAGCAGATGGCGCGCGCTGGCGCGGATGGTATTGAGTTGCTTGTCCTGGTCCGATGTCAGGGGGCCGGGCAGTTTCATCAGCAGCGCGCCCGTGAATCCGATGATGGCGTTGAGCGGCGTGCGCAGTTCATGCGACATGTTGGCGATGAAGGCGGACTTCATGCGGCTCGCTTCGGCCAGTTCCAGGTTTTTCAGCGCGATTTCGCGGTTGATGGTTTCCAGCTCGGCCGCATGGTGCGCCAGCCGCATGTTCAGCTCGATTACCTGGCGTTCGCGCGCCTGCAGTTCGCCGTTCACCTGCACGGCCTGCTCATAGGTGGAGATCAGCAAATCGAGGATTTGCTGGCGTTCCGCATTGATGAAGTGCTTCTGGTCGCCCAGGTACAGCGCGATGCCGATTTCGACATTCTGGTTCTTGCGCAGCTTCTGGTTCATCAGCATGTGGCTGATGCGGTTGAGCAGGTAGTCTTCCGCGTATGGCTTGCGGATGAAATTGTCTGCGCCGCATTCGATGCCGCGGATGATGTCCTTCGGGTCGTTGAGCGAGGTGACGAGGATGACGGGAATGTCGCGCAGGGTAGGATCGGACTTGATGGCGCGGCACAGGTCGTAGCCGTTCATTTCCGGCATGACGATATCGGACAATACCAAATGCGGCTTGCGCTCGCGGATGGCGGCCAGGGCCAGCTGGCCGTTGGCCGCCACGCGCGCATTGTAATGCAGGGACTGGATCAGGCGCCGCAAGCGCTCGGCCTGGGTCGGACTATCCTCGACGATCAGGATCTCGATTTCATCAGGCTTGATTTGGTTGTTGGAGTCCACAGACCTCTCCTAGAATTTCAGTGTGGTGATGCTGGGCGCGGCGAGCGCACAATATCGACATCGTATGACTATATCGGATTTAGGTCTGTAAAAGTAACTTCCAAGTAACTATTTTGGCCACTGGGAATGCTGTGGCCGCCTGTCAGTTTTCGCCCTGGAACTGGCCGGCGCGATAGGTCAGCACGAGCGTGTCGCGGTGACCATGGTCGCCGACGGGCTGGATCGGCGTCGATTCATGGATCACGGCGGCATCGTCGAGCAGCAGCAGCGACCACGGCTCGGTGAGGGTAAAGCGCTTGCCGTTGGGGCCATCTGCTTCGAAAATTCGCGTCTCGCCGCCCTTGACCTGCTCGCGCCCGATCAGCAGCACGGCGACGAAGTCGACCCCGTCGCGGTGCGCGCCTTCCGGCGTGGGGCGGCCGATGCCGTCGGTGGTGTCGATGCGGAACTGGTGCGCCTCGATGAACCACGGCTGGCTGCCCTTGACCTGGGAGCAGGCGTCGCCCAGCGCGCGGATCAGCTGCTGCCAGGCCGGCTGCGCCACGATGGCCGGTTCGACCGGTTCGAACAGGCGGTGCATGCCGCCGTGCAGGGCGTTGTATTCCACCGGTTGCCAGTGCGGGCGGTGCGCCGTCTGCGTCAGGCGCGCGCCATCCTGCACGAAGCACGAGTGGCGCCGCCGACGATAGCGGCCGCCATCCTTCAGGTAATTGTCCAGCGCCAGCGCATTCCAGCTTGGTTCGAGCGCGCGCAGCGCGTCGAGCGGGCAGCCGGCCAGCGCGGCCACGTCCTGCGGGCGCAGGACGGCATAGCCGTCGTCGCGCAAGGCGTCCTTGAGGCGGGACGGGGCGGTAAAGATCGGTGCGGAAGTGCTCATGGCGGTGCCGGCCGGAACGCGGCCTGTATCAGTTTGTCCAGCCTGGCATTCTACGACTTCGCGGCGTTTCCTGTGCAGTGTGCGATACGAATTATTCTTGTTGAGTTAAAAATTCTTTACCAGGGTCAGACGCAGCGAGCGCGATTCCACCGGATGGAAGTGGATATCGTCGACTGGCTGCGCCTCGCCGGGCAGGCGCGAGGCATAGTAGTAATCGATGGCCGAGTCGCGCCGGTTGGCCAGGTTGTAGCCCTCCAGTTCCATGCGCAAGGTCTTGTCGATCCGGTAGGCGATGCGCCCGTTCAGGCCCACGCTGGCGGCGGAGCGCACGCTGTTATCCTCGATCAGCGGGCGCGGGCCGAAGTAGCGCAGACGCAAAGAGCCTGACCATGGCCCCTGCGGCGTCAGCGTCATGGCCAGCTGGGCCACCCCTTCGATGGCGCCGGGGATGAAGCCGCCTGCCGGGTCGCCGCCGCGCGAGCGTGCGCGCGCATACGCCAGGTCCAGGTCCAGCGACAGCCAGCTGGCCGCCTTGTAGTAGCTGGAAAACTCGATGCCGTAGCGGCGGCTGGGACGGCCCGCCTCGGTGGCGCCGGCGTCGCCGATGAACAGCAGTTCGGAATCGAAGTCCAGGCGGTACAGCGACAGCGAGGCTTGCAGGCCGGCGATGGCGGCGCTGCGCAAGCCCAGTTCCAGGGCGCGCGAGCGCACCAGGGGCGTGACCTTGTCTGCCGCCTCGCCCGTCTTCGGATCAATGTTGATCGTCGTGCCGCGCGCGTCGTTGCTGTGAAAACCATTGCCAATATTGAAATACGCTTCCGTGTCGCGCCACGGCCCCGCGATCACGCTCAGGCTGGGGCTGAACAAATGGTCGCTGGCCTGGCCCGAATTGGCGGCGCGGTCGCTGCGCACGTCGAAGCGGTAGGCGTCCGCGCGCAGGCCGGCCACGGTGCGCAGCGATCGCGACCAGCGCGTGCTGTTTTCGCCATACACGCCGAGGCTCGTTTCGACGATATGGTCTTGCCGCGTGGTCGACAGGACCTGGCGCCGGCGCGTGTGGTACAGGCCATTATGGATATTGTCGTTCTGCAGCTGCACGCCGATGGTGGTGTCGCTGCTGCCCCTGTCCGTGTGGCGGTGCCAGGTATGGCTGGCATCGAGGCCGGCCGTCACGCGCCGGTCGGGCTGGGCGAACTGGTCGCCGTTGACCGGGTCGTCCATCGCATACGTAAAATTCGAGAACAGGGCCAGGCGGTTGGCGATCATGTACGCGCTGACCCTGGACGACGCGTCGTCCGTCGTCTGGCGCCAGGCGCCAGACAGGCTGTAGCGCTGCGCCTTGCCGCCGTCGCTGGCATCGATGGCGTCGAAGCGGCCCAGCGCACCATCCTGCACGGCGCGCAGCGGAATCTGGTCGGTGGCGTACCAGCTGGCGTCATACGCCATGGCCGTGACGTTGAAACCGTTGTTGGCATAGCCTTCGCTGTAGCGCAGCACGCCATTGCGCTTGCGGTAGCGGTCCGGCTGCGTGAACGGACCATCGTTGTGCTGCGTTTCGAGCGCGTACAGCAGGCTGCCGTCGCCCGCATCGAGCGTATCGGCCAGCAGGGCGCGGCGAAAGCCGTTTTGCCCGATGCCCGCGCTGGCGATGCCCTGCGTCAGGCGGTTCGCATAGACGATGGACGCCGCGCCCGCCGAGGAAAAATCGCCTTGCGCCGCCGAATACGGCCCCTTTTTGTAATCGAGGCGCATGGCCAGTTCGGGGATCAAAAAGTTCAGGTCCGTCCAGCCCTGGCCGTGGCCATGGCTGCGCTGGTTGACGGGCATCTCGTCGACGGTGGTGCGCAAGTCCGTGCCGTGATCGAGGTTGAAGCCGCGCAGGTAGAACTGGTTGGCCTTGCCCTCGCCGCTATGCTGGCTGGCGATCAGTCCCGGCACGGCTTCAAGCAATTCGCCGGGCCGGTAGCTGGTGCGCGCGTCGAGCTGCTGTTGCGTGACGCTGCCTGCGTTGGCCGAATCGGCCACGCCCAGCTGGTTCAGGCGCGAGCCGTCGACCAGCACGCGCTGGAAGATGTCGTCGGCGTGGGCAGCGCTTGCTGAAAACAGCGCGGCGAGGAAGAGGGGAAGAGAGCGTGGCGTCATGGGGGATAGGTGTGCCCGGGCTTAGCGGATCGGCAATTCCGTGTTCTGGCGGTCGAAGATCAGCGTCTGGATGCTGCCGCTATCCTGCACGTTGAGGGTATTGCGCTGGCTGGGCAGGAAGTCGGTCAGCAGCTGGTTATGGATGCGCGTGGCCGGCGCCAGGCGCGTGTGCTCGATTTCCTGGAAGATCACCACGTTGTCGGCGTTGACCTTCATGCCGACCCAGTTCAGGCGTAATCGCTTGCCGTCCGGCCCCACCAGGTAAAACTGCTTTTCGACATAGCGGCGCAGGGCCGCTTCGCTGTCTTCCTGGCCCAGGTCGAACTGGCGCTGGTACAGATTCGTCAGCAGCGCCTGCACGTCGTGGCCCGTGTAGGTGTGCACCACTTCCGTGCTGCCGCTGGCAGCGTTATAACTGATGTCGGCGATGCCCATGTGGAAGTTATGGGCGCCGGCCGCCATGCTGGCGCAGGCCAGCAGGCTTGCCGCGAGAAGGCGCCAGCGCTTCACGCCTCGTCATCCCCGGCCGCGCCGCCGTTCCTGCTTTTCAGGGGCGTATGAAAATCGCGCATCAGGTTATCCTTGGGCGATTTTTCGCTCTTGAACAGTTCCAGGCGTGAAGGCGCGATTTTTCTTGGCCAGCTATTGTTGCTCGTGTCGATGTCGGCCGTTTCCCAGTACGGGTCCTGTACCAGGCCCACCATCGGCTCGTCCGTGATGACGACCTTGGTGATTTTCTTCGGCGAGTAGCGCCATACCTCGGCCGGCACGCGCTCGACGTATTTTTTGCCGCTTTTCAGTTCGATCTCGAGGATCAGGGGCATGACCATGCCTCCCACGTTCGACAGGTCGACCAGGTACAGGTGCTTGCCCTGCTTGAGCAGGTCTTTTTCCCACGGTTCCAGCGCGGCCAGCGCTTCGGCGTAGGCGTTGCGGTCCTTGTTGGTCACCGTGAAATCGTCGTGCTGATTGTAGAAATCCTTCAGTTCCGGATGCGCATCGACGCGGCGTGGCATGCCCTTGTTGGCGCGGTTTGTGACGGACTCCGGCTGGGCGTCCTTTTGCGCTTTTTTCCAGGCCTTTTCCGTTTCCGGATTCTTTGAGCTCACGCCGTACTCCGTGATGCCGTCGATGCTGATGTCGACCGGGTCGGTCGTATAAAACCAGCCGCGCCAGAACCAGTCGAGGTCCGTGCCGGAAGCGTCTTCCATGGTGCGGAAGAAGTCGGCGGGGGTGGGGCGCTTGAATTTCCAGCGCTGCGCATATTCCTTGAAGGCATAGTCGAACAGCTCGCGCCCGAGGATGGTCTCGCGCAGGATGTTCAGGCCCGCTGCCGGCTTGGCGTAGGCGTTGTTGCCGAACTGCAAGAGCGATTCGGAATTGGTCATGATAGGCACCTGGTCGCGGCTACGCATGTAGTCGACGATCTCGCGCGGTTCGCCGCGCGAGGCCGGGTAGTTTTCTTCCCACGCCTGCTGCGCCAGGTATTGCACGAAGGTGTTGAGGCCTTCGTCCATCCATGTCCACTGGCGCTCGTCCGAGTTGATGATCATCGGGTAGTAGTTGTGGCCCACTTCATGGATGATGACGCCGATCAGCCCATACTTGGTGCGCTTGGAATACGTCAGCGCGCCCGTTTTCTTGTCTTTCACCGGACGCGGGCCGTTGAAGGAGATCATCGGATACTCCATGCCGCCCACGGGGCCGTTGACGGAGATGGCCGTCGGATACGGGTAGGCTATGCTGTACTTGTTGTACTGTTCTATCGTGTGCACGATGGCTTGCGTGCTGTACTTTTCCCACAGCGGATTGCCCTCTTTCGGATAGTAGGACATGGCCATCAGCTTGCTGCCGCCCTTGTTGTAGCCCTGCGCATCCCAGATGAACTTGCGGCTCGAAGCCCAGGCGAAGTCGCGCACGTTGGCCGCCTTGAAGTGCCACGTCTTTTGCGCGCGGCTGACGGATTTTTCGGCCGCTTCCGCTTCCTTCTGCGTGACGATGATGACGGGCTTGTCGCTGCCGCGGGCCTTTTCCAGGCGCTCGCGCTGCGCGGCGGACAGCACGTCCTGTGGATTCTGCAGCTCGCCCGTGGCGGCGACGATATGGTCGGCAGGAACCGTCAGCTGCACGTCGTAGTCGCCGAATTCCAGCGTGAATTCGCCCGAGCCGAGGAACTGCTTGTGCTGCCAGCCGGCCGCGTCGTAGTAGGCGGCCATGCGGGGGAACCATTGCGCTACCTCAAACAGCGCGTTCTTGTCGTCGAAGACTTCATAGCCGGCGCGCCCGCCCAGCACCTTCTGTTCGTTGATGCGGTAATCCCAGTCGATCTGGAAGACGAAATCCTGGCCCGGCTTCAGGGGCTGCGGCAGGTCGATGCGCATCATGCTGCGGTTGATCACGTGCTTCAGGGGCAGGCCGTCCGCGCCTTTCAAGGCGCGGATATTGAAGCCGCCCTGGAAGTCGCCGCGCGCCAGCATGCCGCGCAAGCCTTCGAACTTCATCGTGTCTTCGCCCGCCGTCTTGGCCCACGCCTGGCGCGAGGGCGCCGTGGTCATGCGGCGCGCATCGGAATCGGGCCGGTAGATATTCTGGTCCAGCTGCAGCCACAGGTAGCCGAGGGTATCGGGCGACCGGTTATGGTAGGTGATGGTGCCGCTGCCGGCGATTTCGCGCCTGGCTTCATCCAGGGTGGCGCGTATCGTGTAGTCGGCGCGCTGCTGCCAGTAGGCGTGGCCAGGCGCCCCCGAGGCGGTGCGGTAGGTGTTCGGGGTGGGCAGCAATTCTTCGAGCTGGCGGAACTTGTCGTCGAACGGTTCGGCGGCGAAGGCCGACACGGTAAAGCACAGAGCCAACGAGGCTACGGAGCCGAAAGGTATGCGCATGGTCACCCTGATGTTGTTGTAAGGAAATAGTGGCAACTATTCTATACGCAGGGTGAGGCCCTCCTTGTATCGATTTGTAATAAAGAAAGGCGGATTTCGCGCCAGCTTATGCCTGGCGCTGTCAGGGCGATGCTTTACCTGATTTTGCTCGGGAATGCGGCGCTTTTACTCACTTTTCATCAGGCTGTCGCGCAACTGGTTCAGTTGTTGTTTCATGTCCACAACCTGCTCCACGCTGCAGTGGCTGGCCGTCAGGATGGCTTCGGGCAGCAGGGCCGCTGCATGGCGCAGCTGGTCGCCCTGCTGCGTGAGGGAAATGATGACCTGGCGCTCGTCGCTGGCGGCGCGCGCGCGCGTCAACAGGCCTGATTGTTCCATGCGCTTGAGCAAGGGCGTCAGCGTGGCAGAATCGAGAAACAGGCGCTCGCCCACTTCCGACACCGTCAAGCCGTCGCGTTCCCACAGCACCATCATCACCAGGTATTGCGAATAGGTGAGACCGAGCTTGCGCAGCAGCTTGCGGTACAGCTTGTTCATGGCGAGCGAGGTCGAGTACAGCGCAAAGCACAGCTGGCTGTCCAGGCGCGGCACCTGGTGCAGGGGATTGGGAGCGGTGGTGGTATCCATGGGCACAGTATATATAGCGCACTACCTAATTGCAATGCGCGGCGCCGGACCTGGCGATCCGGCACGGGGCGCAGGCGCCTAAGCGGCGTAGCGCGCGCGCAGCAGGGCAAGCATGGCGACGTTCTGTTCCCACGCATCCGTCACCGGCTGCTGCGTCCAGGGCAGAGTTTGCGTGTACGGCGCGGGGCCGAATTCCGGCGTGAACGTCAGGCGCTCGGCGCCGGCGGCGCGACGCAGGGCGACGATGGCGTCCCACCACGCCAGGTGGGCGTCGAGCGCCGGCTTGGCTTCCGGCGCGCGGAAGTCGGCCACCTGCGGCCCCTGCGCATGGCCCACGCGCGCATGCACGTGGCGCACCTGCGGCAGTACTTGCGCCAGGGTCTGCGGCTGGTCTTCCAGCAGCGATTCGCAGGCGCAGCACCAGTGCGACAGGTCGGCCGTCAAGGGCAGCTGCGGATACTGCTGCAGATACGGCAGCAGCAGCATCGGATGGCCGGAAAAGCGGCTGCGGTGGATTTCATGCACGATGGGTACGCCGTGCTTTGCCGAGATGGCGGCGGCCAGGTCGATCAGTTGCCCGTTCTGCGCCGGCGTATAAAAATCCTTGCCCGTGTGCGTGTTGACCAGCACGGGGCGGGCCAGGCAGGCGTTTTCCAGCAGTTCCGCCAGGGCCGCGCGGTGCAGCTCGAAGTCAGCGTGGAAGACGGTTTCCCACTGTGCGGCGATCAGGTCCAGGCCAGCATCGGCGATGCGCCCCGTCCATTCCTCGCGCAGGGCGGCGTCCAGCGGCAGCGACATTTCGATGCCGTCGAAGCCGGCCGCCGCTACCCTGTCGATGAAGACTTCGGGCGGCAGCTCGTTATTGCCCCAGTGGGCGGCGAAGACGTCGATGCGCATCAGACGAAGCCCCGCACGGGGAACGCCGCGTCGCGCTGTATCCAGTTGTGCGCCGCGTATTCGGTCTGGCCGTCCGTGGCATGCAAGGTATAGGCGTGGCGCGAGACGGGCGAGCGGTTCGGCGCGCTGTAATGGGGCAGCAAGCCGTGGAAGCAGACGAGGGCGCCGGCCTTGACTTCGAGCGGCACGGCCGTGCTGTCGTCGGGCCAGGGCATGGCGTCAAGCTTTTCCACGCGTACCTGGTCGCCGTTGCGGATGAAGCGTTCGCGCAGGGGGCCGCGGTGGCCGCCCGGTTCCGCCCACAGGCAGCCGTTGTCCAGGGTCGCGTCTTCCAGCGCGAACCAGAACGTGGTCACGCTGATCGGCGTGGTCTCAAAATATGTGGCGTCCTGGTGCCAGCGCACTTCGCCGCCGATGCCGGGCTGTTTAAATATGTACATCGATTGCCACACTTGCGCGTCCGCCAGGCCCAGGTCGCGCGCCACTTCGGCCAGCTTCGGGTCGGCCGAAAAGGCGCGGAAGACGGGGTCCAGGTCATGCATGGCGTGGCCGATCTTGTTGATCGACAGCGACTTCGCCTGCTTTAACTGGCCGTCCGCGCCGAAGGCCTCTTCCTCGAAGAAGCAGCGGATGGTGTTGTCGGAGGCGAGGAAATAATCGTTGGTGTTTTTTGCCTGGTCGCGCGTGGTGAAGATGGACTGGCTGACGCTGGGATCGAATTCGTTGACAATCTGCTCGGCGCGCGCGCGCAGGGCGGCGATTTCGTCCGCACCCTTGAAATCGGGCAGGATGATGTAGCCATCGCGTTGGTATTGTTCTTGTTGTTCGATCGTCAGCATGGCGGCGGCTCCGGAGATTGGTAGAAGGCGCCATTGTAGGATGGGGACAGTGTGCAAACAATCGCCCGGCGGTTGACAGATTGTCGTCAAAACGAAGACAATCTTTGATATGGATCAACTAAAAGCGATGGAAATCTTTGTCGAAGTGGCGCGCCAGCGCAGCTTTACGGTGGCCGGGCAGCGCCTGGGCCTGACGCGCGCCATGGTCAGCAAGACCATCATGCAGCTGGAGGAGCGTCTGCATGCGCGTCTGCTGCACCGCTCCACGCGCGAAGTGAGCCTGACGGACGCCGGCCGCGCCTACCTGGCGCCGTGCATGGCCACCGTCAGCCAGGCGCAGGAAGCGGCGCGCATGGTGGCGCACGTGGCGCAGGCGGGCGCCGCGCTGGCAGGGCCGCTGCGCATCCAGGCGCCGTCGAGCTTCGGCAGCGCCTGGCTGGCCGATGCCGTCGCCCGTTTCAGCCTGCTGCACCCGCAGGTGCAGGCCGAGCTGTTTGTCGACGATGCGCTGCTCGACCCGATACGCCACGGCTTCGACTTGACCATCCGCGTGGGCGGCATCCCGGACAGCAGCGCGCTGGCCATGCGTCCGCTGGCGCCGTGCCGCGCCGTGCTGTGCGCCAGCCCCGCCTATCTGGCGCAATGGGGCGTGCCGCAGACGCCGCAAGACCTGTTGCAGCATCAGTGCCTGCATTTCAGCCACCTGACCGATGGCACGAACTGGCATTTCCAGCGAGGACAAGGGGAACAGCGCGAAGAAGTGAGCGTGCGGGTGCAGGCGGGTTTCACGGCCAATAATGGCCTGGTGCTGCAGCAGGCGGCGCAGCGGGGGCTGGGCATCGTCTACAGCACCACCTTTCTCGCCTGGCGCAATCTGCTCGATGGCAGCCTGCTGCCCGTGCTGTCCGGCTGGGAGCTGCCCCTGAATCACTTGAGCGCCCTGTATCCGGCCAGCCGCCAGATGTCGCCCAAGGTGCGCGCGCTGATCGATTTCCTGGTGGCTGAATACCAGCCCGTGCCGCCGTGGGACCGCGAGCTGGACGCCGCCGGTTTTCTTAATTGACGATCAGCTGAAGGCGACGGCTTCCACCGTCCACGCGCCATCGGCGTACACGCGCTCGTCGTCGAGGTAGACGGCCTCGGTGACGGCGAAGATATCAACGTGATAGCGTGCATCCTTGCGCTTGAATTGCGGCTTGGTGTAGACGCCATGCTTGGCGCCCAGCGACAGGTGGATGCCGCACATGCGTTCATAGGTGCCGATGTCGTTGACCAGCTGTTCGCGCGAAAAGGCGCGGTTCATGCCGAAGCCCAGTTCGCGCACCCACACTTCGCCTTCGTGCGCGCGGATGATCTCCAGCATGGCCAGAAATTCCGGCGTGGCGTGCTCCGTGCCCGTCACGCGGCCCTTGTCGATGATCAGGGTGATCGGCGTGTCGGGGCGGTTGACCATGAACTGCGTGTCGCCAAAGACGAAGATGCGCACGCGCCCGTTCACCGCTTCCAGGTCCTGCGCTTCCGTAAATACTTCGCCCAGGGGGAACTGGCCGCCGATATTGTTCATGCCGCTGTAGTCGCCGATATTGAGCTTGGCCGATTCGAACGGGGAAGCGAAGACCAGCTGCTCGCCGCCGCTTTCCACCATGCCGTGGCGGGCGCGGTCGATGCGAGCCTTGAGCGCGTGGCCGACGCCGCGGTAGTAGGCGGGGTCATAGGCCAGCGAAGCGATGTAGTGCAGCCCCTGCACGCCGGGCATGCGCGACAGATGCACGTGTTCGATCACCTTCAGGCCCCGCTTGAACAGTTCGATGCGGATGCGGAACGCTTCCAGGCGGAAGCTGGTCGACTGGATCAGCACGACGAGGCTGCCTGCCGGCAGGTCGGCAAACGCGGCCAGCACGGCGTCCGGCGTGACGTCGTCGAAATCGATGAAGGCGGCGTCCGGCAAGGCCTGGCGATACGCTTCCGTCAGCACCACGTTGAGCCAGCTGCGCTTGTCGCAGACGACCAGCGCCGGTTCGTCGGCGCGGTGGCAGATGGCCATGGCCAGCAGGTCGGCCACGTTTTGCGCGGCCACTTCGGTGGCGGCGGCGCTGATGGCGTCGAGCCGGCTGGTGTCATTTTCGGGAAGCGTCATGGTGGCGAGGTCGTCATGCGGATTGAGTAGATAAGCGGGGCATTATAAGGCGATTGCCGCGCGCCTCGCCATTCCCCATCCGGCGGAGGACGCCATGGCGCCAGTCCCCTGATTTTCTTGTGTAGTGCCCTATGGCAATGTATTATTTGATACATAGCATGGCAGCGAGGCTGGGAGCGGTCAGGCGCAGCGGCCCGGTCCGCCTGCGCATGGCACGTTTTCGGTGATAGATGGAAATACAACAAGCCAACAGGCGATGACTAAGAGTGTGATGCGATGAGCATAATCGGACAAGATATTCCCATGGAGCGGCCCGACACGGACGGCCGTGCTGCCGTGTTTGTTCCCGTCACGGGCGTCAAGGAAGATGTCCTGTTGACCATACGCAAAGGTGCGGCCATTGTCGGCTTTGCCAACCACGACCGCACCATTACCGTGTATTTTGAAAGCAACCGATTCGATGACCCCGTGCTGGCCAAGTGGGAGCACAAGGCGCGCAAGGCGTATGACCGCCTGATCGACAATGCGCCCACCGTGTCGAAGCTGACCACCAGCCCCGCCAATTTCGAGCAGATCGGCTACATCAATGGCAAGGGCATCACCATCCGCCGCATGGAAAGCCTGCAGCGCTGGCTCGCGTATTCGGATGCGATGGATTCTTGCCCGGCAACGGATATTATTCCGCGCACGGTGATCGCCAAGCCTGAAAGCGTCAAGGTGTAGGAGCGGTTGATAAAACGCCCATGGCGTTGTTGCCTGCCCCGTTTTTACCTTACTGTACTGAAGTACTGCCTTCGGTGCGGCGCCTGGCCCTGAACATGTTTCCCGCCGCTCCTGGTGTGCCTGCATGGGCATCCAATAATGCTGCTGGCGCCTGTCCGACCCACGCCTGCACCTGGGATCAGACCCGGCGGGGCTGATCCCATACATTACACCACGACGATATTCGCCTGCGCCTTGAGCGGGCAGGGCAGGGTGTCGTCGAAGGTGATTTCGATGGCGCTGGCGACGAACATGCCGCCGATGTGCTGGGCGGCGATTTCCGGCGGCGTGCCCGGCTTGGTCAGGTTGACGTCTTGCGCAAAGACAAATATGCGCCAGGTGCCGTAGACTTTTTGTCCATATTGCAGCAGGGTCCGGTAAGCCCGCTTCAAGTCCAGGCTGGCCGCGTACACGCCGTCGTTGGCGCCGGGATCGAAGCCCAGGCCGTCGTCCGTCAATGATTCCACGAAATACAGGCCCTGCGGCGCCTGGAACAGCACGAAGGCATACAGTTCCGTGCCGCGGAACACATTGCCATTGTCGCGCCTGAAGCTGGCGCGCAGCCACAACGGTTCGTAGGCTTGCACGACGGCGGGCGTATCCGTTTCCACGGGCCCCGCCACGTGGATGTTGACTTGCGTTTCGCTCACGGCATGCTGGTAGGTGGCGCCCGTGGTGAAACGCTCATACTCCCAGCTGATGTCGGCCGTGTAGGGTAGGCCCGCGTTCGGCGCTTCCGGCAGCACCCATTTCGCCACCACTCGTTCGGCCAGGGTCAGTTCGCCGGCGGCTGGCGGTGTTGCTTCCTGGCCACGCCAGAACGGGTCAGCGACATCGGAGCAGGCGACGGCGATGGCGCCCGAGGCGATGGCCGAGGCCACGCCCGCCACCGTGAACTCGGGCTGGCCCGAGCCTGCTCCTTCCAGCGAACAGCAGTGCACGTCGGGCTGCGTTTCATCGAAGGTGCCGCCCACGCTGAAGCTGGCCTTGCCGGAGCCGAGCGCGGCGGCAATGATGGCCACCAGCGCGGCGATGATGGCGATGATGATGGCGAGGATTTTCCACCACGGGTCGGCAAACGGCAAATCCCCGTGCGTGCCCGCGTAGGCGGGGTTCGGCGTCCAGACGAGCGTCATGCCGGTCGGCACGATGGGCCCCAGGCCGGGCGGGCAGCGGCACTCCTTGCCATCCGTGCCCGTGCTGCCCCAGCGCTTGCCCGGCACGTGACCCTGCGGCTTGGACAGTTCCAGCGTGCCTTCCTCGACCGTGCAGGTATAGGTATTGGTGCTGCTGTCAAAGCGCGTCTGCGAGACGAAGATCTGCTGGATCGAGCGGCGCGGCGTGTAGCCGTCGGCCTTGGCGACAAAGCTGACCAGGCGCTTGCCGGGTGTGGCGTGCTGGAAGTCGGCATCCCACATCACCAGCATGGCCGCGCCGGCGGGCACGCTGGCAAAGAAGAAGGTGCGCGCCACGGGCGCGATGCCGGGGGCGCCAACGCTTTCCAGGTACACCGTGACGTTCGTCAGCGGGTTGCCGGATGTGTTCGTGACGTGGGCAGCGACGCGCAAGCCATAGATGGCATTGTCGAAGATGCCGTCCGGCAACATGATATTGGTGGCGGGCTCGATCGCGAACGGCCGCGTCAGCACCTGCATGGGGGTGTCGCTCATGATGCCTGCTCCTCGGGGCTTTGCTGCTCTTGAGCTTGTTCTTTTTCCAGATCGGTGACGACATACGTGATGCCGCCCATGACCTTGCCTTCCTGCGTTTCCAGCACGCGCAGCAGCGCATATTGGCGTGGCGGCAAGGCTTCGGCGCGCACGCTCAGGTACACGGCCTGCGCCTGGCCGCGCGGCACTTCCAGCGCCAGTTTTTGCTCGCCGGGCACGTCGCCATTGCAGTGGGGCGTGCGCGCCAGGCCCGCCACCAGGCGTGCATCCCTGGCCGGCTGCCATCGCTCAAGCCCGAGCGTGGCCAGCAGGCGCTCCGGCAGCGCGCCGCCATACTCGATCTGCAGTTCCACTTGTTTCGTTTCGCGCGGCAGGGCGGCCACCGCGATGGTCAGCAATTGTGCGCGCCGGGCCGCCAGCACCACGGTGACATTGCGCTGGGCGATCTGCTCGTGCTGCTTGGGCTGGAAGGGAAAGCCGCTGGGCAACGGGTCGGGCAGCGGGTTGACGTCGCCAGGCCCGTGGGCCACGGCCAGCAGGCATTCGTGGCCGCCATTGACGATGACGGGGACCCATGGCACCAGGCACAGCACTTCCTGCGTGGCGCCCGGCGGCAAGTCGGCAAACGCGGAGCCGATCAGCGTGGCGGCGCCGACGGCGATCTGGCCGGAAGGGTCTGCCCAGTAAAAGTCCACGCGCACGCCGTTCGAGGCGCTATTGCCCGTATTGTGCACGCGGCCCCACAAATAATTGCTGGTGCCGGCAATGGGCGCGCCGGGCGCGCCATTCGGATCATTGCCCGGCACGACCCAGATATCGGCGCTGTCCCACCACCATGGCTGGCCGTCTTCGATGATCAGATGGGCTGGCATGGCAATCTCCTTGTGCGTGGCCGGTGCTTGTAGCTTAGGCCGTGGCGGCGCTGGCCTCTTGATCGGCATCAAGTCTATGGATGACTGCGCAGGCGCGCCGTGGCGCTGCCTGCGTGGGGTAATATTGCGGCAGAATGCAGCTGAGTAAATCCAGGAAAAGGTTGGAACGTGTCTGAAAAAGTGAATGAAGTTTGCGTCAATGCCGCCTGCGGCCGGACTTTGCCGCTGTGCGTGGCGCATTGTCCGTTTTGCGGCGCGCGCCAGGCTGTCGCATCGACTGTTGTGCAGAAGGTAGTCACGCCGCCGCTCCCCTTGGCGCCGCCACCGCTGCCGCCCATGCCGCCGCCGCTGCCCGCATCTTCCGCCATTCCCGCGCCGCAGCCTGCCCAGGCGCCCAGGCCCGCACCCGCACCCGCACCCGCACCGCCGCCAGCGCCAGCCAAGGCGCCGCCCGCGAAGCCGGCCGTCAGGGGCTCGGTGCCGCCGCCGCGTCCGCCCGTGCGCTTGCGCACGTGGATCGCCGCGGCC
This sequence comes from Janthinobacterium sp. GW821-FHT03A03, assembly GCF_059421435.1. NCBI lineage: Bacteria > Pseudomonadati > Pseudomonadota > Betaproteobacteria > Burkholderiales > Oxalobacteraceae > Janthinobacterium > Janthinobacterium sp. GW821-FHT03A03. Next base: position 568,622 of record NZ_JBWKUZ010000001.1, on the reverse strand, counting down.
GTGGTGCTGACCGGCATCTGGTTTTATAACAAGCCGGCCGATAAGCCGGCCAGCGTGGCGGAACAGGTCGAGGCCGCCACTGCGCTGGCGGCGCAATGCGACCTGGACGGGGCGCGCAGCGCGCTGGCCGTGCTGAAAAGCGCCAGGGCGCCCGGCGCGCAGATCAAACGCTTGCAGGCGAACATTACCAAATCCGCCGCCGCGTGCGAGCGGCAACAGCAGCGGGCGCAGGCCTGGCTGGCGCTGCAAGGCAGCGTCAACCAGGCGCTCGACGCGGGTGAGCCTGACCTGGCCGCCACGCGCCTGGCCGCGCACGTCAAGCGCTGGGGCGACGACGCGGACAGCCTGGAACTCGATGCCAGGGTGAAAGTGGCGCAAGCGGGCGCCCGGCTCGACGCTGCCGACGCTTGCCTGGCCAAGGGGGAGCGTATCTGCCTGGAAAGCAACCTGATCGCCGCCGAGCGCTACAAGCGGCCGGAACTGGCGGCGCGCACGCAGGCGCTGCGCGCGGCGTTGTCGCAATTGCTCGAACGTTCGCTGCTCGACGCCGCGCCGGGCCAGTAGCGCACAGCAACATAGGCCACCGTGAAAGGCGCCATGACGATGTCAAGATACTATTGCTTACAACTACGCCACAAAAGCCTGTTTTTATGTGCGTTAGCGCACGCTGGAAAATTTTAGGCAGGTGTATATTGCGAACTGATCTGTGTCTTTTGATAACAATGAAAGGGAATATCATGAAAGTAAGCAAAAATTGGATGACTGTGTGCGCCGCCGGGATGATGGTCGTGGCACTGGCTGCCTGCCAGAAGAAGAGCGATGTCGCCGCCGGTCCTGCGGAACAGGCGGGCCAGAAGATCGATGCGGCTGCCGCCAAGGCTGAAGCCGACATCAAGGCCGCCGCGACCAAGGCCGACGATGCCATGAGCAAGGCTGCTGCCGACACGGGTGCCAAGATGGACCAGGTTGCCGCTGACGCCGACAAGAAAATGAGCGAAGCGGCCGATGCGGTCGGTAAAAAAGTGGAAAAAGCGGGCGAAAAGATGCAGGACGCCGCGCACAAGTAATCACCGCGATACAGGCACGGGCCGGTTTCGCCGGCCCGGCCCGCTGCCGCCGGCGACATGCGCGCTCTGTCAGCTGGCGGTGGCCGTACCGCAGGCGCCCTTGGCGCCATCTGCCGCCGCTGCCGGCGCGCTCCCCGCATGGCCCTTCCCATCGGCCGCACCCAGTACCACGCTCAAGTCGACATAGCCGTCGCGCCACGCCCGCTCCAGGTCCTGCTCCACCGCTTCGAGGGTCGTGCGTTCCACATGCCGGAAGCCGCGCAAGCCATAGGCCCGGTTGCGTCCGTGCGCCTTGGCCAGGTACAGCGCCATGTCGATCAGGTTGACGCTGCGCTCCCACGTCAGAGGCAGGCCCAGCGGCGCCAGCGGATACGGCGCGAAGCCGACGGAGACGTGCACGCCGATGGCTTGTCCCTGGTAGGCAATGCTTTGCGCGGCCACGCCATTGAGGATGCGCAAGGCGATGTCGTCGAGCCCGTCGCGCGCGACGGCTGGCAGGAAGGCGAGGAATTCCTCGCCGCCCCAGCGCACGATCATGTCTGTTTCGCGCAACACGTCGTGCAAGGTTTCGGCGATCGTCGTCAGTACCAGGTCGCCCGCCGCATGGCCGTAACGGTCATTGATATGCTTGAAATGGTCGACGTCGAGCAGGAACAGGGCGCCCACCACCTCGCTCCCGGCCGGGGGATGCACGGGCTTGCCCGCATGGCTGCGCATGAATTCCTGGAAATGCCGGCGGTTGTACAGGGCCGTCAGGGGGTCGCGCGAACTCTGGCGCTTGAGTTCCTGGTTCTTCACCTTCAGTTGCACGTTGGCATGGCGCACTTTGCGATACAGCAAGCCGACGATGGCCGAGCCCATGGCCAGCACCAGCGCCAGCAGCCACCACACGCGCTGCTGCAGGCGGCGGTTGTCGATCTCCGTGCTCTTGAGCTGATTCTCGCGGCTCAGCAGCTCGATCTGCCGCTGTTTCTTTTCCGCCTCATACTTTTCCTGCAATTCATACACGGCCTTTTGCCGCTGCTTCTCGAACAGCTGGTTGGAAATGCCCCGTTCGCGGTGGTAGGCCGTCACGGCGCCGCGCAGGTCGCCCGCCTTTTCCAGCGCCAGGCCGTATTCCAGCAGCACGGCCTGCATATCCGGCTGGTTGGCCGTGCGCTCGTAGTAATCGAGACCCGTGGCCACGCTTTGCTTGCCTTCCTGCAGCCGTCCCTGGCCGATCAGCGCCTGGCCGATGTTCAGGCGCGCCGTCGCCTCCACCTGCGCGTTGTTGACCAGGCGCGCCGCCGTGATGGCTTCATTCGCGTAGCGCAGGGTGCGCGCATAGTCGCCCTGTTTCAGATAGCTGTCCGACAGGTTGACCAGGGTGGTGGCCACCATGCCGCGCGCGCCCAGCTGGCGCTCCAGCGCCAGCGCCGCCAGCAGGGCGCGCTGGCCCCGCTGCGGCTGCTGCGCGTCGAGCGCCAGGCCGTATTCCGTATTCTTGGCCTGCGCCATGCGGCCCGGCGACTCCAGCGTCGCGGAGACGGCCAGCAACTCGTCGAGCACCTCGAAGCCCTTGTCGTATTCGCGCATCTGCGTGTACAGCTGGGTAAGGGCATTCAGGGCGGCGGCCAGGCTGGAGGGGGAATTGCTCTGGCGCGCCAGGTCGACGGCCGCCTGCAGCTTGGACAACGCAAACGGGAAATTGCCTTCCTCGGCCCAGGATTGCCCCGCGCTGATGGTGGCCTGCACGCGCACGGGCAGGTCCTCCGTGCGGTTGGCGATGCGTTCCGCTTCAAAGGCCAGCAGGTGCGAGGCGCGGCGCTCGTTCATGGCGAACGTGATGTAGGCCTTGTTGAGCATGCCCTTTGCCAGCGCCACGTCGCTGTTCTGCTGGCGCGCGTAGGCGATCAGCTCCTCGGCCAGCTGCATGGCGATGTCGTTCTGCCCCAGGCGCATGCGGGCGTTGCTCAGCTGGGTGAGGAATTCCGCGCGTACCAGCAGGGACGCGCCGCGCGCCTGCGTTTCCACCTCCTGCAGGCGCAGCAGGGCGCGTTCCGGCACGAAGCGGCCATCTTCGCGCACGGCGGCGATGCGCTGTTCCAGATTGTCTTCCTGGGCGCGCGCGCCAGGCGCCAGCAGGCAGGCCAATACCAGCAGCCACTGCGCCCTTCGCCATGATGCCCGTTTCTGTCTGCCTGCCAACGTCCCGCCCCCGCAATGACCACGCTTGTCTGCAGCGATTATATGATGTTGCAATCAAGAAATATCATGGCACACACAGAAATTTGCGAAAGTGCACACTTTGGCTGCGGATCAGCGCCGGGTCAGGGCCGCCGGTGCTGGCGCGCTGCCTTTCAGGCGGAAGATGGCGACCGCCCCGATCAGGGCTTGCGCCTGTTCCTGCAGGCTCTCGGCGGCGGCGGCCGCCTGCTCGACGAGGGCGGCGTTCTGTTGCGTGATGTTGTCCATCTGCGTGACCGCCTGGTTGACCTCGCTGATCCCGGCGCTCTGCTCATGGCTGGCGCTGGTGATCTCGCTCATGATGGCCGCCACCTTCTGGATCGATCCCACCACCAGCGCCATGGTGCGTCCCGCCTCGTCGACGAGCTTGCTGCCGGCGTCGACCCGTTCCACGGAGGCGCCGATCAGGGTCTTGATTTCCTGGGCGGCCGCAGCGCTGCGGTGGGCCAGGCTGCGCACCTCGCCGGCGACGACGGCGAAGCCGCGCCCCTGTTCTCCCGCCCGCGCCGCCTCGACGGCCGCGTTCAGGGCCAGGATGTTGGTCTGGAAGGCGATGCCGTCGATGACGCCGATGATGTCGGCGATCTGGCTGGAGCTTTCCTTGATGGCGCCCATCGTGCTGACCACCTGGGCGACGACGGCGCCGCCCTGCACGGCGACGGCCGAGGCGGTGACGGCCAGCTGGTTCGCCTCGCCGGCGTTGCTGGCGTTTTGCCGCACGGTGGCCGTCAGCGTTTCCATCGAACTGGCCGTCTCTTCGAGGGAACTGGCTTGCGCTTCAGTACGCGCCGACAGGTCGGCATTGCCCAGCGCAATTTCGTGCGTGGCCACCGACATTTCGCCGGTGCTGCTGCGGATGTCGCCTATGAGCCCCGTCAGGTTGGCGTTAATGGTGTTCATCGCGTGCAGCAGCACGCCGATTTCGTCGGCCCTTTCGATGACGGCGTCAATGCTCAGGTCGCCGCCGGCGATCAGCTGCGCCGTGGCGATCGCCTGGTCCAGGCTGCGCTTGATGTGGCGGTACACGAGGAACAGGCACAGCAGCGAGACCATGACCGACACCAGCAGCACGCCGACCGTGACGGAATAGGCGGCCATGGTGCCGCTCATCGCCGTCTGCACGGCCGCGCTCGTGCGCTGGTCCAGCAGCGTGAGGAATTCATTTACCGGCTGCATGATCCTGGCCTTGTTGCTGTGGTAGGCGGCGTCGTGCATGATGGCGCGCGCCATTTCCAGGTCCGGCGGGCCGGTCCTGGTGAAGTTGCCGCTGCCGTCGTCGAAGCGGCCCTTGACGGCGTTCATGGCGATCACCTCGGTCTTGACCAGGCCGTCCGAATTGGCTTGCGCTTCGCGCAGCTTGGCGAATTCCTGCTCGCTGAAGCCGGCCTTGCGCATCAGTTCGGCCAGGGGCACGGCGGGTCCCGTCGACGCCGGCACGGGCACGCCTGCCGCCACGAAGTCCCAGTAGATGCGCTCGTAGTGGGCGGGGCGCGGCTTCTTGCCGTTGCGGATGTCGAGGATGTCCAGGTATTGCTGCTCGTACCTGGCGTCGCCGGTGACGACGTAGGTGCGGGCCAGCCGGGTCAGGTCGTCCGAGCTTTGCCGCAGTTCGTCGGCCAGCAGGTAGGACTGGTAGCGCGTTTCAGTGACGCGGTTCGCCTCGGCCTGCTTGCCCGCCACGCGGAACAGCGCCCACAGGCTGATGACGGAGAGCGCCAGGCTGAGCAGAAAAATGGCGGTGAAGATATTCCTGATCGACAGTTTGCTGCGCATGGCGTCCCCCGCAAGTGTAGTTGGGGCCGTCGGCGCTGCCCGCCAGATGAATATACTCCCGTCTGTACGGCATTTTTAATGCCGCACAGAAAAAAAGTGGCGCGATGCAACGGCGCCCCGTGCCTATCAAACTGCCAGTTGCTGCAGCAGATACAGGCGCTGGTACAGGCCGCCTTCTATCTGCATCAGGGCGTCGTGCGGGCCCGCCTCCGTGATGCGGCCATGGTTGAGCACGATGATCCGGTCCGCGTCGCGGATGGTCGACAGGCGGTGGGCGATGGCGATGACCGTCACCTTGCCGCGCAATTCGTTGAGGGCCGTCTGCACGATCTGCTCCGTCTGGCTATCGATGCGCGACGTCGCTTCGTCGAGCAGCAGGATGCGCGGCTGGCCGGCCAGCGCGCGGGCAATGGCGATCAGCTGCTTCTGCCCCGACGACAGGCGCGAGCCGCCTTCGCCCAGCGGCGTGTCGTAGCCGTGTTCCAGCGCGGCGATGAAGTCGTGCGCATGCGCGGCGCGCGCGGCCGTTTCGATCTGCTGCTGCGTGTAGCCGCGGCCCATGTCGATGTTTTCGCGCGCCGAGGCGGCCAGCAGGAAGGGGTCTTGCGGCACCAGGCCCACGTCGGCGCGGAAGTGCTCGTTGTCGATGCTGTCGAGGGGCACGCCGTTGATGGCGATGCTGCCCTGCGTGACGGGGTAGAAGCGCAGCAGCAGGGACAGCAGGGTCGACTTGCCGCTGCCCGTGTGGCCGACGATGCCGAAAAACGCGCCCTGGGGAATCGTCAGCGACAGCTCGTGCAGCACGGGCTGGTTTTCCACGTAGGCGAAGGTCAGGCGGGCGATGTCGACGGCGGGCGCGTCGCTGCCCGTTTTTGCCTGCCGCAGGGCCGGTGTTTCCCGTCCCTGCGCGTGTTCCAGCGCCTGCGCTTCGTCCAGCAGGGCCGAGACGCGCGCCGTCGCCACCACCGATTGCTGCAATTGGCTGAACTGCATGGTGATCTGGATCAAGGGTTCGATCACGCGCGCGATGTAGCTGATGAACGCATACAGCACGCCCACTTCCACGGCGCCCATCTCGCGCCGGCCGAAGCTGAAGATAACGACGGCCAGCAGCACGATGTTGAGCATGTCGAGCGCGGGGCGCAGCAGCCAGGCGTTGGCGCGCAATTCCTGCATGCGCGCCGTGTAGTGGTCCTGGTTGATGCCCGTGAAGCGCGCGCCGAAGCGCTTTTCCGCGTTATTCGCCTGCAGCACGCTCATGCCGCCTATCGATTCGGCGATCTGGCCATTGATCTCGCTGCGCAGGGCGCGCGCGCGCGTGACGGCCGGCGCGCTCCAGCGCTGGTACAAAAAGACGATGGCCAGCACGGCCGGCAGCAGGGCCAGCACGATGAGCATCAATCGCCAGTCGAGGAAGGCCATGGCGGCCATGGTGCCGACGAGGACGATGGAGCTGTCGAGGATGACGAACAGCACCTGCACGTATAGCGACTTCACGGCTTCCGTGTCGTTGGTGACGCGGCTGACCAGCTGCCCCGTGATGGCGCGGTCAAAAAACGCCATCGGCAGGCGCAGCACGTGCTGATACACGGTTTCGCGCAGGCGCTGCACCGAGCGCATGGCCAGGCCGGACAGGCGCACCAGCTGCAAATAGCGCAGGCCGGAAGCGACCCAGCCCGTCAGCAGGCAGCCGCCCAGCAGCAGGGACATGCGCGTCCAGTCCAGGTGGCGCGGCAGCAGGTGCTGGTCGATCAGGGCCTTGCCCAGGATCGGCCCCGTCACTTCGAGGGCGGCGGCGAGGATCAGCCAGAACGTGGCCCAATATAAATGGCGCAGGTCGGGCGCGGCGGCGTGGCGCAGCAGGCCGACGGCTTGCGCGGCCTGGCGGCGCACGGATGGCGTGGCGCTGGCGGCTTGGTCGGTCTTATTAGATGGCATCGAGGCTGGCCTCCAGTTGTTGATAGCGCCACTGGCTGGCGTACCAGCCGTCGCGCTGCATCAGCGCGTCGTGGTTGCCCGTTTCCGTGACGAGGCCGTCGCGCAGCACCAGGATCAGGTCCGCGTTGACGACGGCGCTCAGGCGGTGGCTGGCGATGATGGCGCTGCGCTCGGGGCGCTTGCGGCGCAATGCTTCCAGGTGCTGCAGGATGCGCGTTTCCGTGCCCGTATCGACGGCCGACAGCGCATCATCCAAGAGCAGCAGGCCGTTGTCGGCCAGCAGGGCCCGGGCAATCGCCACGCGCTGGCGCTGGCCGCCGGACAGGGTGATGCCTTTTTCGCCCACATGCGTCTGATAACCGTCCGGGAACTGCAGGATGTCGGCATGGATGTCGGCCAGCTGCGCCGCCCGCTCCACCTCCCCGCGCGTGGCGCCGGGGCGGGCCAGAGCGATATTGTCGGCGATGGTGGCGGAGAATAAAAAGGACTCCTGCGGCACCCAGCTGATGGCCGCGCGCAGCGCATGCAGGGTGTAGGCGTCCAGCGGCTGGCCGCTCCAGGTGGCCGCGCCCGATTGCGGCGTGACCTGGCGCAGCAGCACGCGCAGCAGGGTCGATTTGCCGCTGCCCGTGGGCCCCACCAAACCGAGGGTCTGGCCAGGCAGCAAGCGCAGCGAAATGCCGGACAGCGCCGGCGCCGTCTGGCCCGCATAGGCGTAGCCGATGTCCTGCAAGTGCAGGGGGCCGGGCGTCAGCGTGGCGATGCTGCCATGGTCGTCGATGGCCAGCGGCGCATCTAACATGGGTTGCAGCCGCTGCCAGGCGGCGCGGCCCCGTTCGATCAGGGACAACACCCAGCCGGCGGCGAACATGGGCCAGATCAGCTGGCCCAGGTACATGGAAAAGCTCGTCAGCGCGCCGATGGTCAGCTGGTCTTGCCACACGAGGTAGCCGCCCAGGCCCAGGGTCAGCGCCGTGGCCGCCGTCAGGGTCAGGCCGACGGCCGGCTCGTACGCCGCCTCCCAGCGCTGCGCCGTCAGGCTGGCGTTGGCCGCGTGGCCGGCCAGGATGGAGAACTGCTTGCTGCTGCGCTCTTCCAGGCCCAGCGCGCGCAGGGTGCGCACGCCCGACAAGGACTCTTGCACGTGGTCGTTCAGCGCGGAAAAGCGTTTCAGCGAATCCGTCGACGCCGTGTGGATATGGCTGGAGATGCGCCAGAAGGCCAGTCCCATCAGCGGGAAGGGCAGGAGGGAGATGCAGGCCAGGCGCCAGTCCACGCCCAGCAGCATGATGCCGAGCACCATCAGCAGGGTCAATGTGCCGTCGAAACCGGCCAGCATGGCTTCGCCGGCGGCCATTTCGATGGCGTCGATGTCGTTCGTCGCCAGCGCCATCAGGTCGCCCGTGCGCTGGTTCTGGTAAAACGACGCGCCCTGCTGCGACATGCGCGTGTAGAAGCGCGTGCGCAGCATCACGCCCAGCTGGTAGGCGGCCTTGAACAGGGTGATGCGCCAGCCCACGCGCAGGAAATAGATGACGACGCCGACGGCGAGCAGGGTCAGCAGCTCCAGCCACAGTTCGGCGGCCGTCATGCGGTGCGCGGCCAGCGCGTCGATGATGGCGCCCACGCGGCGCGGTATCCAGACGGTCAGTGTTGCCACGCCTGTCAGCATGACGGCGGCGGCGGCATACGCCGGCCAATGCTGACGCACGAAGCCGGCGATGAGCCTCGATAAACTCATGGTTACCTTTTGTTTTGCAGTAATGGGGTGTCGCGGGGCGGAAGGGCGGGCACGCGGACGGAAAGTACGCGTAGGATACAACAAGGCGGAAAAGCGCGCTGTGCATGGGCACGCAAAAAACGGGCCGTAGCCCGTTGTTTTGCTGCGCCAGTGCTTTGCGCGGCTTACTTGCGGCTGCTGCCTTTGCCGCCGCCCAGCATGTCGAGCTGTTTCGACGGCGCACCCTTGGGCGCTGTCTTGGCTGCCGGCTTGGCGGCTGGCGCAGCGGCGTGCTTCACGGCGGCCCTGGCTACGGTATTGCCGGCGGCGCTGGCCGGCTTGGCGGCCGGTTTGCTCGAAGGAAGTACTTTCGCGGCCGGCTTGGCCGGTGCTGGCGCGGCGGCGGGTGCCGCTGCTGGCTTGGCCGCTGGCTTGACTTCCGCCGCCTTCACGGCGGGCTTGTCGGCGGCCTTCTCGGCAACCTTGGCCGGCGCTGCCGCTGGCTTGGCGGCCGGCGCGGCAACAGCGGCGGGCGCGGCCTTGGCTACTTCAGCGGGCCTGGTCACTTCGGCCGGCTTGGCGGCAACGGGCGCAGGCGCTGCTGCAGGGGCAGGTGCGGCGGCGGGCGCGACGACGGCCGGCGCGGGCTTGGCTGCGGCAGGAGCCGGAGCCGTTGCGACGGCAGGGGCGGCCTCATCGAGGCGGGCCTTGGCCGAGGCCAGCAATTCGGCCTGGGTGCTCGAGGCGATGCCGAACAGCTGGCGGCTGTAGGCCAGCACGCTTTCGATATTCGGCTGCGCCTGGCTGGTGCTGTAGCTGAAGAAGTCGCGCGGGTCCTGCGTTTCCAGCAGATGCTGGGCCGTCTCGGCTGTCTGCGAGATGGCGGCCTTGCCGGCGTTCAGGTTCAGCGCGATGATTTTCTCGGCGCTTTCAAAGACTTTGCTGGTGAGATTGCTGAAGATTTGCAGCTGGTTTTCCAGTTGCGACTTGGCGGCGCTGGAAATGTGTTCTGGAAGCGGAAACATATTTACTCCTTTGTACGGATTAAAATGCTGGCAAAACGCTCTGCAAAATCCCGAAAACCAGAGTTGGCCGCGTTTTGTAAAGTGGGTAGCGTGCTGAACAGCTGATCATAGACTTTTTATGATGCAACGCAATATGAATATTCTAGCGGTGATTCGAGTTGGTTGAAAGTTATTTTATTCTGCTCGCGTGGCATGTGCTTGCGCTATTCATGCGCCTGGCAGCATTTGCGGGAAGTTTGCGCGCGCGCAAAGCGTTGCCAAGGAATCTATGGCTATGCTTTTGCGAGTGGCTGAGTTCGTGCACTGCAGCATCCCCGAAAAAATGTATAAAATGGCAATCAACTTGAAGCGCCAGGCACCGTAGTCAACTGAAGGAGTGTCCGCATGGACCTTGTCATCCGCAACGCCAGCCTGCCCGACGGGCGCCGCGCCACCGATATCGCCATCGAGGATGGCCGCATCGCCGCCGTCGGCCCCGCCCTGCCGGTACAGGGCGCGCAGGAGATCGACGCGCAGGGCGACCTGGTCACGCCGCCCTTCGTCGACGCCCACTTCCACATGGACGCCACGCTCAGTTACGGCTTGCCGCGCGTCAACGCTTCCGGCACCTTGCTCGAAGGTATCGCCCTGTGGGGCGAGCTGAAGCCGCAGCTGACGCAGGACGCGCTGGTGGAACGCGCCCTGCAATATTGCGACTGGGCCGTGGCGCGCGGCTTGCTGGCCATCCGCTCGCACGTGGATATCTGCGATCCGCGCCTGCTGGCCGTCGAAGCGCTGCTCGACGTGAAACGCCAGGTGGCGCCGTATCTCGATTTGCAGCTGGTGGCCTTTCCGCAGGACGGCATCCTGCGCAGTCCCGGCGCCTTTGATAATTTAAAGCGGGCGATCGCCATGGGCGTCGACGTGGTAGGCGGCATTCCCCATTTCGAGCGCACGATGGCCGACGGCGCCGAATCCGTGCGCCTGCTGTGCGAATTTGCCTGCGAGCGTGGCCTGATGGTCGACATGCATTGCGACGAGTCGGACGACCCGCTGTCGCGCCATATCGAAACCCTGGCCTTCCATAGCCAGCGTCTTGGCATGCAGGGCAGGGTGACGGGCTCGCACCTGACCTCCATGCACTCGATGGACAATTATTATGTGAGCAAACTGCTGCCCCTGATCCGCGAGGCAGGCGTGGCGGCCATCGCCAACCCCCTCATCAACATCACCCTGCAGGCGCGCCACGACACGTATCCGAAGCGCCGCGGCATGACGCGCGTGCCCGAAATGCTGGCCGCCGGCATTCCCGTCGCCTTCGGCCACGACTGCGTGATGGACCCGTGGTACAGCCTGGGGTCGGGCGACATGCTGGAAGTGGCGCACATGGGACTGCACGTGGCGCAGATGACGGGCCAGCAGGCCATGCACGACTGCTTCCTGGCGGTGACAGAGACGCCGGCGACCATCCTGGGACTGGACGGCTACGGCATCGCGCCCGGCTGCCACGCCGACTTGCTGATTCTCGATTGCGGCAGTACCGTGGAAGCGCTGCGCCTGCGCGCGGCGCGGCGCCTGGTGCTGCGGCGCGGGAAAGTCGTCAGCGAGGCGCCGCGCGCGCAATCGCGCCTGCACCTGCCGGGGCGGCCCGGGAGTGTGAACTTCCGCCTGGGGCGCTGATACAATTGGCCATCACTTGTTATCGGGAGCACCGCCTTGAAAGAAATTGATATCCGCCCGGCCAACGAAGCCGATTTTGACGCTATGTGGCCGATTTTCCAGACCCTGGTGGCCGGCGGCGACACCTACACCTTCCCCGCCGATACCACGCGCGAAGCGTGCCACGCCTACTGGTTCGGCCCCGGCGTGCAAAGCTTTGTCGCCGTGATGGGCAGCGAGCGCCTGCTGGGCATGTACAAGCTGGTGGCGAACCAGCCTGGCCATGGATCGCATGTGGCCAATGCCTCGTTCATGGTCGATCCGGCCGCGCAGGGCGTGGGCGTGGGCCGCCTGATGGGCGTGCACTGCATGGAAGAGGCGCGCCGCGCGGGCTATCTGGCGATGCAGTTCAACTTCGTCGTCAGCACCAACCTGGCCGCCGTCACCCTGTGGAAAAAGCTGGGCTTCACTGTGGTCGCTACCCTGCCGCTGGCCTACCGCCACGCGCAGCTGGGCTATGTCGACGCCTACGTGATGTACCAGCTGCTCACCGATCCGATGCAGTGGCCGGCATGAGCGGCGCCATGACCGGACTGACAATCGAGCCGATCACCGTCATCGATACGCCGCGCCTGCGCCTGCGCACCGTCACGCCCGACGATGCGGCGTTCTATCTGGCGCTGGTCAACGAACCGTCATGGATCGCGCATATCGGCCAGCGCAACCTGCACACTGTGGAGGCGGCCCGCGCGGCGCTGGAGTCGGGAGCGATGGCGCAGTTTCGCCAGCATGGCTATGCCTTCTGCATCGTCGAACGGCGCAGCGACGGCGTCGCCATGGGCATCTGCGGCCTGATACTGCGCGCCAGCCTGCCCGGTCCCGACATCGGCTACGCGTTGCTGCCCGCGTATTGGGGCCAGGGCTATGCCTGGGAGGCGGCCGCTGCCGTCATGCGCCATGCGCAGCACGTGTTGCGCCTGCCCACCGTGTACGGCATCACTTCGCAGCAGAACCAGGCGTCGATCAATCTGCTCAACAAGCTGGGCTTGCGCTTCGAGCGTTTTGCGCGGCTGCCGCCGGATGGCAAGGACACGAATGTCTACCGCCGCGACTTCCGCCAGCATGGCTAGCTTGGCCGGCGCGTACCGGCAAAGCGGGGAAAAGTATGCGGAAAAGCCCGCTGCCGGCGGCGCCGGGCCATTACCATAGCGTGACATCGCCGCCGCACGCGGCGGCCCATACACTTTTCATGGAACCATCGTGAGCTATCTCGGCATCGATATCGGCACTTCCGAAGTCAAGGCCATCCTTACCGATGACGCGCAAACCATCCTCGCCAGCAGCGGCGTGGCCCTGCCCGTATCGACTCCCCATCCCGGCTGGTCGGAACAGCATCCCGAGCAGTGGTGGCAGGCCACGCTGGACGTGATCGCCGCCATCCGCAGCGCCCAGCCGCTGGCGTTTTCCGGCTTGCGCGGCATCGCCCTGTCGGGGCAGATGCATGGCGCCACCCTGCTCGACGAGCGGCAGCGCGTGCTGCGCCCGGCGATGCTGTGGAACGACACGCGCGCCTTTGCCGAATGCGCGGAACTCGAGGCACTGGTGCCCGAGTCGCGCGCCATCACGGGCAACCAGGCCATGCCGGGCTTCACGGCGCCCAAGCTGCTGTGGCTGCAAAAGCACGAACCGGCGCTGTTCCGCGCCATCAGTAAAGTCCTGCTGCCCAAGGATTACGTGGCCCTGCGCCTGTCGGGGGAAGATGTCTCCGACATGTCCGACGCTTCCGGCACCCTGTGGCTGGACGTGGCCAGGCGCGACTGGTCCGAGCGCATGCTGGCCGCGACCGGTTTGTCGCGCGAGCACATGCCGCGCCTGGTCGAGGGCAGCGCCGTCGCCGCGCAGGTGCGCCCGGCCCTGTGCCGGGAGTGGGGCATCGCGCATGCGGTGCTGCTGGCCGGCGGCGCGGGCGACAACGCGGCCGCCGCCGTGGGCCTGGGCGTGGTCGAAGCGGGCGCGGGCCTGCTGTCACTGGGGACGTCCGGCGTGCTGTTTGCCGGCAGCGACGGCTTCGCGCCGAATCCGGGCCAGGGCGTGCACGCGTTCTGCCATTGCCTTCCCGGACGCTGGCACCAGATGAGCGTGATCCTCAGCGCCGCGTCCAGCCTCGCCTGGGTGGCGCGGCTGACGCAGTCGAACGACATCGGAGAATTGGTGACACTGGCGGAAAGCGTCGAGGCGCGCAAGGCGCCCATCTTCCTGCCGTATTTGAGCGGCGAGCGCACGCCGCACAACGATGCGGCAGCGCGCGGCGTGTTTTTCGGCCTGTCGACGGAACACGGGCGCGCGGAGCTGGCCTACAGCGTGATGGAAGGCGTGGCCTTTGCCATGGCCGACGGCAATGCGGCCCTGCGCAGCGCCGGCACGCGGTTGACGGAGGCCTCGTTCGTGGGCGGCGGCTCGCGCAGCCGCTTCTGGGCGCAGCTGTGCGCGAACGCCTCGGGCTTGCACGTGCTGCGCCACGACCACGGCGTGGCCGGCGGCACCCTGGGCGCGGCGCGCCTGGCGCAGATGGCGGTGACGGGCTTGTCGCCCGCCCAGGTGTGCGCGCGCCCGCCCGTGCAGGCAACGGTCGCGCCGCAGCCGTCCGGCGCACTGGACGAGCGCCTGGCCCGCTACCGGCGTTTATACCCGCTGCTGCGCGAGGAATTCGCGGGAGCGGCCGCGACGGCGCGCTGACGGCAAGATTGCCGGCCCGACCATGCTGCGAGGGCGCCAATATGGCCAGACAGTCAACCTTCCCGTGTAATTTGTTGTTTCTATGCTGAAAGTGTTTCTCTAACGAAAGCGCCGCTTGGTTTTTCATGGGGCGCGCTGCATGATTTCTTCATTTGGTGAGAATTGGATAGATTCGGCGGCGCCTTTGTTGCCATCCTGTTCTTGCCGCCGGGAGAAACACATGCAACTCGCGAATCTGAAAATCTCCGTCCGCCTGGGTCTGTTGGGCGCCTTCTTCTTTCTTGCGCTGGTGTTCGTCGGCGCGCGCGGCTGGAGCGCGCTCGACGCGGCCAGCGCGCGCAGCGCCGACGCCATGCAGCGCGCCGTGGCCTTGACGGAAGCCGTCGATGCGGCGCGCAGCGCGCAGGTGGAATTCAAGATCCAGGTGCAGGAATGGAAAAACATCCTGCTGCGCGGCGGCGACGCGGCCGCCTTCCAGCGCTACCGCGAAGCGTTTGTCGCCAGCGGCGCGCAGACGCGCAAGGAATTGAAAGGCTTGCAGGCCATGATGGAAGCCTTGAAACTCGACACGGCGCCCGTCGAGCGTGCGTTGCAGGCGCACGATGCGCTGGGCGTGAGCTACCTGGCGGCGCTGCAACAGTATGACGGCGCGCGCGCCGACAGCGCCCACACGGTCGACGCGCTGGTCAAGGGCATGGACCGCGAACCGACGCGCCAGATCGACGCCATCGTCGCTGCCATCGGCAAGCAGTCGCACAGCCTGATGGCGCAGATGAAGGAGCAGGATGACGCCGCGCACCGCAGCGCCAGCATCGTCATGCTGGCCACTGTGCTGGTGACGCTCGTCGTCGGCAGCGTCACGGTCTGGTGGCTGATCCGCAGCATCACCGTGCCGCTGGGCGCGGCCGTCGGCATCGCCCAGCAGGTGGCGGCCGGCGACCTGCGCGCCGTGGTGGCCGACGGCAGCCGCGATGAAATCGGCGACCTGCTGCGGGCCCTGAAAGCGATGAGCGGCAACCTGGCGGCCATCGTGGGCCGGGTGCGCGCCGGCACGGACGCCATCGCCACGGCGTCGGGAGAGATCGCCAGCGGCAATATGGACCTGTCTTCGCGCACGGAGGAGCAGGCCAGTTCGCTGGAACAGACGGCCGCCTCGATGATCGAGCTGACGTCCACCGTGCGGCAGAACAACGACAACGCCGACCAGGCGCGCCAGCTGGCCGGCGGCGCTTCCGACGTGGCGCAGCGCGGCGGCGAGGCCGTGGCGCAGGTAGTGCAGACCATGAGCCATATCAACGCTTCGTCCAGGCGCATCGTCGACATCATCGCCGTCATCGACGGCATCGCCTTCCAGACGAATATCCTGGCCCTGAATGCGGCCGTGGAAGCGGCGCGCGCCGGCGAGCAGGGGCGCGGTTTCGCCGTCGTCGCCACCGAAGTGCGCAGCCTCGCGCACCGCTCGGCAGCGGCGGCCATGGAAATCAAGCAGCTGATCGGCGAATCCGTGCGCACGGTGGAAGAGGGCAGCGTGCTGGCCGGCCAGGCGGGGCGCACGATGGATGAGGTGGTGGGCAGCGTGCAGCGCGTGAACGCCATCATCGGCGAGATCGCCGTGGCCAGCGTGGAGCAGCGCGACGGCATCGAGCAGATCAGCATCGCCATCAGCCAGATGGATGGCGTGACGCAGCAGAACGCGGCGCTGGTGGAGCAGGCCGCCGCCGCCGCGGATGCGCTGCAGCAGCAGGCGGCCAGCCTGGCCGACGCCGTCAGCATCTTCCAGCTGCACGGGACGCCCGGCGTGGCCGCGCCGGCTGGCGCCGCGCAGGCCCGCAGGCTGTCGCTGGCCTGAGGCGGGCGTGCCCAGCGCCGCTTGATGCCAGTCAAGCGGCGCTTCATCAGGCAAAATTCTTGCCGAAATTCTTATACTATTTCCTTTCCGCATGGATCTGCGCCCGGCCGCATGGCGCGCGTTGCAAAGGAAAAGCATGTCTTCCATCTCCTGCCTGCCGGGTGACGTATGACGGCGCTGCTGCTGGCGCTGTGCCTGACCCTGGCCGTGATGCTGAGCGTGCTGCTGGCTTGCCAGTGGCAGACGGCCCGTGCATGGCGCATGCGCCATGCGGCCGGCGCGGTGCTGCAGGCGGCGCAGGCGCAGCGCATGGCCGATGCGCTGGCGCTGCTGCACGCGCTGCCGGCCGCCGTCATCGGCACCGACCAGGATGGCGTGGTGCGGTATCTGAATCCGCGCGCCGGCGTGCTGGGAGGGCTGCTGCCGGGCGACGGGCCGGGCCAGCCCGTGACCGGGCTGCTGCCCCTGTTCCACGACGGCGCGCCCGTCGACGCGGCGCGCCAGGTGCGCGACTGCGTGGCGCGCCAGGAAGTGCTGGAAGTGGCGCGCGGCGCCGTGCTGCTGCGCCCTCTCGACGGCAAGCGCATCGACGTGCAGTACAGCTGCGCGCCGCTGGCGCAGGGCGGCGCCGTCTTGCTGCTGCATGATGTGTCGGCGCGCCGGCGCGCGGAGCAGCAGCTGGAATTCATCGCCCACCACGACGGCCTGACGGGGCTGCCGAACCGCCTGCATTTTCAGATCCGCTTCGAGCATGGCATCGCGTATGCGCGCCGCCACCAGGGCTTGCTGGCCGTGCTGTTCGTCGACATCGACCGCTTCAAGTCCATCAACGACAGCCTGGGACACGACGTGGGCGACCAGGTGCTGACGGAATTCGCGCGCCGCGTGCAGCAATGCGTGCGCAAGGTCGATACGGTGGCGCGCCAGGGCGGCGATGAATTCATCATCCTGCTGACGGAGCTGCGCGTGGCGCAGGATGCCGAGCGGGTGGCCGAGAAAATCGTCTGCGCCATCGCCGCGCCCTTCGTCATCGGCGAGTACAGCCTGGCGGTGGCGGCCAGCGTGGGCGTGGCCCTGTACCCCGATGACGACGACGACGTCAATGCGCTGATCGAGAAGGCCGACCTGGCCATGTATGCGGCCAAGCGCCACGCGCCCGGCACCTGCTTGCGCTATGCCTCGCGCATGCAGGCGCAGTCGTATTCGCGCACCATCCTCGAGACGGCCCTGCGGCATGCGCTCGAACGCAACGAGTTCGTGCTGTATTACCAGCCCAGGATGGACCTGAAGACGCGCAGCATCACGGGCGTGAAGGCGCTGCTGCGCTGGAAGCATCCGGAACTGGGCCTGATGATGCCGCTCGACTTCCTGCACGTGCTGGAGGAGAGCGCCCTGATCCTGCCGGTGGGGGCGTGGGTGCTGGCCACGGCCGTCGAGCAGGCGCGCAGCTGGATTGCGCAGGGCCAGCCGCTGACGGTGTCCGTCAGCCTGTCGGCGCGCCAGTTCTACCAGCGCGACATCGCGCACAATTTTGCCGCCGCGCTGGAGGCGGCCGGGGTGCCGGGGCACTGCATCGAACTGGAAATCGCGGCGGCCATCCTGATCGACCGCAACCAGAATTGCGAGCTGATACTGCGCCAGTTCCGCCAGCTGGGCATGGCGATTGCCATCAGCGATTTCGGCACGGGCGACGCGTCGCTCAATTACCTGAAGCGCTTTCCCGCCGACGCCGTGAAGATCGAAAAATGCTTTATCGACGACCTGGGCAAGCCGGGCGGCGACAGCGCCATGGTGCGCGCCATCGTGGCCATGGCGCACACGCTGGGGCTGCGCACCATCGCCGGCGGCGTGGAAAACGGCGAGCAGCTGGAACTGCTGGCCGAGATGGGCTGCGACGAGGCGTTCGGCTACTTTCTTGGCCGCGCCATGGGACCGGAAGGCATCGAAGCGCTGCTCAGGTGCGGCGCCCCGGCCTAGTTCACAGGACGGCGAGGGCCACGGCCGCCAGCACGGCCGCCCCGCCGGCGCCGCGCGCCAGGCGCATGGCCTGGCGGGGCATATATGGCAGCAGCCAGATGAGCAGCAGGCCGCAGCCCGTCAGGCTGCCGACCCACGCCACCAGGCCGTAGCCATAGCCGGCGCTGTGCATGGCCCAGGCCAGGCCCAGGGCCAGCGCCAGCCAGCCCGTCCAGCGCAGGCGGCGGCGCAGCGGCGCGGGCGGCTCGGCGCCGCGGCCGTGCAGGTCGGCGTAGTGCCGGTCCATGGCCAGGCACAGCGAGGACAGGCCCGCATAGCACAGGGCGAAGACCAGAAAATTCGCGAGGAAGGTCGACAGCTGCTCCATCACGCGGCCTCCATGGTTGTTGCCGGCTTGACGGGGGCAGCCTTGGCCGCTTTTACGGGCAGGGACTTGAGCTTGAACGCCGCATACGCGAGGCCCAGGCCCAGCACCAGCACCACCAGGTCGAAGGCGGCCACCGCCACGGGGCCGCGGCCCAGGAACAGGATCGCGCCCAGGTGGGCACCGCCGGTCAAGACGTTCAGCACGGGCAGGGCGCACAGCAGGAAGGCGCCGGCGGCCAGCTGCATGCGCCACATGGCGCGCGAGGGGCGCAGCTGGGCGATGATGGCGGCCAGGGCCCAGGCGCCGAAGAAGCAGGCGATTTCCTCTTTCGGGCGTTCCTCCATCGCCACCGGCAGCAGGCGGTTGGCCCAGAAGTAGGCGCCGAAGGCGATCGGGATGCCGGCGATGGCGCCGATGTTGAGCGCTTCGACCAGGCGCAGGCCGAAGCTGGCGCGCTTGCCGGCGGCCAGCGCCTTGGCCTGCTTCTGGCGCGTCTTGACGGCCCACAGCAGGGCGCCCGTGGCGACCATGGCGCAGCCGGCCAGGCCGGACAGGAAGAACAGGGCGCGCAGCAGCGGTCCGCCGAAATGCGCGACGTGCAGTCCGACCATCACGCCCTGCGTGGCGGCGGCGCCGGGCAGCGCGTCGCCGTCGGTAGCCAGCAGCTTGCCGGACACGCCATCGAACTCCATCGATGGCTGCTTCGACGACATGTCGCGTCCGCCGGCGCGCGTCAGCGTGATGGTGGCGTTGGCGTCGCCCGGGTGATTCACGGAGATGCGTTCGACCTTGCCGCCCCATTGCTGCTCCGCCTGGCGCACCAGGGGCGCGATCGGCGTCAGCGGCGCGGCCACGCCGGCCGGCTTGCTGTCGCCCGAGCGGCCGGGAAACGCTTCGGCAAAGAAGGCATCCTGGTCGCCCTTGTAGGCGGCCGTGACGCCGGACGGCATGTACAGGAACATCAATGTGACCAGGCCCGTGTAGGTAATCATGATGTGGTAGGGCAGGGCCAGCACGGCCGTCACGTTGTGCGCGTCGAGCCACGAGCGCTGGCCCTTTTTCGGACGGAAGGTAAACAGGTCCTTGAAGATGCGCTTGTGCGTGACGATGCCGCTGATGATGGAGACGAACATGAACATGGCGCAGAAACCCACGATCCAGCGGCCCCAGATGGCCGACATGTAGTGCAGGTCGAAATGCAGGCGGTAGAGGAATTCGCCGCCGCGCGTCTCGCGCGGCTTGGACAGCACTTCGCCCGTGGCCGGGTCGGCTTTTTCGCTATGAAAATTGCCGCGCCGTCCGCGCTTCTTTTCGCCCGGTTGCGACGGCTTGCTCCAGCCCAGCTGGGTGGCGGGATTGCGCTCGCCGGGCAGGCTGATGAACCAGCGCGTGGCGCCCGTGGCGCGCTCTTGCATCGCGTGTTGCGCGACCCTGGCCGCTTCCTCGGTGCTCACCTGGCTGGCGGCGGCGCCGTGCAGTTCGGGCTGCATCCATAGCGTGATTTCATTGCGGTAGTAGCTGGCCGTGCCGGCGCAAAACACCAGCAGCAGGATCCAGCAGACGAGCAGGCCGGACCAGGTGTGCAGCCATGCCATCGACTGGCGGAAACCTTCTTTCATGCGAGACTCCAGGATAGTGCGTCCATCAATTGCAGGATGGCGGCGATGACGGCGGCGGGAATCAACAGGCCCAGCCAGGCGCGCAGGGCGCTGCGCGTGGCGAAGACCCACATCACGGCGCAGGTGTAGATGGCAAACGACAGCAGGGTGGCCGTCATGACGGCTTCGGAACGGGCCATGGGCAGGCTCACCGACAGCAGCATGGTGACCATCGCTGCCAGCACGTAGCCGCCAGCGATGGCCGCGACGCTGCGCGACGCCACGCCGAGGCGGTACACGGCCCCGGCGGAGAGTCGCAGGCGCGCGATTTTTTCAGGTAGGGCAGGCGCTTGCATGGTCAGTCGTGATCCTTGCTCGGTGGCAGGACCGGGCCGGCCGGCAGCGGCGTCACGCCTTGCGGCTGCAGCAGGCTCAGGGTGGTCACGAACATGGCCTTGTCATAGGCTTGCGTGCCGCGCTGGCCGGCCGTCCTGTCCGTATGCTGCACTTCCAGCACATAGGTGCCTTTCCACGGCAGCGCGAAGCTGACCAGGCCTTGCGCATCGCTCCACGCTTCCTTGCCCCAGCCCGATTGCACCACGGCATTGACCTTCGCTTGCGCCAGCGGCTTGCCCTGGTAGCTGACCTGGAACTGGCCGGGTTTGCCGGTCGGCACCAGGTCCAGGGTCAGCACGGGCGCTTGCGCCTTGCCGTCGGCGACCAGGCGCGCGGCGGGAATCCACACGGTGCGCGTGCTCTTGCCATCCTTTTTCTCTTCCCACGACGGGTAGTTGTCTTCCTCGACGATGATGCTTTCGCCGGCGCCCACCTTGCCGTTCAGGATGAAGGCGCCGGCCGTCTTGCTTGCCTGCAGCGGCTGCGCGCCCTTGGCCGACACCCACGTCACGTTCGTGATGCTGAACTTGTCCAGCAGGCCGGGCGACGCTTCGCGCAGGTTGTCGCCGAACTCGCCGAAGTACACGCTGGCCGCGTTGCCGTCCTGCTGCAGCCAGATCTGGTGCGCGCTGGCCGAGCCAGAAGCGAGGGCTGCGCCCAGCAGGGCGGTGGCGAGGGCGCCGGGGCGCGCGATGGAAGTGATGTGCATGGTGTATGCCTTAGTTTGTGGTGAGAACCGTGGTTGTCGCAGCGTTGCAAAGTACTGGAAAGTGGCGGCGGCAGCGCCGGCCAGCGAACGTGCTCGCGCCATGAAACGACCTTTTTTCGTTATTGATAGGGGGAGGCTTGCTTGGCGGGGATGCCTGGCTGGCGCAGCGTGTCATCCAGCTGCGCATCAGCCATGCCGTCCTGGCCGGTCGATGGCAGGCGGGACATGCGGGATGCGGACTCCGAATGGAATCCAAATGTGAATGAGAACTATTCTTATTATAGTGCGGAGTTGCGAGACATGCAAGAGTGCGATGTTGTAAACGGGGACGGCCGCCCCATTGCTGGCGGCGGCCGTCCTGTTGTGCAAGCGTTACAGCTGGCCGCGCAGGGTCAGCATGGCGTTGCGTGGTTCGCCGTAGAAGTTGGAACCATAGGCGGCCCACACGCGCGTGTAGTACTTCTTGTCGAACAGGTTGTTCACCGTCAGCGACAGCTCCAGCTTGGGACTGAGGCGGTAGCCCGCCTGCAAGCCCACCGTGGTGACGGGCCCCTGCCCGAATTTCACGGGGCCGTTCAGGCGGTACATGCTGCTGACGCTGCGCAAGCCGCCGCCCACGCTGATCTTGTCGAGCGCGCCGGCCAGCCGGTAATTGGTCCACAGATTGAAGTTGTGGCGTGGCGCGATGAAGGAATACAGTTGCGCCTTCTGGTCATCGCTGCCTTCGAGGGTGCGCGTGCTGGTGTAGGAATAGCCGCTCGTGATGTTCCAGCCCGGCAGGGGGCTGCCGCTCAGTTCAGTTTCTACGCCCTGGCTGCGCATCTTGCCCGCGCCGATGGAAAACAGCGGGTTGGCTGGATCGGGCATGACGCGGTGCTCGTCTTCCATGCGGAACAGGGCCGCATGCGCGTTGACATTCTTGTCGAACAGCTCCGCCTTCAGGCCCAGCTCGAATTGCTGGCCCGTGCGCGGTTTCAGGGTCTGGCCGGCAGAGTCCGTGGTGCTCTGGGGCGAGAAGATGCGCGTGTAGCTGCCGTAGGCCGACACCTGCTTGTCGAGTTCGTAGACCAGGCCCGCATACGGCGTGAATTTCGCCTTGATGGTGTTGCTGACATCGGTGAACTGGTTGAAATAGGCGTTGCGGTTGACGGTGTGGTTGTTCCAGTGCGTCAGGCGCCCGCCCAGGTTGATGGCCAGCCGGTCCGTCGCTTGCAGGCGGGTGCGCGCGTACAGGCCGAACTGTTTGGTGCGGTTATCGTTGCCGTTGGAAAAGGTGTAGCTGGGCTGGGCGATATTGTTATCTGGATGGAAGATGTTGATCGGCGCATTGTTGCCGCCGCCATACTGGAAATTCTTGTGTACCTGGCGGTAGTCGGCGCCCACGATCAGGTCGTGGCTGCGGCCAAACGCCTGGAACGGCGTGGCCAGCCAGGCGTCGAGTCCCTGCGTCTTCCAGTGGCTGCGGTAGTTCCAGCTGATCAGGCAGCTGTCGCCCGTGACGGGATCGGCCGAGCAGTCGGACCAGCCGAAGTTGCGCGATGGCTCGTCCTGCTCGCGGTACAGGGCCGTCACCTTGACCTGGCCGCCGTTGTCCAGCTTATGCTCGAGTTCGGCAAAGTATTCCGTGACCTTTTCCGTGATGTGGTTCCAGGCGGGGTCGAGGTAGGTCGAGCGGGGCACATCGAGCAGGCGCCCGTCTTCATAGGCGGGCAGGCCAAAGGCGGGACGGCCCTTGTATTCCTGCCAGGTGACGCCACCCGTCAGCACGGTGCCCGGCGCCACGTCGACGGCAACGGTGCCATACAGCAGCGGTTTTTCCGCATACACATGGTCGACGAAGGAGCGCCGGTGTTCGTAGGCCGCCACCAGGCGGCCGCGCACCTTGCCGTCCGCGCTCAGGGGGCCGGTCACGTCCGCTTCCGCATAGTAGCGGTCCCAGGAACCTGCGCTGAGCACGCCGCTGGCGGCGAAGGTGTCGCGCGCCCGCTTGCGCACCAGGTTGATGGTGCCGCCCGGATCTCCCGCGCCCTGGAACAGGCCGGCCGGGCCGCGCAGCACTTCCACGCGGTCATAGATGGCCAGGCCGAAGCCGGCCGACAGGTCGTTGCCCGTGCTGGCGGGCGTCATCACGCCATCGACCTGCACCGCATCGAGCGCATAGCCGCGCGAGTAAAAGTTGCCGTGGTTGCCGCCCGTGCTGCTCGCTTCGACGGTGATGCCCGTCACCCCGCGCATGGCGTCTTCCAGGCTCAGCAAATTCTGATCGTTCAGTTGCTGGCGCGTCAGCACGGAGACGGACTGGGGAATCTCGCGCAGGCTTTGCCGGCCCTTGCCGATGCTCACCGCCTGCGCCGCATACGACTTCGTCAGCTCGCTGTCTGGCGTGGCCTCCTGGCGCGCGCTGACGGTGATTTCCGCCAGGGTCGCCACCTTGCCCGTGGCGGCGGGCGCCGGACGGATGATGACGCTGTTGCCGTCGATGCTGGCGGCCAGGCCGCTGCCGGCCAGCAGGCGCTCGAGGCTGTCGGCCACGCTGAGGGTGCCGCTGACGGCGGGCGCCGCCTTGCCGGCCACGAGGTCGGGTGAAAACAGCAATTGCAGATTGGCTTGCCGCGCCAGTTCATTCAGGGCTTGCCCCAGCGGCTGGGCGGCGATGGCCAGTTTGACGGTGGGCGCCGTTTGCGCCTGTGCCAGGGGGATGTTGCCCAGGGCCAGCATGGCGGCCAGGGCGAGGGGGGTAACTTGAAAACGGAAATGTTGCATCGGATATCTTTATCGAGAGTGGAAAAGTGTAGCGCCGGAAACCTGCCTGGATTACAAAGTCGGCATATAGCGCACGGTCAGGATGAGGTTGCGCGGTTCGCCGAAGTAATTGCCGCGACGCAATTCGCCCGTGGCGGCCCAATAGGCCTTGTCCGTCACATTGGCGATGCTGAGATTGGCGCTCCAGTTGCGGTTGAACACGTACGAAGCGCGCGCATCCCACACCGTGCGTCCGCCGTTGCGGAAACGCACGTCGGGGTTGTCATCGGCCCGATAGACATAGCCGCTTTGCGCCGAGATGCCGCCGCCCACCGTCCAGTGGTTCCACGCGCCGGGCAGGCGGTAGCTGGTCGACAGGCGCAGCATGTGCTTGGGCGTGACGGTGGGCGGCGTTTCGTCGCCTTCGCCGCGCGCGATGTTGTAGGTGTAGCCGGACGATAACTGCCAGCCCGGCAGCACTTCGCCGCTGGCGTCCGCGTCGATGCCCGTGCTGCGGATGGGGCGGCCATTGCGGTAGCAGCTGCCCGTCACGTCCCACTTCAGGCAATCGTCATTGCTGGCCTCGTCGTACACGGCCGTGTCGCGCTTGTTGATGCGAAAGGCGGCCAGCGCCACGTTCAGGCGGCCGTCGTACAGCTCGCCCTTCACGCCCGCTTCATAGGTGTCGCCCACGACGGGTTTCAACGGTTGTCCGCCCAGCGTGTAGTACAGGCTCTGCGGCTGGAAGATGCTGGCGTAGCTGCCGTACACGGACCATTGCTTGCCCAGGTCGTGCACCAGGCCCGCGTACGGCGTGAATTCGCGGCTTTCCTTGTAGCGGCTGACGGGATCGGTGGCCAGCTTGCCCGTGGTTTGCTTGTCGAACCAGCTCAGGCGCCCGCCCAGCAGCAGATGCAGGTCCGGGCGCAGTTCCCAGCGCGTGCTGGCGTAGGCGCCGTAATGCTGCTCGTTCAGGTGCGGCAGCGAGTCCCAGGCCGGATGCGCGGGCTGCGCGAGCAGCGTATTGTTCGGGTGGAAGACGTCGAAGGGCAGGCCCGGCGAGGTCGAGGCCGCGTGATCGTCGGTGAGGGCGCGCGAGGCATTCATGCCCAGCAACACCTCATGCCTGCCGCCCCAGGCCTGGAAGCTGCCGGCCGCGTTGGCGTCCAGGCCCGTGGTGACGATATCCTGCTTGCGGTAATTGACCGTGTACAGGCGCGCTCCCTGTTGCGTGGCGGGATTGATGCTGCCGCGCACGATGGCCGCCTGCTGGTCGAAGGCCCCATACGTGCGGTTGATGGCAAGCTTGGCCTTCCAGTCGCCGCCAAAACGGTGTTCGAGGTCGGCGAACAGTTCGCCGATGGTGGCGTCGTGGCGGTTCCAGTCCTGCGCCAGCGACGTCGAGCGGCGTACCGGCAAGGTGGCGCCGTCGCTGTAGCGGGGCAGGCCGAACAGCCAGTAGCCGTGCGTCACCGTGTGCTGGCGGCGCGCGCCGGCGCGCACGGTGGTGGCGGCGTCGAGGTCCGCCTCGACGATGCCGTAGAACAATGGCATGCGGCTGTGCGCCGCATCATAAAAGTAATCGCGGTCTTCATAGGCGACCAGCGCGCGCCCGCGCACCGTGCCGGCCCCGTTCAGCGGCGCGCCCGCGTCGAGTTCCACGCGGCGCTGCTGCCAGCTGCCCACGGTGGCCGTCGCGTCCGCATGCGCTTCGGCGCGGGGCCGCTTGCGCACCAGGTTGGCCACACCGCCCGGCGTGCCGGCGCCGACGATCAGGCCGGCCGAACCGCGCAGGATTTCCACGCGGTCATACACGGCCATGTCGGGGATCAGCCAGCCCGTGGCATTGTCGGAAATGCCGGGCATGCCGTCGATCAGGTAAGACAAGGCATTGCCGCGCGACAGGAATTCATGCGAGCCGAAGCTGCGGTTCATGCGCGTCAGGCCCGTGCTTTGTTCCAGCACCTGGTCCAAGGTGAACAGGTTCTTGTCGTCCATCTGCTGGCGCGTGACCACGGACACCGATTGCGGCGTGTCGCGCAGCGAGCGCTCCGCGCCCGCCAGGGTCACGGCGCGCGTCGTGTAGGCGCCCGTGCCTTCGCTGGCGGCCGTGCGCTCGCCATTGGCCGTCACCGTGATTTCCGACAGGGTCGCCGCTTCGCCCGTGGCCTTGGGCGCGGCCTTGATGATGACGGCATTGCCGTCCATCGATGCTTGCAGCCCGCTGCCGGCCAGCAGGCGCTCCAGGCCGTCGCGCACGCTGAGGGTGGCGCTGACGGCGGGCGCCGTCTTGCCGGCCACGAGGTCCGGTGCAAACAGCAGTTGCAGATTGGCTTGCCGCGCCAGCTCATTCAGGGCTTGCCCCAGCGGCTGGGCGGCGATGGCCAGTTTGACGGTGGGCGCCGTTTGCGCCTGCGCCAGGGGGATGCTGCCCAGGGCCAGCATGGCGGCCAGGGCGAGGGGGGCGGGTGTCAGATTGAGGCGGGGGGACCACATGTTGCATTTCTCCAGGTTAATTTGTTGTCGGTTCACCTGGTAGACGCGGCAGCGGTCTAAATCCTCACCTGCGAATAAGAATTATTTGTATTTATTTTTTTGGGCAGTTGTATTGACGGCGCCTGCTGCTGCAATTTCGGCGCCATGCGGATCTCGCTGGCGGCGCCGTCGCGGACGATTTGCACGGGCAGCAGCTGGGGCAGGGCGGCGGCGAAGCGGTCGAGCTGGGTCAGGCTGAAGCTGCCGCCGATGCGCAGCCGCGCCACGGCGGGATCGCGCACGAGCAGGCCCGTGTCGCCATAGCGCTCGAATTCGGCCAGCGCCGCGCCCAGCGGCACGTTGTCGAAAGTGATCCTGCCGTCGCGCCACGGCGCCACGCTGCCGGGGGCCAGGCTGGCGACGGCCGACAAATTCCCGGCGGCATCGGCCGTCACGCCCTGGCCGGCCGTCAGCTCGGCCTGCTCTTGCCGCGCCCCCGCCACGCGCACGTGGCCATGCTGCACGGCCACGCGCAACTGGCCGTCCTGGGCAAGGGTGTTGCGCACGGAAAACTGCGTGCCCACCACCGTCACCGTCACAGGGCCGCTGAACACGTTGAACGGCTGCCCTTGCTTTGCTTGCACCAGGAACAGCGCTTCGCCATGCGCCAGGCGCACTTCGCGGCGCTGGCGGTACAGGGTCACGTGCAGCTGCGTGGCCGTGTCCAGCTGCAGCTTGCTGCCGTCGGGCAGGGCGACGGCCAGGCGCTGGCCGCGCGCCGTGGCGTACGACTGGCTGAACACGGCTTGCTGCTGCCACCACCGGTAGCCGCCCGCGCCCACGCCGAGCAGCAGCATGGCGGCGGCCGCATACGGCAGCGCGCGCAGCCAGTGCCGGCGGGGAGCGGACACTGGCGCAGGGGCGGCCGTTGGCACCGTCCAGCGCGCGGCGACATGCGCGGGAATCCGGCGTACTGCGCGGTGGGTGCCCTGCAACTGCGCATACGCTTGCGCGTGCAGCGGGTCGGCGGCCAGCCAGGCGGCAAACCCGGCCTGGCCTTGCGCATCGAGGTCATTGCGCCGGCTGAACCAGGTGGCCGCCGCCAGCGCCAGCGGGTCTTGTGTGGCGGCAAAAGCGGCATGCCCGCGCAAGTCCGCCTCGTCCTGGGCGGAGGGGCCGAAATCATGGCGGGGCGGGAGGGCGGTCATGGGCGCCATTATGTGGCTTTGCGCAAAGAATGCAACTGCGCCTGGCAACTGAGCATGCCCCGCGCGATGTGTTTTTCCACCATGCTCACGGATATGCCCATGCGCGCGGCGATCTGCGCGTGCGGCAATTCCTCGAACACGTGCAGCACGAAGGCGTCGCGGCAGCGGGGCGGCAGGGCGTCGATGGCGGCCACGCACGCTTGCCAGTCCTGGCTGCCTTCCAGCGCCTGTTCCGGCTGCAAATGCAGGGGCGCGGCCGGATGCGCCGCTTCCGGCAGGACGTCGAGCGCGTCGTGCCGGCGCAGGGCGGCGCGGCGGTGCTGGTCGATCAGCAGATTGCGCGCCGTGCGGTACAGCAGCGCGCGCGGTTCGCGCACGGCCGGTTCACGCGCACCGTCCTGCGCGCCCAGCACGCGCACATAGCTTTCCTGCACCAGATCAAAGGCAGCCTCGCGGTTGCGCAAGCTGCGCCAGCAAAAGTTCAACAGTTCTTGGTAATAGCGTGCAACCACGGCGTCCGATGTCTGAGTCCGCAGCCAGGAATGCCGCATATGAGAATGATTCTCATTATACAGAATGCCGGGATGCTGCGCTAAGCGGCTTGCCGCACCGTGGCAGGCGTACAACGCTTTGCCTGGCGGCCCGCATGCATTAACATGGGAAGTTAACAGGGAGGCAACATGTCTATTCAAATCATCAACACGGCGCCGATTGCCGGCCAGCGGCCCGGCACCTCGGGCCTGCGCAAGAAGGTGGCGGTCTTCAGCGCCCCGCAATACCTGGAAAACTTCGTGCAGAGCGTGTTCGATAGCGTGGGCGACTGCCGCGGCCAGACCCTGGTGCTGGGCGGCGACGGGCGTTACTACAACCGCGCGGCGATCCAGACGGTGCTGCGCATGGCGGCCGCGCACGGCTACGCGCGCGTGCTGCTGGGACAGGGCGGCATCCTGTCGACGCCCGCCGTCAGCTGCGTGATCCGCAAGCATGGCGCCGGCGGCGGCATCATCCTGTCGGCCAGCCACAATCCCGGCGGGCCCGATGGCGATTTCGGCATCAAGTACAACATCGCCAATGGCGGCCCGGCGCCCGAAAAGGTCACCGAGGCCATCTACGCCCGTACGCAAGCCATCCGCGAATACCGCATCAGCGACGCTGCCGACATCGACCTCGATACCTTGGGCGCGGTACGCATCGAGCAGATGACGGTCGAAGTGATCGACCCGGTTCTTGACTACGCTGAACTGATGCAGCAGCTGTTCGACTTCGACGCCATCCGCGCCCTGCTCGCGGGCGGCCTGCGCATCTGCTTTGACGGCATGCACGCCGTCTCCGGCCCGTATGCGGCGGCCATCCTGGAAGGCATGCTGGGCGCGACCAAGGGCAGCGTGATCAACGGCGTGCCCCTGGAAGACTTCGGCGGCGGCCACCCGGACCCGAATCCCGTCAACGCGCGGGAACTGATCGCCATCATGGCGGCTGATGATGCCCCCGATTTTGGCGCCGCCTCGGACGGCGACGGCGACCGCAACATGATCGTCGGCCGGCGCTTCGACGTCACGCCCTCGGACAGCCTGGCCATCCTGGCCGCCAACGCCGCCGTGGCGCCCGGCTACCGCGCCGGCCTGGCCGGCATCGCCCGCTCGATGCCGACGTCCGGGGCGGCCGACCGGGTCGCCAGCGCGCTGGGCATCCCGTGCTACGAGGCGCCGACGGGCTGGAAGTTCTTCGGCACCCTGCTCGACGCCGGCCTGGCCACCCTGTGCGGCGAAGAGAGCTACGGCACGGGCTCGAACCATGTGCGCGAAAAGGATGGCGTGTGGGCCGTCTTGTTCTGGCTCAACCTGCTGGCGGAAAAAAAGCAATCGGTGGAAGCCATCGTGCGCGCGCACTGGGCCGCCCATGGCCGCAACTACTACTCGCGCCACGATTACGAAGACATCGACAGCGCTTGCGCGGCGCAGCTGATGGACGCCGTGCGCGGCCGGCTGGCCACCCTGCCTGGCCAGGTATTCGATGGCTACACGGTGGCGCTGGCCGACGATTTCAGCTACACGGACCCCGTTGACGGCTCGGTGGCGACGCAGCAGGGCATCCGCATCATCATGACGGACGGCGCGCGCATCGTGCTGCGCCTGTCGGGCACGGGCACCGAGGGCGCCACCCTGCGCCTGTACCTGGAGCGCTATGAAGCCGATCCCGCGCAGCACGCCATCCCGACCCGGCAAGCGCTGGCGGGATTGACAGGCGTGGCGGAGCAGGTGGCGCAGATCCGCGCGCGCACGGGGCGCGACGCGCCGACGGTGACGACATAACGAAAAAGGGCGCCCGAGGGCGCCCTTCTGCATTGCGTTACATCAAACCGTCATCATGCTTTTGCCGGGACGGCCACCTGGCGGTAGTTGTCGACCATCTTGTAGCGCTTCGCATACAGGCCGAAGGCCAGCATGGCGACGGCGGCAAAGGCGGCGAAGAAGAACATCTGGAAAGCCGTCACGCTGATGCCGCTTTCGGCGATCTTGCCGATTACGCCTTCGTTCATGACGCTGCGGTTGACGATCAGGACCCACAGGTTGCCCACCGTGGTCGACAGATTCCAGAAGCTCATGATGGCGCCCTTCATCGACACGGGCGCCTGGCTGTACGCAAACTCCAGGCCAGTGGCCGAGACCAGCACTTCGCCGAACGTCAGCAGGGCGTAGGGCAGGATCTGCCACATGATGGAGACGGCGTTGCCGCTGTCGAGGGCCAGCTGCAGCAAGCCGATGACGATCCACGCCAGCGAGGAAAAGCCGATGCCGGCCGTCATGCGGCGCAGCGCCGTCGCTTCCAGGCCGAAGCGGTTGAGCATCGGGTACAGCACCAGGTTGTTGAACGGGATCAGGAGCATCACCAGCATCGGGTTCAGCGCCTGCATCTGCGCCGGCAGGAACCAGCTCGGTTTTTCCATGGTGTTCGCCTGCACGATCCACGTCGAAGCCTTCTGGTCGAACAGCGAGAAGAACGGCGTGACGAGGGCGAAGATGACGAGGATGCGCAGCACGGCGCGCACGCCTTCGACAGCTTCGTCCGGGTGGATGCCGCGCGCGCGCTCGAGCTGCATGGCCGTGCCGATGCTGCCGAAGGCCAGCAGCAGGACCAGCGCCGTACACGCGGAAATCACGAAGCCCCACTCGGGAATGCTGTAGAACGCATACAGGGCGCCGATCACGCCGACGTAGGCCACGTACAGGCCCGGGCGCGAACCGCCGTCGACGCGGGCCAGCAGGGCCGTGCGGGCGACGCGGGTGAAGGAATCGGGATTCGGCGGCGCCGGCGGCACGTGCACGTACTTCTTGGCGCCCATCCAGAAGACGATGGTGGCGGCCAGCATCATCAGGCCGGGAATGCCGAAGGCGATCGACGGACCGAAGTCGCGCAGGAACATCGGCATCAGCAGCGAAGCGAAGAAGGAGCCGAAGTTGATGATCCAGTAGAACAGGTCGAACACCAGCTTGGCCTTGTGCTTGTTGGTCTGGTCGAACTGGTCGCCGACAAACGAGGCGACGAGCGGCTTGATGCCGCCGGAACCGAAGGCGATCAGGAACAAGCCGAAATAGAAGCCGTTGACGCTGTTTTCAAACAGGGCCAGGCAGGCATGGCCGGCGCAATACACGAGGCTGAGCCAGAAGATGGTGTTGTACTTGCCGAAGAAGCGGTCGGCCAGCCAGCCGCCCAGCAGCGGGAAGAAATACACGCCGATGACGAAGGTGTGGAACACGTGCTTGGCTTCGCCCGTGCGCTGGTCGATCGGGATCATCAGCAGCAGGGTGCTGATGAGGAATGGCGTCAGGATATTGCGCATGCCATAAAAGCTGAAGCGTTCGCAGCCTTCGTTGGCAATGATGTACGGTATTTGCCGCGGCATTTTGCCGTTGGCGGTTTGTGTCTCGGCCGATGACATTGGCTCTCCCCCAAGTTTTTTTTGTAAGCCGCGATGCTAAGGCCTGCCGCGTTTGCTTGCAACAGAAAAAACGGCCTGTCCGCTATTTCGCAGGGATTTGTAAGGTATTGATTTTCATAAAGACATCATTTTTCGTCGTTGCGATGGCGGGCCGCGGCAGCATGCATTGCATTTGCAGCATGTCGCCCGATGCCGTCTCGTCGGCCAGGGCAAAACCGCAGCCCAGGTAGAGGCTCAAGGCCGCATGGTTGTCCAGCGCCACGGCCAGGCGCACGCGCGCCAGCTCGGGCACGCCGCAGGCATGGGCGATGGCCGCTTGCACGAGTTGCCGCGCCACGCCCCGGCCGCGCGCCGGCGGCGCCACGTAGACGCCCCACAGGCTGGCCTTGTCCTGCACGACGGCAATCGGTTCGCGGCGCAGGCCGGCAATGGCGATCAATTGTCCATCTTCGAAAGTGCCAAACATTATTTGGTACGGCGTGGCGCGCAGGCGCGCGGCCATCTGCGCCAGCGGCACGGCGCTTTCCGCCGCCTGCGTGGTGCAGAAGGCGCCCGGCAGTTCGGCGATGCCGGCCAGGCGCAGCGCGCGGTAGGCGGGCGCGTCGTCGGGCGTGAGCGGGCGGACGGTCGGGGCGGGCATGTGGCCGAGTATCGGGCTTTGATGCCGGAAAGTAAACCTTGCACCGCAGCGGTGTGAAACATAAGATATATCTCGCTGCGATATATCTTAAGGAGTGCCATGTCCCTTGTTCTTTACGGCGCGCATCCGCTGCGCGCGGCAATCCGCGGCCATGGCGATGCGCCCGGCGCCGCTGCCGGCGCTGCCCATCCTGTTTCCGCCGCGCGCGGGCCGAAAATGTTTGACGCGGGCACCTTGCGCTACCTGGTGCTGCAATTGATCGCCGACAAGCCGCGCCACGGCTACGACATCATCAAGGCCATCGCCCGGCGCGCCGGGGGCGCCTATGCGCCCAGCCCCGGCGCCATCTATCCGCTCATGCACGGCCTCGTGGGCCACGGTTACGTGGCCGTCTGCCTCGACGGCAACAAGAAGCTGCACAGCATCACGCCCGAAGGACAGGCTTTCCTGGCGGCGAACCGCGCCTATGTCGACGCCGTTGCCGCCAGGATCGACGCCCCGGCCGGCGCGGAAGACGATTTGCGCCAGCTGATGCACGAACTGAAGGCGGCCGTGCTGGCGCGCGGACGCGCGGGCGAGCCGGACGCTGGCCGCCTCGATGCCATCCGCGCCATCCTGCGCCAGGCCCGCAGCGCTGTCGAGGCGTTGGCGTGAAGGCCGCGCCCGCGCCCCTGCTGACGCCGGCGCGCGAGCGCGCGATGCTGTGGCTGCTTGCGTTGACGCAATTTACCGTCATCATGGATTTCATGGTGATGATGCCGCTGGCGCCGCAGCTGATGCAGGCCTTCCATATCGGCCCGGCCGCCGTTTCGGGCGCCGTCTCGGCCTATGCCTGGTGCGCGGGCCTGTCCGGCCTGCTGGCGGCCACGTATATCGACCGCTTCGACCGCAAGACGCTGCTGTTGACGATGTTTTGCCTGTTCACCGTGTCGAACCTCGCTTGCGCGCTGGCGCCGAACTTCCAGGTGCTGCTGTGGTCGCGCGCGTTTGCGGGGCTGACGGGCGGCGTGCTGGGCGCCATCGTCATGGCCATCGTCGGCGACGTGATTCCCGCCGAGCGGCGCGGCGCGGCCACGGGCGTCGTCATGACCTCGTTTGCCATGGCAGCCGTGGGCGGCGTGCCCATCGGCGTGGTGCTGGCCGCGCACTTTGGCTGGGCTTCGCCGTTTTTCCTGCTGGTCGCGCTGTCGCTGCTGGTCTGGCTCGGCGCGGCGCGCGTGCTGCCGTCGCTGACGGCGCACATGGGCGCCGCCCCCACGCCGCTGCGCCAGGTGCTGCCGAACCTGCTGGCGCTGTTCCGCGAGCGGCGCCACCTGCAAGCGTTTTCCTTGTCCATTGTCAACATGACGGCGGGCATGCTGGTCATTCCCTTCATTTCGCCCGTGCTGGTGGGCAATATGGGGCTGGCGCCGGCCGACGTCACCTGGGTCTATCTGGCGGGCGGCTGCGCCACGATCTTCACGGCGCGCCTGATCGGGCGCTGGGCGGACCGGGCCGGCAAGCAGCAGGTGTACCGCTGCGTGTCCTTGCTGTCGATCGCGCCGCTGCTGTTCATGACGCACTTGCCCCAGCTGCCGCTGCTGGCGCTGATGCTGGCGTTTCCCTTCTTCATGGCCCTCGTCTCTGGCCGCATGGTGCCACTGCAGGCGCTGCTGACGACCATTCCCGAGCCGCACAAGCGGGGCGCGTTTCTCAGCGCCAATTCGGCCCTGCAAAGCCTGGGCAGCGGCCTGGGCGCCTGGCTGGGCGGCCTGACCCTGCAGACGGACGCGGCCGGCCACATCAGCGGCTATGGCATCAATGGCTGGCTGGCGGCGGGCTTGTCGCTGTGGACGGTATGGTGGGTGGCGCGCGTGCGCGGCGCGGCGCCGCAGGGGGCGCCGGCGTAGGGAGTTACTGGGTGGCGATGCGCTGCATGGGCGCATTGTCCTTGCGCCATTGTTCCAGGCTGATCAGCTCACCGCTGACGACGTCGTCGACGAGGATGCGCTTGCCATCCTGGGATACGACGAAACTCTCCCAGCGGTGCGCCGCATCCGGCGTGTTTTCCACAAAGCTCAGGTCATGGTAGGGCTTGCCATCGATGAGACGCACATCGGGCGACGTTTCCATCACGGCGCCGTGGGCGCGGCCGCCGGAAGCCTTTTCGATATGCGCCGACCATGC
Source organism: Janthinobacterium sp. GW821-FHT03A03 (assembly GCF_059421435.1). Lineage (NCBI taxonomy): Bacteria > Pseudomonadati > Pseudomonadota > Betaproteobacteria > Burkholderiales > Oxalobacteraceae > Janthinobacterium > Janthinobacterium sp. GW821-FHT03A03. The sequence goes on along the minus strand of NZ_JBWKUZ010000001.1, from coordinate 534,432 downwards.
CTTGATTTCCGGCAATGCCATCAGCGCATCGACGGCGCGCGCGCTCTGCTCTTCGGCGACCGTCCGGCTGCTCGAGGCCGTAGCGTTGCTGCCTTGCTGTGCGGGCGGCTGCAGCAGGTAAAAAGCGGCCAGGGCGGCGGCCAGCAAGCCGGCCAGGGTGCCGGCGATGACGGCGGTTTTGGAGGAAGAGGCGCGTGGCGGCATGGTGGTGGCGTAAGAAAGAAGGACGATGGCGGCCATGCTAAAGCAAAACGCGCGGGCGGGCAATCGCCGGGCTTGCCAACGGCTTTGGCAAACGGGGTTGTCAAGCGGGATTGTCAAATCAATAGGCGAAAAAAAGCCACCTTCCGTAGAAGATGGCTCTCGGGGCTGCCGGGCAGGCGCTGGCAGCTTTTGGTCTGCCTGTCCTGTCCCGGCTGTGCGGCCGCGCGCGCCGTTGCCTGCGCGCGCGGCCGCGGACATTACATCATGCCGTCCATGCCGCCCATGCCGCCCATACCACCCATGCCGCCGCCCATGCCGCCGGCTGCCTTGTCGTCAGCGATTTCGCAGACCATGCAGTCGGTCGTCAGCATCAGCGAAGCGATCGAAGCGGCGTTTTGCAGCGCCGAACGGGTCACTTTGGCTGGGTCCAGAACGCCCATTTCCACCATGTCGCCATACGTGCCGTTGGCAGCGTTGTAGCCGTAGTTGCCCGCGCCAGCCAGGACGGCTGCCACGACGACCGAAGCTTCTTCGCCAGCGTTTTGCACGATCATGCGCAGCGGCTCTTCCATTGCGCGCAGGACGATCTTGATACCGGCGTCCTGGTCAGCATTGTCGCCCTTGACCGTGATGTTGGCGCGTGCGCGCAGCAGGGCTACGCCGCCGCCTGGCACGATGCCTTCTTCCACGGCAGCGCGGGTAGCGTGCAGTGCATCTTCAACGCGGGCTTTTTTCTCTTTCATTTCGACTTCGGTGGCTGCGCCAACCTTGATCACGGCAACGCCGCCAGCCAGTTTGGCGACGCGCTCTTGCAGTTTTTCACGGTCGTAGTCCGAGCTCGCTTCTTCGATCTGTACGCGCACTTGTTTCACGCGCGCTTCGATCGAGGCAGCTTCGCCGGCGCCATCGATGACGATGGTGTTTTCCTTGCCCACTTCGATGCGTTTTGCCTGGCCCAGTTCGGCCAGGGTCACTTTTTCCAGGGTCAGGCCGACTTCTTCAGCGATCACCTGGCCGCCGGTCAGGACAGCGATGTCTTCCAGCATGGCTTTGCGGCGGTCGCCGAAGCCTGGTGCTTTCACTGCGCAGGTTTTCAGGATGCCGCGGATGTTGTTCACAACCAGGGTCGCCAGCGCTTCGCCTTCGATGTCTTCCGCGATGATCAGCAGTGGACGGCCAGCTTTCGCGACTTGTTCCAGTACCGGCAGCAGGTCACGGATGTTCGAGATTTTCTTGTCGCACAGCAGGACGAATGGGCTGTCCAGGACGGCAACTTGTTTCTCTGGGTTGTTGATGAAGTACGGCGACAGGTAGCCGCGGTCGAACTGCATGCCTTCAACGATGTCCAGCTCGTCGTTCAGCGACTTGCCGTCTTCGACGGTGATGACGCCTTCCTTGCCGACTTTTTCCATCGCTTCAGCGATGCGCTCGCCGATCGAGTAGTCGGAGTTGGCCGAGATCGCGCCAACCTGGGCGATTTCCTTGGTCGTGGTGCAAGGACGGGCGATTTTCGCCAGTTCTTCGACGGTGGCAGCAACTGCCTTGTCGATACCGCGCTTCAGGTCCATCGGGTTCATGCCGGCGGCAACGAACTTCATGCCTTCGCGCACGATGGCTTGTGCCAGCACGGTGGCGGTGGTAGTGCCGTCGCCGGCGTTGTCGCTGGTGCGGGAAGCAACTTCCTTGACCATTTGCGCGCCCATGTTCATGAGCTTGTCTTTGAGTTCAACTTCTTTCGCTACCGACACACCATCCTTGGTGACGGTAGGGGCGCCGAACGAGCGCTCCAGCACGACGTTGCGGCCTTTCGGGCCCAAGGTGACTTTGACTGCGTTGGCGAGGATGTTAACGCCTTCGACCATCTTGGCGCGCGCTGCGTCGCCGAATACTACTTCTTTAGCTGCCATGTTCAATTCTCCTGAGTTTCGGGATGTATCTGTCTACAACGTGGAAACAATTACTTGACGACGATCGCCATGATGTCTTCTTCGCGCATGACCAGCAGCTCATCGCCGTCAACTTTGACGGTTTGGCCGGCGTACTTGCCGAACAGGACGCGGTCGCCCACTTTGACATCCAGAGGACGGACTTTGCCGTCGTCGAGAATCTTGCCATTGCCTACGGCAAGGACTTCGCCTTGATCCGGTTTTTCAGCAGCTGCATCAGGAATGATGAGGCCGGACGCAGTCTTGGTTTCCTGGTCGAGGCGTTTGACGATGACGCGATCGTTCAATGGGCGCAGATTCATACAAAACTCCTTAAAGTTCAATGGATAGGTGTTGCTAAATGAATACATGCCTGGCACAGCGCCAGGCGTGCAGTCAGTGACCGCCGTTGAAAGCAGCCCGCAACGGTCAAGCAAACCCCATGTCATCGTGTGCATGCCGGCGCTGGGCAGTGGTGCATCGCGGCGTCGCCCGCCGCGTAGCGTTCCCTGCTGTTGCCCGGCATACACCATCATGTCCTGAGGATTGCTACGAAAGAGTTTGTTAGCACTCTCTACTAACGAGTGCTAATTATAGGGACGGTAGGGGGCTTATTCAAGGGCTTATTCACCGGGAAGATATGCATACACGTTCTGCGCAGCCTGCATTTACGCAGGGTTTGCGCTGGCGCAAGCCAACTTCCCGGGCGTCAGCAACAGGCGCGACTCTAGCATGCCCGCCAGGGGAGGGGCGTTCCTGTACGCACAGGAAACAGGGTTTTGCTATGAACTTTGATAAGATGATTGCAATTGCATATCAATATCGCCATCTGCGCCAGAAAGCACACCATGCCATTGACACTTTCCCGTTCCGCCCTGCGCCTGCTGGGCGCCGCCGCCATCGGCCTCGCCTGCCTGGGCCATGCCGCCGCGCAAACGCCCACCATTCTCGACGAAATCACCGTGGCGACCCTGACGCCGCTGGAAAAGGACATGCTGCTCAATGAGCTGTTCAATGACCTCAACAAGGATGACGACGACCAGGAAGCGCACGTGTGGGACAACGGCGGCGACAGCGGCGTGCGGGTGAAGGTCACATATAACTTCAGCAACTCCGGCATGACGGAACACAGCCTGAAGGCGCACATCTGCCGCGACCTGAAATTCGTCGTCACGGCGGGCGACAAGTCGCAGGACCTGAGTCGCCGCACCTGTTCGCAGAACAGCGGCCGTTGGGATGTGCAGGGCAAGGACCCGGCGCCCGTCGTGTATCCGCCCTTCCTGTCCGACGTGACGGTCGCCAAGCTGAATGCAAAGGAACAGAAATCCTTGCTGACGGCCGCCGTGCGCACCTTGAAAGATGAAGAGGATGGCAAGACGCGCCAGTGGAGCAACAAAGGCTTGGGTAATGCGGCGCCGCTGGCAGTGCGCCTGACGCCTTCGCGGACGGACGCCAAACCTGGCAGTTACCACCGTACTTGCCGCGACTTGACGATGGTGCTTGACGGCAAGGGCGGCCAACAGACGCTGACGCGCCGCTCTTGCGAAAACCGCTATGGCGGACTCGATATCGAACCCGATTACGTCGACGAGTAAAACGCTGCCATCGCGGCGCTGGCGGATGCGTGCAGATGGCGAAAAGCGCCGGGAAAAGCGTGTATTTCACGGCAACTGACCTGCATTGATGTAAATATGTGTGACAGCGGCGTGATTCGATTGACGCCCATGGAGCGTCCGCCCTATAGTGGCGGGATGATTTCCGAATTCAATGAATTATCCGACAAAATAGGCCTGCTGGCCGAAATGACCCATGCGCTGCGCCGTGAAAACGCGCAATTGCGCAAGGACAATGCCGCGCTGGCCGCCGAGAACGCCCTGTATGTGCAACGCATGCGCGAGGCGCAGGAGCGGGTGGAGGCGTTGCTGGAAAAAATTCCCGAACTGGTGCAAGCTGGCCTGGAGCAAGCCGCTTCGGAAGCGGGCGCCTATATTGCCGAGAACGAGAAGGAAGCGTAATGCCGCGTGTCGATGTCAATATCATGGGCCAGTCCTACAGCATGGTGTGCCGCGACGGCGAGGAGCGCGCGCTGCGCGAAGCGGCGATTTATCTCGATAGCAAGATGAAGGCCATCCGCGACGCGGGCAAGGTCAAGGGCAACGACCGCATCGCCGTGCTGGCCGCCCTGGGCGTGGCCGCGGAGTTCCTCTCCGTGAAGTCGCCGCAAGGTCCGCTGTCGGAACTGACGATCCTGGAAGTGAAGCAGAAAATCTCGGCCATGCACACGGTTCTGGACAGCGCACTGACGCCCCAGGAAAACCTGTTTTAAACACCGAACCGAACCTGCTGCGCGTCGCGACTTGCGGCCTGCGATGCTCGCTGCCTCGGCGGCCCCGTGCAAGCACAGCTGCGCTTCTTAGGCACAATTCATCGCCGCTCGCTACGGCTTTGTTCGGTGTTATTAATTGGGTTTTAAGCGGGCACGCTACGATTTGTCTTTGCGATGCGCGCTCAAAGGAGTAAACTTGGGTCTACCCTGCGGTGTTCGCGATTGCCATATATTCCTTGAACCATTTATGCGCATCGGTTGCGAATTTTGTTTGATGGGAGTGAGCGTCGCTCGTTCGACGAACCCGAAATTGAACTAACGTGACCACCTTGAACCGTTTGGTTCGGGATGCCGGCATAGCGGCACAGGCGGGGCCCAATTTGCAGTAGCTTGTAGTACAACTGAAAACGGTTGCAGCATTGATGCGCAACCGTTTTTTTACGCCTGTTGCTTTGATACGGAGTCTAGATGAAACAATACTGGCTGATGAAGTCCGAACCCGACGAAGTGAGCATCGATGACCTGATGGCCGCGCCGCAGCACACCATGCCCTGGTTCGGCGTGCGCAACTACCAGGCGCGCAACTTCATGCGCGACGGCATGCAGGTCGGCGACGGCGTGCTGTTCTATCACTCGAGTTGCCCGCAGCCGGGCGTGGCGGGCGTGGCCGAAGTGGCCAGCGGCGCGTATCCCGATCACAGCCAGTTTGAAGAGGGTGGCAAGTATTTCGACCCAAAAGCCACGCCTGAACAGCCGCGCTGGATCAGCGTCGACGTGCGCGGCCTGAAGAAGACGGCGCTGCTGCCCCTGTCCGAGATGCGCCAGATGCCGGAGCTGGAAGACATGCTGCTGCTCAAGAAGGGCAGCCGCCTGTCCATCACGCCCGTGACGCCGGCGCAATGGAAAGTGATTACAAGCAAGTTACAGGCTTAACTGTTGCTCAGGCTGCGCGCGCCTTGGTGGGCGGCGTGCCCATCACCTGGCTTTTATACGCCCACACGAGCAGGGCGATGGCGCCGACGATCATCGGCAGGGACAGCATCTGGCCCGACGTGATCGGCACGCCCAGCCACACGACTTCCCAGTCCGGTGTGCGGAAGTATTCCGTGAAGAAGCGCGCGCAGCCGTACAGCAGGGTGAACATGGCGCCCACGGCCATGCGCGGACGTTGCTTGCGCGCAAACAGCCACAGGATGATGAAGACCAAAATGCCGTCGACCAGCATCTGGTAGATCGGCGACGGGTGCACGGGATACGGAATGCCCGGCCATTGCATGGCCCACGGCAGGGTGTCCGGCGCGATGCGGCCCGGCAGTTCGGCATTGATGAAGTTGCCCAGGCGGCCCGCGGCATAGCCGAGCGGCACCAGCGGGGCGATGAAGTCGAGCACGTCGAACAGGTTGCGGCCCGCCTTGCGGCTCCACAGGTACATGGCCAGGATGACGCCGAGGAAGCCGCCATGGAAGGACATGCCGCCATGCCAGACCATGAAGATCTCCAGCGGATTGTGCAGGAAGTATTCGGGGCGGTAGAACAGCACTTCGCCCAGGCGACCGCCGATCACCACGCCCAGCATGCCGTAGAACAGCATGTCATCGAGGTCTTCCTTCTGCCAGCCCAGCACGGCGATATGCGGCTGCCTGATGCGCACGCGGCCCAGGAGAATGAACAGGGCAAAGGCCAGCACATACATCAGGCCGTACCAGTGCACGGCGAGCGGGCCGATTTGTATGGCGATCGGGTCGGGCATCGGGTGTATCAGCATCGGTTTTCTTTCATTATTTGAAACTTGGGTTGCGTAGTATGACCTTGCGGCAAGTTTTTTGCCTTAGCGGCCACTTAATAATTGACCGGTATTGCATATTTGCGTGCGCAGCAGGGCCAGAAAACCCTGCAGCACGGCGGATGGATTGTCGCGGCGCCAGGCCAGGCCCGTTTCCACCAGCGGCGTGGCGTCCTGCAGCGGCCTGTATTCTACGCCCGGGCGCATCAGATTCGATACCGATTGTGGCACAAGCGCGATGCCCATGCCAGCCGAGACGAGGCTGACGATGGTCTGCATCTGGATCGCTTCCTGGCCGATCTGCGGCGTCACGCCGGCCGCGCGGAACACGCCGAGGATGGCGTCGTGCAGGGCGGGGGATATTGCACGCGGGAAAATGATCAGGGGCAGCGGCGGCACGTCGCGCAGGCGCACGGGGCCGGGCGCATTCAATATGGCGAGGCCGGACGGCGCGGCCAGCACCAGCGGCTCGGCCAGCACGGGCAGGTAGTCGAGTTCGCCCTTCGCCTTGTCGGGCAGGGGCGGGATCAGCAGGCCAGCATCGATGCGCCCGGCCAGCAATTCGTCGAGCTGTAAATCGGAGGTAGCTTCCTGCAACTGGATCTGCACCTGCGGGCAGGCGCCGCGGTAGGCGCGCAGCAGGGGCGGCAGCACGCTGTAGTCGGCCGTCGAGACGAACGCCAGGCTCAATCGTCCCGCTTCGCCCTGCGCGGCGCGCCGCACCAGCGCGGGCAGCTCCTGCGCCTGCGCCAGCAGCCGGCGCGCCTCGGGCAGCAGGGCCGTGCCGGCCGGCGTCAGCTGCACCTCGCGGCGCGTGCGCACGAACAGGGGCGCGCCCAGCTGTTCTTCCAGCGCCATGATGGTCTGCGACAAGGGCGGCTGCGTCATGTGCAGGCGCGCGGCGGCGCGGCCGAAGTGCAATTCCTCGGCGACGGTGACGAAATAGCGCAGCTGGCGCAGTTCAAGGTTCATATGCGTTTCCATGCAGATTGAATACTGTGATATGCAAAACGACTCACAGACGCGTGCATCATATATTTGACAGTGGCGCGCGCGCAAGGCAATCTGGCGTACCCCCACTGTATGCAGGGTTTTGTTGAAAATCCGCGCAGTCAGGCATCAATCATCGTTGGAAGGACCCCATCATGCCGCAATACCGCTCCCGCACCACCACCCACGGCCGCAACATGGCTGGCGCCCGCGCCCTGTGGCGCGCCACCGGCATGAAGGACGGCGACTTCGACAAGCCGATCATCGCCGTCGTCAACTCGTTCACCCAGTTCGTGCCCGGCCACGTGCACCTGAAAGACCTGGGACAGATGGTGGCGCGCGAGATCGAGGCGGCCGGCGGCGTGGCCAAGGAATTCAACACCATCGCCGTCGATGACGGCATCGCCATGGGCCACGGCGGCATGCTGTATTCGCTGCCCTCGCGCGACCTGATCGCCGATTCCGTCGAATACATGGTCAACGCCCACTGCGCCGACGCCATGGTCTGCATCTCGAACTGCGACAAGATCACGCCGGGCATGCTGATGGCCGCCATGCGCATCAACATCCCCGTCGTGTTTATTTCCGGCGGGCCGATGGAAGCGGGCAAGGTCGTCAAGGTGGTCAACGGCGCGCAAAAGATCATCAAGCTGGACCTGGTCGACGCCATGATCAAGGCCGGCGACAGCAGCGTGTCCGACGCCGACGTGGCCGAGATCGAGCGCTCGGCCTGCCCCACCTGCGGTTCCTGCTCCGGCATGTTTACGGCCAACTCGATGAACTGCCTGACCGAGGCGCTGGGCCTGGCGCTGCCCGGCAACGGCACGATTCTGGCCACGCACTCGGACCGCCAGCAGCTGTTCCTGCGCGCGGGCCGTCTGATCGTGGAACTGGCCAAGCGCCACTACGAGCAGGACGATTACACCGTGCTGCCACGCTCGATCGCCACCAAGGCGGCGTTTGAAAACGCCATGGCGCTCGACGTCTCCATGGGCGGTTCGACCAACACCGTGCTGCACCTGCTTGCCGCCGCGCACGAGGCGGAAGTGGCATTCACGATGGCCGACATCGACCGCATTTCGCGCAAGGTGCCCTGCCTGTGCAAGGTCGCGCCGATGACGGACAAATACCATATCGAGGACGTGCACCGCGCCGGCGGCATCGTGGGCATCCTGGGCGAACTGGCGCGCGCCGGCCTGCTCGACACCACCCTGCCGACGATCCACGCGGCCACGATGGCCGACGCCATCGCGCAAAACGACATCATGTGCACCGACAACCCTGCCGTGCATGAACTGTTCCGCGCCGCGCCGGGCGGCGTGCCGACGCAGACGGCGTTTTCGCAGTCGGAGCGCTTCGCCGCCGTCGACAAGGACCGCAGCACGGGCTGCATCCGCGACAGGGCCCATGCGTACTCGCAGGACGGCGGCCTGGCCGTCTTGTACGGCAACCTGGCGGAAAAAGGCTGCATCGTCAAGACGGCGGGCGTCGACGAAAGCATTTTGACATTCTCGGGCAAGGCGCGCGTGTTCGAAAGCCAGGATGCGGCCGTTGCTGCCATCCTGGAAGACACCGTGCACGAGGGCGACGTCGTCATCATCCGCTACGAAGGCCCGAAAGGCGGTCCCGGCATGCAGGAAATGCTGTACCCGACGTCCTACATCAAGTCGAAGGGCCTGGGCAAGGCGTGCGCGCTGTTCACGGACGGGCGCTTCTCGGGCGGTTCATCGGGCCTGGTGATCGGCCACGCCTCGCCGGAAGCGGCCGAAGGGGGCGCCATCGGCCTGGTGGAAGAGGGCGACTTCATCGACATCGACATCCCCGCGCGCCGCATCAACCTGCGCGTGACGGACCTTGACCTGGCCGCGCGCCGCGCCGCCATGGAAGCGAAGGGCGACGCCGCCTGGCTGCCCGTCAACCGCGACCGTTACGTATCGCAGGCACTGCAGGCCTATGCGGCGCTGACGACGTCGGCCGACCGCGGCGCCGTGCGCGACCTGTCGCAGCTGAAGAAGCGCTGATCTGTTGCGCAGGTAAGACAGCCGGCCCTGATCCACTGCGCGGGGCCGGCTGTCGTTACATCGCCTTACAAACAACATGGTCATGGGCGTGCAGATGGGGCAGAATAGCTATGCCTCCTGACTATATTGCGTTACTACATTGAAACGCTTGATCTGGGCTCGTGGTGCATCTGCGGAAACACAGTAAAATGCCGCAGGAAGTAACTTTGGAGAAAAGACAATGAAACGTTTTATGTTGGTGAGTGTATTGGCCGTTTCGGCTCTGGCATCGCAAGCAGCGTTGGCCAATCCTGATTTGGCGAAAGCCAAGAATTGCATGGCTTGCCACGCGGTCAGCACGAAACTGGTGGGTCCTGCGTATAAAGACGTGGCGGCCAAGTATGCCGGTCAAAAAGACGCGGAAGCCAAGCTCGTGGCGAAAGTCATGAAGGGCGGTTCCGGCACCTGGGGCGCGATCCCGATGCCAGCGAACCCGCAAGTGAGCGAGGCGGAAGCCCGCACGCTCGTGAAATGGGTGCTGGCACAGAAATAATCTGTGCCGCGGCACCTGTAACACCGCAATCAGCGCGCCGGCAATCCCGGCGCGTTTTTTTTGCCTGTCACGTTCAGGTTGCCCATCCCTTCCAGGGTGGCTTTTACGGCCTCATCGAGGGGCGTATGGGCTTCCCTGCCCAGCACGGCCAGCAGTTGCGTATTGTCCATGGGCAAGGGCGTTCGCCACAGGTAGCGCATCTCGCGCATTTCGCGCAGGGTCGCCACGAACGGCGACGCCAGGGTCGCCAGCCACCACGGGAAGCGCCGGACAGCGGGCGGCACGCCCGTGGCCAGCTCCGTCACGCGGGCAATCGCGCCGGTCATCTGGCGGCCGTCGTGGTCCCAGTGGCCGGCCATGTGAAAGCGCGCAAATGCCGGCAACGTGCCGCGTACGTCCAGCAACTGCACCATGGTGCGCGCCACGTCCGGCAGGTAGGACCACTGGTGGCCGACGCCGGGCGCGCCCGGATACAGGATGCGGCGCACGGGCCGGCCCGCCTTGACGAGGCCCTGCGAAAACCAGTTATTGCCGGCGCGGGGGCCGAAAAAGTCGCCCGCGCGCACGATCAGCGCCCTGGCGCCCCGCGTGCTGGCCCGTTCCAGCCGTGCTTCCATTTCCACGCGGATGGCGCCCTTGCGCGTGAGCGGGCGCTGCGGCGCGTCTTCCGCCAGCAAATCGTGCGGCGCGGGGAAGGCGTCGGGGCCGAAGTTGTAGACGGTGCCGGGCAGCACGATGGTGGCGCCTTCGGCCATCGCCGCGGCGATCGTGTTGTCCAGCATGGGCAGCACCAGCCGGCCCCAGTTGCGGTAGCCGGGCGGGTTGACGGCGTGCACGATGACGGCGCAGCCCCTGGCGGCCGCCAGCACGTCCGTGCGCGACAGCGCGTCGCCGCGCAGCCATTCAATGCCGTCGCCGCGTGGCGACGGTGTTTCTCCCCGCTGCAGGGCGCGCACCCGCCAGCCCGCCGCCAGCAGCTGGCGCAGCATTTCGCCGCCGATGCCGCCTGTTGCGCCCAGCACCAATACCGTTTTCGTGTTTTCCATCATGGCCTCCCTATGGTTGATGGCATCAGTATCTGCCCCGCAAGGCTGGTTGGGAATTGACGAACATCGAGCAGAGGCTATACATTTATGTATGACTACTCCAATCGCCTGGGAATATTACCGTTCGCTGCTGGCCGTGCTCAGGCACGGCTCCCTGTCCGGCGCCGCCCGCGCGCTGGGCATCACGCAGCCCACCGCCGGGCGGCATATCGCCGCCCTGGAACAGGAGCTGGGCGTGACGCTGTTCACGCGCTCCCAGCTGGGCTTGCTGCCCACGGAAGTGGCCCTGGCGCTGCGGCCCCATGCGGAAGCGATGGCGCACACGGCGGCCCTGATGGAGCGGGCGGCCAGCAGCCAGGGGCAGGGCGTGTCTGGCGTCGTGCGCATCTCGGCCAGCGAAGTGGTGGGCGTGGAGGTATTGCCGGGCATACTGGCAGGCCTGCGCGAGCGCCACCCTGGCCTGACCATTGAATTAGTGTTGAGCAACAAGGTGCACGATTTGCTGCGCCGCGAGGCGGACATCGCCGTGCGCATGCTGCGTCCCCGCCAGGAACAGCTGGTGGCGCGCAAGGTGGGCAATATCGAACTGGGCCTGCATGCGCATGCGGATTACCTGGCGCGCCATGGCACGCCGGCTGAGTTGCTTGATCTGGCGCAACACGCCATCATCGGCTATGACGAGGCGAGTCCCTTCGTGCGCAACGCGGGACCGGCCTTCCAGGGATTGACGCGGGAACATTTTGCCTGGCGCAGCGACAGCGACCTGGCGCAGCTGGCCCTGATACGCGCGGGCGCGGGCATCGGCGTGTGCCAGGCGGGCTTGGCGGCGCGCGATCCGGCCCTGCGGCGCGTGCTGCCGCAAGCGTTTTCGCTGCCCATGGAAACCTGGGTCACCATGCATGCAGACTTGCGCGGCAGCCTGCGCTGCCGCGCCACCTTCGACGCGCTGGCCGAAGGTTTACGCGATTACGTTGCCAGCCAATCGCTTACTTGACCACTTCCATCTTGGTCTTCTTGCCATCCCTGTAGGTGAACAGGGTCAGCGCGCCATCCTTGATGTCGCCGTTGGCATCGAACGAGATCGGCCCCGTCACGCCCTGGTAGTGCACCTTGGCCAGGAAGGGCAGGTAGACGGATGGTTTCGACGATTTCGCGTCGGCCATGGCGGTGGCCATGGTCATCACGGCGTCGTACACATAGGGCGCGTACAGTTGCACGTCCATATTGTATTTCTGCTTGTAGCGGGCGCGGAAATCGTCCATGCCTTTTTGCTGCGCGCCCGTGACGCCGCCCGCTTCCGCGCAGGTGACCATGTTTTCGCCCACGGCGTCGCCTGCCAGCTTGCCCAGCGGTTCCGTGCACAGGCCGTCGCCGCCCATGAACTTGGCCTTGATGCCCAGCGCCTTCATCTGGCGCAGCATGGGGCCGCCCACGGAATCCATGCCGCCGAAGAAGATCAGGTCGGGATTCTTCGACTTGATGCTGGTCAAAATGGCGTTGAAGTCCGTCGCGTTGGCATTGGTAAATTCCTTGCCGACAATTTGCACGCCTGGCGCCGCTTTCTTGGCGCCCTTGACGAACTGTTCCGCCACGCCCTGGCCGTAAGCCGTGCGGTCGTCGATGACGGCGATTTTCTTCGCCTGCAGCTTGCCGACGGCATACGCGCCCAAAGTTCCCCCCAGCTTGTTGTCATTGGCGACGACGCGGAAGGCCGTGTTGAATTTCTGCTGGGTATAGGTCGGGTTGGTGGCGGCCGGCGAAATCTGCGGGATGCCGGCATTGAAGTAAATGCGCGAAGCCGGTATCGTCGTGCCCGAATTCAGGTGGCCGACCACGCCGTTGACCTTGGCGTCGACCAGCTTTTGCGCCACGGCCGTGCCCTGTTTCGGATCGGCCGCGTCATCTTCGGGCAACAGCACGAATTTCACGACTTTGCCGTCGATCTTGAAGCCTTTGGCGTTCAAGTCCTCGATGGCCATCTTGGCCGCGTTTTCATTATCCTTGCCCAGGTGGGAGCTGGCGCCAGAGACCGGCGCGACGTGGCCTATCTTGATGATTTCCTGCGCGCCCGCGTGACCGGCAAAAGCGAGGGCAAGGGCGACTGGAAGGACTTTGGTCTTGAGCAGCATAAACATTCTCCAATGGATAAAGATACGGCGGCGTCTCGTGAAACCGCTTCGAATGGCGGTACGTGTGAGGAAAGGTACAACAAAAAACAGGCGGCGCAAAGCCGCATTTCGGGCTTTTTGCATTTTGTCGCAACAATCACCAAAGTGAGGCGCGATGCACCGATTTTATGGGCGCGAGTGCACCAAAGAATGGCGTTGCGAAGGGGAAGGGTGTAGGAATGCCGGCATTAACCCAGCGGCAAGGACCGGGGACGGACCCTCAGGGGCCGACCCCGGCAATTCGCTGTCAGGGGGGGAAGTGGCTTGATTACTGCGCAGGCGGATGCAGGTGACCGAGCTCATGGCTGACCGCATGGGCCACGATCTGTTCCAGCGACTGCTGCAAGTCTGCGCGCAGGGCGCCGCGCATGCCGATCAGGGCGTTCTGCAAGGCCGTCTGCAGGACGTGGGCGATGCGTTCTTCCAGCAGATGATCGATCTTGCCTTGCACTTGATGCAGGATGCGCTGCGTTAGCCGCTGTTCGATGGCGTCCCAGTCGGGCGGCACGTTGCCGGGCGGCGCGACCGGCGCTGCCTCGGCAACAGGCGCTGGCAGGGCGACGGCCGCCGCCGGCGGCTCATCCGGCCCCAGCAGCACTTCCGTCAGCACGGGGATGCCCTGGTCGAAGGGGGGCTGGTTCATGCTTTAGCCGCCACGAAATGCGTCGGTTGCACGTCTTGCTGGCGGTAGTGCATGAAACGCTGGCGGCCCGCCTGCGCATCGTGCTCATCCATGGAAACGATTTCGAAGACGCGCTGGAAATCGGCGTAATTGGCGGGTGGCAACTGCGACAGGTTGACGAGGATGTCGTGGTGCGGCAGCCCGGCCGCCGCGTCATCGGTCAGGATGATGGGCGTTTGCGCAGCCAGCGGGTCGCCGGCCAGCACATGGGGCAGGAAATCCGTGGCGGAAATAGTCCACATGGCCGTGTTCAGGGCGTCGAGCTGGGCGCCGTCTTGCGCCAGCACGACGACCTTGTTGCCGGCCATATAGGCCTTGCGCGCCAGGCGGCAGGCGTAGGCCAGCTTGTCCGGCACATTCGTATGAAAATCGACGCGCGTCATGTCGTCCCTCAGGCGGCCATGCCGCTGTGGCGCAGCAGGGCGTCGATCGACGGTTCGCGGCCGCGGAAGGCCGTGAACGATTCCAGCGCGGGGCGCGAGCCGCCGACGGACAGGATTTCCTGCAGGTAACGCTTGCCCGCCGCCGTGGTGGCTGCCGGTCCCAGCGCGCGGGCTTCCTCGAAGGCTGCATAGGCGTCGGCGGACAGCACCTCGGCCCATTTGTAGCTGTAGTAGCCGGCCGCGTAGCCGCCGGAGAAGATATGCCCGAAGGAATTCTGGAAGCGGTTGAAGGCGGGCGGGATGATCAGCGCGAATTTGGCGCGCACACCGTCGATCAGCTGCTGCACAGTCTGGCCAGTGCCGGCATCGTAGTCATAGTGCAGATGCATGTCGAGCAAGGAAAATTCCACCTGGCGCAGGGTTTGCAGGCCGGACTGGAAATTCTTGGCTGCCAGCATCTTGTCGTACAGCGCGCGCGGCAGCGGCTCGCCCGTGACGGCGTGCGCTGTCATGTGTTCAAGCACTTCCCATTCCCAGCAGAAGTTCTCCATGAATTGCGACGGCAGTTCCACGGCATCCCATTCGACGCCAGCAATGCCCGACACGCCCAGCTCGTCGACGACGGTCAGCATATGGTGCAGGCCGTGGCCGAACTCGTGGAACAGGGTGATGACTTCATCGTGCGTGAACAGGGCAGGCTGTGCCTTGCCGTCGACCACGGCCGGTTCCGTGAAATTGCAGGTCAGGTAGGCGATCGGCGTTTGCACGTGCTGTGCGTCGGCGCGGCGGCCGCGCGCGTCGTCCATCCAGGCACCGTCGCTCTTGCCCGCGCGCGCATACAGGTCCAGGTAGAACTGGCCGACCAGCTGGCCGTCGCGCTCGATGCGGTAAAAACGCACGTCCGGGTGCCAGACGGGCGCCGTATCGGGCTTGATCTCGACCGCGAACAGGTTCTGGATCTGGCGGAACAGGCCGTCGATCACCTTGTGTTCAGGGAAATACTGTTTGACTTCCTGGGCCGAGAACGCGTAGCGGCGTTCCTGCAGCTTTTCGGAGGCGTACGGCACGTCCCACGCCTGCAGCTCGGCGATGCCCAGCTCTTCCCGGGCGAATTGTTGCAGTTCGGCCAGGTCCTTCTCGGCGAACGGACGCGCGCGCTTGGCCAGGTCTTCCAGGAAGGCGATGACTTGCGCCGGCGAGGTGGCCATCTTGGAGACGAGCGACACTTCGGCGAAATTGGCGTAGCCGAGCAGCTGTGCCTCTTCGTTGCGCAGCCGCAACAAGGTGACGATGTTTTGCGTGTTGTCCCAGTCCTCTTTCTTGCTGAAGACCTCGCCCTGGTCCGACGCCTTGGTGGCGTTGGCGCGGTAGATGGTTTCGCGCAGCGCGCGCTTGTCGGCAAATTGCAGGATCGGGTAATAGGATGGGAAGTGCAGCGAGAATTCATAGCCTGGCTTGCCGGCCTTGTCGGCGGCGGCGCGCGCGGCGGCCTTCACGTCGTCGGGCAGGCCGGCCAGCTCAGCTTCATTGTCGACCAGCAACTTGTAGTCATTGGTGGCGTCGAGCACGTTTTCGGAAAACCGCGTAGCGACGGCCGCGTGTTCTTCCTGGATGGCGCCGAAGCGCTCTTTCTTGTCCTCGGGCAATTCGGCGCCGCCCAGGCGGAAGTCGCGCACGGCGTTGTCGACGATGCGCCGGCGCGCCGGCGACAGGCTGGCGAAAGCGGCGCTGGCCTGCAGCTGCTTGTATTTGCCGAACAGCACTTCATTTTGGCCCAGCTCGGTCCAGAATTCCGTCACTTTAGGCAGGTTGGCATTGTAGGCGGCGCGCAGCTCGGGCGTGTCGACCACGCTGTTCAGGTGGTTGACGATGCTCCAGGCGCGGCCCAGGGTTTCGGCGATCTGGTCCTGGGGCGCGACGAAGTTGTCCCAGCTCACTTCTTCCACGGGCGCTTCCAGCCGCGCCACCGTGGCGCGCGCCTGGACCAAGAGGGTGTCGATGGCAGGCGTGACATGCTCGTGCGTGATCGCATCGAAGCGTGGCAGTCCGGAAAAATCAAGCAGGGGATTGGTGTTCATCGTCGGTTCCATATTAATAAGGCGGCAATGCCGCCCCGGGGTGATTCTTTAGATGCGCTCGGCAGCCTCTACTGTGTTCATCAATAACATGGTGATCGTCATCGGACCCACGCCACCCGGTACCGGGGTGATGTGGGAGGCGATTTCTTTCACGCCGGCAAAATTCACGTCGCCGCACAGCTTGCCTTCATCGTCGCGGTTCATGCCCACGTCGATGACGATGGCGCCCGGTTTGACCATGTCGGCCGTCAGGGTGTTGCGGCGGCCGACGGCGGCCACGACCACGTCCGCCTGGCGCGTGTACAGGCCCAGGTCCGGCGTCGCACTATGGCAGATGGTGACGGTAGCGTTCGCTTGCAAGAGCAGCAGGGCCATCGGCTTGCCGACGGTGTTGCTGCGGCCGATGACGACGGCGTGCTTGCCGCGCAGGTCGACGCCCGTGCTTTCGATCAGTTTCATGCAGCCATACGGCGTGCAAGGGCGGAAGCCGGGCAAGCCCGTCATCAGTTCGCCGGCGCTCAGGACCGAATAGCCGTCCACGTCTTTCGTCGTGGCGATCGCTTCGATGACCTTGTGCGGGTTGATGTGCTTGGGCAAGGGCATCTGCACGAGGATGCCGTGGATGGCGGGATCGGCGTTCAGGCTGGCGATGCGCGCCAGCAAGTCGGCTTCTGACAGGTCCGCTTCATATTTTTCCAGCACCGAGTGGAAACCCACGTCGCCGCACGCCTTGACCTTGTTGCGCACGTACACCTGGCTGGCAGGGTCTTCGCCGACGAGGATCACGGCCAGGCCGGGCTGGGTGCCCTTGGCCGTGAGGGCGGCGGCGCGCGTGGCGATCTCGCTGCGCAGTTTTTGGGAGAGGGCGATTCCGTCGATCAGTTGTGCTGGCATGGTAGGGAGGCTGTGTGGGAAGGAAAAGACAGATTATAAAGCCGGGCGGCGCAAAGGGGCGGTTTTGGCGCCAGTGCCGCTAAGTTAAGCAGTGCTATGCATTTATAAGCGCAAGGCTTAACAACAGCGGGCCGGAGACGCGGGCCTGAGAAAATGCCGATGGCGGCGTTGCAGCTCCTTGCCGTACTGGCGTACTGTCTGCGTCGCTGCGCCTTGCCCCCGACATTTTTCAGGCCCGCTTGGCCCGGGGAGCCTGTGCGGGCGACCGGGGTTTTAATTTGGTTTGTTGATGTGCTAAAAGCGGGCCGGAGACGCGGGCCTGAGAAAATGCCGATGGCGGCGTTGCAGCTCCTTGCCGTACTGGCGTACTGTCTGCGTCGCTGCGCCTGGCCCTCGACATTTTTCAGGCCCGCTTGGCCCGGGGAGCCTGTGCGGGCGACTGGGGTGTTGATTCCTTTTGCCACTCTGCTCACCCTAATTTCCGCACAGAATTTGCGGCAGTGCAGCATAAATTTCATAGGGTAATTTCACTATATGAAATGCTATATCGTAATTTGAAAAATACTAAATACGCTGTTAGAATCCTCACACTAATCCATCTTAATAGTAAATAATCAGCGAAATACCGTCCGACAGCGATCCGGAAAATCGGGGTGGGGCGCTCACAAAGGAGACTCAACAGATGTCAGCTCAACTGAACCAGGTAACGACACAGATCGGCACCGACCCGGACATGCAGGAAACCAAGGAGTGGCTGGACGCGCTCGAAGCCGTGCTGGAAAATGAAGGTCCGGAACGCGCGCATTACCTGATGGAGCGCATGGTTGACCTGGCCCGCCGCCGTGGCGCCCAGATCCCGTTCTCCAGCACCACCGCCTACGTCAATACCATCCCCACCAAACAAGAAGCACACTGCCCCGGCAACCTGGAATACGAAGAGCGCCTGCGCTCGTGGATGCGCTGGAACGCCATGGCCATGGTGGTCAAGGCCAACCGCGCCGACGGCGACCTGGGCGGCCACTTGTCCTCGTTCGCCTCGCTGGCGAACATGCTGGGCATCGGCTTCAACCATTTCTGGCACGCGCCGACGGCCGACCACGGCGGCGACCTGCTGTACATCCAGGGCCACTCCTCGCCCGGCGTCTACGCGCGCGCCTTCCTCGAAGGCCGCTTGACGGAAGAGCAAATGCTGAACTTCCGCAAGGAAGTTGACGGCAAGGGCCTGTCCTCCTACCCGCATCCGAAATTGATGCCTGACTTCTGGCAGTTCCCGACCGTGTCGATGGGCCTGGGCCCGCACATGGCGATCTACCAGGCGCGCTTCCTGAAATACCTGCACGCACGCGGCATCGCCAAGACCGACAACCGCAAGATCTGGGCGTTCTGCGGCGATGGCGAGATGGACGAGCCGGAATCCCTGGGCGCGATCGGCCTGGCCGCGCGCGACATGCTCGACAATCTGGTCATCGTGGTCAACTGCAACCTGCAGCGTCTGGACGGCCCCGTGCGCGGCAACACCAAGATCATCCAGGAGCTGGAAGGCGAATTCCGCGGCGCCGGCTGGAACGTCGTCAAGGTCATCTGGGGTCCGGGCTGGGACGCCCTGCTGGCGCAAGACAAGGAAGGCATCCTGCAGCGCGTGATGATGGAAACCGTCGACGGCGAATATCAGAACTACAAGGCCAAGGATGGCGCCTACGTGCGCAAGCACTTCTTCGGCAAGCATCCGAAGCTGCTGGAAATGGTTGCCAACATGAGCGACGACGACATCTGGCGCCTGACCCGCGGCGGCCACGATCCGCACAAGATCTACGCGGCCTTCAAGATCGCCCAGGAACACAAGGGCCAGCCTACCGTCCTGCTGGTGAAGACCATCAAGGGCTACGGCATGGGCAAGTCCGGCGAAGCGCGCAACACGGCGCACCAGACGAAAAAACTGGACGACGAAGCCATCCGCGAAATGCGCGACCGCTTCTCGCTGCCTATCCCCGACGACAAGCTGGCCGACATCCCGTTCTTCAAGCCTGCCGACGACGCGCCGGAAATGCTCTACCTGCACGAGCGCCGCAAGGCCCTGGGTGGCTACCTGCCGCAGCGCCGCCAGAAGTCGGAAGAGACCCTGCCCGTGCCTGGCCTGGACGCGTTCAAGAACGTGCTGGAAGCGACGCCGGAAGGCCGCGAAATCTCGACCACGCAAGCGTTCGTGCGCGTCATTTCGACCCTGCTGAAAGACCCGAACCTGGGCCAGCGCGTCGTGCCTATCCTGGTCGATGAATCGCGTACCTTCGGCATGGAAGGCCTGTTCCGCCAGATCGGCATCTACAACCCGAAAGGCCAGTTGTACGAGCCGGTCGACAAGGACCAGGTGATGTACTACCGCGAAGACAAGGCCGGCCAGATCCTGCAGGAAGGCATCAACGAAGCGGGCGGCATGAGCTCGTGGATCGCCGCGGCGACGTCGTACTCGACCAACGACCGCATCATGATCCCGTTCTACACCTTCTACTCGATGTTCGGCTTCCAGCGCATCGGCGACCAGGTATGGGCTTCGGCCGACATGCGCGCCCGCGGCTTCCTGATGGGCGGCACGGCCGGCCGCACGACGCTGAACGGCGAAGGCTTGCAGCACGAAGATGGCCACAGCCATATCTTCGCCGCCACCATCCCGACCTGCATGCCGTACGACCCGACCTTCAGCCATGAAGTCGCCGTCATCATCCAGGACGGCCTGCGCCGCATGATCGCCAACCAGGAAGATGTGTTCTACTACATCACGATCATGAACGAAAACTATGCCCAGCCAGGCATCAAGCCGGGCCAGGAAGAAGGCATCCTGAAAGGCATGTATAAGTTGCAAGAAGGCAAGGCGGACGCCAAGCTGCGCGTACAGCTGATCGGTTGCGGCACCATCCTGCGCGAATCGATCTTCGCCGCCGAATTGCTGGAAAACGACTGGGGCGTGGCCGCGGACGTGTGGTCGGCACCGTCGCTGACCCTGGTGGCCCGCGATGGCCAGGACGCGGAACGCTGGAACATGGTCAACCCGTCGAAACAGCAGCGCGTGCCGTACGTGACGTCGCTGATGCAGGACACGGACGGCCCGATCGTCGCCACGACCGACTACATGCGCGCATTTGCAGAACAGATCCGCGCCTTCATGCCGAAGGGCCGCACCTACAAAGTGCTCGGTACCGATGGCTTTGGCCGCTCGGACAGCCGCGCCAAGCTGCGCGAGTTCTTCGAAGTGAACCGTTATTATGTCACCGTGGCCGCGCTCAAATCGCTGGCTGACGAAGGCAAGATCGACGTGTCGGTGGTGGAGCAGGCGATCGCCAAGTACGGCATCGACGCGAACAAACCGAATCCGGTGACCCAGTAATCGTTGTGCGGACCCGATGATGCCAGGGCGGTGCGAAAGTGCCGCCCTGGCGTGTGTGCGGGTCCATCTGACAAATAAAATAACGGAGCAAGCTATGAGCATTGTGGAAGTCAAAGTCCCGGATATCGGCGATTTCAAGGAAGTCGAGATCATTGAACTGATGGTCAAGCCAGGCGACACGGTCAAGGTCGACCAGTCCCTCATCACGGTCGAATCGGACAAGGCCAGCATGGAAATTCCATCGAGCCACGCCGGTGTCGTCAAGGAATTGAAAGTCAACGTGGGCGACAAGATCGCCGAAGGCTCGCTGGTCCTGCTGCTGGAAGTGGCGGACGACGCCTCGGCCCCTGCGCCAGCCGCCGCTGCCGCCCCGACACCTGCCGCTGAAGCCGCCCCCGCCGCCGCTCCTGCGGCCGCGCCGGCACCCGCCGCCCCTGCCGGCGCGCCGGCCCTGGTCGACGTGACCGTGCCCGATATCGGCGACTTCAAGGAAGTCGAAGTCATCGAGCTGATGGTCAAGGTGGGCGACACGATCAAGGTCGACCAGTCGCTGCTGACGGTCGAATCGGACAAGGCCAGCATGGAAATCCCGTCGAGCCACGCCGGTGTCGTGAAAGAATTGAAGGTCAAGGTCGGCGACAAGGTCGCCAAGGGTAGCTTGGTACTGGTCGTGGAAACGACCGGTGGCGCTGCCCCCGCCGCCGCGCCTGCACCGGCCGCGCAAGCTGCCGCCGCGCCAGCCGCCGCCGTCGCTTCGGCGCCGGTCGCTGCTGCTGCCCCGGCAACTGCCGCCGCCCCTGCAGCGAACGGCAAGCTGGCGCATGCATCGCCATCGATCCGCAAGTTCGCGCGCGAACTGGGCGTGGAACTGGCGCTGGTCGGCGGTTCCGGTCCGAAGGGCCGCATCACCCAGGAAGACGTGCAGAACTTCGTCAAGGGCGTGATGTCGGGCGCCGTCGCCGCGCCAAATGCGCCGGTCGCCAAGGCCGGTTCCGGCGTGGGCCTGGACTTGCTGCCATGGCCGTCGCTGGACTTCAGCAAGTTCGGCACGACCGAATTGCTGCCGCTGTCGCGCATCAAGAAAATCTCGGGTCCGAATTTGCACCGCAACTGGGTCATGATCCCGCACGTCACGCAGTTCGACGAAGCGGACGTGACGGACCTGGAAGCGTTCCGCGTCGATACCAACGCGGCCAATGCGAAGAACAAGGATGCGGCCAAGCTGACCATGCTGGCATTCGTCATCAAGGCCTCCGTCGCCGCGCTGAAGAAATTCCCCGCGTTTAACGCCTCGCTTGACGCCAAGGGCGAAAACCTGATCCTCAAGCAGTACTACAACATCGGCTTCGCGGCCGACACGCCGAATGGCCTGGTAGTACCCGTGATCAAGGGCGCGGACCAGAAGTCGGTCTCGCAGATCGCCCGCGAAATGACGGAACTGTCGCTGCAGGCGCGCGAAGGCAAGCTGAAACCGGCCGACATGCAGGGCGCCAGCTTCACGATTTCGTCCCTGGGCGGCATCGGCGGCACGCACTTCACGCCTATCGTCAATGCGCCGGAAGTGGCCATTCTGGGCCTGTCGAAAGCCTCGATCAAGCCGGTATGGGATGGCAAGGCCTTCCAGCCACGTTTGATGATGGGCACCTCGCTGTCCTACGACCACCGCGTGGTCGATGGCGCGATGGGCGCGCGATTCTCCGTGTACCTCGGCGAAGTCCTGGCCGACATGCGCAAAATTCTGCTGTAAGGAGCGATTGATGAGCACAGTAGAGGTAAAAGTACCGAATATCGGCGATTTCAAGGAAGTCGAAGTCATCGAACTGATGGTCAAGGTGGGCGACACCATCAAGGTGGACCAGTCCCTGATCACGGTCGAATCGGACAAGGCCAGCATGGAGATTCCGTCGACCCACGCGGGCGTCGTCAAGGAAGTCAAGGTCAAGGTCGGCGACAAGATCGCCGAAGGCAGTGCGCTGCTGGTGGTGGAAGCGGCTGATGGCGCGGCTGCTGCTGCACCTGCTGCAGCCGCTCCGGCAGCTGCGGCAGCGCCAGCACCTGCGGCCGTTGCCGCCATCCCGGCCGGCAATTATAGCGGCCAGGTCGACATCGACGTCGACATGATGGTGCTCGGTGGCGGTCCTGGCGGCTATTCGGCGGCGTTCCGCGCTGCCGACCTGGGCATGTCGACGGTTATCGTCGAACGTTACGCCACCCTGGGCGGCGTGTGCCTGAACGTGGGCTGCATCCCGTCGAAGGCGCTGCTGCACGTCGCTTCCGTCATCGATGAAACGGCGCACATGTCGAACACGGGCGTGACATTTGCCAAACCGACCATTGATATCGATCAAGTACGCAAGTACAAGGAAGGCGTCATCTCGAACATGACGGGCGGCCTGGCCGGCATGGCCAAGGCGCGCAAGACGCAAGTCGTCACCGGCGTGGGCCAGTTCCTCTCCGCCAACCACATCGAAGTGACGGCAGGCGACGGCTCGAAAAAGGTCGTGCAGTTCAAGCAGGCGATCATCGCTGCCGGTTCGTCCGTGGTGAAACTGCCCTTCGTGCCGGAAGACCCGCGCATCGTCGATTCGACGGGCGCGCTGGAGTTGCGCCAGATTCCGAAACGCATGCTGGTCATCGGCGGCGGCATCATCGGCCTGGAAATGGCGACTGTCTACTCCACGTTCGGCGCGCGTATCGACGTGGTCGAAATGATGGATGGCCTGATGCAGGGCGCTGACCGCGACGCCGTCAAGGTGTGGCAGAAGTTCAACGAGAAGCGTTTCGACAACATCATGACCAAGACCAAGACGGTCGCCGTCGAGGCGTTGCCGGAAGGTATCAAGGTCACGTTCGAAGCGGCCGAAGCGGGCGCCACGGCACCGGCGCCGCAAGTCTATGACCTGGTGCTCGTTGCCGTGGGCCGCAGCCCGAACGGCAAGAAGCTCGCTGCCGACAAGGCCGGCGTGCAGGTGACGGACCGCGGTTTCATCAACGTCGACAGCCAGATGCGCACCAATGTGCCGAACATCTTCGCCATCGGCGACCTGGTGGGCCAGCCGATGCTGGCGCACAAGGCCGTGCATGAAGCCCACGTGGCCGCCGAAGCGGCTGCCGGCCAGAAGTCGCACTTCGACGTCAAGGTGATTCCGTCGGTCGCCTACACGGACCCGGAAGTGGCATGGGCCGGCATCACGGAAGACGAAGCGAAAGCCAAGGGCATCAAGGTCGAGAAAGGCCACTTCCCGTGGGCCGCCTCGGGCCGCGCCGTGGCCAACGGCCGCGCCGAAGGCTTCACCAAGCTGCTGTTTGACGCTGAAACGCACCGCATCATCGGCGGCACCATCGTCGGCACGCATGCGGGCGACATGATCGGCGAAATCGCCTTGGCCATCGAAATGGGCTGCGACGGCACCGACATCGGCAAGACCATCCATCCGCACCCGACCCTGGGCGAGTCGATCGGCATGGCCGCCGAAGTGTACGAAGGCGTATGCACGGACCTGCCGCCGCCGCGCAAGCGCTGATGTTGTAGCGCTGTAACACTAAAAACCCCGCAAGCGATTGCGGGGTTTTTTATTGGCTTCTGCCGCCGCCCGCATGCGACCCATGCCGAGTCGATCGGCAGCTTGGCAAGAGCGCGCCGAAGTGTACGAAGGCGTGTGCACGGACCTGCCGCCGCCGCGCAAGCGCTGATGTTGTAGCGCTGTAACACTAAAAACCCCGCAAGCGATTGCGGGG